>JBAYJP010000010.1:0-2999 GCA_041665025.1 Candidatus Magasanikiibacteriota bacterium | reverse complement strand
TCTGACTGCATTACTGCAGGATTTCCTATATTGAAATCAAATCCGCCACAATGCAAGACACCAGATGGGCGATCTTTCACCAATGCGGGAAATACTGAACCTCAGGATGAACCTCAAATATATTACTAAAATTTTACGCAATGTTATGTCTAAAACGATTAGACAAAAAATAAAACTGGACATGACACCACATGAAGCATATGAAATGCTCATGGATTCCAAAAAGTTAAAAAACGACTCCACAAGCATGTGAGTCGTTTTAGTTTTATTATCCCACTGTCCGTATGGCTGATATCATGCCATAGACTGCAGAGTTGGTGTGTTTGTGTTTGTTTTTACACTACTTTTTGCCCCTTGATCAATCGTATGATCACTACAACGATAGCGATCACCAATAGAATGTGGATGAAGCCGCCAAGTGTATATGAAGTAATAAGGCCAAGTAGCCACAGAACAAGTAGTATAATAGCGATTGTCCATAACATATGATTTTAGATTAGGAATATAGTTTATTTCTTTATTTCTTCTTCGGCTGCTACTTCTTTTTTGGCATCAGCAACTCCTTTTTTTGCTGCTTCATGCGTCTCGTGTCTAACTGTTTCTTTAACTTCCTCAACTATTTTTTTATCGCTTGGGTCTGCTGTCATTTTCATATAATTTGTCTTAGTTGAATAATATATTGAAAACGTACTAACTACTTGCCTCCATGTCTTTATTAGGATTTTCATTCTGTGACTCATTTTTTGAGTCATCCTCAACCATTTGTCGCCCCATTTTATAATACTTTTCAAATAATTTTTCTTTATTATTTTTATCTTCTGAATTAGTATCCATACTTGTACAGATATAGGTATAAATAAATATTTATTTTTTTGCGATTATTATGCGTTGTTTTACGAATTATTGCCTTAGATGCACTAGACAGGACGTAAAATGTTAAAAATTAAAGAACTGTTTCTAAATTATTATAATAATACTCTATAATATATACCCCGGATGTCTTCAATGGGGAAAATAGGTGATGGATATGGTTTCTTGTTCATATGACAGGATTCGGTTGAAAAACTATGCTGCTGCGGTGAGCGCTTCTTGAATTGTTTTGACCACAGCTTGGACAAATGGATTTGCATATTCAAGTCTTGGATACACTTTCTTTCCATTTTTTTCTTTTTGCAGGAGTTTGGCATGGGTTAGTATTTTCACATGCTGTGAGGCCAAGGGGAGGGAAATGTTTAGAATACGCGCGATACTGCTAATAGAGATTTTGGGTTGTTGGGCCAGAATGCGGAAAATTCTAAATCTATTCACATCGCTCAATACCTTGAATGCTGCTGCCATGCTCTTGTCAGTTTCGCTAAATATCTTGCGATTATTTTGGATTTCCTTTTCACTTAACATATATATAACAATTAAATACTTGTTTAACTATGTTAGTATGTTTTTATATTATTGAGACGTCAATAGCAAGAAATTGATATAGGTGCACAAGAGGTGTATAAGTATTTGTTTTATTTTTTCATTTTACTGTCGTATTGACTTTTTTTACGTTATATGAAGAGAAGTTTATACTAAAAGTATATGAAACAAATTGTGTGTATATCTATGCTGTGTCTGATCTTTTTCAGTCTACCAACTATCGTTGATTCCCAGATCCTTGTTCGAATTCCTGTGCCGTATGTATCTCAAACGCCTCTCAAACGATGGGTGAGACCTTGGAGTGAAGCATGTGAAGAAGCAAGCATTATGATGGTAGATCAGTATTATTTAGGAAATACGTCAGTGAGTATTACAAAAGCCCGCGCATATTTATCATCGCTATTTACTTGGGAAAATCTGGTATTTGGATACAATCAAGATACGAATGCTGAAGAAATTCTTCAAACAATACAAGACAAAGCGTCGTTCCAAGCGACGATTGTGAGAGCACCAACACTGGAAGAAATAAAACAGCAACTTGAGGACAACCATCCGGTTATATCTCTGCATTACGGCGTTGATTTATTCAAAGATTCAAATACTTGGCTCAGAAATTCTCCCTATCATGTGATCGTATTGATAGGTTTTGATGATAAACGACAGGTGTTCATTGCTCAGGATCCTGCGCGTAATGGTTATAGCATGATAGGTCTACGCTATGCTCAGACGCCGTATTATAGAAGTTTTACCTATAGCTATGAGACGATTATGTCTTCACTGCATGATTTTGATCACACCACAGTGATAGCCGATGGCTTGCCGACCGTGATTTTCACCCAGCAAAAGGCAATATGAAAAATCTACCAAGGTGAGGGAATTTTTTTATAGATTAATTTAAATTGGCAGTCAGATCATATTGCGAGACGGTGACAATAATATATAAAGAAGATGCCAAACTACTGCGTGTAAGGCAGTTTTTTGTTTAAAATATTGTATCAGGGCAGTATCTGTGATATAATTTTTTTGAAATAGAAGAAAATTAATTTTGCATTCATACTTTTTATTAACATAATATGTTTATCGGATTGTTTTCAAAAATTATTTTGTCTCTCATTTTCGGTGCAACTATCGGTTTGGAACGTGAAAGCAGTAAGCAAGGAGCAGGCGGTATTGGAGGTATTCGTACCTACTCAATGATTGCTTTGATTGGTGCGATGGCAGGTATATTATTTACACACAATTTTTCATCCCTCGCGCTTGTTATCGCTAGCGCCTTTTTGATTCTACTTATCTCTTACTATGTAGTGGCTTCTTCGACAACACATGATTTTGGGTTGACCAGCGAGTTGTCAGTCATCGCTACGTTTCTCATGGGACTACTGGTTATTCTCGACATCATACCACTACATATACTTGTAGCACTTTTTGTTATTGTTATGCTTATTCTGTCGTTGAAGTCAAAAACAAGCAAAATTGTTGCAGGAATTTCCCGGCAAGAATTGCAATCATTTATCAGTTACGCGATCATCGCGCTTGTGGTAATGCCGTTCCTTCCTGACGTAGCGTATAAATTGAAAGACATC
>JBAYJP010000009.1:0-16336 GCA_041665025.1 Candidatus Magasanikiibacteriota bacterium | reverse complement strand
AATTATACTAATTATTCTAATTATACTAATTGACCTAAAAATTTACAGTATGGAATTTTAGTTTTGGGCTTATTTAGAACAATTAGGTTAATTAGAATAATTTTTAAAAATAATGAAGAATAAAATTTTTTTTACTAGATTAGCTTTTTTTTCTTTGTTTACTTGCATTTTAGTAGGTGCTTGGTTTTTGTATACAGAAATGTATACGGCTCAAGCGCAGTTTAGTGATTTCGTATCGTTCTCTATACAAGAAAATGAGCCCGTAGATTCTCTCGCCAAAAGGTTGGAGCAAGAACACATAGTGCGCAGTGCGATGTTTTTTAAATTGTATGCCCGCGTCAAAGGAATTGACCGTCAAATTAGGCAAGGCGAGTTTCAAGTTGAAAAACCAATAACGTTAGCACGCGTGGTCGTTGCTTTATCCCGACCGGCCGCTAGCGAACGAACTATCACGATTATTCCTGGTTGGGATTTGCGAGATGTTGCGGAATATCTGAAAAATGAAGGCGTTATGGAGGAAGATAATTTTGATAACTACATGCCGCCCGTTGGAGTTGATTTGTCACTGACTCGATCTTTGCCGAAAGAAATTCTTACTGACATATACAATCCCCCTTTTAGGGTGTTGAAAGACAAATCATGGTTTGTAAGTTATGAAGGATATTTGGCTCCTGATACGTATCGAGTTTTTAAAAGTGCGACAGCAAAAGATATTTTGCTCAAACTTATTGAGGAGCGTGATTCCCAATTTACCGAGCAGATGTATGCAGATATTGAAAAAAGTGGACATACGGTGCATGAGATTTTAACCATGGCAAGCATCATTGAAAGGGAAGTTCGTTCTTCAGAAGATCGAAAAATTGTTTCTGATTTATTTTGGCGGAGGCTTGATATAAATTGGGCATTGCAGGCGGATTCCACTGTACACTACGCAGTAAATAAAAAAGGTAATGTATTTACTACGTCGGAAGATCGTGATTCATTATCAGCGTGGAATACATACAAGTACCCTGGTTTGCCACCCGGGCCAATTTCCAATCCAAGTTTAGACGCAATTATGGCCGCTATGTATCCTGAAAAAAATGAGTATTGGTATTTTATGACAACACCAGAAGGAGAAGTGAAGTATGGAAAGACATTGGAAGAACACAACCAGAATGTAAATAAATATCTGAGATAAATTATACTAATTATTCTAATTGACCTAAATAATTTCCAATGACTAATTTAGGATTTGTTTAGAATAATTAGTATAATTAGAACAATTAGAATAATTATGTTGACTTCTGATTTCGACTATAATTTACCCACAGAATTAATCGCTCAGCATCCCATAACCCCTCGCGATCACTCGCGTCTTATGGTGGTTGACCGAGCAAAAAAGACGACGGAAGGTCGTCATTTTTATGATATTGTAGATTATCTACAAAAAGGGGATTTGGTGGTTTGGAATAATTCAAAAGTTTTCAAAGCGCGGTTATTTGGTCGTCTTGAGGCAGAGGATTTTGATATAAATCATGATGGGGTGCCAGACAGACCGCTCTTGAGACAACAAGAAGTTGAGATATTTTTGGTTCGTCCGATGGAAAATGAAGGTGTTTGGAAAGTATTGGCAAAGCCAGGCCGGCGCGTAAAGCCAGGGATGCGTGTGCGGTTCGCGCCAGATTTTTGTTGTGAAATTGTGGTGAAAGAAAAGACAGGAGATATTTTAGTTGAATTTGAAGATGACGTGGAAACAGTTCGCTTGAAAGCAAACAAATATGGCCACATCCCCGTGCCTCCGTACGTAAAAGATGAACCGCATGAGTTTGAATTGTATCAAACAGTCTATGCTCAGCATGAAGGATCAGTCGCTGCGCCAACTGCAGGCTTTCATTTTACGCCAGAGCTCATAGAAAAGTTAAAAGAAAAAGGAATTGAATTTGCCGAAGTTACTCTACATGTTGGTTTAGGAACATTTCTTCCAGTCAAATCCGAACGAGTGGAAGATCATACTATGCATAGCGAATGGGTGGAATTGACCGAAGAAAACGCAGAAAAGATTAATAGTGCAAAGAAAGAGGGGCGGCGTGTGATTGCAGTTGGGACGACAACTGTGCGGACATTGGAAGGGATTGCGTGTTGGGGAAATAGGGAAAAGGGAACAGAGGACGAGCATGTGCGCGCATATTCGGGTGATATTAATATTTTCATCGCCCGTGGCTTTGAATTCAAGATTGTCGACTCAATGATAACCAATTTTCATTTGCCAAAGTCTACACTTCTTATGTTAGTGAGTGCATTTGCAGGAGACCGCGAGTTTATGCTACGTTGTTATCAACGGGCTGTAGAAGAAAGATACAGATTTTATAGTTTTGGAGATGTGATGTTGATCACATAACACGTAGCACATAACATATAACATATAACAAAAATCCGTTCATATGATACGAACGGATTTTATTTAATTTAATAATGGTATTTCCTATTTTCCTTTATCATGAATCCTCGGTAGAGTTGTTCGAGGAGTATTATTCGTGTCATCTGGTGCGTGAACGTCATTTTTGATAGGGACCAAGATTCTTTTGCAAGGTTTAGAATTGAATTATGTAGGCCAAGTGGTCCGCCAATAATTATAGTGATGTTGTGGTGTTGTTCTGTTGTTGTGCTGATGTGTTTACTTAGCTCTTCTGAAGAAAATTGTTTACCTTCTTTATCTAATACCACAATATAACTATCTTTTGGCAGAGCATCTATACCCGCCTTTGCTGAAGCTACGGCGGATAAAATTTTTTTTGCTTCTTTTTCTTTTATTATTTCAACATTATCTTTTTCAGTGAATGATTCTTCTTTCAATTCTTTTATTTCAACTTTTGCAAAAGCAGAAAGACGCTTGAGATATTCTTTTTCCGCGTCTTTCCAATACTGTTCTTTGAGTTTTCCTATGGAAATAATAGTTATGTGTAGCATATGAAGTAATAGAACGCGAATGTAACGAATTAAACGAATTTGAACGAATTCATTATAATTCGTTAGATTAGTTTGATTCGCGTTCCATTTTGATAGGATTAAAGTTTGTGTCTGTATCACATGCATCCATTTCTTCTTTCTTTTTCAAAATTGCGACGACACGATAGGTGATTGGTAAGAGTAAGACTTCCACAAGAATTTTGAATATATAATTGGTAAGCCAAATGGTCCAGAGTAAATTCCACGGCAGTACACCAACAAACGCGATTGACAAAAATATTGTAGTATCGAGAAATTGTCCAATTATGGTAGAACCAAGCGCGCGTAACCACAGTAGTTTTCCCTGAGTTTTGATTTTTAATTTTGCCAGAATGAAACTGTTTGTAAATTCACCAATAAGATATGCAGCAAGACTTCCTAAAACTATTCGAGGTACAATACCAAGGATTGCATCATAGGACGACTGCATTCCCCATTCTGCCGAAGCAGGAAGTTTTCCTACAATCCAAAACACGGTTACCATGACTACATTCATGAGAAAACCTATCCAGATGACTCTGCGTGCTCGCGCATACCCATATACCTCAGTCAAAATATCTCCGAAAATGTACGCAAGTGGGAATAAAATCGTTCCGCCGTCAAAATTTAGCCAGTTTGTGAGCGATACAATTTTGGTGCTGGTGATGTTCGAGAGAATTAATACGACGGCGAAGACTGTTGTAATAAGGTCGAGGTATCGTGTTTTCATAGTTGATAAAATATTATGATATTGAGATATTACGATATTTTTGTGCTAGAGTGTTAAAGTGCTTTAGTGCTTAAGTGAATTCCGCAATTGTCCACACGCCGCCGCAATATCTTGTCCTTGAGAATGGCGGATGGTGGCGGTAAACCCAGCTTTGATAAGTCTGTCATGCCAGTATTTAATTGTTTCTTGTGGTGACGCGGTAAACGATGTGCTCGTATCACTATCATTGTAAGGTATAAGGTTTATGCGAATTCTGCCGAGTTGAGACGCAAGCGTAATCAGTGCTTTGATGTGCTTTTCATCATCGTTTATATCTTCCAAAAGAGTATATTCAAGCCCGATAAAATGAGTGCGTGTGCCAAAACGTTCGTGATATTTTTTTGACCACTCAATAATAAAATCTAGAAATCCTTTTTTGTGTGAACGAATTATCTGTTCTCGCGTTTCCTCTATAGCGCTATGGAGAGACAATGCAAAGCGGACCGGTGGAAAATTTTGATCTGCAATCATTTTATCCATCATGTCGGGAACCCCCACGGTTGATAGAGTGATTTTGCGTGGACCAATGTCTGTGTACGCGAGGAAAATAGATAATGCTTCTTTTACATTATCGTAATTCAGTAATGGCTCTCCTTGTCCCATAAGTACAATATTGCCAATACGTGCGTCGTCAGCCTCATGTTCATATATGTATCTTTGCCAAAATCTAACTTGGTCAATAATTTCTTGCGCAGTCAAATTTCGTTTAAATCCCATTGCGCCTGTAGAACAAAATGCGCATCCCATAGGACAGCCCACTTGTGTTGATATACACACCGTATACCTACTTTCATCCTCGTCATCTATTTTTTTACTCGATCGTTTCATGAGAACGGTTTCTATTATTTCTCCGTCATCCAATTTTAGTAATGCTTTTTTTGTCTCGTCTATCTTACTTTCTTGTATTGTTTCAAGTAAAACAGAAAGCCAAGGAATGTTTTGCAGTTTTTCACGCAGATCTTTGGGAAGTGTAGTTATCTCATCATAACTTTGCATTGTAGGATCAAACCAGGCAGTATAGATTTGCTTTATACGATAAGGTTTCTGGCCCGATAGTATTGTCTTAACGTTTGACATGTTTAAATTTTATTTAAATAATATACCTAAATTAAAAACTCAAAGGTCAAAACTCAAATGTATATCTCAAATTTCAAAACCGTAAAGAAAATTTTAGTTTTAAGTTTTTGTTTTGATTTTTGAGATTTGAGTTTTGATTTACAATTATCTTCCTCTTAGGCTTTCCATTTTTCTTTTAATTTTTGGAATTTATCTACCTGTATTGCTTCGCGCGTTTCTTTCATGAGATTCAACATGAAATGAATATTGTGAATGGTCGTTAAACGCATGCCGGTAATTTCATCAGCATCAAATAAATGGTGGATGTATGCGCGAGAATAATTCTGACACGTTGAACAGGTACATGTGTTATCAATAGGGTTTGTGTCTTTTGCAAAAATAGCATTTTTTATGTTCAATCTATTTTTTTTGTAACCCCTCTCTGCCTCTCCCCTAAGAGGGGAGAGTATACCTGGTGATACATAAACCATACCATGCCGTGCAAGGCGAGTTGGCGCCACACAATCAAACATATCTATACCACCTTCTACAACGTTAAGTAGATCGGCAGGATCAAGTCCAACTCCCATGGCATAATGGGGTTTATTTTCGGGTAGATATGGGTAGACCCAATCTAAAATATTTTTTGTGGCCACCATGTTATAACCAACTGATTCACCACCGATGGCAATGCCGTCGAAGTCGAGAGAGGAAATAAATTTTGCAGATTCTTCGCGCAGGTGTTTGTAGTTTGAACCCTGAATTATACCAAATAAATAATTTCGAATTTCGAATTTTGAATTTCGAATTTTTTCTTTGTGATAATCCAGACATCTTCTTGCCCAGCGGTGTGTGCGTTCCATAGCTTCTTTAACATAGGTTTCCGGAGCTGTGTCAGGTGTACATTCATCAAAGGCCATGATAATATCTGCTCCGATTTTGTGTTGAGTTTCGATTGCATTTTCTGGGGTAAAGCGATGGGCACTTCCATCAATGTGGGATCTAAATGTAACACCATCATCATCTATTTTGACAAGTTTTTCATTGTTACTTTGTTGAGTTTTTATATTATTTTCGTAATCTTTCAATCTTTCAATCTTTTTATCTTTTTGTAGTCCAAGCGAAAAAACCTGGAATCCACCCGAGTCTGTGAGTATCGGCCGGTCCCAATTCATAAATTTGTGCAAACCGCCAAGTTCATGTATTAAATCTTCTCCCGGACGTAAATGAAGGTGGTAGGTATTTCCCAAAATAATTTGGGCATCGAGCTTTTGTAAGTCTTCGCAGTCTATTGTCTTGACTGTTGCTTGCGTACCCACAGGCATAAAAATAGGCGTTTCTATGTCGCCATGATCGGTGTGTATAATTCCGGTTCGTGCTCGGGAATTTTTGTCCTTGTGTGTAAGTTCGAAAAACATACTTACGGATTACGGATAATCCTGATTTACGGATATATAAATATGGCCTACTATAGCGGGTTTTGTAGGAAAAATCAAGGTGTGCTATCATATGGCAATAACCAAGATACAAGAAATAAATAAACTTCAAATTTCAATAGCCAATATCTTAAATTTGGGATTTGATAATTGGAAATTATTTGTATCTTGTTTCTTGATTATTATTGTATGATAGATTTTGCAAAAGAATTAAACACAGAACAGGTGGATGTGGTAGAGCACGGCGACGGCCCTTGTTTAGTATTGGCGGGAGCGGGGAGTGGGAAGACACGTACGATTACGTATCGTGTAGCGTATTTACTTGAAAAAGGAATTGACTCAAAAAATATTTTGCTTGTTACGTTTACCAATAAAGCAGCGCAAGAAATGAAAGATCGTGTAGCTTTGCTCACAAAGGGAAATATTCATTTGCCGTGGTCAGGAACATACCATCACATCGCATACCGGATTTTGAGACAGTACGCCAAGTTGCTGGGCTATGAAAATAATTTCACTATTCTCGATTCAGAAGATAGCCTCGATTTAATGAAACTTTGTATCAAGCAAGAGGGGATTGATAGAAAACAGCGCAGATTTCCATCACCTGCCGTGATTCATTCTATCGTGAGCTTTGCACGCAATGCCGAGACTACGATAGAGGATGTGCTTGACCGTAAACATCCGCATTGGCTCGAACTGTCTGAGATAATTATTCGCATTGCGGAGGATTATGGTAAGCGAAAAGTGCAAGCAAACGCCATGGACTTCGATGACCTGCTCGTAAATTTATATTTATTACTCCTGAAATTTTCACACGTAAGAGAAAAGTTTGCAGAACAATTTAAATATATTTTGGTAGATGAATATCAGGATACCAATAAAATTCAGGCTTCCATAATAAAATTGTTTGGGTCCAAGCACCGGAACGTGCTGGTGGTAGGAGACGACGCACAAAGTATTTATTCATTCCGCGCAGCAGATATCCAACATATTTTGGATTTTGAACGTGATTATCCAGATGCACACATATTTCGTCTTGAGACAAATTATCGTTCTACGCCAAATATTTTAAACTTGGCAAATGATATTATCGCGCAAAACAAATCGCAATATAAAAAAGAGTTGAAGAGCGTTATTGATCCGCTCGTGAAGCCAGAAGTATATTCTTTTTCAGACGCATCAGAAGAAGGTCAATCTATTGTCGAAAGAATTTTGGAATTGCACAGTGAAGGAATTCCGCTCAATAAGATCGCGATCTTATTTCGTGCGGCCTTTCATTCCCAAGCCCTTGAAATGGAATTGGTAAAGCGAGATATTCCGTATGACTATCGTGGCGGGACACGTTTTTTTGAACGTGCTCATGTGAAAGATATTTTGGCATTTTTGAGGATTTATGCAAACAAATCAGACGTGATTGCGTGGAGCAGAATTTTGAATATGCAAGTGGGGATTGGACCAGCCGGCGCTCAGAAAATCACTCAAGCATTTCAGCACTCAAGCACTTCAGCATCATTTGGAATAGAGGAAATACAACATTTGGGCGCAGAGTTATCAGTGCGGGGGCAAGTAGGTTGGAATGATTTTCTTCAGATATGGAAAAAACTTGCTGATACACAAGGGAAGCCCGGAGAACTTATCCATGCTTTGCTTGATTCAAAATACGTTGATTATCTCGAAGCAGAATATCCTGATTCGCGTGAACGGATGGATGATATCAAACAGCTCGCTGCATTTGCTGAGCGTCAAAAAGATTTATCACAATTCTTGGCAGAATCCAGCATGCAGGAAAGTTATGCACGAACTCATGTTAAAAGTGACAGCAGTGAAGGTAAAGAAGAACGACTGGTACTTTCAACTATTCATCAAGCAAAAGGACTTGAATGGGATGCGGTATTTATTATCAATTTGTCAGCAGGACAATTCCCGAATGACCGGGCAATGCGCGAAGAAAATGGGGTTGAAGAAGAACGTCGTTTATTTTATGTCGCCGTTACACGCGCACGAAAGTTTTTGTACATGTCATATCCGCTTATGGGATGGTCTGCGAGCATGCTCCAAGGGCCATCTATGTTTATTGAAGAACTTGATCGCGATTTATTTGATGAACACACGTACGAAAATGACGAAGGGTCAGTATTTGATGATCCATCAGATGACGTTGATGACATTAGCTACGAAGCACTTGACGATGACAAACCAAAGAGAAGTTTTTTGAAGAGTTTGGATGAATTGTGATGATGTGATAGTAACTTTGTAAAAACAAAAACCCTCGAAATGAGGGTTTTTTATTTTTGCAATGAGAGAGATTAATTTCGTTCATCATCCATGTACACATGCAGATATTCAGTCTTGTCATAATCAAATATTTCATCATCATCAAAAAATCTTTTTACTTCTGCCTGCGCAGTTTCCAGACTATCTGAACAATGCACGACATTGCACATGCCCATAGCGAGGTCACCGCGAATCGTACCACCGTCTGCTTTGGCCGCGTGGGTAACGCCGGCAATGAGTCGTACTGCATCAACTGCACTTTTCCCTTCTGCGCATATAGCAACGACGGGACTGGATTTCATAAATTTTTCAAGTCCAGGATAGAATGGTTTTTCTACATGATGTGCATAGTGTTCGCGGAGTTTATCTTCATCGAGTTGCATCATTTTGAGCCCGACAACTTTGAGTCCTTTCATTTCAAGGCGTTTCAAGACTTCGCCCACAAGGCCTCTTTGGACTCCGTCTGGTTTTACAATGAGAATTGTTTTTTCGTAAATTCCTTCAAATTTCATATATGAAATATTTATATCTAATTTATGGCCACAATTATACTATACATAAGACAAAAGTCAAGAGTATAGTTTTTTTAAACAATTTTTTATGTCCACATCGTTTATTGTAGAATTAGCCAAAATTGTGGATAAGTTCCCTTGACCATGTAGAGAATGATTGGTAAAGTTATACGCAGTGTTATAAATCCCTATGAAATTGTCAATACAAATTTTCAATCTCATTGTCAAGAACCTCCGTTGGACGGTCCGTATTTGCGTACGTAAGTTTGTACCAGCATACGTACCCGCAAACGGGGTGGTATACTCTATAGCAGACGATGATGATTTGGAAGATGTAGATAGTGACACAGATTTGAAGACAGATGATGAGGAAGGACTTGAAGAAGATGATTATGGCGATGGAAGAGACGCATAAACATCATAGAGAGTATATACACCCCGCTAGAATAGGCGGGGTTTTATTTTGAAAAAATTGAAAAAGAAATTGGTGGCCAGATATGAGGAAAATATTCTTTATCTGCCCGTCAAAATATAAGGAGGTATCTGGATGGGCGAGAGAGACTTGCGTGAATGCCCGCAGTGCGGGCGAAAGTTCAAGGCTAGCCGAGATACTTGCCCCGAGTGTGGATGGCACAAGCATGACCGACGACCTGGTCGTCGTGCTGCCTCGAAAGAGGGGCCTCCCAAAAAGGGCAAGTGAGTATACAACTGCGCGAGAGGGAGTAGCTACACTCTCGCGCGGAAAGGACTGTTCTTTAAAATAATGCTTACGAGGCAGAGAATGCTTGCAACGCTTACTACATTAATACTGTATGGCAGTAAGTTTTGTGAGCCTTTTCAGCTTCGTAAGCTTTAAGAATTTTTGGCAGTGCAATTTATCCGGATCATACGTGTCTGGGTTGGCTGTCTATTACTATTCCTCCCCCTTGTAGGGGGAGAATAATAGTGATATACAGCCTGCCCGGACTGAGGTGGTCTGGGGCGACAGGTTCTCTCCGTATAGGAGAGACTTCGCCAGCTGATGCTGGTGGAGGTTCACATGCGTCGTGTCGTCGTTGCCCCGAATGGGGCCCGTTTCTTGGTCATTCCGTCCTGCGCCGGTACGATGGAGATCGAACTCGCGGAAGACGAGCCGGTCTTACTCGTGCCCGCGTGAGGCGGGCGTCCAAGAGGGGCCCCAGGAAAAGCACTGCCCCTCGCCAAAATCCATTTACACGTATCACGTAACACATATCACATAGCACGTAACACGTAGCAAATTTTTATTTGATATGTGATATGTGTGGCGTGTTACGTGATGTAAAGTGGATAGTGGCGAGGTGCTCAGACAAAAAAGGGGGTGATTTGTGAACATCACGATAAAGTGTGGCTGTGGTGGAACGCTCACCTTGAGTGGGTGCTCCTGCACGGAGTGAACGTCCAGTACACAGGGACGTGCACGGGGCTGCATCCTGTCGGAGGAGGGCCTATGCCTCTTAAGACGTGGAGGTCTTTCGAGGAGGATGGTGATTGCTCGCAGCAGTCGCCGAACCATGCGTCGGGCCACGCAAGCGCGGCACGTATCGTCGCGATGTGCGTCGACACGACGCCCTACCGTCGTAGCTGATTCACCAACACCTCGAACCCCGGACCTGGAGCCCCGGGGATTCGACGTAGGTATTTATGTGAAAGATTATAGATTAAGACTAGGGTCATAAAATATTTTGTTTTTTAAAATGAGGACTAATGTTTTTTGACAAAAATAGACCGAGTATGTCATACTCAATTTAGTTTATTTTTAATATTTTTTTATGCCTAAAGAATCTAGAGAAATGGCTGTTCCATATCACGAGAAACAAACACCCACAAGAAGACACAATTTGTTTGTGGTGCCACCACAGGAAGAGGGTTTGGATGATACAAAGAGAGGGATACAACAACGTGAATTGGAAAATAAACATTTTCCATTAATCGCATCTGAGTTGGAGGCTACATTTGTTTCTGAAGACAGTTATGGCGATCAAATAGATAATCTGCTGATTTTGATAGATGAAAAAGAAAATAAAATAAAAATCAAACATGGCATAGTTGAAGGGCGTTATCAGCAAGATAGCGAGTATAAAAGTTTACAGAGATTAAGAAAACTAATTGGAGAAGCGAGAAAAAAATTAGCTGCATGGGAAAATACCCGGCATGCACAGAAAGAAGATGCACGCACAGAGTTTGTAAATTTTTTTGAGAATGTTTTACGCGATGAGGCAGGAGGACAAGGCTTTAGTTTAGACACAGTTTTGGTTGCCCCTCATGCGGCGAACATGGAGTCAGGAACGGAGGAGTTGAAGTAGCAAAATATTGTTTTATTTTGTTGACATTTATATAGCTCATGTTTATACTAACTATCGATCCTGTACCAAACGGCAACATATCCTATTCGACAATTTTTCTATCATGGGAAGCCAACATTTGTATAGCCCGTGGGCTATACGTGCGGCCACCCACCTACGTATGTAGGGGTAGAGATATTGTGCCGTAACAGGATCTACAAAAATCCCTTGTGTTCAGGGGATTTTTTGTATGTAACAAAAAAAGACCGTTTATGACGGTCAATTTTTTATAGTGTGTTAGGCTGTTGCAAGGAGCATCTTTTTTGCCGATGTTCTGCGGCATGAGCTGCATATCAGTTTGCCATCCATCTTTTGCAAATTTACATTTTGACGTTTGATCGTCTTTACTTTTGAATGGCTACGGCTTGCGCTTTTCTGAGAACCCTTTTTGCACAATTCACATTTTGACATAGTTTTCTAAGTTAGCTAAGTATCTAAATTTTCTAAGTTGACTAAATTATATAGTGTTTTCCACTTGTGATATAACGATGCATATAGTACACTAGTTATATTAATTTGTCAATTGTCAGTCTAAGTTTAAGTTAATAGCGCACATTGCAACTTAGCTACTTAGCGAACTTAGTTATCTTAGGAAATTTTTATACTATGGAATTTCTATCATTTATATTCTTTCTTCTTGTTATTATTCCGTCAGCCATTATGCATGAGTACGCGCATGGATGGATGGCAGATCAACTGGGAGATCCAACCGCTCGATATGCCGGGAGACTGACGCTTGACCCGCGCGCTCATGTAGATAAATTTGGAACTATTTTGCTCCCGCTTATGATGCTTGTCATGGGGCTTGTGACGGGTAGTTATTTTTTGTTTGCATACGCCAAACCAGTGCCATACAATCCATATAATTTGCGCA
Source organism: Candidatus Magasanikiibacteriota bacterium (assembly GCA_041665025.1). Taxonomy (GTDB): domain Bacteria; phylum Patescibacteriota; class Patescibacteriia; order Magasanikbacterales; family UBA922; genus JBAYJP01. The sequence continues at coordinate 4,085 of JBAYJP010000009.1, read as the reverse complement.
ATCAAAAATGGGGTCCTGCTGCTGTAGCCGTTGCGGGGCCGTTATCCAATTTGTTGATTGCTGTGGTTTTTGGGACCATTATCCGATTTGTTCCCGTTTCTTCTCAGTTTTTGGCAAACTTTTTGAGTTTTTTGTATATAGTGGTGTATGCCAATGTGCTACTCGCCGTGTTCAATCTAGTACCTATTCCTCCACTGGACGGATCAAAAGTACTATATGCCATATTGCCAGATTCTATGTGGAACGTACGGAAGTTTTTGGAGCAGTATAGCTTATTTATTCTAATATTTTTTATTTTCTTTTTGTTTCGTTTTATCTCTCCTATTATTGGATTTTTGACTGAATGGTTTACCGGGGGAGTGGGACTTTTGTAAGTTGACTAACTTAGCATCCTTGACAAAAAAAATACCTTGTAGTACTATAGCGCCATTACACCTGAACGGAGTATTCGCCTAAGGCGAAGAATGGTCTCCCTCTTGGGAGAGACGTTCGGAATGTTATGTCGTTTTGTACACATATCATTTCGTTCGTCCTTCGTAAGGACGATTTTATTTTTTTAATTCATTATTCAGAGGGATGTGCGAAATACGAAAACTACGAAAGTACGAAATGTACTACGTGGATGTTCGTAATTTCGTATATTTCGTATTTCGTATATAATTTATGCCAACCATGAATCAGTTGTTGCGCAAGGGTAGAAGCAATAAGGTGGTCAAATCAAAATCACCAGTTTTGCAGTTTACCTTTGACAGTTTGCATCGCAAAAAAACACTTTTGCGAAACGGAGCTCCTTTTAAACGCGGAGTATGTACCAAGGTGTACACAACTACGCCAAAGAAACCAAACTCAGCTTTGCGTAAAGTAGCAAAAGTTCGTTTGTCCAATGGCACTGAAGTTATCGCATATATTCCCGGTGAAGGACATAATTTACAAGAACACTCAATCGTACTTATCCGTGGCGGTCGCGTAAAAGACTTGCCAGGTGTGCGTTATCATATTGTACGCGGCGTGTATGACACGCAAGGCGTTGAAGCACGTCGAAAAGGTCGGTCATTGTACGGAGCAAAGAGACCAAAGAAGTAGAATTTTGAATTTGAAATTTTAAATTTTTAAATAATTTTTAACTTCATAATTTCAAAATCTATCAAACACCAAATATTCACACACTTAAAAATTTAGCTATAATTATTATTTCGAAATTTTAAATTCGAAATTAAAAATTTACTCATGTATGTCACGAGGAAGTAGAACACCAAAACGAGTTATTGCTCCAGATCCAATGTACCGGAGTGAACTCTTGGCAAAATTTATCAATTTCGTCATGAAAGACGGCAAAAAATCAGTTGCACAACATGTGGTGTATGAAGGATTAAAAATACTCGCAGAAAAAAGAAAAGGCGATGCATTGAAATTGTTTGAACAAGCGATTGAAGCAGTACGTCCACAAGTAGAAGTTCGTTCACGACGCGTCGGCGGTGCAAACTACCAAGTACCAATGCCGGTGATGGGCTATCGCCAGAATGCGCTTGCGTTTCGCTGGATTGTTGGAGCACTAGAGGCTCGCAAAGGTGTGAGAATGCAAGAAAAATTGGCTCAAGAACTTTCTGATATTCTCGATGGAACAGGCGGATCATTGCGCAAAAAAGAAGACGTACACCGTATGGCAGATGCGAACAAAGCGTTTGCGCATTTTGCACGCTTCGTTTCATAAAGCTTACGGATTTACCATTCATCATTTTACATTCATCATTCATCATTTATATATCGTATGTCTCGAGATTATCCACTAGAACGCGTGCGCAACATCGGTATCATGGCGCATATTGATGCAGGAAAAACCACGACAACCGAACGCGTGTTGTTTTACACAGGTAAAAAACACAAAATTGGAGAAGTACACGAAGGCGCCGCTGAAATGGATTGGATGGAGCAAGAAAAAGAACGCGGTATCACTATTACGAGCGCGGCGACTACCTGTTTTTGGAAAGATCATCGCATTAATATTATTGACACTCCAGGTCACGTAGATTTTACCGTAGAAGTAGAGCGTTCACTGCGCGTACTCGATGGTGCTGTTGCAGTTTTTGATGGTTCACAGGGCGTCGAACCTCAATCGGAAACCGTATGGAAACAAGCAGACAAATATCACGTGCCTCGCGTATGTTTTATCAACAAAATGGATAAGATGGGTGCAGATTTTTACATGAGCTTAAATTCTATCAAAGAACGTCTGTCTTCAAATGCATGTGCAATACAACTTGCTATTGGTGCGGAATCTACATTTAGTGGATTGGTGGATATTATTGAACGGAAAGCATACAGATTTGAAGGAGATCATGGTATCAATATTATCGAGATACCGATTCCAGAAGATCTGAAAGAAAAAGTTGAAACATATCGCAAAGAACTTTTGGAAAAAGTTGCAGAAGCCAATGACGAACTCATGAATACCTATTTGGAAAAAAATGATTTGAGCATTGAACAAATTCGTACAGGCATTCGCGCGCTTGTTTTGAGAGACGAAATATATCCCGTATTATGTGGAAGTGCGCTTGCAAATATTGGGGTGCAATTTATGCTTGATTCTGTCGTGCATTATTTACCAAATCCTCTCGACATGCCGGTTATCTCTGCACATGATCCAGATGATGAAGAAAAAGTAATCGAAATCAAAGCAAATGATAATGATCCATTTACAGCCCTTGCTTTCAAGATCGCGACTGATCCATTTGTCGGAAAGCTCGCATTTTTTCGCGTGTACTCAGGAGTTCTCAAAGCTGGAAGTTACGTCTTAAATGCGCGCACCGGAGACAGAGAACGTATTGGTCGTATTGTACGTCTCCATGCCAATCATCGTGAAGATGTTGAAGAAGTATACTCAGGAGAAATTGCTGCAGCCATTGGTTTGAAAAACACCACAACAGGGGACACTTTGTCTGCAGAAAATCGTCCCGTAGTACTTGAGCGTATGACATTCCCCGAACCGGTTATCTCGGTTGCGATTGAACCAAACACAAAACAGGATGCAGAAAAAATGAGTCTTGCTTTGCAAAAACTTGCCGAAGAAGATCCTACATTCAAAGTGCATACTGATCCAGAAACATTGCAGACAATTATTGGTGGCATGGGAGAACTTCATTTGGATATTATTGTAGATCGCATGAAACGCGAGTTCAAAGTAGAAGCAAAAGTAGGTGCTCCACAAGTAGCATACAAAGAAACAATCAAACAAACTGCGGAAGCTGAAGGTAAATATGTAAAGCAGTCAGGTGGACGCGGTCAATATGGACATTGCTGGCTCAAACTTGAACCCATGGAGCGTGGCCAGGGATTTGAATTTGTCGATCAAATAAAAGGTGGTTCTATTCCTCGCGAGTACATACCTGCTATCCAAAAAGGTGTGAAAGAAGCAATGGACAAGGGTGTTGTTGGCGGATTCCCATTGGTGGATGCACGCGTTACGGTCTTTGATGGAAGCTATCATGAAGTAGACTCAAGTGAAATGGCGTTCAAAATGGCAGGAAGCATGGCATTCCAAGACGGTGCACGAAAAGCATTGGCTATTATCCTTGAACCAGTCATGAAAGTGGAAGTTCTGACTCCAGAACAACACATGGGAGATGTGATCGGAGATTTGAGTGCTAAACGCGGACAGATCCAAGAGATGACTCAGCGTGGACAATCAAAAGTAGTACGTGCGATGGTTCCGCTTGCAAGCATGTTTGGCTATGCCACCACGCTACGCTCCATGACTCAAGGACGCGCGACATATACTATGGAATTTGATCATTATGCCGAAGTTCCAAAGAATGTCGAGGCTGAAATAGTGAGTGGAAAAAAATAGAAAAGATTTATCCCCAAACACGGCTATAGAATGGCCGTGTTTTTGTTTGTGATGTGTGATATACTAAGGACGTCTTGCAGACAAAATTTTAGGTCTCATTTTCGTTTACTAACTCTTTCGTATATTTCTCATAAAGAAAATTCTGTTCTATGAGATACCCGATTAGATGCATATCCGATCAAGTGAGGAGATACGGCTGGTTTTTTATAACAACGATTATGCTGGGTATAACAGCTGTTTT
>JBAYJP010000008.1:0-35434 GCA_041665025.1 Candidatus Magasanikiibacteriota bacterium | reverse complement strand
TGCAAGAAGAAGATATAGTCTACGCCACACGAAATTGTGGAATCAAGTACGATGTCGGCTCATCGCATCCTGGGGCTGGAGAAGGTCCCAAGGGTTTGGCTGTTCGCCAATTAAAGCGGTACGTGAGCTGGGTTCAGAACGTCGTGAGACAGTTCGGTCTCCTATCTACTGTGGGCGTTGAATATTGAGAGAACTCTTCCCTAGTACGAGAGGACCGGGAAGGACGAACCTCTGGTGTGCCAGTTGTGCTCCACGCATCGCTGGGTAGCTAAGTTCGGCACGGATAAGCGCTGAAAGCATCTAAGTGCGAAGCCGTTCTCGAGATTAATATTCGTTATCAGGGTCGTCCGAGACTAGGACGTTGATAGGCACCAGGTGTATGCCGAGGTGTACTAATAACCCGAGCACTACAGAAACACAGAGTTGTGTTGTTACACATATATTTATATCCTTACATTTCTTAAAAAGAAGCATTGTCTTGGTGGTTTTTACGGTGGGGTCACACCTGTTCCCTTCCCGAACACAGCAGTTAAGCCCACCAGCCCCGATGGTAGCCGCAAGGCAAGAGTAGGACGCCGCCAGGACAATGCTTCTTTTTTTATTTTAAAAACCCTGTACTGTTTTAGTATAGGGTTTTTTTGTCTATTGTTGTTTTAGTTCTATTCTTTCTTAAACATCCACCTCAATGCAACTAAAAGTACTATTATACTCGTTGCAATGCCGATATACATCGGTTCTACATTCCACCTATACACTGGCCAGCCATATTCTTGCTTTACCCAGCCCTCCACAAGCCATAGGCCTGATGCAATAGATGCGAGAATCATTGAAATAGTTATCGCACGGTCGTTTAATTTTTTCTTGGTAAATAATACTAATAAAACCGGGAGTATTAATGTAGAAACTCCGACTGTACCCACTGCATAAATAATGCCGATAATTGATTTGAACGCAAAAATTAAAATAATAGATAAAGCAAGTGTAGCAACAATTCCGATTCTCGTAAGACGCTGTAATGAAAATTGTTTGTATTTATTTTGCAGAAAATCTACTGATACAATGGTTGCACTTGCAAATATAAATGATTCTACCGTTGAAACTATGATTGAAAATATACCGATAATAAATATTCCTTGCGCGACAACCGGCAATACATTTTGCGACAACACCATGTAGGCATCGGTTGGCGATATATAGGGGAATGCAGCGCGTGCGTAGAGGCCCGCGATGAGCGTCATCATGTCAAATAAAAACCAAAATAAAATTGAATATATAATACCGCGTTGTGCAGTCTTGCTATCTTGAGCAGCAAAACATCGTTGATAGAAGTTTGGATCTACCAAAGTCCACAATGCAAGAAGTCCCCACACAATAATTGTTTGCCAGGGCAATTCTCCTGTTAATGTCAAATGAGTTGCAGGTACGTGCGAAGCAATGAAATCAAGTCCGCCAAATTTTTGTATGGCAAATATAATAAGCAAAATAAAGCCCAGATACATGAAGCCAAATTGCAGTTTGTCAGTTTTGAGCACTGCCCAAAATCCTGCATACCATACATATATCGTAGTCATGAGAAAACTAATGGCAACTGCATAAAATAGTGAGATACCGAAAAGTAATTGTACGAAAACACCAAGTGATAACACATACGGAGCAGGTGTTGTCATGATATAGGTGAACACTGCAGCTATTTTACTTGATGAATTTCCGATCCGTTCCTTGAGTAAAGAAGCGACTGTGGGGTGTCCATGGCCATGTATTTTTTTGGCTAACAGCAGCGCAAAAATGAAGTATACAGCGTACCACACAAGCCCTTGGGTCACCCAGCCTACAAGGCCATAACCAAATATCATTTCACCCACGCCAAATATTGCACCATACCATGTCGTGACAAGCGTCATGACAAACACAGGTAGAGTAAGCTTCCGCCCAGCTGACATATACCCAGAGTCGTCTAGTTTTTTCCTGCTTATTTTGAATCCGAGAATGAGTGTAATGATGATATATACGCCAACGATGATTTGGTCAACAATATGTAATTGCATATTCGTTCAAATTAGTTAAATTCGTTTCATTCGTGTTCTATTATGAATGGAACGCGAATTGAACGAATCAAACGAATTATAACAAATTTTTTTGGAAATTTTTTAAAATTTTATCATACAAATCAGCATGCGCCACACCCACAAGATGTGGTTCATCTTGCTCTATCATGATTTGTGTATCAACGGTTTCATTTGATGTCCCAATCATATACCCTTGTCGCATTTCCAATTGATCCACTGGCCATTTGAGTCCAGATGATTTGAGTATTTTTGTTTTGTGAAGGGGATAGAGCGAAATTCGAGTACCAACAGGCAGCCCAATTTTCCATAGTTTTGGAATTCTAAATACAATATCATTGCCTACAAAGAAGATAACCTGTTTGTTTCTATATTTTGATAATATGTGCATTATTTCTAGCGTATGATCAAATCTATCTCCGGTAAATCCGAATGCAAGATACAGAGAAGCTTCTGTGAGAAGCAAAACTTTTTCTAAATCTGTTGAATTTTGATCTGCCACATGTATTACATTGGTTTTTGTTTCCCATTCACCTTTATTTTGCAATGAATCCAGGTCCCCAATGATCACATCAGGAATAATGTCCAATTCATACAAATGATTTGCTCCGCCGTCAGCTGCAACAAGAGGCTCGCCTTTTTTATATATAGATAAAAACTGGTCCATGTTTACATGGCCAGTGCCGATGAGAAAAGTATATTGATTAAACATTGATTATACTGATTATTTGTTACGTGTTGTGTGATATGTGCTATGTGAGACAAACCACCAAATTGACCATAGGATAAACGGAACACTCAAAATTTGTCCCATACTTAAAATCCACAAATCATCAATACCTTGGCGTGCTTTGAAAAATTCGATAAGGAAACGGGTTGTAAAATATGTTAATAAAAAGAGATGGAAGATGTAGAGTGGCTGTAGCCTTGAATAATGTTTTTTGTAAATAGAAAATAGAAAATAGAAAATAGAAAGTGCAATAAGAGACTCGTATATTTGTGACGGATGACGATACAGCGGTTCGAGATCAACTCGCTGAAACCATACGCCCCACGGTAGGGTAGTTGGCTTACCAATAATTTCTGAATTGAAATAATTGCCCATGCGAATGCACGCGGCAAGCAGAGGAATAGGAACAATTATTAAATCTAAGTACTGTTCGATTTTTACTTTTTTAATTTTTCTATACAACAATACGGTAAGTAGCAATCCTATTGTCATGCCGTGGCTGGAAAGTCCGCCGTGGTTGATAAAAATAATTTCAGCAGGGTTTGAAAAATAATATGATGGATTATAAAACAATACTTCGCCAAGCCGTGCGCCAATAAGTCCACCAACAATAAGCCACGTGGCAATATCATAAATTAATTCTAATTTTATGTTGCTTGTGCGTGCGAGATTTTTATAGAGTATTAACGCAAACAAAATACCAAGAGCAAGAAAAATACCGTACCATCGAATGGTGAATGGACCTACGTTTGCGATGATTGGATAGAGGTTATTTATGATCATAATCAAGTGATATTTCATTTGCGATTATAGGTGAGTAGATATGCATTGTCAAGGTTTTTTATATATCCACAGCTGAGGCTCTTGCATTCAAAATTGTATGTGATATAGTGTCCGTTGAATTTAATAAGTAAATTTTATTTTATGTCCACCGACAAGTATGATATGGTAAAACACGCGTTATTGGATCACGTTCGCGAAGTGTTTGATGAGATAGAAGAAGAAATGGCTCGATCACATGAAGAAAAGTACGCGTTGCTCGAAGACGCTCTTGACGGGGCATCAGATATTGATGAACTTCGTGTCGCGTTTGACCAGTGGTTCAATGATCATACGGAGGAATTGGAACTCGAATATGAATTGGAAGAAATGTGGAATAATGCACTTGCGAACGCGGAGGTTGTATAATAACACAGGTTACACGGAAAGTATTTAAGGATTACACGGAAAAGACGTGTAATCTTTTATTTTTAGTCACGTAGCTTGACAAAAAATGAGTTTGCATTAACCCTAAATAGGCCTTAAACTGAGTAAAGGAGCCGGGCAAGGTAGATGAGCAACCAAGCCTTGAAGAGTATTCTAAAAAATGATAGTCTATAACATACGTACGTCATGGTTTTATATCTGTGTAATCTATTATATCCGTGTAATCAATGTTATGAAAGGTAACGCACTTATCGCCCAAGGAGGTGGTCCTACTGCTGTCATCAACCAGAGTTTGGTTGGTGCTATTTTGGCATTGCGCACGCATGGTGATATTGAGCGTGTCTATGGAGCCAGACATGGTGTACGCGGTATCGTCGGAGAACAATTTGTAGATCTTACATCTATCTCAAAAGACGATTTGGAGCTGGTAGCACAAATGCCTGGATCTGCACTTGGCTCGACACGGGATAAGCCAGATTTAACCTATTGTGAGAAGATGTTTGATGTCATGAAAAAATATAATATCAGATATTTTTTTTACATTGGAGGAAATGATAGTGCTGATACCTGCCGGATTGTAAATGAATCAGCCAGACAAGTTGGGTATGAATTGCGTGTTATCCATATTCCAAAGACTATTGATAATGATTTGGTTGGGACAGACCATTGTCCTGGATTTGGTTCAGCAGCGCGTTTTGTCGCGTCCGCGTTTCGTGGAGTGAATTTTGATAATGCATCTTTGCCCGGGGTATATATTGGTGTTGTCATGGGACGCCATGCAGGTTTCCTTACCGCATCGTCAATCTTAGCAAAGCAAGAGGAAGGCGACGGCCCTCATCTCATATATACTCCAGAAAAAGTTTTTGATGTGCACCGTTTCGTTCATGATGTCAAGGATGTATATGAAAAATACGGCCGGTGTATTGTCGCAGTTTCCGAAGGAGTCGTAGACGAAGATGGTGTGCCTATTGCGACAAAGTTGAGTAAACAAGTTGAACATGACGCGCATGGCAATGTACAATTGTCGGGTAGTGGAACCCTTGGCGATCTGCTCGTGGATATGATAAAAAATAAAGCAAATATTTCTCGCGTACGCCAAGATACATTCGGGTATTTACAGCGTTCATTTTTTGGTTGTGTATCAGAGGTGGACGCACGAGAGGCGCGTGAAGTTGGTGCGCACGCGGTGAAGTTTGCCGTGTCTGGAGATGTTGATGGATCAGTTGCCATAAAACGTGTTGGAGAGTATCGTGTGAAATATGAATTAATTGGTTTGGGTGTAGTTGCCGCAAAGACGAAAAAAATGGATGATGCATTTTTTGAAAATGACCATATGGTCAGCCAAGCGTTTGTAGACTATGTAAAACCATTGGTGGGGGATATTGATTTTGGACGCACATATCATTTTTCTATTTTATAAAATTCTCTTTAATTCATTAATAAAATTCTATGATGTCTTTATCAGAAATCGCACGCGCACTTGTCGCGCCAGGAAAAGGAATTCTCGCCGCAGACGAGAGCACCGGTACCATTAAAAAGCGTTTTGATTCAATCGGTGCAGAATCAACTGAAGAAAATCGCCGGGCATATCGTGAACTTTTGTTTACGGCACCTGGAGTTGAAAAATATATTAGTGGTGTTATTTTGTATGATGAGACACTACGACAAACCACAAAAGACGGTGTACCTTTTCCTGAGTTATTGACATCAAAGGGTATCATTCCAGGAATTAAGGTCGACGCAGGAACAAAAGCACTAACCGATGGATCGCTCGAAAAAATCACCGAAGGGCTTGAAGGTTTAGATGAGCGTCTCAAAGAATACTATGAACTCGGCGCACGATTTGCCAAGTGGCGCGCGGTTATTACGATTGGCGAGGGAATACCTACTGATATATGTATTGAAGAAAATGCCAAACGTCTTGCAGAATATGCTCTAAGAGTTCAGCAAGCTCACATGGTCCCTATTGTAGAACCTGAAGTTCTTATGGATGGGAAACATGATATTAATACATGTTATGATGTAACTAAAAAGACATTATCCGTTGTCTTTGAAGAATTGAAAAAAGTTGGTGTAGATTTGAATGGAATATTGCTCAAACCCAATATGGTTATTCCTGGACAAGATGTGCCAAAAGCAACTCCTGGAGAAATTGCTATGAAGACAATTAAATGTTTTCAAGAAGTAGTTCCTGAACAAGTTCCTGGTATTGTATTTTTATCTGGTGGTCAGAGTGAGCAAGAAGCATGTGAAAATCTTGATGCAATTAATGTATATGCAGAAGTAAAGCCGTGGCAATTGAGTTTCTCATATGGACGTGCACTTCAGGCAAGCGTGCTAAAAGCATGGGGTGGAAAAGTAGAACAAATTGAAGCTGGACAACAAGCATTTTTGCATCAAGCAGAATTGACAAGCCAAGCTCGCTTAGGTACGTATATGTCTTTTGTCAAATAAATAGAGATGTAATGAATTGCAGAACTAAATACAAATTTTATGGAAAAAAAACTTCGTGTTGCAATTAATGGTTTTGGTCGTATTGGACGCATTGCTGTTCGCGTGTTATGGGATAAACCAGAAATTGAAATAGTAGCAATCAATAGCCGTTCAAAATGTGATATATATGCTCACTTGCTTAAGTATGATTCAATATATGGACCATGGGAAAAAGAAGTGGGATACAAAGAAAATACCCATCTAGTAGTAGATGGTACTATGATTCCCATGTATCACAAAGACTCGATCGATGAATTACCCTGGAGTACGCATGACGTAGACGTGGTTATAGAGTCCACAGGGGCATTCAAAGATAAAGCAAGTTGTGAAAAACATCTTACCGCAGGGGCTCGGTATGTACTAATTAGCGCGCCAGGAAAAGATGAAGATGCTACGTTGATTTACAATGTTAATCATGAAAAGTTTGATCCCGATACTCATCATATCGTGTCAGCTGCCTCATGTACGACGACGTGTCTTGCTCCGGCAGTGGCAATATTACACAAACATTTTATTATAAAACATGGTACTGTTATTACTGTTCATGCCTATACCAATGATCAACATCTGGTAGATCATCCGCATAAATCAGAAAGTTTTCGTCGTTCACGCGCGGCCGCCATGTCTATTGTCCCAACATCTACGGGAGCTGCAAAGACGATTGGAAAGGTAATTCCTGAATTGAATGGAAAATTGGATGGAAACGCACTGCGTGTCCCGGTACCTGTGCCGTCAATTATGAGTTTTGTTGCAGAAGTAGAAAAATCAACTGATCGAGATACAATAAATCATCTATTTCATGAGGAAAAGATACATTATCCGGGAAGTTTGGATGTGAGTGATATTGGTCTTGTATCTGCGGATTATATCAAGTCGCCATTTGGTGCAACTATCGATACACTTTCAACCGCAGTGACTGATGGTACGCAAGTTTTTGTTCAGGCTTGGTATGACAACGAGTGGGGCTATGTGACTCAGTTGACCAATTTACTTGCGTATATGGGAGAAAAAATAAAAAATAAGAAAGATATGGTGAGGGTAGAAATTGAACAGGGAAAGATAGTAAAAGAATATTGAAAAAAATTTGAAAAGATATTAAAATATTGAGATATTGGGATATTAATTAACTTCTAATTGGCAGGGAATCATATGACAAGTTCAGCGAAAGAATATTATGCAAAGAGTGAGGGAACAATTACCTTAAGCTGGGAAGATGTTGAGAATGATGTCTTGAAAATTATTGATGATATGAAGCACGATGGCTTTGAGCCAGATATTATTGTTTCGATCGCACGTTCAGGCCTGATACCTGCGTCCATGATTGCCTACGCGCTTGGGAACAAACAATTGTATGTAATAAAAGTTGATTTTTCCAAAGTACAAAAAAATGGCCAGGACCAAGAGCTCAATGATCGACCTATTATTACTCAGGAATTGACCAAAGATATTCAGGGATTAAAAGTTTTGGTAGTTGATGAAATGGTGGTATCTGGTTCAACATTGAAATTAGTAGATGCATACATGGGAATAAAAAATCCTGGCGAAGTTCGTTATGCAGTCCTGTACAAACAGCCATGGGCAGAATTTAAACCTCAATATTCAGGCAGGGAAGTTACGGAGTGGCCGTTGTATCCATGGAAAGAATTGCGCAACAATGTGCTTGATCCACGCGCCAAAACTCTTGCCAAAACAGAATCAAAGTAATATCGATTTTTAAAAAACGGCTTAGCGCCGTTTTTTGTTTGACGTATTGTAATAAGGTCATGTATAGTTACGTTGTCTGTTTTTTTAATCTCAATCTTATTCTTAATCTCAAATTTTATGGAAGAACAAAACGTACATTACGTATGCACAGGCGAGTGCGGCGGCATATCAGATACACCAGGTACATGCCAGGCTGAGAGTTGTTCAATGCACGATGAACCTCTAACAGCATGTTCGTGTACTGACGGAGAACATAAAGAAGTTTTGAGCGCATAATTCTCAATAAAAAATCCCCCGAGTACTCGGGGGATTTTTTATATTTCAGTATATAGTTGAAATAACTATACACTGAACTCCTGCGCGCCCGACGTGGTCGGGCGCGCGCTCCTTGTCCCGCCGCAGCGGGGTCGTATCAGGGCGAGATCAGGACACACTGTCCGTTCTCGCCACAGCACTCGTTCCCGGCGACCCCATCCGTGTCGCACAGGAACCCGGGTGGCAGGATACCGAGCTCGCACCGCCCGTAGGGGCCGCAGCCCCCGTACGAGCAGGGCGGCACCACCATGGCGCCGCACTGCTCGTCGTCCCGGCACCAGATAGCCCCGGGGCAGTCGTCGACGCCGCCGCAGTCCGGGTCGTCGCAGTCTGCGAGGCCATCGGCGTCGTCATCCTCTCCGTTGCCGCAGCACGTGCCAACCGGCTGCGGGTTGGGGTTCTCGATCTGTTCGGAGCAGATGTCCCGCTCGATGGGACATCCGTCCACCCAGCCACAGTCGGGGTCGCGGCAGTCGATCCGGCCGTCGCTGTCGTTGTCGAGGCCGTCCGTGCAGTGCAGCGACTCGTCGGTTGGGGTTTGTTCCCCGACGAGGCAGTGCCCGGCGGCACCGCAGTGCCAGCCGGGTAGGCATCCCTCGCTGCACGGGCACGGCAAGCCCGCGCACCTGTGGTCCCCGACGGCGCAGACGTCGTCGAGGCAGACTTGGTCGAGGACGTCCGACACCGTCGTCACCTCGATGTCGACCTCGACGGCGTCAGCGTCCGAGGGACCATCCTGCCACTCGGCCCCCTCGATGGCGCAGCCGTGCAGGGAAGAGGACACCGCGATCACACCGATGACCAAGATGGCGAAGCCAAGAATCGTCAGCGCGATTTTGAACCAGTTGCGGTCCTCCTCGTTCATGCGGGGAATCTTGCCCCGACTGTGCAGGCCTCTTCTCGAGGCCGTCTTCTTCTCGGGGCTCTTGGCCCGCTGCCTCTTGCCGCTCATGAATAGTCCTCCGTGGCTTGACGCGCGCCTCTATTGACGCGGGTCGACGTGGAAGATAAGTTAAAGAAATTTTAACTCATGTTCCACGCCGACAAATGAAAATAAAAAAAAGAACAAGGTACTTGAAATTATCATTTTTTTGGGTCTAAGTCAAGGGAAGTGTGGTATACTACAATAAAATTAAAGATCATAAATTCTGGAAAAGGGGAGGAACGAATAATTTAGTAATTTAAAGTATTTATGAAAAAAACTCTCATCATTCTCATTATTTTTCTTGTGCTTCTTTTTGGCGCAAGTATTTGGTTTTATTTTTTCTATTTTCGAGGAATTTCTCCGGCAATTTTGAAATCCCCGCAAAATATTGCTGATCTATTGTCAAACCAAAATAATACCTCAACTCCTGATCAAAATACGACAGATATGCCATTGCAATTACCACAAGGTTTTTCTATTTCTATCTTTGCGAAAGATCTCCCAAACGCGCGAGTTATGGCTTTTGATGAATCGGAAAATCTTTGGGTAAGTCAACCGAACCAGAATACGGTTTCATATTTAGAAATAAAGGATGGAAACGTAATCAAACAAACAACTCCGCTTGAAAATTTAAATAAACCGCACGGATTGGCAGTTAGTTATTGTACGACCATGTGTATCGAACAAATTCCTGGCGAAAACGAAGGAGGATGTCATGATACATGTGAATTGTATGTTGCACAAGAAAATGAAGTAACACGTTTTTTGTATAATCCGTCTGATTTGAATGAAACTATTAATGCTACTCGTAAAAAAATAGTCGAATTGCCAGCAGGCGGACGACATGCGACACGCACGTTGTTGCATAAATCCGATAGCACGTTATTAGTTTCTATTGGTTCAAGTTGTGACGTGTGCTACGAAGAAGATAACCGTCGTGCGTCAATTATTGCAGTAGACACAACCGAAGGAAAGTTTGGTGAGTGGCAAAGTTATGCAGTTGGTCTGCGCAATAGTGTATTTATGACACGTAATCCCAAAACTAACGAAGTGTGGGCAACAGAAATGGGTCGAGATTTTTTGGGTGATAACTTACCGCCGGACGAAATTAATATTATTAAAGATAGACAATTGGATTCAAATGACCTACCTGGCGATTATGGTTGGCCCATATGCTATGGAAAAAATATTCATGATGCGCAATTTGATAAAAATCAATATATTCAAGATCCTTGCGCCAGCAGACAACCATCTCATATTGATTTACAAGCGCATTCTGCACCTCTGGGTCTTGCATTTATCCCAGATACATGGCCGGAGGATATGAGAGGTGATTTGCTTGTGGCATATCATGGATCATGGAACCGCAGTACTGCGACCGGGTATAAAGTCGTTCGTATCAAACTAGACGAGCAAGGAAATTATGAAGGCACTGAAGACTTTATCACGGGATGGCTTACCTCAGACAATAGGGCACTTGGCAGACCAGTAGACCTTGTGTTTGATGATACAGGGGATTTGTATATTTCAGATGACAAGGCAGGAGTGATTTATAAGGTTGTGTATTCTAAATGAAACTGGACTGTTTGAAACAGGGATTTTGTGATATGATATTCACATAACACTTATCACGTAACACATAACACATAACATGTAACACGTATCAATCGTTAATCTTGAATCTTTAATCTTCAGTCTTTACTTTATCAGAGCATTAGAACTTACTATTTAAATTTACTATGAAGTATGTAATTGGTTTCCTCGTCATTGCTCTTGGAGCATTCATGGTTATCAAGACACAGTGGATGATAGAAAACTTTGGCCACAGTGAATGGGCAGAGGCCAAGATTGGCGGGGGCGGCACGCGCCTCATGTACAAGGTGTTGGGCATTGTATTTATTTTTCTTTCTCTCATGGGCATGACAGGCATGCTTGGTAATATGATTATGAAGTTTTTTGGCAGATTATTTGGATTAGCTCCGTAATATGTCGTATCATTCTGGTAACCAACTCATTGATCCAGCTCTGTTGTTTGAAAAAGTACATTTGCACGAAGGTATGCATGTGGCAGATTTTGGCTGTGGACGCACAGGCCATGTGGTATTTCCCGCGTCTCTTGTAGTGGGTGTTAAGGGAATCGTATACGCGGTTGATATTTTAAAAGATGTATTGGAAAATGTACGTAAGCGGGCTATGCTCGAAGCAATTCATAATATTGAAACTGTCTGGGCAGATCTTGAAAAAAGTGGAGGAATTGCCATTCCTCACAAGACACTTGATGTTGGATTTTTTGTAAATGTCTTGTATCACATGAATTCATATGACACTACGTTGAATGAAGTTGCTTCAATATTGCGCGACAAGGGCAGGATTGTGGTGGTGGATTGGGAGCGCAGGTTATCTACGATCGGACCAAGCGAAGATAGCATGGTACGTTTTGATGACATTGCCTCCTGGACAATGAATAATAATTTTGTGGTTCAAGAAGATTTTAAAGCGAGTCCGTATCATAGGGGGTTAGTGTTGTTCAAGGCGGAGTAAATATGCCTCAAACGGAAAAACAAAAGACAGGCACATGGGGTGAAGAATATTCAGCCTCTTTTTTAATTTTAAAAGGATATGAAATTATTGGTAAAAATTTTTCAATTCCAAAAATTGGCGAAATAGATATTATTGCGTATCATGATAAACCTCACTTTGGCAAAACACTTTGTTTTGTAGAGGTCAAAACACGCGGAGAAGATGATGGGAGTGCCGAGCGTGCGGTGGGTAAAAGTAAAATGAAGCGTTTTTTACAAACAGCACATATATATTGTATGGAGCGTAAGATAGATATTGATCGCACACCCATACAATTTGAGCAAATAAGTATTTATCGCGTAGGAGGCGCGATCTCGTGTCATCATTATGAAATACCGGTTGAATAAAATGTAAATTTGGGCTACAATTAGCACAGAGAATTAATTTTTTATATGGCTTCAATTACATATACAGATAAAGACTTGGCACAGATAGCTTCTGACTTTGATAAGGCTATTTTGAAATTGAAAAATAAAAAAAATGCAATTTTAAAAAAACACATCAACAAAGTAGAAAAGCAAAAAGTGTACGATATCCTTCAAAAAATACATTCTATAAAAGATTAGTATGTCTAAACAAGACATCGTAACCAAGAGATCTGTACCACAAGTAGACGAGATGGCCCCAAGGGAGGTTGGTTTTCCTGTTGAAAAAAAAGGAGAAGTAGACGAAGGACGACAGGCCGCCGAGCTTTTGCGTGTTGTTGAACAGGAGACTCGTGAGCTGGAGGCAGGACTTGGTGTGTTAGAAGGTATCGAGGATGGTGCTGACGAGGAGACAATTGTTGAGGCGTCTCAACTAAGAGAAGAAATAGAAGAAGTGAAGAGAGGTTTTCGTGAACGAATACGAACTTGGTGGACCCAAAAACATAAAGTAAGACAGGATAAAAAAGATGTTCAACGAGAACGCGATCTTGGGATAATTGATAATCAAAAAATAATAAAGGATTTGGAAAAACGGTTGGAAAGAGTAAAGAAAAAAGCTGATTTATTGAGAAACAAAGAAATAAGTCAGATAAAGAAAAATACGAAGAAGCCTGTTGAGTATGAGGAACAAAGGACTATGTTTGACAGGGCCGCTCTTAGTCAGGCAGGAGAATTGGTTGCATTGGGGACTGATTACCATAAAGCAACAAAAGAAGACCTTGGAAAATGGAGAGAAATAAATGGCCAGATTGATTTGTTATTATCTGCTGGGGCTCGGGCTGCGATAGCAGATGGAGATTTTGAAAAAGCCGTCGAGATGATAAAAATCATGCCAAAGGACAGCGAGAGAAATTATGATGTTTCATTAGCGCTGTTTAATAAAATTATGTCTTCATACGGAGTTCATGAAGGACATGAAATTCAACCAGCGGATAATGTGGCAGAATTGCGTGTCCGTTTTCAACTTCATGATCAAATCAAAGCAGAGGCTCTTCGCTTATTTGAAACAGATGCCTTACTTACAAAGAGATTCGATGAATACTCCAGCCCCCCGAGCAGTGAATGGAACACGCGTGTCATGCTCCCTGGTGAACTCGCTTTGAAACAATATGGGGACGATGCAGTTGATTCCTTTTATCAGATTGATGAAATTTCTCGTGTTTTTGTTTTGGGAGAAATGGTTGGTAACAAAAAAGAAGGGTGGAAAAGAGCACTTCAACAAAAAGAAAAATTTATGCCCTATGTCCAACTGGTTATTGAGGTCCATGCATGCTTGGGAGATTATCCTGACTTCCAGCCAGGGGACCATGTGTTCACTCAAAAGGCCGTATCTATTTCTGGCGCTAAACGTGAAGAAGCGATGGAAAAGACAAAATCACTGTTGTTAAAGTCCAAAAATTTAGACTGGGCAGAGGTGTATGGTTGTCTGTTGGCCGGTTCTGTGGCAGATATATCAGCTGAAGAATTGGAAAAGATACCTTTCGAACGCATAAAAGTGCTCGCTGCTCTGCCTGTTATATTTGGTGATGATAAATTGACTCAAGCATTAACAAAAGAAGAATTGCGATCATGGAGCACGTACACCGATTTTTCTTATGATTGGAGGAAGAGCTATTGGGATTCAAGACGCAGTACTTTTGATAGTTATACTGCGGATAAATTGGTCACATTCGCAAGGGGGGCGACTCCAAACGTACGTGCGTATGCCTGTGCATCGCAGCCCTATCGTAAATGGAAGAATAGTGAGGAGACGGATGAAATTGGAGTTACACAGTTGGTGGTCGGCCTTGGTAACTTGGAATATACGGTCGAGGCCGTTCCTGAAAATCTAAGGGAAAAATTTTTTTCATCAATTAAACCTGAAAGGGCAGGAGGACATAACCATGAACATGTATCGCAATTATTTAAAAAAGGTTGTGTTTCAAATTACTGGGAATGCCTTGAACTGATGGGGGAAGAACATACATTGTCTTTGCAATCACTCTTAAATACGAGTGGTATTTTTGAAGATACAAGTTGGGAGGAAGTGAGCAAGGGAATCAGAAATGTGATACGCGAAGTACCCGCGTGTATTCCAACCTTAGACGTGACTAACAGAAAAACCCTTGAGGGTTTGCGGCGGGTTGCTGCTGAAGGAACAGAAGTAGGGAAGGCCATGACGCTTTTTAAATATTTTACCGAAGGCAGAGACAGCTTTGTAAAGAAAAAAAGAAAGAGATATTCAAACGAATATACGTATGAAAACGTGACACGCGGACCAGATATGGTAGATATGTATTTATTTACAGATTTTGTCGAGAAATATTTTCGTGAAGACAGCGATGCTATGGTCAAAATATTTAGCGCAACATATTCTCTCGACGAGCTTGAGATAAAAGCATTGCAGTTATACTTGGATGGTAAGTTTTCTCCAGGACAGGGACAGTATTATGATACGCCAGTCTTGGAAGGTTGTCTGTATAGTATTATGGATCGTTGTACGGGGTCTGGCGCGAAGGAACTTAGTGATGCGACGAAATATCTCGATGAAATAAGCGTGTTAACAAAGGAAGAGAAGGATTTATATATTGGTTTTTCTGATTTTTTTGGGGCTTGTGACGTCCAGATAATACGTGAGGGCAACGCAGCAGCTTTGGTGGAAATAGCGCGCAAGTTTCCTGATGTGAAATTTCCTATTGACACATACAAAAAAATGCTTGAGCGTCCTGATTGTATTGGTTTATATTATTATTTGCCATCGTTTGAAATTAGAGGTTTTGATCATGGGGATACTTCGCATAAAGAAATTTTGGATAAGCTGACACAACTCAATGACCAAGGCTTAGATCGTCGTTATTATTCTTCCCAATGCGTTCTGAGACAGGGGGACAAAGAGTTGTCTCATTATGCTCTAAAAGACATGCTTGAGTACGACGCAGAAGCGATAGTGTTTATAGCAAATTTAGTTGCCCAATATAACCCCCATGCGAGTTTCCACGATGTCTTGTATTTGATCGCTGGCACTGGCAAGAAAACATTAGCAGATGCTCAGAGCGCTGAAGAACGTTTTATCAAACAAGCACATATAGGGGCTTTTAGCGGTACAAGGGATTATCTGTTTCCATATGATGAGCAAGAAATACTTTTGTATGACCTAGATGGTGTGAAAAAAAACATACAGCGTGCAGAAGCTGTTTTAGGCAGACCATTGCAAATAGATGAAAGAAGACATTTTACCAAAGACTTTGTGTATGCCGCGTATGCTCCGGTAGTAGAAAAAATTACATCAAGTAGGGAAATTTTGGAACTATTTTTAAAAAATAAGAAACGCGACTATTCCTTAAGCGGCATTGAATCTGTAGATGAGGTGTATCTTCGTGACAAAGTATTTTGGTCGTATTTGCCTTCTTCAGACACTATGAAAGATAGTGCTCTTCTTGAATTACACATGAGAATTGCACATCTGTTTGTTGATTCAGGGATCGAGGTTGCCACTGAGGGCAACAACTGGTGGAACTTTTTGTATAAATCATATGAAAAGAATCCGTTGGTATTTAGCGACGGATTTCTGTCTGTCTTTAAAGGACAAAAAATCCATGCAAATGCCCTGGTTGATTTGGCCGATCGAATCCCATCTGATCTGAGTGATTCGATGATGAGTCGAATTAAAAGATACTTGCATTTAGCCTCCCCTGGTTCATCTGAATTTAGAAATTTTTTAGCAGAGGCAGGAAGTGAAAAATGCGAGAGTGAATTAGACATGCTGGAAGATTTTCAAGAAAAATTAGGGGCGGGAAGCATAGAACCTTTTATACCATACGCAATAAAGTTAATATCTGAAGGAAAAAATGCCGAGCAGATTATACAACAAATTGATGAATTATTGCCTTCGGAAGAAGCACCGTATTCTGAAGGTTTCGAGAAAAAAACTGGTATAAGAGGATATAATCTATTTGAACAGTGGTGGGTAGCTCGAAATAGAGGAGGGCTAGAACCTGTTAAATCAATTTTGCCAAAAACCATTGAAAAAATATTAGAGCCGCTCATGACTAGTCAAAATAAACAGCTACGGGAATTTTATTCTTTGACTCCCGAATTGAATTCATTGACAGCTGAGTGTGCCGCACGTCTTGAATTGCTGGCAGGTAAGTTTGAGAAACCGCCAAATTCGTATAGAACAAATTATCTAGAAAATTTGGTCACCATAGCAAAAAGTCCTAATTTTGAACACGTCTTTGGGATATTGTCTAGCGAAAGAATTGAGGAAATTTTTGCTAGCGATCCGCAGCAGGTTGCACATTTCTGTAATGGTTGTAGCGAGATCGTCGCTGAACGGATCTTTTCTCTGCCTGATTGTGTTACTTATCGGTTAGCAGATGCCGCTGATTATCTTGCGGATCCCTCATTTCCTCAAATGGTAGAGTTTGTGCAGAAAATGAAAGAAATTTTTGGAGAGAAGTTTACGATTTCAATTTACCAGCTTTTACTTATGGATTTTAGCGTTGATCTTGAAAATATAAAAGAATTAGAAGCAGGGTGCTCCCAAAGACCGCTTACACCAGAAATGCTCAAGCGTCTGCGCTTTGGGCTGGATGATGCGTCTGTCCGTGATTCAGTAGATAAAACAATGACAGCATTTGATAACTATGCTGTTTTACCGCTTGAACGTGTATTGCCGGCTGTTGCAAAGCTGGGGCCTGAACTTCGTTGGCAAGCAATTTTTAATAATATAGGAAATTTGGGTTGGAATTTACTTTTGCATCACATGGATTATCTCGAAGAAAAGATGGAATTTTCAGACGAGCAAGTAAGTAAATTAGTTGTAAAGTTGTATGAACATAACGCCCGTCCAGAAGCAGTTAGTTTTAAAGTTTTCCGTTTGCTTTGGGACGCAGGAAATAGAGGAGAAATAAGAATATTACCCAATGAATATGGTAATGAGTATATGGCCCGTATTTTAGCGGCATATCAAGGTGATCCCGATGAGTTGCTTGGGTATATAAGCCGTGATGGCGCTGCTGTGATGAAAAAGGTGCATTATAGTTCTTTCCCAGAATTTTTTAAAGATTCAGCTTTGTTTTGGCGTTTGTTGGCTGAGTCCGATCCTAGAGAAATTCTCATGCGTTCACAGGAAATGCCGAAAGGGGTATTAGATTCAGATACATGGAGAAAAGCGCTTAGACCATTGATAAAAGATTCTCCCGATTTATTGTGGATGCACAGAGCCGATATCCCGTTTGTGGAAGGAGAATTTGAAGCATTGATAGACAGCTCTATAGAAAAAGGGAACAGTTCGACAGTTGCTCATATTTTGCTTGAGAGCGTGAATGGAGCTATTGAACTTTCAGAAGCTAAAAAAGATGACGCTATAGAGCATTATATTAAACGTGGCGGAGATTTGAATTTTTTGAGAATAGATCAGAGCCAGGAAGATTTGTCAGAAAGTCAAAAAAAGTTTGTACCTTTGTTCAGATCATTCACGGATAAGTTGATACGAAGAGGCATAGAGAATATCGCGGAAGTAATTGAATTGTTGAACACGTTTGCCGATTCAAATGCTTTACCACTGGAATACATGAGTGCGGTACTTGAATTTGCAAATATTTTGTCTGAAACAGATACTGAATTGAATAAAAAAATTGAAGAGTTGGAGGTAAAAATGATTTTGCAGTTTGATCCGACAATACGCAGTTCTTTTAACGATCCTAATAAACTAGGTAGAATTAAATCTCTGGTTGTCTCACATCTCGTGGAGCACGTAACCAAATTGCAAGAAAACCAGACGCCTCAAGAGGAAATGATAAGAATATTACGAACAGAATTGTTAAAAATAAAAAGGATTTATGATAGTTCTGATTCCACTGAGTCTGACCGCAGATTGATTTTTAGAGACTTGTATTCATTTGAGCAATGCCAAGATTTGACACCTGCTTTGGCTAACGTGCCTCCAGAAAAAAAGAAACATGCAGCTGAAGAGATTGTTGTTGAAGATCTTCATGAGGTGTTGATTTTATCGGGATGTAAAAGAGAAATAAGAACCGAGACAGACCGTGCGCGGGCTGGGCAAGCGCTGCAAATGGCAGACGCGAGAAACAGACAATTGGCCGAGCAGACAAAAGCAGAAGAGAGACATAATCTATCTTTACCTCATGGAGCTTTAACACACGGCCTTCCCGCCCACGTTCTGGAAATGGTTTTGGAAGTTGGCAATCTCAGCGGTGAATTATTGGGTTCGGGCGGTAAGACAGATGCTTCTGGACTGTTGGGCGTGGATACCTCCCAAGTAGTAACCTCTGACGAAAATAGTTTTGCTGATAAGTATAGAGCTTTAATGAATTTAGGTTACGGCCAGATACATTTAATCTATGGAGATTATCATAATGAAAGACGCAAACCATATCACTCTGGGGCCATTGGTTCTGATCATGAATTGGTTAGAGTGGGTATACCGAGCACCGAAATAACGGGAATGATAATTAAAAATGATACCCTGCTTCAGCAGGTAAAGGAAGACATAGCAGGAAAAGGATTTTATATACCTATTTTGGACACACAAGGAAAATTACTTTTTGAACCCGCCGAATTTGATCAGATGAAAGTTTTCTACCACAGTCTGACACAGCATGGTTACCCAAGAGAAGTTGCAAAAAATGTATATGAATATTATAAAACCCTTGAAGGTAAATCAGATACTAAACACGCTGTCGTGCTTAATAAGGCTGTTGAGGCAGCTGTAAGTGGTGAGTTGGTAGAAGATCTAGCCATTCTAGTAGATTTTTTGCGTACCAATGATCTAAACAGTAGAAGCCTCGAGTGGTATCAGAAATCTTCATTGGCGGATATATTGAAAGTAATTAAGAAGAGCGTTGGCGTAAAAAGTCGTGAACGTGCACGCACCCTTCTTTTTGGAAGTCAGTCAAATCAGAGAAGAAGACTGGGAGAGTCAGTTAGTCGCCAGACTAAAGAGCCAATAGTTAGGCAAAGCCATTCATTTATTGATGCTTTTGAAGAAAAGCAGATTCCTTTTATAGGCGAAGAAACTGGTGAATATGACAAAGCGTTGGTAGACTTATTATTTAAGAGGAATTCTTTCGAAAGATTGCAAGAAGTATCTACACTTTTTACTGAACAAAAGAAAAAGTTAATGAGAACACTATGGAATAACGTGTGGGATGATTTGGAAAAAGATCCTGCGTGGGCAGAAAAGAGTGAAGAATTAAAAAGATATAAAGAAATTATTATACCTACGATTGCGGGGAGCGGGGGGCGTGGAGAAATTGTTTTGGGTTCAGACCTCGATTACAACTTGATTGTTGATGACCGAAACATTCCTGAGCAAGGTGACACCAGAGTCCAACTTTTATCTCGATTAAGCAATTTTGTCAATACCGTGCTTGCGGAAAGAATTAATGCGGTCTTGGAACATAATGACATACGCGCTGACGCCGGGTTAGCCAAAGAAGATAGACAGCCCTTTATGCTCATGAGTACTATTGAATCTTTTACTATCGATGTAAACAAGAGAAGACAAACCGAGGAACCAACAGAAATTGTAGATAGTGAACCACTATTTGTCGAGCAAAGACATGTAGTTCAAGACGCGCGTGAAGCTCTTTTGGCAAAAAACCAGAGCAGCTATTTACTGGAATCATTTGTACTGCGTGATTTGGAAAGAGGGCTTGGGAAACAATCATTTATTGAATCATTCGAAGAATTATACAAAAGTGCTGCGAGTGGTAAGATTCTTGATAAGATAAAAGAATCTCTTCAGAGAACGGTTACTTTCAAAATATATCATTTAATGTTTAGGGCGTTTGAAACAAGCGGCGCAGGGGGTATTGATAAGAGCGAATCGCGCGATATACCTTCTACTACAACTGGAAAAGTAGACTTCTTGGTTGAACATAATGTGTTAAGTGGAGAAGAAGCGAAAACGTGTAAAGAGTTGCTGCTTATGGCTTATAAATTAAGATTTTTAGGTGAGCTATATTCAGATGAGGCACAAGAGAAAGGCTTAAAAAAGGTTAAAAATGTTAAGTTTAGACTAGATGAATTTTCTTATGAAGAGCGTGAGGAATTATTTGCTATGTTGAGGAGATTCCGTGAAACAGTGTTATATAAGTAATTTCTTGTTAATTTTAAAGGTGTGGTTGGATTTGCTTGACAAAATAACTTGTCTATGATACTCTATTGACAGTAAGTAGCATCCTAAAGATTGCTGCTTTTTTTAAACACTAATTTTACAGATTAGGACAGATTACACTGTTTCGAATCTGCGGAATCCATTTTAATCAGTTTAAATCAATGCATTATGTCCGAAATCACTAAATCAATTCAATTTATCTGCGACGAGAAAGGCCTTTCATACGATATTGTTATGGAAGCGCTTGAATCAGCTCTTGGTGCTGCCTATCGCAAAGACTTTGGCAATCGCCAGCAAAATATACATGTAAAATTTGACCCTGAAACGGGGGACATGAAAGTGTGGGATGAAAAAGAAGTTGTCGAAGATATTGCCGAGGATGTGTTGTTGCACGATCAAGAAGAAATGATGAAACGTCGTGAAGACGCACGCAAAGATGGACGTGAATTGACTGATGAAGAAATGGAAGATTTGGTCAAATTTAATCCAAAGAATCAAATCATGATGACACAGGCAAAAGAACATGCTAAGAAACCAAAAGTAGGAGATATTTTGAAAATTGACCTTGAAGTGCCAGGCGATTTTGGACGCATGGCCGCACAAACTGCAAAGCAGGTCATTATTCAAAAACTTCGTGAAGCAGAACGCAATACCGTTTTTGGAGATTTCAAATCTCAAGAAGGAAATATTGTGCAAGGTATTGTACAACGCAGAGATAGAAGCGGCGGATTCACCATTGACCTTGGTAAAATCACAGGCATCCTTCCTCCAAATGAGATAATCCAGCGTGAGAGGTACAACCTTGGCTCACGCATGAAGTTTTATGTTATTGCCGTAGAGATGGGTAACCGGGGACCTGAAATCATTTTATCACGCAAAGACAAACGCATGGTTCAGGTTGTATTTGAGCAAGAGATTCCAGAAATTTCGAGCGGGGAAGTAGTAATCAAAGGAATTGCGCGCGATGCAGGCAATCGTTCAAAAGTTGCAGTTTGGACTGATGATGAAAATATCGATCCTATCGGATCGTGTATTGGCCAGCGCGGCAGTCGTATCACGACCATTATTGATGAACTTGGTGGAGAAAAAATAGATATCATCCAATACAATGAAAATGCAGTTGAATATATCCGTTTTGCTTTGTCTCCGGCAAAAGTTGATAGTGTGGAATTGAATGAAGAAGCAAAAGAAGCAATTGCAAAAGTGGCATCTGACCAATTTTCTCTTGCTATCGGACGTGATGGACAAAATGTTCGTCTTGCAACTGAGCTTACAGGATGGAAAATAAAAGTAGTGGATGTAAATGCTGGAAAAGAAGTGACTCCTGAAACAGTTGCCGAAGTGCCAGTTGAAGTGGAGAAAAAAGAAGATGTCGTTGCCGAAGAAAAGAAAGAAGAGCCAGTGGTAGAAGAAAAAGTTGAAGAGAAAAAAGATGAATAAAATATTGGATATTAGGATATTGAATATTAAAATGGCGAGCGTATGCTCGTCTTTTTAATTTACGACGCGGGTGAGAGACTTTAGAAGATGCTACCTATTATCCATGCGATACCACCTATAACTAAGGCAACAACCATTATCATTAAGTAAATAAATATCACACCCATAAAGTGATATCCAAGAGAAGCAAAAGATCTCTTAATAAAACTATCCGATATTAGCCATCCTTTATAGCTAAATGTGTCTTCTTTTTTCATATTCTAATTAAAAGCTTTCTAGCTTTAGGCTGTTATTGGATGTAAATTATTTTTACTCTTTGTTTTTTGTCGTCGTTCAATCAATCGGTGGGCGAATTCGTCAATCTCAGCTTTTTTATTTTCTTTTTAGTTTATTAAGTAGATTAGCTAACCACAAAAAGAATTTTTGTATCCAAGATCTTTCTTCTTCTTTTGCTGCTGTAGAAGTGGGATTTTCGTTAATAATGATTTCTTTCTGTTCATTTTCAATATTGTCTTCTATTTTTTGCTCCTTTTCATCTTCAGTCGACTGTGTATTATTTTCTATTATACTTTTTTCTACATCACTTTCAGTTTTTCCTGTTGTAAAATTTCCATTTTTATCCATCTCTTCTTTGTTGTTCTCTTCTACAGTGTTCATATTTTCTGTTTCATTTGGGTTATTTTCCTCTGGTTGGTTATATGTATTTTTAGTTTCAGTTTGTGGTTCGTGAGTTGTATCTTTTGGTTTTGTTATTTTAGACAAAACATTCGCCTCAGCTTGTCCCAAAAATGGTTTAAAGTTAACTTCTCCAAGAGAAAAATCGTCATTTTTATCATAAATTAAATTGTCGATATCCGCCTCATTGGCAGTACCCCAATAATTGTCGGACAAGTTAATGTTTGAATTAGTGTCATATAATAAAGTAGCAAATTCCTTATTATTATAAATATTGTTATGGTTTATCGTTAATGAACAACCTGAATCGGGTTTAAAATTTATAAAAATTATTCCGTTGTTTGCATTATCGATAATATTATTGTAGGTAATAGTCGGGCAAGAATTATGATCAATTCTTATACCACCACTCAACGAACCACCGGCATTTGTATTGATAATGTCATTTTTTGTTAATGTAGGTGAACCTTCAACTATATAAAATTCTTCCCCTGTGAATTTATTACTTTGAAAGTAAGGAGAACCACTAAAAATAATTATTCTCCCTTCGGTTATACTATTGCCAATTATTTGTGAATTTCCGCCAGATATAGAAAGAGCGTCCCTACTACTGCCATTTATATTTCTAATGATATTATTTCTGATCATGGGGGATGAATTATTGACACTTATTGCACCTTTTCCTTCATTTTCTGCATAACTATCATTTGAACCATATTCTATAATACTATATTCAATAATACTTCCTGTATTATTACTACTACTCCAACTTTGACTTTGTCTTGTAAATGAAATTGACCCCCAACTAAATTCAGCGTTAAGAGTAGGGTCTTCAGCCGTGAATTTTATCTTATTGCTTTGTGTACCTCTTGCAGTAAGTGTCCCATCTATCTTCATATACAAACCTTGCCCCATAACTAAATGTTTTCTAAATTTTACTATTACTCCTGGCTCAATAGTTAAATTAACACCACTATTTACTAAAATATTTCCAGTGATTATATAAGGACTACCATCTAGTCCCCAAACTGTATCTTCACTAATGATTCCTTTGACTTCCGTTTCAGCGTCTACTTGGTTAGAAGTAATTAAAAAACCTATTGAAGCAAAAAATATGACAGAAAAAATGTAAATTATTTTTTTCATAAAATTTTATGTAAGATTTTTTATTTAAGACTTTTTATAGTTTTTGGTAGCCCCCAACACATTATAAGTATACCAGCAAGTATAACAAGTATCCCCGGGGAAAGACTTGTTATGTAAAGTGGTACTTCTTTAAAATCAGCTAAGATTTTCCACTCTCCTTGTGCACCAGCCTTTATTAAAAATGTTCCCATGCATACACAAATTGCAGATAATAAGAAATACAAAACGGTTATTATTACTCTAACCCACCCGTCGCTTATTCTATTAGTTAAATTCATATTTTTATTATTGTGATTTAAAAAATTTAACAAAATATATTAATTTTCATGATGAATTTGCTGATCATAATTTATATATTCTAATTTAACATCCTCAAGTTTTTCTTTAAATTTTTTATTGGTTTTACATTGATATTGGACAGTATTAACAAGCTTATCATCAAAATCGTTATTTTTTTGAATCCGTTCATAGATTCCTATAGTAATTTTTCTTTGCGATTTATTGATGGTGATATTTGCTAGATATTTGGACATATTTAAAATTAATTTTGTCAGTTTTTCTGTAATTAACGATAAAATTTTTTTTCAATCACTCGTTCTAATTCGCCCCCCGTCAATCACAAAAACAAAAAGTGTAAATAATTTATTTCCACTAACCTTTATACCAACTTGCAGTATAAAAGGCTAATGCTAAAATATGCTATAATTTTTTGAATTCAGGGTTATACCTTTGTAGGCATAGGATGTGAGGAGTATATCGCATCTTTTCTCTCATCGCAACCAGTTCGGGTTGAATAAAAAAGGCAATCATGCTATACTCCCACCCGCTTAATTTAACGCGTCTTTAGGAAAACTAAGGCGAACAATGAATTTTTTTACTATGTCAGGAATATTCCAAACTATTTTATATCAGCCAATTTTTAATGGCTTTGTTGCGCTGTATAATATCATACCCGACATGGGCGTGGTGATTTTGATTATTACGCTTATTACAAAAGTGGTCTTGTATCCTTTGACCAACAAATCCATTAAGGCACAGAAGTCTCTGAGTGAACTCCAGCCAAAATTGGATGAAATAAAAGCAAAAAATAAAGGAAACCAGCAGGCAATCGCGCAAGAGACCATGAAATTGTATAAAGAAAACAAGGTAAACCCATTTGGTTCATGTTTGCCTTTGCTTATACAATTACCTATATTTATTGCTTTGTATTGGGTATTGCGTGCGACATTGACTACTGATAATTTTGATTTGCTCTATCCATTTGTGCAAAATCCAGGGCACATCAATTCAGTGACCTTAGGTCTTTTTGATTTATCAAAAGGTAGTGTTATTCTCGCGGTACTCGCAGGAGCCTCACAATTTGTGCAAGCGCGTATGTTTGTACGCAAAAAAGCTCCGAAAGAAGCTGGAAAAGCTGGCAAAGACGAGAGCATGACTGCAATGATGAACAAACAGATGATGTATATGATGCCTCTTTTGACTGTGCTCATTGGGTACAAACTCCCGGGCGGATTAACTTTGTATTGGTTTTTGTCTACCATTTTGACGGCAGGACAGCAGTTGTTGTTGTTTAAGAAAGACAA
Organism: Candidatus Magasanikiibacteriota bacterium; assembly: GCA_041665025.1. Lineage (GTDB taxonomy): Bacteria > Patescibacteriota > Patescibacteriia > Magasanikbacterales > UBA922 > JBAYJP01. The sequence goes on along the minus strand of JBAYJP010000008.1, from coordinate 10,027 downwards.
AAAAGATGGTAATGTTATAGAGGGTACTTTAGTGAAGTAGAAGTTGGGCGTTGGGTAAAGAGACCAGATAATGTGTTCTGGTTTCCTAGCCCTTTACCTAATTTCCTAAACAATATGAGATTAAGTTATAAACAATTAAAAGAATTAAGCGTAGAGACGGTTTCAGGCAAGAAATTAGGGCATGTCAATGATGTTATTTTTGAAATAGAAGGACAGCTGGTGGCACAATACGTAGTGAAGCCATCCATGATAAGCAACGCGAAGTTGTTGGTAAATCGAACTCAGGTTGTGAAATTTGAAAAGGAAAAATTAATAGTTGATGATAGTGTCGGCAGTGAAACAGAGAAGGCAAAAGAAGAACAACAGCCTGCTTCAAGTCCCGAGCCAATAGCTATGAGAGAAGAAATGGGAAATTAGAAATAAATAGTCTAACCACAGTTTTTTTGCATTGATCATACAGATTCGTTTGAAGTATCTGTGGTATCGGTGTTCAAGACCTGTGGTTATTTTATTTTTGACCAGATTGAGGTACACTATTGGATATTATGGCTCTCAAAGAATCTGTCATAAAAACCCTATCGTATTTTGATTTATTCCAATATCCTCTTACCCGAGAGGAACTTTATCGTAATTTATGGGATACTGATTCCGCTGATTTAAAATTAGATTACACCGATTTTGTAAAACAGGTAGAGGTATATGATGAAATAGGTTATAAACATGGATTTTATTTTTTATCAGGCAATGAGGAGCATGTTGCAAGACGACAGAATCGAGTGCGTATAATTGAAGAAAAAATGCAGATAGCAAAACGCGGGATAAAAAAATTACGTTGGATTCCCTTTGTACGTGCCGTATGTGTATGCAATACGGTCGCGCTTGGCACTGCGGTTGAAGAAAGCGATGTTGACATATTTGTTATTGCGCGAAAAGGACGAATATGGTTTGTACGTTTTTGGTCTACGCTTATTTTAAAATTATTCAGACTTCGCACGTCAAAGGGGAACATGAAAAATAAAATATGTCTTAGTTTTTTTGTGTCAGATAGCCAGCTCAATTTAGAATTTTTGTGTGCATTTGAAGATGATATCTATCTCGTGTATTGGCTTGGCCACCTTGTTCCGGTGTATGACCCAGACAACTTGCTACATAGCATGTACAAAGCAAATACATGGACAAAAAAATATGTTCCCCATGCGTATGCACCATATATATTGCTTGAAAATTGGAAAGTTGAGGATTCAAAATGTAGCAAGTGGGGCAAAGTAATAGGTGAACGAATAGATAGAGGAATATGGGGAAGCAGATGTGAGAACTATCTAAAAAGAATTCAACTCCCCCGTATTAATACATACTATGGTCCGATGCTTAAAAAACAGGGCACAGAGGTTGTCGTGACTGACACGATTCTTAAGTTTCATGAAAATGACCGAAGGAAAGAATATTATACACGTTGGCGGGAAAACTATGATGCGCGGTTGGTTAGAGAATTAAAATAATTTTAGTTAAAGATTGAGAGATTAGAAGATTAAAAGATTACGAGACGCCACTTAAGAACAAAGCAGTAATTTTAATCACAATCTTTTAATCTTTCAGTCTTTCAATCTTAATTTTTGTATGTTGAGATTAAGTAGCAAAGAAAATTTGAGTATTGAAAAACTTTTACATGTTGCCATCAAACTGTTTTTATTCCTCCTCCCCTGGCAGACTATTTTGATTTTGAAAGAGCAATATGTCAATGGGTTTAAATGGCAATACGGCACGATCGGTTTCTACGGAACAGAAATTTTGTTGTGGGTTATAGTTTTTTTATTTTTTGGTCATTACATTAGACAAAAAAATTTCAAATTTTCCCGCCACGAGCGGGATCCCGCTATGGCGGGACAATTTTCAAAAGACAGAATTTTTTTGATGTTTTGTTTGTTATTTTTGTGCTATGTTTTTGCCTCTACGCTCTGGGCAGGGGATAGAGACGTAGCATTACAGCACGCATTATATGTCGTTGAAGGATTTTTGTTGTGTATCATTATACTCGTAGGCCCGTTTGAGAAATACGAATTAGCAAAATGGTTTGTGTACGGAAGTATTATTCCAAGTTTACTGGGCATAGCTCAATTCTTGTTTCAAACAACATGGCAAACAAAGTGGTTAGGATTGGTTTTTCATCCTGCTTGGGAACTCGGGACTTCGGTCATTGCATCAGATACTATCGGACGCTGGTTGCGCGCGTATGGGACATTTGGACATCCAAACGTCTTCGGAGGGTATTTGGTTTTAGTAATAATATGTACTTTATTTCTAGCAGAAAGATTAAAAGATTGTAAGATTAAAAGATTATCGGTTGTTGTTTTGTATTTATTGCAAATCACTGCTTTATTTTTTACCTTTAGTCGTAGCTCATGGATTACATTTGTCATTGTTCTACTGTTTTCTTGCTATATTATGTTCAAAAAACATGTATCATTTATTATATATCATTTATCATTTACTTTTATTCTCATTTTGTTACTAACAGGAATATTTTTTCCACTGGTTAAAACAAGATTTTCAAATCAGTCTGTCTCAGAAGTTCGTTCAACGGAAGAGCGGATAAGCGGGTATGGTGAGGCTATACAATTATTTAAACAGCATCCGTGGGTTGGAGTCGGATCAGGGAACTATACTGTTGCCGTATTAGCTCAAAAACCGAGCACGCCAGGTTGGCAACTCCAGCCTGTACATAACGTCTTTGCACTTTTTGTCGTCGAATATGGGTTAGTTGGTACTATGTTATTGCTAGGGATTGTACTATCGTTTATCATATATCACGTATCACGTAACACGTATCAACGGGACAATAAAAACCTTATGTGCTATGTGCTATGTGCTATGTGCTATGTGTTACTGGCCATGTTTGACCACTATCTACTCTCTTCATATGTAGGAATTTTGCTTATTTTAGCTTTTTTTGGGGTTATTTATACGGTTGTCCCCAGGTAGTCCACCTTCCATCCCCCTTTCAGATGATTTGGCAAAAAATAGGTGTTGACACCCTCTGTTTGCCAAGGTAGAATAGTCACTGTCTTCGACAAAAAGCCCAGTGTTGGCTACAGGCATGAAGTGTACGCCGTTCGAAGTCCATGCTACTGACAGGCATCATGGTCTTCAATACACGGTCGTCTCATCAAGCTTGCTGCCTACAGTGGGCTTTTTAAAACACAGATTTAACAGATATAATTATCCACAAAATTAGCACTTGACAGCATAGAGTGATAAGGGGTAAGATGTGTGGTGATACAAGATTAATATAATAGATTTTACTTGGCCAATCTTTCAATCTTTTAGTCTTATAATCTTTCGGCGCAAGATTAAAAGATTGTAAGATTAAAAGATTATTAGTCTTTAACTAATCTGTCTATGAATATCAAGCCACTAGGCGACCGCATATTGGTCAAACCTGTTAAGGAGGAAGAAGTAACCAAATCTGGTATCGTTTTGCCAGATACTGTAGATAAAGAAAAAAAGATGGAAGGAGAAGTCATCGCTGTTGGTCCAGGAAAACTTATGGAAAATGGTCAACGCGCTCCAATGGATATTTCTGTTGGTCAAAAAGTATTATTCAAAAAATGGGGTGGCGAAGAAGTGGATATTGATGGCGTCGAACATAAAATTTTGAATCAAGATGATGTGATGGCGGTGATTGAGTAGTGTAGTTCATCCCGATCCGCCCTGGGCGGAGAGGGATCTTTCTTAGATTGTGCTTGTTTAATTCATTATACATTTAATTTAGAGTGCGCGAGGTAGGAGACCTGCCTGACGGTAGGCAGGGATTCCTCGCGGAGTTTATCCCGATATTAAATCGGGACTCGGAATGACAAAAGAAACATATGCCTAAACAAATCAAATACAAAGAAGATGCTCGACATGCATTGCTCCGCGGTGTGAATGCTCTTGCTGACACCGTAAAAGTTACCTTGGGTCCAAAGGGACGCAACGTAGTTTTGGATAAAGGATACGGCGCGCCAACGATTACCAAAGATGGCGTGACTGTCGCAAAAGAAATCGAGCTAGAGGACAAATTTGAAAATATTGGTGCAGAGTTGGTAAAGGAAATAGCAAGTAAAACAAATGATGATGTAGGGGACGGTACTACGACAGCGACGGTACTTGCACAAGCGATTATTACTGAAGGATTAAAAAATGTAACAGCTGGTGCAAACCCCGTAGCGCTCAATCGTGGTCTACATAAAGCGTCTGAAGCAGTTATTGTTGAACTTCAAAATAAAATTTCCAAAAAAGTTGAAGCAGATGAAATTGCAAATGTTGCCGCAATTTCAGCTAATGATAGAGAAATTGGAGAAAAGATTGCCGAGGCTATGAAAGAAGTTGGTAATGATGGGGTGATTACGGTAGAAGAATCTCAATCATTTGGCATGGAAATTGAGACGGTCAAAGGTATGCGTTTTGACAAAGGATATGTATCTGCCTATATGGTTACGAATGCCGACCGCATGGAAGCAGAATATGAAGACGCATATATTTTGATTACTGATAAAAAAGTTTCTTCTGTCGAATCTATTTTGCCTCTTCTTGAAAAAGTGGCACAAAGCGGTAAAAAAGAATTAGTTATTATTGCAGAAGATGTTGACGGACAAGCTTTAGCAACATTTGTCGTAAATAAACTCCGTGGCACGTTTAATGTGCTTGCCGTGAAGGCTCCAGGTTTTGGAGATCGTAGAAAAGAAATGTTGCAAGATATCGCTGTGCTTACCGGCGGACGCCTTATTACCGAAGAAGTTGGTTTGAAATTAGAAAATGCAACTTTGGAAGATCTCGGACGCGCACGAAAAGTGACTGCAACCAAAGAAAATACCACGGTTGTTGAGGGAAAAGGCGACGAACAAGCGATCAAAGATCGTGTTGCTCAAATTCGTAAGCTTATTGAACAAACTGATAGTGATTTTGATCGTGAAAAATTACAAGAACGCCTTGCAAAACTTGCCGGTGGCGTAGCAGTCATAAAAGTCGGCGCTGCAACTGAAACAGAAATGAAAGAAGTAAAGCACCGCGTGGAAGATGCTGTTGGCGCAACTAAAGCTGCAATTGAAGAAGGTGTCGTGCCAGGTGGTGGAGTAGCACTTATCCGCGCTATCAAAGCTTTGGATTCACTTAATCTCGAAAATGAAGAAATGGTGGCCGTACAAATTTTACGCCGTGCTCTCGAAGAGCCTCTTCGCATGATCGCCTTAAACGCTGGGTATGAAGGAGCTGTTGTGGTTGATGAAGTAAAAAAACATTCAGGAAACTTTGGGTTTAATGCTGCAACGGGCAATTACGAAGATATGGTTGCCGCAGGTATTATTGATCCTACCAAAGTTACGCGCAGTGCACTCCAAAATGCAATTTCTGTTGCTGGCATGTTCCTTACCACAGAAGCGGTTGTTACCGATATGCCAAAGAAAGACGAACCAGCTATGCCAGGTGGCATGGGCGGAGGAATGGGTATGGGTGGAGGAATGTACTAAGAAACAGACTATTGTAGGAATACATAGAGATAAGTTGAGATAATATAGAGATAATAAAAACAACCCAGTTTATCCCGAACAAAACAGGATGAAGTCAGGGTTGTTTTTTTGTCTAAAAGGAGATATAATTTATTAGGTGAAATATATTTTCCTATGAAGAATTCTTGAAAAGAATTTGTTTTTTAGAAGCTAAGGTGGCGAGTGATGCTTGCGTCCGGATTCTGTATTTCCGCAACGGCATAGACACCTCCCTCCACCGGCAGATTTTACCTGCCTGGGATGACCTCGCTCGGAACGACGTCCACGTCGTAGAGCGGATGGTCGAGCGGCAGTGTGGGGGTGGGCTTCTCGGCTTCCCCTCTGCCGCAGACGACCAGTCGGTCTTCCCACTGACTCAGGTTGAAGAGGTGGGCCTTGAGCTTGTCGCTCGACGAGGCCTGGAGGATGTCAGCACGGCAGCCGTCCGCGTCGCAGCCCCATCTCTCGATGCTGTGCAGCTCGATCTGTGAGAAGACGGACGCCATCGCGAGCTCGAGGCGAGCGCGAACGCTGCTGGGTGTGTCGAGCATCTCGGTCTCGACACAGAGGACCAGGCTTCCGTCGAGGTGAAAGCCCTCGTCCTCGGCCCCCACCTCAGCGAGGGCGGTGTGGTAGTCGTCGACGACGCGCTGCTGGATCGACGCACAGCCTGCGACGAACAGGAACACGACGGCGCAGAGCGCCAAGAAGCGGTTGGCCATGGGTTTCTCCCTTCCGGCCGGCAAGGAATCGGACTAGAACTTTCTCGAAGCGCCCCACTGCGAGTGCAGGGGGCCAACCTACGGAGTTAGCTCTTTCAAGTATCACTCCACCCTAACTTCTAAATTTTAATGGACAAAGCATGATAATTTAGCATATTTTTATGAATATGTCAATAGCTAACGTGCGACACCCGTAGGGCCTCGCCGCATTTGAAAGGACGTTGGATGTGGCGACCCATTTGTATACTATTTTTAACCTCTAAGTTATATCATATGGAAGAACAAAATACTCAAACACCACGACCAACACCAAGTCCAAGCACAAATCCAAAAGACATAGAAGATAATAAAATTATTGCCCTTATTGGATATATAGGAATTTTGTGTCTTATTCCTTTGCTTCTCAAAAAAGATAGCCCCTATGCGCAATTTCATGGTAAACAGTCGCTCGTGCTTTTGATTGTATGGATTGTTATTGGAGTTATAGGAATTGTGCCCGTATTGGGTTGGATTGTCGCATTTTTTGGCAATATTGTCTGTATCATTCTTATGATTGTGGGCATGGTAAACGCGTGGCAGGGCCAGATGAAAGAATTACCTATAATTGGAGAATATGCCAAAAAGGTGAATTTGTGATTTTTATGATAGGAAAGGCAGCCATTATGTGGTTGTCTTTTTGTTTAAAATAGGGGATAATATAAGCCAATAGCCAATAGTATGTTGCTTCAGAGAATATTTTCTATTGGCTATGAACTATTGGCTATGTACTTCAAATATGGAAATGCATGAGTTAGTAAAATCGCTGGAAGAATTGAAACAAAAACTCGCAGACATGCAGAGTATTTTAAAGTTAGATGAAAAAAAGAAGCACATCGAGATACTGTCAATAGAAGTTAATGATCCGAAGTTTTGGTTAGATCCTGAAAACGCTACTAAAAAAAGCAAGGAATTAAGTGATTTACAGACTGAAGTCGATTTATGGACTCGTTTACATAAAGAGGTAGGTGACTTGCTGGAAATGGCACAAATGGATGAAGCAGACAAAGACGTTAATTTGAGAGAAGATATTGAAAAACAATATGAGCTTGCTCAAAAATCAGTCAGCCAGCTTGAATTTAATACGTTGTTAAGTGATAAGCATGACACAAATAATGCTATAATAGCAATTCATGCGGGGTCAGGAGGCACCGAAGCACAAGATTGGGCAGAAATGCTTTTGCGCATGTATATGAGATATTGTGAAAGTAAAAAATGGAAGACCACTATTATTGATGAAACGCGTGGGCAGGAAGCCGGAATTAAATCAATCATATTTCGTGTGGAAGGACGATACAGTTATGGATATTTGAAATCAGAACATGGTACCCATCGTCTTGTTCGTATCTCTCCATTTGATGCAGAGAAAATGCGCCACACCTCATTTGCGCTTGTCGAAGTTTTGCCAGAAATGGATGAGACCGATGATATAGCGATTGATCCAAAAGATTTGCGTGTGGATACGTTTATGGCTGGCGGGCATGGAGGACAAAGCGTAAATACGACATATTCTGCAGTACGCATCGTCCATATCCCGACAGGTACGACCGTGCAATGTCAAAATGAGCGGTCACAAATACAGAACAAAGAAACTGCGATGAAAGTTTTGAAATCTAAATTACAAAAAATGCAAGAAGAAAAAGAAGAGGAAGATAGGTTGAAATTGCGTGGGGAATACAAAAGTCCAGAATGGGGAAGCCAGATTCGTTCATATGTGTTGCATCCCTATCACATGGTGAAAGATTTGCGTACACGGTACGAAACGGCAGACGATAGGAAAGTACTGGAAGGGGATTTGGATGAATTTGTAGAAGCGTATTTAAGGTGGATAAAAATATAAATTACGGATTACGGATAACACTGATTTACTGATAAGAGATAAGTGTTATATCCGTAAATCAGGATTATCAGTAATCAGTAAATATGTCTTGGTCTCACAAATTATTTTTCAAAGTTAACGCCCAAGTTGGCAAACGGAAATGGTTGGATAATATCATGTATTTTTGCGCACATTGGCTTATCTATGTTATTGTGATTGTAGTTTTTTGGTGGGGTGCTTTTTCGTTGGTCAGTGAGGATCCGAGTCTCTTTGTCGTCTTTATTAAATTACTTTTGACAGGACTAGTTTTAGTAGAGATAATAAGCTATGGGGTCGCATTATTATGGAGACACCCGAGACCATACATTGAATTTCCAGATATAAAGCACATTTTGAATCCTGTCGAATCCTGGAAATCGTTTCCTTCTGATCATACGATTTTTTCTTTTGTCTTTGCGTTGGTTGTTATACACGTTGGTGCGCCAGTCTTTTTTTGTGTGTCACTACTTATTTTGGCAACCTTAGTAGCTTGTGGACGGGTCTATGTGGGTGTTCATTATCCGCGCGATATTGTAGGCGGTTTACTATTAGCAATTATTTTTGGATTAGGTGCTCCGTGGTTGCTGACGCATGTGACGCAACCGCTGTATAACGTTATTAGGCTATTGTTGAACTAGAAGAAACAAACAAAATTTGAAAATTCAAATCTCAAAATGCAAAACTCAAAAAGATAACTCAAAAGTCAAAACTGTGTAATGAGATTTTAGTTTTAAGATTTAGTTTTGGTTTTTGACCTTTGAGTTTTGAATTTTATCTTTATCTTGTTTCTTGATTATTTTACTTTATGACTATATTAATTTTCGCCGGTGGATCTGGCACACGTTTGTGGCCACTGAGTCGCCGGAACAATCCAAAACAATTTGAGATTTTGAAAGATGACCGTTCGACATTGCAAATGGCCATTGATCGTGTAAAGGAATTTGGTCTTGAACATGTATATATATCTACAAATGATACGTATACTAAACAAGTCATGTTACAAGTTCCTGAATTTGCTCCAGACCATATCCTTGGAGAGCCCGAGCGTAGAGACCTAGCTGCAGCAGTCGGGTTGGCACTTTTACGATTGAAAAGACAAGGTGTGGAGGGTACGATTGCCATGTTGTGGGCAGATCATTTTATGGATAATGTGGATAATTTTATTGAAGCATTGCAGAAAGCTCAGAAGTTGATTGATGAAGACAAAAATCGTTTTGTATTTTTGGGGGAACAGCCTCGGTTTGCAAATCAAAATTTAGGCTGGATACATATCGGAGATCATCTGGGCGGGGGAGTTCACCAGTTCCTGGAATGGAAATACCGGCCTGATCTTTTGGATTGCCAAGAGATGTTTGAATCCCAAATGTGGCTATGGAATCCGGGATATTTTGTATTTGACATGGATTTTGTTTTAGGATTATATAAACAACATCAGCCGCAGATGTATATTGCTCTTGAAGATATGGTGCGTGATGAAAAAAATCTTCAAGAAGAATATCCCAAACTGGACATGTTGTCTTTTGACGAAGCAATTGTTGAAAAAGTTGATCCTTCACAAGCAGTAGTCTTACGGGTCAATCTAGGATGGAGTGATCCGGGAACGCTCTACGCGCTCAAAGAATCTTTGGTAAAAGAAAAAAATAAGAATTTTGAAAAAGGTAATGTAGTTGACCTTGGTTCAGAAGACTCTTTTATTGTAAATGATGACAATACCAGACTGGTTGGAACTATTGGTCTCCGGGGAATGGTTGTCGTAAGTACCAAAGACGCGACGCTTGTATGCCATAAAGATGATGTGCCTAAGGTGAAAGAGCTCTTGAAGAAGATTGAAGAACAGGGGAAAGAGAAATATTTGTAAAATTATACTAATTATTCTAATTATACTAATT
>JBAYJP010000007.1:0-37028 GCA_041665025.1 Candidatus Magasanikiibacteriota bacterium | reverse complement strand
TATTATTAATACTATTACCTTTAACTATTTACTATTATCTAATTCTACTTATTCATTCTTACTATCTATATCTATATCTTTCTTATTTCTTTTTCTTATTTTTTCTTTTGAATTTTCTTGGTTTGAGAGTGGAGACTGGGTGAGAGGAGGGGTGAGGGTGGGGTGGCGAGTGATGACCTGTGAATTTAACTTTGAAGGGTACAGACCAATTTAGACAATTTATACTTTTATGCCTGAAACACTTACCCCAAAAGAACAACTGCAACGATTACACGCATTGGTAAAAACAACTAAACCAGAATTATTGCAAAGCGAACAAAGAGCCTTTCAAGAAGTCGATCGGATAGCCAGGCATCATCCTGGCCAATCTTCAGGAAGTACTCAATGGGTATGCCAATTCGCATCCCGCGGAGCAGCGGAGTGCGGCCAGTGGCTTCGCGACGCTATCACTCAATGGGCGTACTGTGGCAGAAGATCCTGCTATGGCAACTAGCAAAACTAGACGTCTTGGTTTTCGGGCAAATTTCGCAGTCTATCTCATTGCCCGGACAGACTTCTCCAAAAGCGGCGCAGTACCTCTCGATGCTTTCGGGAGTATCGGCTGAACCACTTTCGGGCGATAGGGCGCAGCCTGACAGGCCAGCCCCTAAGACGAGAGCAATCATGATGATGAAGTTCCTCATAGGTATATCAGTTTGTTAGACTCATTCACGCGTATCGCGTGATCTCCTCAATAAAAATAGAGTTTTTCTGGATCATTTTCCATATTTTTTCCTGCTGTGTTATTTTGTGTCATAAATCAATGCGAGTTAAAGCAAAATTAAATGCTTAAAAGAACATTTTCTAAATCATCAAATGTATTTTCTATAAGCACTGCTTCTTTTTTGCACTTTAGATATTTTTTGAGCTGTTTTGGAATTGCTACAGGCTCATGAATAGATTTTTCTACTTCATCCAAAAACTTAGCTGGATGAGCAGTTTCTAAAAATACACCCTGGCATTCTGGATTTTTTGACATATACCTTATTAGTCCCAGATAAGCTACAGCACCATGTGGATCCATAATATAACTAAACTGTTCATATACGTTAGAGATTGCCTCTCGAACCTCTTGATCAGAAAAATTCGCACCAAACACATCGCTCTTCATTTTCTTGACATCGTGATCATACAACTCGAGCATACGTACGAAATTACTTGGATTCCCCACATCCATAGCATTAGAAATCGTAGCAATAGAGGGCTTTGGTTCAAATTTGCCAGTCTGTAAATAACATGGTATCACATCATTAACGTTAGTGGAAGCCACAAATTTATCTATGGGCACGCCCATTCTCTTAGCTATAATCCCCGCAGTCAAATTACCAAAATTTCCACTTGGTACTGAAACAACAATGGGACGACCACCGGTGTTAAGAAGTATAGACAAATATACGTAGTAGAATGACTGTGGTAAAAGGCGTGCGATATTTATAGAGTTGGCTGAAGCAAGAGTTGTTTTCTCTTTCAATTCCATATCAAGAAATGCCTGTTTTACCAATTTCTGACAATCATCAAAAGTCCCTTTTACTTCCAATGCTTTTATATTTCCCCCCATTCCGGTGAGTTGTTTTTCTTGTAATGGACTTACCTTACCGCTGGGATACAAAATGACTACATTGATATTGTTTATATTTAAAAATCCATGTGCAACGGCGCTACCAGTGTCTCCGGATGTCGCAACCAGAATAGTGACTTTTCGTCCTGATTTCTCTACAAAAAAACCAAACAGACGCGCCATAAAACGTGCGGCAAAATCTTTAAAAGCACCTGTTGGACCGTGGAATAGTTCCATTACGTACAATCTTTCATTAAGCGCAACTAATGGAATTTCAAAATTATATGCATCTTTAATAATCGACTGCAACATCTCCTCTCCAATGTCTGGCATGAAAAAATGCTTACCCACTTCAAAAGCAATATCTTGAAATGATAATGTACGTGCTGCTTTAAAAAAATTAGACGACAACTGGGGTATGTGAATTGGCATGTACAGCCCTCCGTCTGGAGCAAGCCCGTTCATAACTGCTTCTTGCAAACCAACAATTGGACTGTTTTGTTGTGTACTATAAAACTTCATAATGATTGTTGTATAAGTGAGATGAATTGATGTGCAGTCATATTCATGTCTATGGCATCGCGTGGAATTATTATATCAGCGCAAGATATATATAATGCATGACGTAGATTCAATAATTCTGGATAGCATCGTTGTAGGGTCTGAGTGGAAGTTTCATTACTATGAGGTTTATAAACATTTCCAAACACTACTGGCTTTGGTTCCTCAAGATATTGCCTAAACATTTTTTCTTTTGCGTGTTCTGATTCTTCAATGTATATAACCATTGTATACTCTCTAAGTTGTCGACATATTCCCCTGTCAGTATGGACCATGCTTCCGGTGGTATCTATTACTGTATTTTGTGAGACTCCATTACTCATCTCCTGCAAGATATTTTTCATAACAATTTCTTCGCACAAAAGATATTGTGCCTGGTTAAGAGAAAATCTTTCATCGTATGGTTGCCCCATCCAACGGGAAACATCTGCAATTCCCGAATGCCCCAGTCCTTTGAGGGCTGGCTCGAGTTTTTTTTCGATTAAATCATCGCAATTAATATGATTGAATCCTATTTCATGCAATTTCTTTGACCAATATGTTTTCCCGATATTGGACATGCCTATGAAACTGAGTAAAAGTTTATTCTCATCAAATAATTCCTGAAACTGTAATCGTGATAATTTCATATTATCTAATTTATATACCCCATTTTGTACAGTAGCTCCGCATTCAAAATACTCCCGCCTGCAGCACCACGGATAGTATTATGTGATAGAGATACACACTTCCAACTCAAAACTGAGTCTTTGCGAATGCGCCCAATACTTATGCCCATTCCATTATGTAAATTACGATCCAATCTAGTTTGTGGTCGGTTCTCTTCCTCGAAATATGTTAGGAATGGTCTGGGTGCTGAAGGTAAGTCTAGCTCATCTAAAGGATTTTGAAAGTTATGTATGGCATTAATTAATTCTTGTTTTTCTACATCTTTTTCAAATTGAATATTAATAGCAGCCATATGTCCATCGGAAACAGGAACGCGTATACAATTTGCTGATATGATTGGTGTCAAGGATAGCGCAAATGAATTATCTCTGATTTCAGCCCAAATTTTAGATGGCTCTTGCTCGGATTTTTCTTCTTCGCCACCAATCAAAGGGATAACATTGTCAACCATCTCCGGCCACGTTTCAAACGTCTTTCCAGCGCCAGAGATGGCCTGATATGTTGAGACCACAATAGATGTTGGTTCAAACTGTTTCCACGCGTGTACAAGTGGAACATAGCATTGGATAGAACAATTCGGTTTAGTGACAATGAAACCATTTTTCCAGCCACGTTTCTTGCGCTGTATGTCTATCATATCTAGATGATGTGGGTTGATTTCCGGCATGATCATAGGAATATCCTCTGTCCACCTATGCGCAGAATTATTTGAGACAACGGGGATTCCAGCCAAGGCATAAGTTTCTTCTATTCTTTGGATGAATTCTTTTTCTGCGTCAATCGCTGAAAATACAAAATGAACTTTTTTCGAAATAGTCTCTATATCATGTTCAACTGAATATACGTTTAACTCAGCTATGCGTGGTGGTATGGGAGTTTTTTGTACCCACCGATTGCTAACTGCATCGTGGTACGATTTACCAGACGAATGTTGCGAAGCAGCAACACAGACTATCTCAAACCAAGGATGGTCCTCAAGTAAAGAAATAAAACGTTGTCCAACCATACCTGTTGCACCCAAAACCCCTACCGGAATTTTATTTGTGAGCTTGTTCATATATATTTTGATTAGGTAAACAATGAATAATATCTGCGAGTACCCCACCGGCAGTAACTTCAGCCCCGGCACCAGGACCTCGGATTACCAACGGCGTAGTGCAGTACCGTTTTGTGGTAATAGAAATGAGGTTATCACTACCTTCAAGTGAGTAGAATGGACTTGTACTATCTACCTCCTTAAGCATTATTTTTGATTTGTCTTTTTCCAATACCCCAATATATCGTAAAACTTTATTACATGCTTGTACCTTATCTCTCTGTCTTTTAAATATTGAATCCATTTCTTTGAGCTTATTATAAAACTCTGTAATTGACTCTGCTTGCATACATTCATCTGATAGCAATGTTTCAACATGTACGTTGGAAAGTTCCATGGGCATGCCTATTTCTCGACCTAAGATAAGCATTTTCCGCGCAAAGTCCTTTCCATTTAAATCATCTCTCGGATCAGGTTCAGTATAGCCATTTTCCTGTGCCTCCCGAACGATGCTACTAAATGCTTTATTGGCACGTGAAAATGTATTGAATATATAACTTAGAGTTCCCGAAAGTATGGCTTCTATCTTGATAATCTGGTCGCCACTTGCTACAAGATCTTGTATGGTACGTATGATGGGGAGAGCTGCACCGACATTGGTTTCATAGAAAAATGGTGTATACCTTTCCTTGGATAATTGCTTAAGCCTTTTGTATTTCAAAAGCGAATTAGAATTTGCTTTCTTATTTGGGGTGACAATAGCAACACCAGACTTAAGAATATTTTCATAAAAAGAAACGGCATCTTCACTTGCTGTACAATCTACAAAGACGGTATGGGGAAGATTAAGGTTTATCATGTTTGAAATAAAATCTGACAAGTCATTCTGCTGTCCTCCACCCAGTGATGTTTCCCAATCTTGCAGCAGTATCCCGCTTTCATTTATGATCATACGCTGACTATTAGATATACCACATAGCCTTACAGGAAGTTTGGATTCTTTTATTTGTCTTAAGAGGGTGGAACCAATAAGTCCAGTCCCGACAAGAAATACATGTATGCTATTATCTTGCGTTTCAAAAAATGCTTTATGAATTTCCCCTAAAGCCTTCTTTTCATCCTGTGAATCTATTACTATAGATATATTTAACTCAGACGACCCTTGCGCTATAGCAACAACATTAATATCACTCTTCCCAAGGGTACTAAATAGTTTCCCTGATATACCTGGTACGCCCTGCATATGTCGCCCAACAATCGCGACAATAGATAATTTATTTTTAATAGAAATTGGCGATATATACTTAGCTTGTAATTCCAACTCAAACTCCCTCTCAATACCTTCCTTTGCTCGTTGTACCTGGTCTTCTGGAACTGCAATAGAAAGCGACTGCTCGTGCGATGCTTGTGTGATGAGTAAAATTTCGACGTCAGATCGGGATAACGAATGAAATATTTTTGCGGCAATTTCTCCAATGACCCTACCATTGTTTGATTGTATGTGCAACAGTGAGACATTACTGAGTGAGGATATCGCTCGTATGGCGAAATTTTGTTTTAGGGTATCTTTGCATATTCTAGTGCCTGGAGCTGTAGGATTAAACGTATTTTTTATATCAATAGGTATACCTTTAAACCGTGCGGGTTTCATAGTTTTGGGATGTATAACTTTTGCCCCAAAATGTGCAAGTTCTCCCGCCTCCTCATAAGATATTTGTGCGAGTAGGAAAGCATGCGGTACTTTTCGAGGGTCTGCGGTAAGTACCCCGTCAACATCGGTCCATATTTCAATTATATGAGCATCAAGCGCGGCACCAACCAAAGAGGCAGTATAGTCAGAACCACCTCGTCCAAGTGTGGTGGTAATTCCATCCGTACTTGAAGAAATAAAACCACCCATAATAGAAAGACCGTTATATTTTTTGAAATAGCCTGAGAGGAGCTTGCATGTTTTTTCAATATCTACTTGTGCGGACCCAAAATTGTCATCAGTCTTAATTAATTCACGGGCATCTACAAAATTACAATCAATGCCCTTGTCTCTTATCGCTTCACAGATAATGTACGAGGATAATTGTTCCCCATAACTTATTATTTTGTCTAATGATCGAGCAGACAGTTCTCCTAATAGATATATTCCTCTCAACGCATCACTAAGTTCATCATATTTCTCTTTAATTTTTACTAAAATAAGACTTTGTATTTTTTTGCTGACAAGTTTACGCACCACAAAATCATGCTGTTCAAAAATTTCTTTCATTAACTTTCTATACGTGCGGTCTCCTTTAGATGCAAGATGGGCCAGGTTTATGAGGTTATCAGTTACACCACCAAGAGCAGACACGACGACAATGGACTGCTTATCTTTCTTGATAGAGTTCTGAATTATATCAATTACTTTTTTGATATTTTCTGCGTTAGCCACAGATGAACCCCCAAATTTAAGTACCTTCATAATGTTAAACATTAAAAAACCGACCTCTAGGCTGAGGTCGGTCGTGATGTGATGATTAAATATTATTTCACAACAAACTTCAGCCACTTATGGGTGGTTGTGGTAGTTGTGGTAGTTGTTAGACGAAATGTAGTAGTCATATTGTGTTGAAGTCAGCTTAATGCAAATAACAAAAAATGTCAAATATGCTTATGTGTATAAGACGCTAACTGACTTCTAGCTGGACAAAACGCTCTATCTCCATTAATATTACTTCTATAATTGCTCATACTATGAAAATGTTGTTAAAAAAGCATGTTTGGTATTTTCTCTTAGCCTGTATTTTATGGTTTGGAAGTTATGCTGCCATTACTTATAGCGGCCTAGGAGCAGCCTATTTCCACACTGACCGTAATTCAATATTTAAACTTTTAGGCATTGGATTACCCATCTTTGTCCTACCTATAATTCCGCTCATTGCTATTTTCTATTTAGGAGAACAACTAATGAAAAGAAAGTACCTACTACTGTTTACCTTGGGCCTCTTCATTTTGCTTCTGTTATCTCCCACGATCAGTCTATATAACGCACTACAATACCGAGGTGAAGGCATGGGCGGGGCTTTTATTGTTGCGAGCGTGGAACTTTACCTCATTGAGTATTTATTAATTCAATTTGGTTTTGCCTTGCTTTTCTTCTTATTTCGAAGATTTTTTTCTGCGTGGAAATTTTCAACAGTTATCCTTGTCTCTCTCCTTATTTTTTTATTATCCGGCACACTATTTATTTCTCGCTCCTGGACAAGGTCTCTATCTTTTGAACAGAATTTTTGTACTGAACATGAAGCAAACGGATTTTACAGTAGACTTTTCTTTTTAGAACCACTCTCCAAACACGAAATACAAAAACTAATCCAAGAAAATGATCTCACTATCCGTTTCATGGTCATTGCAAAAAAAGAAAATAAGGGAGATTATTTTACTCTTAATTTCAATAGTTTATTCTATTCTTCCTTTGGTAAGGACACTGCGAACGAACCGCTTGCCGAGTTACTAAAACCAATATTAACATCTGTGGGCGGATCAGAAGCCGCTGTACAAGATAAATACGAGGAAGAGATGAAAAAATATGCTCCTTTGTTACAAGCCTATGAGAATAACGAGCCAGTAGTTTGGTTTATTGACCTTGAGAAATATCCCATGACGGAAATGGTTGCATTGGCTAATAAATTAGATAAACAAGGTCAGCTAGGTGTTTATGCGGAAAAAAGTCTGCAGTCCTATGGTGGATATAACCCAGAAAAAATTATTCCTCAAACTTCAGAGCTAAAAATTAGCCAGGAGCGTTGCTACAAGTATATTGAATAGTTAAGCGAAATTATTTGCTCGAACAACTTTTTTCAAAATTTCTTTTTCAAAACTTATGATTGACCTAAAAAAACTCCAAAAAAATATTTACGATAATAAGGTTGCTAAAGGATTTAACACGACAGATATTAATTTTGAGTTTGGCCTAACTTATGGTGAACTTGCTGAGGCATTTAACGCCTACCGCAAAAAGTTGCCTGATTTAGGCGAAGAGTTAGCGGATGTGGCAATATATATTTTTGGACTTTCTGCCATATTGGACATTGATATTGAAAAAGAAATTTTGAAAAAAGTTGCGAAGAATAAAAATCGTGAGTATAAAAAAATAGGCGGAGTTAATATTCGAACGAAAGATGCATAGAAACCGTAAATAACATCGCTTAACACGGCATATCTGGCTCGAAAAACGGCGTTTCACACTATTAACTTAATTTTAAAACACTATTTTATGAGTCTAATCTTCCTCATTCTTGCAATAGCAGCAGTCGTATGTTTGGTAGTTGGTATCACAAAAAAAGATCAAACTCTAATTTATATCGGCATCGCACTTAGTCTGCTGTCTGCTACCCTAATTTTTATTTTGAAAATAGCTCTAGACAATATGTAAAAGGTCTGGGTGTGAGATAACGCCTAACTAAAGACATCTCGTTAAATTAACAGGGTGTCTTCTTTTTTCGTCTGAGAGAGGTATGAGTGGCTCCTTCCTCATGCTCTGAGTTTGTGAGAGGTGTGAACGGCTTACCGGTTGGGCAAGCCAAGAAATGCAAACCCTATTTTAATAGTAACATAGAGTTTTAAAAAGTAAACATAAAAATACCTCGATCGAAAAAGCGAGATACTTTAAAATAAGATTTACTAAATTCAAGTTAGCTATATCATTTGTTAATATATCTCAAGCCTGGTAAAATATCTTCAGTCCTTTCACAACCCCACCTAAGAGGCCACGACGGCCTGGCTTGGAGAACGGACATGTGGGTTTACCTGGTTGCACTCGCGGCTCTGGTTTGCCTTACGGTTGTGGTTCTGGCGACCGTGGCGATCAAGAGTCACATCACCAACATCGTTAACGTCACTAACATCACTAGGGTCCTCGATCGGCTGGTCGCCGTCATCGCGGCGCTCCTCGCTGTGGCATTCCCGGCTTACTTGGCTGAAGAATATCCGGAGACGCGCGAGAGTGTCATCAAGGGCTGTGAGTATATAATCTATACGGCTGTGCTCTTGGCAATCCTCTGGTTCGTATTGCGCATCGGTCTGCCTCTGATCTTCTCAAGAGGTAAGACAACAAAAAAGACCTACGACGACAAAGGGGAAGAGAGGTAGGAATGAACGCGAAAAAATCGCAAAAGCGCTGGGCGAGGTTTGATGTGTTTTTACTCTTCGTGATTGTCGCCGGTGTGTTCGGCTGGGCCTGGGCCCATGCCGACCACAGCGAAGGCGATCGTCAAGACTGCGTCGAGTTCGGAGACGCCTGTAACTTTCGGTTCTGGACCGGCACGGAGTGCTTGTGGTTCGAGATGCCAGACGGCGAACACTGTCGACATGTCTCGAGCCAATTCTGCATCCTGCGGTGCACCTGCGAAAACGGTCAGGTGAATGAAGAGTTGCGGGACTGCAATGACTACAACCCCTGCACGCACGACGTCTGCGGGTGGAGAAAAGGTCTCTTCACCTGGAAAATCAAAGCATCCGACCATTGTCTCAACATAGGGGCTAATAACGGGTCGCCATGCGGAGAAGGCACCGGCACGTGTTATAGTGGTTTCTGTCTCGACAGTAGCGGCAAGGTCATCTGGCCTGGAGAGAGTGATAACAGAACAAGGAAGAAGTGAAGTGGAAAATCCCCACGTTGTGGCAGTCTTGGCCGCAGGCTTCGTCTGTGGTTCGGTCCTCTTTGTTCTTGGCGTCAATTGGCTCATCCATAGGATCGGCCAACGACCCAAATAACAGAAGGACAAACATCCTCAGAACTAAAAGACAGATACGATCTGTCTTCAAAGGAGGTCGCTATGATCCATGGACCATAGGTGGAGAAAAGGAAACCCTGCTCGCTCCACCTGATTAGCAGCTTATTGGCTTCTGGTCAGGAGGTTTTAGCGAGCAGGGTTTTTTAATCCTTAATGTTATGACAAGCAAAATAATTTACTAATTTACTCTGATTCTGATTATCACTTGTTTAAGATAGCAATTAAAATGAGAGAAAATTTGTTGTTATCACAGAAAGTCAGTGCACGAAGAGAATTGACTTTTCCGGTCGCTGGGTAATCTTCGTCGCTATAACAATAAACTGGTTGAGACAAAATAACATCGGAAATCAAGAGGAGCCGTGCACGCACGGCTCCTGAGAATGCCGGCGCTTGCGCGTCAGCACGGGTAGAATGCGCCTTTGAGGGCACACTCCGCCACCCGACCACCACCACAGAGAGTGCCGATGCTTGATGTATTTTTGACTCCTGACCGAACGGTCAAACAGTGGCCTTTCGGCCAAGAATTGCTTCGAGTCGCTTTCGCCGTTCTGCATCCGACGACAGGACCAGGCGCGATGCCTCGATTCCATACTCTTTGTCGATGGTGAAGACCGTGCTTGGAGTTTCTGTTGGGGGTACGAGGCGGTCCCAGTCTTCTAGAGACCGCGCATCCGCCCTCAACATTTCTAGCAAACCTTTCGGCATTGTCCTTCTCTCAATTCCCGGCACGTGCAATGGTAAGTGGTCCAGGATACTGTAACACGCAAACCACTAGCCATGCAACATCACAACGTTTTCTCGACATCTCCGTCTGCCACGAAGTTCAGGTGTTCGGACTTACTATTACCAAGGTCATAAATAAAAAACCACGAGTCTAACAACTCATGGTTCTTCCAGAATATACAAGTAACCTTATCTACTCTGGTAGGATGGAGCGGCCAGTCGTCGGAAAGACGACCAGCCACGCCGCTCGCGTGGCTTCGTACGCCGGGTGGCGGACGAAATACTGCTTGCGAGCGACTACTCCGCGGGGCCGGGTCCCTTGGACACCGGCGATTTCAAGGGCGGGATGTCCTTCGGCGACGCCGGCTTCTTGTCCCCATTCATCGTGGGTTGCGCACGGCATGAGAAGAATTCACCGCCTCCGTTCCGCCAGTTGTCTCGAAATCTCCGTGGTTCCTTGACCCACTTTTCCTCCAGCCAAGATCCCATTAGGGTTCTCCTTGTCAGTCGGCAATCCGTTGTCGACTCATCAAGAAGGGCAATCTGATTAGATGGCTAATAGCCATTCCCTATCTGTATATAGATTATTTTTTTAAAGTATTTCTTGCCTGACATTATTTCCTTAAGTATTAAGGAAATAATGTCAGTCGGCGAGGAGAATTGTATCTCTCGCCAGACTCGTCGGTGCCCCGGCTTCGCGTTCGATCAGTTGATCGAAGGAATCACGTGGTTACACCTGGTAGGAAAGCAGCGGTTATTCGTTATCGGGGGTCTTCTCGATGAAGAGGCGGTCGAGCACCTGGGGCAGTGGGAATTCCAACTCCTTCAGTCGCTTCATCGCACCGCGCTGCCAGTTGCGCATGCCCCCGCCGGTGTGGCCTTTGAGGACCGCATACAGGCGGTGCGTGGCCCAGCGCCTCGAGGGTTCGTTCGGATTGTGGCGGGGATTCGTCAGCTTGACGAACGGTCCGAACTGGTGGTTACTGCAGCGGCCGAGGGTATGGATGATCTGTTCCATCATCTGCCAGCTGACGTACTCCCTCGTCGCCAGCTTGTAGAGGGCCAGCACGACCTCGGTGTAGGAGGGCCAGGCCTCGTCCTGCTCCAGCTCTTCGATGGGACGGCTCGGTTCCGGGCACATCCAGCGCTGGATGATCGGCACCGAGTCCCAATCCCGGCTCTTCGGATCGGCAGCGCTGATCGCGAAGTATACACGCTGGACGAAGCTGGACTCATCCTGAACACTCTGCGGACCCTTTGCCTTCTTCCGTGCCATGACCTGCTCCTTTTGTTGCCTCCGTAATGGACTTGGTCAGGAAATCCAACCAAGGACACCCAGTAGAGGGGCATCGGACAACACAATATCATAACACTACTACTATATTTGTCAATCTCGTGTAAAAGATCACATATAAAAGTTCAGTGATTGACAAATTAGCCAAATTATGATATACTCTCCTGTTCGTTCTTTACAAGGGAACCTTCTTGTTTTTAGCATGAAAAATATTCGTGCCTGAAATTGGAAGGTTCCGAAACCTAAGTAGGAACCGGGAGTCGTGTCCTCAAAACCGAGAGGTGGGTCATGAAGCGTTTCGTGAAGCTCGCCCTGCTGTTCCTCGTCCTCTTCGCCATCTCCGCCTGCGATATCAACAGCGAGTACAACCCGTACCGCAACACCGACACCTCGGAGGGGCAGATGTCGGAAGACGTCAGGAGCTGCCCGGAACCGGAAGTCCCGGTGCCGGAGGAGAACTGCATGAACGGCAAGGATGATAACAAGGACGGCGCGATCGACTGCGACGACCCCGAGTGCTGGTGGGTTCCGTTCTGCGAGTGCAGAACGGACTTCGACTGCGAGGACGACCTCTACTGCACCGAGAACTCCTGCGTGCGCGGTGCCTGTGTCGTCAAACGCGTCGAGGGTTGCTGCGACAGCGACGCAGAGTGCGACGACGGCAACCCGTGCACCACGGAGGACCGGTGTGAGTGGCACAAGTGCTGGAACGCCGTCCCGAGAGCTGACGACCACATCGAGTGCACGGACAACGACCGCTGCACCGTGGGCGACCACTGCAACCTCGCCACGTGCGTGCCTGGCGAAGAACTCGTCTGCGACGACGGCAACCCGTGCACGCTCGACATGTGCGACCCGGAGCGTGGCTGCGTGTTCGATCGCGAGGCCCTCGAGGGACAGGCGTGCGAACTGCCCGACCCCTGTTACACCAACACCGTCTGTCAGAGCGGGAACTGCTGGGGTGAGGACGTGATCAACGCGTGTTGGGATGAAGGGGGCGGTGAAGTCTGCGACGACGGCGTCAACAATGACAGCGACGAGCTGACGGACTGCGGCGACCCCGAGTGTTTCATCCACGTGGCCTGTGCCCCCAACGATCCCATCCTCGCACACGACAGCATCGAGAACGCCCTCTGGCTCCAGCCCGAGAACGAGGTGTACTCGATCACGCTCGAAGGGGTGGCCGTCTACGACGGACCGTACGGCAACGACGGGGACATCTACATCGGGATCCCGGTGTGCAACAACCTTGAAGTCTACGCCGAGCTCACCTATGAGTGCCCGTCGAACGGGTGCGATGACCACGGCGACGTGGACTTCTGGCTGGCCCTCGAGACTCCACCGAACGGGGCTTACCACTACCTGTCCTCGGCCTACCGTGGCATTAGTGGCAATGACCACACCTCGTGGCTTTCCACACGTGAAGGCTGGGTGTTCCTCGTCATCCACATGTACTCGCGCGACGAGTGGGCTCCGTTCACGGTGACGATCGAGACCCAAGGGTACTGCCGCGCGCCCGAGGTCTGCACGGAGGAGTGGGGCACCACGTTCGCGAGCGAAGACAGCGATCACGACCGTCTGCCGCCACGTGACGATCCGGACTGCTGGTACCCCCAGTGGTTCGAGGACTGCACCAATGGCGTGAGCGACGACACGGACGAGTTCGTGGATTGCGACGACACAGCGAACTGCTGGGGTCCGTGCAACTTCCCGGACCTGCCGTTCGAGCCGACCTACTACTGATCGCCAGCCAACTGGCGACAACACAAGGAGGAGCGCGATGACTAACGCACGCGCATCGCCCCGCTAAGCGGGGCCGCTGTTGGGGACAGCGATACCAATCCCCCTTCCAAATATCTTTTTTACCTAGGTAGAAGTGATTGAGGAATAAAAAACTCTTCAGATTTTGAGGAGTTTTTTATTTTATTATCTCAATCGATTCTATCTTTTCAACCCTTGATCGAGCACTCGTGAAACCAAGCCAATGTTTCTTTTCGATGATTTGAAAAAAGTGCCGCCTTTCACCTTCCAGCTCCAATACAAAATTATTTTCTAGGTCATAAGTGGTGATGTCTCCATGGTATTCACCTACTGCTGAATGAAAGGACTTTTGGTGGATGGTAAATAATCTGCCATTGATTTTAATCTTGTCTCCTTCTTTAAGGTGTAATAATTTTTCTATTAACAAGTGATCCATATTTAAATTAATAGACAACAAATAGTAAGGCCACCAAAATAACAGAAAACAAGACTAACTTTTTTATCATATTCCCGGCGTCCATTCTTTCCCGGTATTCAGCTTTAAACCTGGGTCGTAGAAGATATGTCAAAAGAATGACAAAAAAGGGCTGAGTGGCAAATATACCTTTAACGAGGGTTATCGGGGCCATGGAAAAAGCGAGGGCCGAGGCTAAATTAGAACCAAAAGAAACACCGGAATTAAAAAGGATTAATCTAAAATGATTCTTGTAACTCATGAGATGAGATTTTATGTCCTTGTATTTAAATGCGGCAATAATAATAAAACCCAAGGTTGAAAAGATAATCACGTAGAAAAACCCTGAAACCCAATCTACTTGTTCCAAGGCATATTTGTAGATCACCCCTTCAACCGAATGAATGAGAGAAGACGCACACATGAGCAGAAGTGATTTGTTAAACTTGATTTTACCGCCCTGGTTGGAAACGGTCAGAAGTGTTGAAGAAAAAATAATGACCACAAAAGCTATGTATTGGACAAAAGTCAGTCGCTCTCCAACCATAAAATATGCCAAAACCGGTACAAAGACTTTGCCCAGTGAAAACAAAGAAGCAACAATTGAAGTGTCGTCCTCTTTAAGAGCTTGGTAATAGAAAATAAGGGTAAAAAAATCCAAAAGAGCCACCACGGCAAAAAGGGCAATAATTTTCGGAGAAAATATCACCGGTAATCTGTACAAAAGTACAACCGGCAAAAATAGCAACTCCGTAATACCGGAATAAAACAAAAGTATCCAGGGATTTTTAAAATGTTTATTGGAAAAATGGCCGTCGAAGATATTACCCAGCGCATCGCCAATGGCGGGGATAAAAGCGAAGAAAAACCAGGGCATACGGTAGTTATAAGCTAATTATATTTATCTCATATCCGCCTACCTGAAGAAACTTATGAAACATCTCCTTATTTAGCCCTAGCGTACAAGTATTAACATTAGGATGGAAGTTTACTATTTCAGCTTCATACACATCTCTATCGATGTAAAGACCAACATCCTTACCTGCATTATTTAATAGTCCAAAGATAGAAACTGAACCTGGCTCCAGACCAAGTTTTTCTTTTAGTGCTTCACTACTGCCAAACGTAATTTTACTTGACCCAACAATATCCCCAAACTTCTTTAGGTCCATTCGTTTAGCAGCTGGTAAAACAACGAGATAATAATTGTCTCCTTTTTTATCTCTCAAAAACAAATTCTTACAATGCATTCCTGGTATGTCCTTATAGTATTGTTCTGCTTCTTCACAAGTATATACCGCCGGATGATTGTGTTCGGTAAATTCTATATTGTTTTGCGTTAAAAATGATTTGACTTCAATCATAATACAATTGATTATTATGTTATTTACTTTGTAAATATTGGAAGCGGATAACACTTGGGACAGGACTCATACTATCATATAGAAAATTAGTATTGTTCCAGTTAGAATAAATTCCGGTAGAGGGTCCCCCATCTAAATTTAGAACATTAATAAATGCAATCTCTAAACTTAAGAGATAATTCATAAACTCGTAAAGACTAATGTCTGAATTCGCAGTGATAAGATAAACTACATCATCGTTATCTATTCCTACTGCTGTACGACGTGCTTTCTTATCTGAATTGGATTTAATGCCTGGCTGATTATTTTTAATAATAAACGGGAAACTCTGCATGGCGAATTGAAAATGTTCTGTCGAAGTAACCGGCTGCACAATAGTATCTCTAATTAGGATTTTACCATCTTTAATAACTAATAATCCAGACTTGTCCCGGTCAAACATGTTATCGCCGATTCTTTCGCCGTTTACAACTAAATACCCAGAGGGAGAGAAGTCTGCCTCAAAATATCCGCCATTAATGATTATTTCTCCGCCTCCATTTTTCCACTGAGAGATTTTTTTGGCCTCTCTATTGTATTCCAGTGTGGCAGTGTATTCGTCCGGTTGTAATTTAGTCATGCTTAAGATACTTTTTGCTTTTATACTTAAATCTTCGGCCTGGCTAGAGATATGATCATATAAGCCTAAGATGTACGACCACGTCAAAGTCGATTCACGTAAAAATCTACCCGCCCTGATATACATTTTGGTGAAAAATTTTGTCTGATCCGCTGGGATCAAGCCAAGTTCATTCACTGCCACTCCGAGGCCCGTTACACCCTGGTTTTTGCACATGTACAATGAACGCGGCAAATGAAATCTTTGAGTTAAAAAGATAGCTTCATTATAACCCAATCTACTAAAATGTTTACATGTGTCATTAGTATCAAAACCGAAAAAATCACTGATTATTTTGTCCTCTGGTACTCCGTGGTCTATGGCAAATTGTTTTAACACAATTACCTCATTATTACTCTCATTAGTGCCCGAGATATAAATTTTTTTAATTTTATCTTGTTTAAATAGTTCTATTGCTGCTAGAATTCTTTGAGTAACTATTGGACTTAACGTGCCGTCTGCATATACTTTTGCTCCAAACACCACGACAAACTCCTTATTCTCTACATCATCCAACGAACTAAGAATGCTTTTACCAAAATACAATCTAAGTATTGCTTGGGGAAGGAGAAATAAAAGTAGAATCAATATAATGACGAGCAGACTCTTTTTAAACATAGAAAGTATTGTTTTAACAAGATTTTGGCTGCTCAATTCTCTCACTAAATTTTTCAAGAACCCTAATGTAATTCCTAAGTCTATTCAGCAGCTCATCGTAAGAAATAACAACTATGTTTTTTAAGGAATGTGAGAGAAGGCGGAAATCATCCCTCTCTTTTTGATTTTTAAATTTGCTACAATCACCAGATAGTATAATTCCCCGAGGCCTCAAAACTTGGAGATCAATTTCATGATTGTCCTTTAGATAAGTTCTTACTGCGTCACGATGCGTTGATAAATTCGATAAGTAATTTTCAACCTGAATTATAGCTTTTGACAATTCAATATCCCAGTAATAATTTGATCGACTTTCATCAAATTTCATTAAGTTTGTATTTGGTCTTTTGATTTCTAGAATATCTAAGTAATTATCATGGGTAACTAATGAAAAATCTGGAAATTTAGTATTGCCAATTCCAATATTCAATTTTTCAATTGATTTGATATATCCCTGTTGTATAATTAATATATTCTTGCGAATAAAATTTTGCCACCATGATTCCGTGTGGTTCGTTTGTATGCCTTGTTCTAAGTGCTCAGCAAGTTCCTTGAGGGACTTAATTTCAGTTGTTGCCTTAAGCAAATTTACTGATCCAACAGACTCAGAGGCAATGAAATCTGGCAAAAAACTCATAACGGCCTCTTTGTCTTCACTCGAAAGTGTGTGTACAATTTTGGGATCTAAATAATCTTTCACTATATTGACGGTTTGATCATCGAACTTTGAGAGTGATTTTCTCCATTTAACCATCAGTTCCATCTGTTCACGTTTTTCTTGCAACAGCTCTAATTGTCTACGCTGTATTTCAACAGCTGAATTATCGCCTAATTTTTTATCACTTTTACCCAAATTACATTCATAGCAACTGGTAATGAGGTTGATAATATCATTTGTACCTCCTTTGGAAACTGGCTCTATATGATCAACATGGAGTACAATATCAGGTGCTTTCCGCCCACAATAATTGCAAGTAAATTTATCTCGTTTAAAAACCTCAAATCGAATAGTTTTAGTAATACCAATACGTTTCATAATTTTTGATTATTTTTCTCTCATAAAGTCCTTTGAGCTTACCTAATTTTGGCTTAATAGTCAATCTAACCTGCTGATATAATCAAGGTTGAATCTTACCCTTCATCCAACAAAGATATTACTAAAAACCCACGCTTCGGGAATGGATTTTCTCGGATGGGTACATTTTTCTTATTACAAAAAAATGAGAGTTAAAACCAAGCAAAGAATGTTTAGAAAATTAGTGGATAGACCACAACCAGAAGTAATGCAGTCCTATCTCGGACTTCTTACCCACGGCGACACTTTTAAGATTGAAAATGATTTGCGAAATGCTTATTGGTTGCTTGGTGGCGACTACGATTTAAACTCTACATAAAATTTCCCGACCTCCATTTTTCCGCATCAGGGCTAGGTATTATAGCGGCAGCTTATCCTTTGTAAAGGTAAGAACCTATTTAGGTCTCCACCTTGACAAAGGCAAGCTATCAGCCGCTGTAGACAAGCCCGTTCGCTGCGGAAATACGGCCTTCGCACGGACATTATTTAATGGCCGTTTTTTTAATTATATGGAAATCTCAGATTTCTCGCTTTCAGCTTTTGGAAGCCGTGAGCATTATATGGCAGGTGAACTGTTAATTGCCTGGTCTAACGAGGATTGGGCTAGTCCTTCCGATCACTTGGAAGACAATGTGAGTTTGGAGTTCAATCCCAATAGCGGCTATGTCTTCTTGGTCGATGAAGACTATAACGTTGCTATGTTGAATAGCGACAATAAGCTAGAGAACTGGCTCACCTGCCGCGACTGTGGCGAAGAAGGATTTAGAAGTGAAGTTGAACTCACTGATGACGGTTTGTGATATCACTGCAATGCTTTGATCAATTGTGGCCGGGACGAATACTTGTTAGAGCCCGCTATGGCCTAGAGTGAAAATAAAAAGGATCGGGTTCGAGAGAATCCGGTCCTTTTTTCGTGTAGTAATACTTCAATTTTTTCTCTTTCTTTTATTCTTCAAATCAACCATTTTTTAACCAGACTGGCTAAAAAATTCAACGAGGACTTAAATGGATTTATTAATGATTTACCAGCTCTTTTCAAGAGAAGCTTATTTCGCCACGGATAAGCTTTACCACAGTTGTGGCAGTTGAGAGGAACTTTTGTCTCTATATGTCCTATAAAACCTTCGACATGATAACAACCTTTTATCTTAGACCTGCAATTACTACAAATAATGGTCGTCTCACTCCCGCAAACACTACAAAAATTTTGATTATGGCTAGGAAATCTTTCTGTCATGTCATTAATCTGATGACCATGTTTTTTACAAACCTGCATTGTATCTTGGTAACCCATATTTTAGCTAACTCGTATAGAATATTTTATTTTAATTTACTGTATTTCCCTCCCACGGCAGAATGAGTTTCTAACCTTCTTGGCCAAGCTTGGACATATCTATTTCTCATCATCGCAATTCATGACAAAAAAATGTGTGGCAGCTTAATTATATGCCGAAAGAAACCGGCGAGCACTCACGATCTAGTACTTGGGTTGTGGTCGAAACCTTATCGCCGTTATACTTCTTGATTATAGTACTACAATGTATCGTAGGATTTTGGGTGTTTACCCCGTCATCTTCTACAACCACATTTTCATGTTCGCTTTCTTCCACTGGTTTTAAACGTCCATTTTGAAATTGATAAATATTTTTATATCCGCCGACCGCACCAATAAGACCGCTGGCAATAACCTGTTTTTTATTGGTATCAAAAGTAATACTGTTAAAAGTAATTTTCCTGAAGTCCTGCGTTATTGGAGCGGTAATAAACGTGCCTGTTTTGTTATCGTAAATCCAATATTGGTACGATCCCCATAACGCCCCGCCTTCAACGACCACTCCCATATCAGATACGCCGTCGAAATTGATGTCTTGAACATTAAAAAATGCTGGCACTTCATCGGATAACCACATGTTTGGGTCAAGATTAATTACTTGTATAGGCTTAGTTTCTTGGCCTTTAAATACTTCAATATGTCCTCTCGTGGTGGCTGTAAAAGACGCAACATGAAATGCGTAAACTGGCAATGTTGGGTTGATTTGAACTTTAAAAAAATCTTCTTTTCCATTTTGGTTCCCTGAAGCCAAACCCATGCCGTTAAAATCTTTTTCAGACAATATTTTTTCATCCTTAACGGCGCTCGTTGTAGTAGTTACTTCCGAAGTCCTGGATAGTTTTCCAATACTTTTAAAATACTCTCTCAAACTTGATTGTCTAGTAGAAAGAACGCCGCCTACGGGGTAACTGGCAGCGATTGTTAATTCTTTGGTTGTTGGAAACATTGTTGAGTCGAGTAAAACTAATCCTTCATGGCTAAGTGAAGATACATTGGACCAAAAAACGCCAGCATATAATACCGTATCATTTAACATCATTGAAAATTCTTGTTGGTATAATCCGTTGTCCATTTTTGGCGTGCGATTTTCTCCGTAGACGGAATATGAATCAAGTCGCTTGACTGCTTCATCTGTAAGTTTAAATGTATAGGTGTCTGGGTTATAAGAAACTACGTCATCTTGCGAAATAAGCAGTTGGTTGTTTTTTACCAAATAAATTCCAAAATCTGGATTTTTTGTAGAAACGCTAGTACTTTGTTTTTGCACTTGTTTACAGCCAACTCCTGTTAATAGAGTTAACGCAAGGAAAAATAAAAGTGTTTTTTTCATACGATTGTGTAAAAAAACGTAAAAATCGAATATGCCAGTAATAATACACATTTTTGATACACTAAGCAAGTTCGTAATAATTAGACAGTAGAAGTACTATCTGCTAGAATTTAGAGGTTAATTGCTAATAAAAACCTATGTTTAAAAGAACTCTTTTGTTTTTCATATTACTTGTTGGCACTGTTTCATTGAGTGGTTGTGACAAAACAATAGATATTTATAACCCCATTACCAGCGGACAAACGAATTTTGACAATCTAATAGCGCAATTTGAAGAAAAGTTGATGTCTTCATGGGAGAGCAAGGGCAAACCTGTTTGTGCGGTAAAGACGCTCTGGCAAAAAGAGGCTGGACAAGACCAGTTAGTTGTTTACGCTTCAAGCGAGTGTATGAGCGTTGTGGTTAAAAATGACGACTTATATTCAACGTCGGGTTATGGTGCAACCGCAAAATTATATCAATTAACCAGAAAAGGCAATGACTGGGGTGTTACCGATTATGATGAAAGAGATTTCAAAATGGAAACTACCAAGCAGTGGGTTAAAGACTATGAAAAAACAATTCCGGAAAATATTAAAAACAATTTTGATGCGATATTATTGGGTGCTTCTTTAACAAAGAAAGCTGGTGAAATATTTAATATTACTACGCCAAATTATAGTTTTAAAAAATGTAGTAAAGATCAAGACTGCAACAAGGATGAGGTCTGTGATGAACCCGGAGCTTTTAATCAAGGCGGTAATAAATGTGTTAAGAAATGTACTACATACGAAGATTGTGGTAAAGGTTATTCCTGTCGTGGCTCATGTATCCATGGTGAGAATGGCTGTCCGAGTACCGCTGTTAATATTTGTACACCTGATTTACCTGCGGACACTTTAGATAAAAAGAGTCAGCCTTGGTAAAAATTAACTAAGGTATATTCTTTAACCTGATGTAACAGAAGAAATTATTTTTAAAAATTGGTTTACTCGGAGTTATCACCTCATCTTAACGATATTTTTTTCATTTCAATTTCAGGAAGTAATTTGCCAGACGGCAACTTATGCCATTCTGACTTTTTAACAATCCCCACCTTTTGGAATCCAACAGATTCATAAAATTTAATGGACGGCGTATTATAACTTACTACTCGGACCAGTATGTCCTTTCTATCACCAAGCCAATCAAAAGCTTTTTTGATTAATTCTTTACCTATACCTTTACCCTGATATTTTGGCAAAACGTAAATTGCCCCTATTTCATGGACATTGTCTTCTTTGCTTGCCCCACAAAAGCCGACTATTTCTCTGCCAGTTTTGGCAACCCAAGTTTTACGATTTTTATTTTCTTTAATATTTTTGCGCCAACGTTCAATTCTCTGCTTTTCGAATTCTTTTCTTTGGCCCAGGTCTTTCACCGTGATTCCTAACTTTTTGTTGGGATAAGTTGCTAGCCAGGTTATTCTGGATACCCTAACTAACCCCTTACCATCGTTAGGAATGGCACTATAAATTTTAACTCCGGTTTTATCCTTCCTCATATATTTTTAATCATCTTAACATTCCCACCTTTAGTTTTGCCAACCACTTCAAATCCAAATGATTTGTAAAAGTCTGTTAAATGTTTTTCTTCTGGGTCATGTGATAATGAGAAGTATGTGTATTGCACTGGAAAGTGTGAATTTAAAATCTTCTGGACTAACTCTTTACCTATTCCTTTTTGACGGTAAGGCTCTACCACATAAAGCTCTGAAATAAAAATCGAGTTAGGTAATTGGTCGTGGTTGCTATCAAACAACTCTATTAAACAATAACCAGCAATTTTATCATCATCTTTGACTATCCAAATTAAATTGCTATCCAAGGCTTTTTTTATTTCGGCTTCTTTTTGCGGCTCGAATTCGTCTAGTAGTTTGCTTAATTTTAACAACTCAGAATAATTTTTGGTTGTTGCCTTAGTTATCATTGACATAAACATTTATATAATAATCCAATTATAATTATGCTATTAGCACTGCAATGGTACGCCTGGAAATTCTTTTAGACTTGCCATGTATCTCACGGGCATTTGTTGATCTCGTTTTTCCTTTGGAATATAAACCATAACCATATCGTCTTTTAACTTAAGACTTAAGAGAAATGTTATTACCTCTTCACAAAATATATTCATATTATCCCAATAAGTTTCTAGTATCTCTTTAATAGACTTTGAGGATGAGGAAGGTATATCCACCTTCACCTTTAATGATTTATCAAGCGAATAACGAAGTTCTGGTAAGGCCCAGCCTTCATGTTCAATTTGGCGACGTAATTCACGAAAAGACGCATACCAAACTGTATTATTGTTTTTTATGAATGAAATTAATGACTGAAATCGTTCATCTTTCTCACTTAAAACAAATTTTTCTGAACCTTTACGAAATTTCTTTTGATCATCGCTAAATAAAAAACCTATATTCGAGCCCATATACCTGGAATGTTTAATAAGAGCTTGAATAGCCATTTGGCCTCTTATAAAAAAATCTTTAAAAAAAATATTCAAATCATCATCGATTGGCTCATTAATGTCGATTTGATTTCCATGGTATTTTCCATCTTCTCCAGTTTGTATATTATCTATGTGTTTTGTAATTAGGTTCAAACATTTATCCTTTACCATTTTCATCTCCACTAAATTTTGTAATACTGGGCCAAAACTTTTATCATATTCTAACTGTTCATTTTTTTCATATACGCAACTGCGGATACTGCAATGCCCCATAATAAAACGAGTATAGAAGTCATCGCCAACGTCTGATTGATATAATTTCTTCAACACTCCCACTTCAAAACGTTTATTCATATGGCACTTTTTATACTTTTTACCATTACCGCACGGACATGGGTCATTACGACCAACTTTTTTATTCATATTATTTTTTGCCCGAGATATGATAAGATAGTCTGACTCATTGCGGATACTAACATCTTCTTAAATCGCAATATGTTCTTGAATTGATGGCATACTAATTCTACCAGTGTCTAGCTGAGTTATTAAATAATTTTATAGCTTCTTGTTCTTGCGGGGATAATTTCGAAATTTGTTCGTCAGTAAACTGTCCGACACGTAGCAAAATATCACCAATTGAACACAGGCCCTCTATAGATTTTTTATTTAAATCACTATAATTTCCATTTGTTGAAAGAACTTTTGATACGAAAGATTTTAAAAATGAGAGTAGTCCAGTTTCAGTTGATGTGAGTTGAGATATATATTTTTTTACTTCTTCAGGCCCGCCCCATTCCTTCCATCTATAAAGAAAGGCTACTAAATTTTTTTCTTTTTCCAAATACTTATTTTGGGCGAGTGTCTTTATTCTTTCTAATAGAATATTTTCTATTTCTTTTAATTGATTGTCATCCAACAAAGCATCGTCGTAACCAGCACCTTTATCTTGGAGTGTTTGTCTGAGCACGGCAACTAAATGTGTAGCGTGGTAAATATTTACACATTTACTCACTGTGTCAATCAATATTTGGGTTCTCTCTTCTTTAGGCGTTACCTTTAGAAAATTAAAACCAAGTCTAAGAATTTGAGTAGCGACATCGTCCAAATCAAAAACTGCCTGAGGCTCGTCATCGATTTCTTTTTCTGCGTCCCACAAAACCAACAAAGCCATTTTAATTTCTTCCTTATTTAGTCTGTCTCTTCTAAGTAACAATTTTGCTAGAATTTTTCTTAGACGTTTTTCCTGACTAAGCTGTAAAATTTTTTCTTTAAATAAAACATATTTATTTAAGCTTGTTACAATCTCATCAACTTCACTTTCAGAAATTTCGCCATAGGGTATTCCTAATTGGAAATAAAAGTTAAATCTGTCTGGGGAACAAATGCGTAAATCTCGTTCCCAATCTTCGAAAGAAGATGACGAATAATTATCTAATTCTGGAAATATTTCTTTACAAATTCCATCAATACATCTACGAATTCGTTCGTCTGAAATAATATTCAATAATTCGTCGTACCTTTTATGCCTCGTTTGTAGAACACTTGCTTTATCCGATGGAAAAGTTCCTGGTAGTTCCACGAACACATCTTTATTTGCAGGAATTGCCTCATAGAATCTAGGAGCAAAAACACGTATAGCTTCTACCCCCAAAAAATCAATCTTATTGACATCACTTTTTCCCATTATAGACCAATCGAGTCTAAGGGAACTTATATAGCGCTTGATATCTCTAATAGTCTCAAATAAATCATTAAAACCACTGTAAAACATTTTATTCCACCGACTTTGTTCTATGTCCGACAACTCTGCTTTTCCATAAACTGAATCTAAGGATATATCTAAATCCTTAAATAATAAATTCCATAATTCTTGTTTATCTGGAAGTGGAAGAGAAAAAGATACTTGAATTATTTTCTTTAAGTATTCACCGCCTTCAAGACCGTTTTCCTTTTCAGTTATCCTGTCTTCTACACGGTTTCTGTCATAGGCAAGTACAAAAATTGTTTTAGGAAAATCGGCTGTAAGCTTGACTAGTTTAAGAATTAGTTTTGTTTCTTTTTTGTCAAGACGGTCTATATCATCGATGACTACTACTATCTTTTTTTCAATGCCCGCCAGCGCTCCATCAAGTTCTTTTCGGATAGCCTCAAGAGAAGTGTCTGGACTCCAAAACCTTAACAATTTTAACGGATTAAAAGAGAATCCTTCATAAGATATGCCCAAATCTAATTCAGATAATTTTCCAGCATATTCTTTCATTCGCTTGCCAGTCTTTTTACCTGTAATTTTTTCAACTGCTTCGGAAAACTTAATAAAGAAATCTCGCAACAAAGACGTCTCGTCGGAAAAATTCCAAGGATTGAAGGTGATGTATACAATTTTATTCTTATCAAGTTGTCCAAGCGCAAGATTGATAAAGGATGTTTTTCCAGACCCCCATTTACCCTCTACACCAATAACAAAACTTTCTTTACCCGAAAAAGTAGAAATCATATCAACTACTTTTAAAGCAAGTGGAAAACGTTTTAATTGGTCTTGCTTTTCATTTTCTATTGGGTAATCTGGTAGAATCATACTCTACTTAAATTTTTGTATGAGTTTGAAAATAAAATTTGCATATTCAGAAAATACTTGGAGATTTGCATAAACAACTTTTATATCAAACTTTCTACCAGTTGGATGTCCAGCGTCATTTCTGTTCAAACGAATAAAATTGAAAACACCATCGAGATATGTTTCCCAATCTGCTTGGAATTCTTTTGGCAAAATTTTTACATCATTGACAAAATCTTTCTTAAATTCTCTGTATTGGGTTGATATGAATCTATCCGCAATCTTCTTTTGAAAACTAGATTTACGTGACTCATCTCTAATCCAATTTGCGTATGCGTCAATTAAAAGAAGCATCAAATTTTCTGAAGCCACTCCCAACGTTATAGTGGCAGATAAAAGATGATGCCTATTGTAGGCTGTAATTGACTCACTGACATAAGCCAATGTAATTTCGTCTATTGTAGGAATTTTATCTTTAAGTTCCCTTATGTAACCTTCTGGGTCATAAGGCAGCCAATCGTCTTTTAAAAATGCTTCTTTACCATATTCCGTGATGGTTAGCCACGGATAGCCACTATTAAAATCACTTTCATTTCCAGGGTAAAGGAAACCAGCATTTATTAATTCCTGTATAGTTTCACGTGCTATTGAATAGGTACTGTAACGTTTCCAACTTTGTTCTTGGCTTTGGTTAAATAATTGATAAATATCACCCATTTGAGTATGCTGGTTTCTATCTGGTGTCGAAGCAATCCAATTAACCCTAGCCTTAAAAAATTGTAATATAGAATTTTTTATCTCTTCTCTTGTCATATATTAAATAAAACTAAACAATAGTCTTTTCATAATGAATATAATTTACTTAATCTTACTCCTCTGAAGCTCAATGGTCAATCTTATTAATACCACATTTTTACTCTTCTTCTTCCCAATTACTCAAACTCGTCTGTGTCAAAGCATACGATGGATCAATGGGTTGGCCGTCACGTCTCAGGACAAAATGTAAGTGTTTGCCGGTGGCCCAGCCTGTACTTCCCTGGTAACCAATAACTTGTCCCATGGTCACACTATCACCAACTTGCAGGCTTAGTCTTTCGGCTAAGTGACAATATTGCGTCTGGAGCGAATCAACATTTTGAATAATAATCTCATACCCACAGCCATATTGTACGTCAGCCGGTTTAGTTACCTCATACCAGCAAATACCATTTTCACTTTCATCACAAAACTTCCACCGTCGGGTGGTATTTTCTAGGATGTTATCTTTTATTGCTAGCACTGTCCCGTCGGCAAAAGCTCGTACTTCCGTATCTCGTGATGATCTATCCGCTATGTCCCAGGCCACATGTTTAAGACCAACGACTGCCGAAGAGTCTAGTATGACTCCTTGGGTTAAGACACCAAGGGTTGGGAATACATATGGATGAGCAAAATCAAACCACATATCACCATAAATAGTTTTGTAGGTAAAACTTTGGAATTCGGTGAATCTAGCCAGGTTTTTAAGTTCAGTATCAGAAACCTTTCCCGTTCCTTGGATAACCGAAATAACCGTGGTAAAAATGAGATACACAATAAAAATTGAACCGAGGATAAAAATTGTAAGAAGAACACAACATTTTTTTAATTGGTGCCGTTTTGCATACAGTAATTGCACGAGATAAGCCATGCCCATACAA
Organism: Candidatus Magasanikiibacteriota bacterium; assembly: GCA_041665025.1. Classification (GTDB taxonomy): domain Bacteria; phylum Patescibacteriota; class Patescibacteriia; order Magasanikbacterales; family UBA922; genus JBAYJP01. The sequence goes on along the minus strand of JBAYJP010000007.1, from coordinate 10,046 downwards.
AATTGTATTAGGTCGGTGGCTTAGTCGTGCAGACTCGGTCTTCCTCTTCACTGCTTTTGATAGACAATGGAATTTTGGAATCATTCACAATAAGGAGTCCCTTACCCACTTCCAGACGCTCTAAATATGCCCGCTCGGGTTTATTAATATGTACCTTTTCGTTGAGCTTATCAAAAGAGTCGCTGACTTTGTGTTTCATAACTAGTGTGACAGATGATTGGTCAAACAAGTCGCTCGTGCGGGGATATGCACTGGCATAATAATGATTAATGGATTGAACAATCGTCGTCACGCCCGAGTTATATTTCCTCCCGCGGAGTGCCAGGGATGCCAATTTTTCTACAATCAAGCCTGACTGAAACAACTGACTGGCTTCATCAATAATTAAATTTTTAAATTTGGCTTTGTTTTTGGGATGATTAATATAGTTCCAATAGCTCTCTAAGATGACGGCAATGACAAAATCCCGCTTGTCTACATATTTTAACGCAAAGACAATTAAATCATCGTGGGCAAAGTCTATGTTCTGTTGTTTATTAAACAAATAATACTGCGGATGGCTTGGTTCGTGGTAGGAACGAAGCACGGTTAAAAGTCCTTCAGTTGTTCTGTTTCGCGGTAACGTTTCAATCGCTTGAATAAAATTAATGAGTACCGGTTGGGTGTTATCCATTAACGCCCGCTCATAGACATTACCAATCACTTTTTCAATTTTAGTTAAGTCGGTCACGCCAATTTTTTCATTGCTGTACATGGTTTTAAACAGATCGCGCACAAATTCAATTTTTTGCGCTTTGTATTCTGGTCCGGAAATATGAAAGGGGTTGATGTAATAAATCGACTTGTCGTTGAGTTCGATATATTTTCCCTTGAGGTAACTCGTGACCATTTCAAATTCGTTTTCTACGTCCAAGACAAATGACTGGTACCCAATCATGCGCGAGCGAATTAAATCAAGCTTGATAAAATACGACTTGCCGGCACCAGTTGAGGCAACAATGGATCGGTTATAACTCTCTAATTCTTTTCTATCAATAGTAACGAGTGAACGATTAATTTCATCCACGCCATAGAGTATGCCAGTGCTCGAGGAGATTTGGGGGATAATAAAGGGAAAAGTAAAGGCAGCGACATCGGTATTAATGTCACGATGATTTCTCGTACTCGTGTCGCTATAACCCGCAATAAACGTGCCTTTTAATCCCTCAAACTGTTCGTAGTGATAAATCCGTGAACGCATCATTTTCCGGTTGAGCAATCGTTCCAAATTCATGTGTACCATATTTAACGCTTGAATGGTGTCTGACCGAAAAGTCATTTCAATTTTTAAATCAATGGGCTTAATTTCTGAGCGCAAATATTGTTTTTCAATTTTTTCCGTGCTTTCAAGCACGAGATTATCCGCAATATTTTTCGGTCTATGCTGGGTATTTTCATCAAAGATTTTCGCTTCAATCCGCTGGCGCTTGTCCGAGAGCTTGACCACTGCCTCGGCCGGGTCTTTACTCGTGTAAGTAAACATGAGATCGCTCGCATAGGGAAACATAATCATTTCTTTAAACCAATCGATATAGGCGTGAGAGCCAAGTTCGCTCAAAAACTCGGAGCGCAAATACAACTTACCGTTAATACTCATGAGGTCAATATTTTCGTCTTCAATAAAATCCGGGCTGACTTTGTTGATGACCGAAAACGGCAAACCAACTTTTTCCGCGCGCTCGCGGTGTTCGTCGAGGTGTTCGTAAAATTCACGGTTATTTAAAAATTTTTCCTCATCGAGATAACTCATCATGACCCGGACAATTTCACTCGTGGACAAAATCTTGCTTTTAAGATTAATCGCCTGAAATTGGGATTTAAAGGTAGCCAAGATACTCATCATGCTTTGCCTGACTTCTTGAAAGATTTCTTCTTCGGTAATTTCCCGCTTTTTCTTAATGTCTTTTTCTTCCCGACTAATGATTTCTTTGGACAATGTATATTTGAGTTCGCTAAATTCCAAAACTAAGTAAAACTTTTTGGTAATAATTTCATAATCCTTATTGACCTCGCGGATAAAATCGGCATGCTTACTAAATAAATCATAGGTGCCAAGGCTCCGAATGCTATATGCATGCTCAAGTTGGTTAATATAGTCATTGGCATTGGTTTTCCTGGTTTGGACTAAAATGCGAAGTGGGTATTTGACCTCAATTTCCCGGAGTACCTGTTCAAAGCCAATTACCGCGCGCCGTTTTTCTTCGTCATCCATGAGGTTAAAGTTAGCGGGAAAAATTTCTAAACACATGCGGTAGGCGCCACTTTTCATGATAATAATCCCGTCCTTAATGTCTTTGAACTGCCAAAAATTGGCGAGCGTCTCATAGCTCGGTTTATTTTTAAGCAGTAGTTTGTGTATGTACGACATGGTAGATATATAAAGCGATTAAAATGAGTAGTATTAGACCAATGCCTAAGGCGATCAAAATACTGACAAAGGTTTTGGTGTTATTGGTTTCTTCATAAATAAGGTGTTTGTTTTGCTCGCGGGCATCGCCGCTCGCGCTAAAATGATTGTAAATAAGGACACGAGGTTTGGTTTGGTAATAGGACAAGATAAAGAGTAGATGGCGATAAAAATTCCGGCCCCGAAGCTCAATAATCCCAAGGAGTGCAAGAGCGGTAACAAGAAACATCACCATGCTCGTAATAACCTGTTTTGAAACTAAGGTAAATATTCCAAAACCAACAAATAAGGTGGCAATAAAGACCAGGATAATTTGTTTGGTGGTTAATCCCCAAAACAAGGTCAGTTTATACCCTTCAATTGATTCCGGAATATCTATTTTCGTTTTTTTATCTTCGCTCATAATTTAAAGTATCTTTTTAAAGCCATAACTGTCCCGGCTCCACTACTAAAACCGCGGCGTACAACTGAGCGAAAGCCCGCGACTTCGGACGCCAAAGCAATTTGCTGGACCAGGTTATTACTATCGGCAACAATCGCCAGACCAACTAAAATAAGGATGAGATTGCCGAGAGATAATCCGTCAGACGTTAAAAAGACAAAAACGAGTAGTAAAATGAGTAAGTCAAACGCGAGACTAAAACTTGTCACAATAAACTTGTTCCAAAAAATCATGCCCATGGTACGGGTCATGTCAAAGAAAAGCATGGGAGAAAAAATGGGTGAAAGCAGGATCATGATAAGCAAGATAAAATACCGTTTGGCATTTTTAAATACTACAAACCCAAAGAGAATAATGAAGACCAGAACAAAGAGTGCAAGCGCAATTAAAGAAATACTAAAACCCGTAAACGAACTCCAAAGATTGTCTGACAAAAGGGATTTCAAAGCCATGATTAAACCATTGGCAACCGGGGTACTAAATAGAAACGTGGCAAAGGCAGCCGCAGTTTTAATAACCGCTTCGGCAATGAATCGCGCTAAAAATACTCCAGCAAAACCCAAAATCATTTTACCAAGATCCCCCACAAAATCCGCTGAATAATCATTATCCAGGGCAAAGAGGATGGATTTAAAATAATGGGTGACAATCAAAAGATACACCCAGGCTAAGCCAATGATTTCGCTTAATTTTAAGAGACGGTCAAAATTAATGGCCTGATTAGCGTCGTCTGGCGCAGAGGCATCTGTATCAAATACTTGAGTCGGTAAGGTGAATAAAAAGTTAAAATGAAACTTGTCTAAGATATCTGAAAGGGCCACCCCTAGTCCGCGCACTAGTTTATTAATTATAACCCCAATAATGTCATTAATGGTTTTTTTAACACAATCAATCGTATCCACGACTACTAAAAGACATTTGGGATCATTGATGGTAATCGAGGTATTTTTAACATCCGTACTTAACAAATCTATGTTATTTATGGTCCCCTCGCTTGGTAATTTACTTCTCAAATCTTCCTGTACATTGTAATAAAACCGACTCACATATACCTGGTGAAAGGCAAAAACAAAGGCCCCGGAAATAAAAAGCATAACCAATCCCACAATCACCGTTTGAATCATGTAATTGGAGCGGGCAACATCGGTTTTCTTACCGGAATTACGAATGACGCCCGCAATCGCAATGACAAAAATACCAATAACAATACTTAAGGCAATAATTGTTGGAACGTAATGTTGTAATACGGCATTAATTAGATTGTCCATACGGAATAATAGGAGGAGTTGAAGCATTCAATTGTTTACAACCCTCAAAACCATACAGAAAATACATCTTTGGCTGTTTATCCCATTTAGCACTAATACGAGCTAAGGTTAATTTAGCGTCAACGCCGTTAAGGCTCAGTATTCCGCTATCTGCCACACTCATCGTATTAGTTTTAGTGTTATGGAAAATAAGGAAGGAGTACAATCCCGCTGGCTGGGTATTCGCATTGCGGTATTTCAGAATATCTGCGCTTTCTATTTGTGGATCACTAATGTCTAAGATTTTATCGCCAACTGGCATTTTCCAGTCCGGCTTTGTTCTTATAAATTCAGAAATCTCCTGCATGTCTGTATAACGCCAGTCATATAGATCGACGCTTGTTACTTGTTCAGTATTGACATCAATATTGCAGACCAGTGTACCGAGCTTAATAAGGGATGGCGTGTCGCTTGAGAAACCTTTTTCTTTGGCATAGGTATACCGGGCTTTGGCATGGTTTTCTAAATAGTTAAAACTCTCCGGTACCACCTCAGCCAAGTCCCCGCCCGTATCTGATCGGAGTCCAGCATTAATATATAACATGTCTTCAAATTTACGCCTCGTGAATTCTTGGTCTTTTCCCTCGAGCCAATTTTGTAGTTCAGTTACAAATGATTCCACTGTCTGGTTTTGTATTTTATTTTTGTATTCTGCGCTTTCCCAATAATTTTGATCAGCTACCACTGTTTCCTCAGGTTGTTCAGGAATAGGAGTTTTCTTGTCTCCACCAAACCGCCAGATTTGGATATACATGATCGTGGCAAATATTATACTCAAATAAATAATAGCCCGAGCATTAAAATTGGGAATATATTTTTTGATGATATTGTCAAACCAAAACAAGGGTCCGCGCGGTGGTTTTTTCTGTATATTATGTTCATCCATAGGATTAATGTTTAAGCATCTTTAATGCCCACGAGTCCTAAGACATACAAAATGATACCGATCACAAAAATCGCGCCAAAGGTTATCGCGACGCCAACAATGGTCGCTTTAAGACCATGCTTTGCTTCCTGAGATTTAATAAGGTCGCCACCGGCTGATTGGAGTTTAATCCCGTACCAGGCAATCATAATGACAGCGTAAAGAACTGCTAAGCCAAAGATGACGCCAATCGCAATATTGGCAAAATCCCGTACCGGCTTCATTTTGTCCGACTCCCAGACTGACATGTCTGGCTTCGGTAAAGCTTGAGCAAACGTGACTGATGTTAGAAATAGTTGAGCAATGACGCCACTAAGTATGGCAAATAATTTTTTCATAGAGGTTAATTAGAATTAAGTGATTTAGGTTTAAAAATAATGTGCGTGTAATTTCCCGGCGCAAGTGGGATATCACTTACCATAACTACTCCATCGACCGGTAACCCCGCTGCATGGGATTTGGAGATAAAGTTAAGAAGTGACGCTTCGAGCGTGCTACTCGTAATACTCATAATTTTGTCTGTCGGAAATAATACATACTCACATGGCGTAAAGCCATAATTTTTTAATAATTCCATTTTCTGCAAAAAATTAATGGGTGTGTTTAGATCATACGCAACAAATGAGTGCTTATCATTCAATATGCCTTTTACTATTCCGGAAAATTCTGGAATGTGCCGTGGTACTGCCCAGACTTCGGACAAATCTATTTCTAACGCTGAATCCACTTTTTGCAATTCACCTTTTTCATATATGAGTGACAGGAGCGAATCACCGCAATGTGGCTGAATATACCAAGTCGGATAATGACTGTTTTCAGCCACAAGCATAATTTCTCTCAGGTCGTCATATTCTTTGTGTGAATCAGTTGAAGCAATAAATAATGTACTTTTTGGTTTAATCTTTTTTAAAAAATCCAACCACATAAAATACTCATGACTAACCACAAGCTCCTCTTTCTCAGGTAAGTTTTCTTTCATTTCTAAAATAATTTGTTCGACCATGTCGGCGTAGAGATTACTCATAGGAAAGAAAATAGTTTTATTCGTTTCGTTAAATCAGCCATTAATCTTCCTTGTCTTTCTACCTTCACGGTTTGCTCACTCACATAAATTGGTTCAACAAATTGGGTGTAGGACTGGATTAAGCTAAGGTTCGTGGTAAATATTCGTAATCTTTGTAAACAACTCGCTTTGTTCGTAAATATTCCCAACCAAAATCCTTGCTCCATTTGTGGCGTTTGAAAAATGAATCGTAGCGTCGTGTGGGCACTTGTGTCTGGGTTTGCATATTGCACGTAGCGTTCAATTTTTCGTATCATTGCTGTCATTGACTTTGGTGTTCGTTCATATTCACTGAAGACTTGTTCAGTGACCCCAAAGGCCGAGTAATACACGGTGTAATCTGGCGTTAGCACTTCAATGTTTTTGTCGCTTTTAAACTCACGAGCGAGAGATGCGCCCTCACCTTTAAAAAATATGTTTAAGTTGCCCACAATATTTTTAGCTTCGAGACTCGCGAGTTCCACTACTTCGGCTTCATGGCGGAATGAATTCCAAGACAAAATGGTTTGAGCGCGCGGGTAAGTTTTAAGACGATTTTTGTCATACTTCGCATATTCGTGGAGCGCAGTAAGCCCAGACTTTGAAAGCATATAATAGACGGGCATGCCCGAGCGTGAACCAGTAAAAACTTTGAAACTCTCTAAAAGACCAGCCTGCCACAAGCGGCGCAGTTTTAGGTAGATATAATTCAGACGATCTTTTTGTTTTAAAAATCTCGTTATCTGCCAGGCGGTAGCAATTTTAAATTCAAAAATAAGAGACAGGATTTCCAGTGTGCCCTCATTCATCTGCACATGGTAGGCCTTGCTATTGGTTCGGGGCGTTAAAGAGACGACAATAGTATTTAAAAACATACTTAGTAGTCAAAAATAGTTTTTATAGTATTGGAAACAGTGGACGCGTTTACCGTCGCTACCGGCCCTTCTACCTTAACTTCGTTTTCCGGTACTGCCTCAAAAGTGGTCTGCCGTCCCATCTGCTCAAAGAAAATCTGTTCTCGTTCCGAGGAGTAATAAATGTTATTAGTGGTTTCCCTCTTTTGTTTAATTACCTCTAAGGGCGTGCCGTACCGCTCCATAGTTTCTTCAATAAATATCCGCTCCGTATCTTTGGCAATGTCAGTCGGGTGCAAGGTCCGCTGAATGTTAATAGACATGGCTTCTTGTGGCGTGCCATAGACCAGAGTCTTAATGTAGGCGGTGCCAGTCGGGAGATTAATAATATCTTCGGCGCTAATTTTTTCGCCTAGTATTTTCTCCGCAATTTCGGCATCATCGACCGATTGCGTGCGCATAAAAATCTTAGTCGCAATATTCGATTCAATAGATTTTTGGATTCTTATATCGAGTTGTCCCATGAATTGGTTGGAAATTATTAAAGCAGTATTAAAGGCTCGAACTTCAGAAAACAAGGTTTCAAAGATATCGCTTGCGACCCGCTGAAATTCATCAACCACAAAGACCGCCCGCTGACGCTCTTCGGCCGGTAGCCTGGCTTGGCCAAAAATGGCTTCGGCAATATGCGCCGTTAAATAGACGGAATAATATTTTTTCATTTGTTCGCTGCACGACCCTAAGTTGGCAATGAAAATCTTTTTGGTCGTAATCATTTCTTCAAAGGTAATTTTAGTATCCAGCCGGTCGGTAATATTCATAAATTCTGGATAATCCAGGATCTTACCAATTTTATTGTTTGTCGTTGCGAGATATTTAGCGAGATCATTATCTGTGCGCTTTAAAATTGAACTGGTCCAAAATTTTTGTAAACGAGGCGGTAAGTACTTTAAGATATTTTTAATCTGGTTTGGCTCATGGAGGAGAATATCTAATCCAGATAATGACTGCTCTGGGAGTAAATAGGCGGTCGCAAATAATTGGCGTAAAATATTTTCGAGTTCGGGTCCCCACGAATACGTTGAGTCGATTTGCACAAACCGCTTCATAATGGAAATAAGGAACTCGATTCGTTCATCATTCGTTTTATTGCCCGAGAACTGCGCAAAGAAGGGAAAGCTCAAGGGTTTCTCTTTTTGTGTCGGTGGGTTGAAATATATGACATCGTCTTTGCGATCTTCCGGGATCATGGTGAGTAAGTCGGTCGCAAAATCATTTTTGGGGTCAACAATGAGGCAAGCGGTTTGTTCTTCTTCGTCTTTATGTAGTAAGTGGTGCAAAATAGTTTTCAGGGTTTCGGACTTGCCTGACCCCGTGCCGCCTAAAATATATACATGCTTTTTCATGTCTTCCCAAGTCGGGATACCCATTGCGGTTTGTTCTTGCATCCGAAAGTTAGAGTGACCAAGACCGACAAAAAACCGTTCCGAGATTTCGCGCATTTCGTGACTCATCGGCAACTTTTTGAATTTAATAATTTTAATTGAAGATACGGTTTCGCTTGTAATATTCGGCAGATGCCAAAATGAATATAGTTCAGCATCTGACACGACCTGACCATAATTTTTATATAAAGAAAAAGGCCAGTACCGAAATTTAATTTTCTTCAGTACTGGCCTCATGGCGACAACGCCTGAAAGCTCATTTTTGTTAATAATATCCTCGACTTGTCTCGTGCCCAAAGTGTGGTGCTTGAGCATGTTCATGTTCTTTTGGTTAACTTCGTTCAGCACCGCTTGAATATTTATTACCTTGCTTTCCGCTTCGTCGGGCGTGGGCGCAATAGCCCAGTAGGAGACAATAACTTGAAACAGTGAGGCTTTCATTTTTTCAAGCATGGCGGTGGCTAATGACGTCATAAGTTCCGAGACATACATCCGGTTATATGCGCCAGACTTTTTCTCTTCCGGCAGGGCTTGAAGCCGTTCTTGCTCTTCAAGCAAGTAGTGGATAATCTGGTTAAAAAAGTGGGAGGCGGGTGAAAGGCATATGTTATAGGCCATGAACTGGCCTTTTTCTAAGCCTTCCATAGTGGAAATAATAGAATCGACGGGATCGCTTGAAACATCTTTAAATGTCTTTACACGATGATAAAATTTCCCCTCAATTGTTGATTCGCCATAACACCAAAAGCTTTTATGGTGTTTGGCTAACTCGGCCTCGACCGCCTGTTTATCTAAATCAACAATTTCCGCATTAGAATAAGCATTAAAGATTGCTTTTTCAATGCGTTCAAAATATCTACTTGGTATTTGTAAACGAAACGACACAAAGGGATACTGCGCCCAAATTTGTAGACCAAAAAATACTTGATGCGTAAAGTAGACTTTAAGAAGACGAAACAGTTTTTGGAAAAAATACCAGGTATGAGAAAAGGAATGCGATCCTTCAATCGGGTCAATATATGTGGAGTGGATAGATTTGAGTATTTTTTGTTGTACTTGAAATGCGGTCGCTTGCGAGTTTTTAGGGATAATGATTTCAATGTATTTGGTGTCTTTAAGTGACCGATCAATATCTTTGCGTTTGAGCTTAATTTTTTCAAAGGCATGAAAAATCCGCAGCTGGTTACTGCGGATGATCCAATATATACAGATCGTTAAAATAATGAGGCTCAAAAAGATAATCCCGAGGGTTAATTCCCAGTCAGGAATCTGGTGAATCATTTCGACCCATAAGCTGTAACCGACCTGGTTATCCATACAATTGTAATTATATGTTTTATGGTCAGTATGTTCTTACCCCGATTGGTCCCGCCGCTTTGCGGCGGGCAGGGATTTGTTGTTTGTTTTTTAGAAAAACTTTGGCCCTCTCCTCACCCTTCTTCTCACCCGGTCTCCACTCTCCAACCAAGAAAATTCAAAAGAAAAAATAAGAAAAAGAAATAAGAAAGATATAGATATAGATAGTAAGAATGAATAAGTAGAATTAGATAATAGTAAATAGTTAAAGGTAATAGTATTAATAATA
>JBAYJP010000006.1:0-78501 GCA_041665025.1 Candidatus Magasanikiibacteriota bacterium | reverse complement strand
CTGTGGGATACAATTTAAGCCTATTCAGTTGACGCCAATTGTTTTTTCTAGTATTCTATCCCTTGTGTTTAGACATTAGGCTTGTTGCATGAAATAGTTACGAACCTGGTTGTATAAACGCACTAGTTTTGTTCAATAAAAAACACCCTGTTTCCACAGAGTGTTTTTTATATCTTGTTCGTTACGATAAGCCGAATTTTGTCTAGGATGGTTATTTCTCTGTCACGTAAATTACTCTACGTGATCAAACGAGCTAACTTTTTGAGTTCCGATTTAATCGGAAAACACTGCTCTTTCTCCAGATAGGGTTTACCGCGTTCCAACGTTACCGTTGGAAGAGTATGGTAGCTTTGATCTAGAACCAAAACCTCCATACACTTTTCACCTTTTTCCCCATCTTTAAAAAAATGAGGGTAGTATTGTCTCTGTGGCACTTTCCCGCTCTTATGCCTTACGGATGAGAGGGTGGGTGTTACCCACTACCTGTATTTAATGTGGAACACTAAATAGAGTTCGGACTTTCCTCCCCAATTACTCGGGGCAACCATCTGTAATGAACAAGACTGAAAAAATATATCATAATTATCTCTATTTGTCAAGTTGACCACCGTCTTATTTTACGCTATTATATAGGTACAAAATTGCTTAGTTTAGTTTATTTAGCTAATTAGTGGCTATATGAAACGTTCCGAGATTATTCTCATGGTTTTGCAAGTACCTATTGATTTTTTGATGCTGGTCCTTGCAGGTATTTCAGCGTATTACTTGCGTTTTACTGCTTGGGCTACTGCATTAAAGCCCGTTGTTTTTTCTCTTACGTTTTCAGATTTTCTCTCTATTGTGGCCTTAGTTTCATTGAGTTGGCTTATTATCTTTTCTATTGTAGGGCTATACTCGACTGATCCAAACAGAAAATTAGCACGTGATCTCGTCCGAGTTGTCTTGGCCTGTTCTACAGGCGTTGCAGTAGTGGCGGTATATATATTATTTGTTCAACAATTGTTTGATTCGCGTTTTTTGGTATTAGCTTCGTGGTGTTTTGCAATTTTGTATGTTGGCATAGGTCGTATACTTATGCGTATGGTAAAGGGGCTGTTGTATCGCGCAGGTGTGGGGCTTAGGCGTGTTGTTATTATTGGGACTGAACATATAACACAAAGTATTGTAGAAACATTGAAAGGGCACAAAGAACTTGGCTATGCTATTGCTGGTGTATATCCATCGTATTCTTCGAGGTTGGACAAAGAATTTGAACAATTAAAAATTAATGAAATGATTTTTACCAACCCGCGTGCAAATGAAAAAGAAACGATTAAAGCTATTGATTTTTGTAGCCAGCATCATATTACATTTAAATATTCCGCCGATTTATTTGCTACGTATGCCTCAAATATGTCTGTCAGTGCGCTTGCTGGCGTTCCTATTGTGGAAGTCAAACGCACGCCGCTTGATGGGTGGGGCAGGGTTGCGAAGCGCATTTTTGATATTGTCACGAGTACTATTGTATTGGTATTCCTGAGCCCTTTTATGTTTTTGATTTCAGTTGTTATTTTGCTCGAAACAGGCAGGCCTATTATTTATAAAAACGAGCGCATAGGCATACGGGGTAGAAAATTTTTTACATATAAATTCAGATCAATGTACCAAAAGGATTCTACCGGTTCTCAATTTGGCGAGATGGGTAAAAAGGCAGAAGAAAAAGAACGAGAACTTATTCAAAAAAATAATGTGCGCACCGGTCCTATTTACAAAATAAAAGATGACCCTCGCGTAACGCCATTTGGTAGATTTTTGCGACGTTGGAGTATTGACGAATTGCCTCAATTTTTGAATGTCCTTAAGGGTTCTATGAGTATTGTGGGACCTCGCCCTCATCAGCCTCGCGAAGTTGATCACTATGAAAAAGATTATCCTCATGTATTTACACTTAAACCCGGGATTACGGGACTTGCACAAATATCAGGAAGAAGTGATTTGTCATTTGAAGAAGAAATGAGATTGGATATTTTGTATACAGAAAAATGGAGTTTGTTGCAAGATATTATTATTTTTATCAAAACGCCGTTCGTGGTATTTAAGAAGAGACGTGCGTTGTAATAATAGATGCTAATATACTAATTATACGAATGATACAAATAAATACTAATACGCTTTGTCGAAGAAGATTCGTATGACATTAGTATCATTCGTATAATTAGTATATTAGCATCTTCTATGTATGAGGGTTGCTTTGGTTCACGATTATTTAGCTCAAGATGGGGGCGCGGAACGGGTATTACAAGTCTTTCACGAGATATGGCCCGAGGCGCCTATTTTTGTTTTATTTCATGATAAGAAAAAGTACAAAGATTTCAAAGATGTTGATGTGCGCGAGTCATTTATTACGCACTTGCCATTTGGGAAAACGCGCTATCAATGGTATTTACCCTGGATGCCGCTTGCCACTGAGCGCCATAATTTGCATGAGTTTGATGTAGTTATTTCTTCAACGAGCGCATTTGCCAAAGGAATCCTAACTCGCCCTGATACGCTCCATATTTCATACTGTCACACGCCGACACGGTATTTGTGGACTGATACGCATGAATATATTGCAGACCTTAAATACAATCGGGTTATCAAAGCATTCTTACCTAGGCTCATATATAAACTACGTATGTGGGATAAGATGAGTGTTGACCGTGTTGATCATTTTATTGCAAATTCAGATACGGTCCGCGGACGCATTCAAAAATATTATCGTCGGGACAGTGATATTGTGTATCCACCAGTTGATACGTATGCGTTTAGCGTAAGTAAGGAAATAGGAAATTATTTTATTACCGGCGGCCGGCTTGTCCCATATAAGAGATTTGATTTAGTCATACAAGCATTTAACCGGCTGGGGTTTCCTCTTAAAATTTTTGGCGATGGGCCAGAGCTTAATCATTTACAAGATATCTCAAAAAGCAATATTGAATTTGTCGGACGAATTTCTGACAAAGAAAAAGCAGTTTTGTTATCAAAAGCGCGAGCATTTATTCATCCACAAGTAGAAGATTTTGGCATCACACCTATTGAGACAATGGCTGCAGGCAGGCCGGTTATTGCGTATCTCGATGGTGGTGCAACCGAGACGGTCATTCCCGGTAAAACAGGTGTATTTTTTGGACATCAGACATGGGAGTCGCTTCTTGATGCTGTGTTACATTTTGATCATTTGACCTGGGACAGCCAGCTAATTTCTGAATACGCAAAACGATTTAGCGCGGATGTGTTTAAGGAAAAAATGAAACGGTATGTGGATGACAGGTACGAAGAGTTTAAAAGAGGGTTGGATCAGTGTAGGCTAGACATTAGATAAGATACGAACTGCGAAAGGGTACGAAATTGGATGTTGGTTCGTATGTTCGTGATATTTTGTAGTTCGTATATAGTATGAATATTGTCATTGACATTCGATGTCTCACAAATACACATCGCACCGGCGTTGGGGAGTATACGTATGAACTTCTCAACGCTCTTTTTGAGTTTGATACAACAAACCAGTATTTTTTATTTTATAACTCATGGAAAGATGTTTCAGATATTATGCCACAATGGAAATACAAAAATGTACATTGTGTGGCAACACAATGGCCAAATAAAGTTTTAAATTTGTTTGTTTGGTTGGGAATAGTACAATTGGATACATTTATAATTCAAAATTCAAAATTCAAAATTCAAAAATTGGACTACTTTTTTTCTCCCAATCTTAATTTTATATCATTAACTGATAAAACAAAGTTCATCCTCACTGTCCATGATTTGTCTTTTTTATATTTTAAGCATTGTTTTACCTGGAAACAACAACTGAAGCATAGGTTAGTGGGATTAAAAAAATTATGCAAACGAGCTGATATTATTTTGACACCTTCCGAAAATACACGGCGGGACGTAGTGAGGCATTTTGGAATAAGGGGAGATGTCATAAAAATTGTAAGGCCTCGGTTGAATAACGTATTTAGCGGACACAGACCCGTGATTAGTGACCAGGTAAGATTAAAGTATGGTTTACCTGAAAAATTTATTTTATACTTGGGAACAATAGAACCAAGGAAAAATATTTTGAGTATCATAGAAGCATATAAAAAAAGTTTGTTGATCACCGATCACTGTTCGCTGGTTATTGCTGGCGCCAAGGGTTGGAAGTGTAAAAAGATTTTAAAAGCCATGAAAAATACTCTTGGTGTCCGCTACATTGGCTATGTTGACCCCGAGGATAAACCTGCGTTATATCGGCTAGCTTCTTTATTTGTTTATCCAAGTCTGTATGAAGGATATGGTTTGCCTGTAGCAGAAGCGCTGGCGTGCGGTACACCAGTAGTAACAAGTAACCGGTCTTCCCTTCCAGAAGTAGGGCAGGGTGATGTACATTTGGTCAACCCATATAATATTGAGGAAGTCTCTTATTTTTTGGCTAAATTTAGTCAAAAATAATATGTGTAGTAAGGGGTGTATGATACCGTTATAGTAGATAGAAAACCTTGACATTGTTGGCTTATTGTGTTTACATACCTGTGTACTATATATTAATTTAGTTTTAATTTACGCTCTCATATGAAATTAAAAATATTTTTTGGAGCTAGTGCTACCCTAGTGGCCTTAGTTCTCTTGGCAGGAAGTGCCTGGGCAGTAAACACACCTAAAAAAGGTACTAATTATGTGAAAGTTGATTCCTGCCGCCAAGTCGGGGCTGATATTATGGTAAAACGTTTTGGCAATGCCAATGAGTATCGCCTCACTTCTGAAACACGCGATGCTGGACATGGTTTGCGCACCTATACCGTTGTATGCGTTTCAAACAAGAAATATCGCGTAGACTGGGTCGAAGCTTCTTCTGTTGTGCAAGATAGAGAAAATCCAACAGCCGATGTTACTTCAATGAAATACCGTGGAGTTGAGAATAATTCGTATCTATATGAAATGAAGGTAGTCGGCCGTGATGCAACTTCAGGTATTACAAAAATAAAAGTACGAGCGAGTGGTGGTTCATTTTTGAATAACAAAGATATATTTGAATGGAGTGATAACAATTCTACTGACAAGACAGTTGAAAAAACATTTACGACTCCAAAACTTGAGTATGGCGTGCGCTACTATTTTATCGTTGAAGTGTGGGATGCGTCGGGCAGGATGGGGAGTCTTATGACTGATGGATATGTTGCTTCAGTAAATGATACACAAGTCCCAGAAGCGCAATTGGTCTATATGTCGAGAAATGATAATGGCTACGGGTATCTCTTATCATTCAAACTCAAGGGAAGAGATGATGCCTCTGCTATTACACGGATGGATTTGTACAAACGTGAAACAAGTGCAAGTGATTGGTCTACTCCTATCCATACATGGGCCGACTCAAATGCAAATCAAAATGAGAGAATAGTATACTTTGAAACAGATACGTTGTCCTATGGGAAAACATATGACTTCAAGCTAGTTGTGACAGACAAAGCTAATAATACTGCGACAGCGTATGTATATAATGTCACTGTCCCGAGTCAAGGAACTACATATACCTGCAATCAAACCGCAATGGGCAATGGCTCATTTAATTTGTGTGCGGGGAATAACAAATCATTGTTGCATAATCCGTCAAATGTAATCATGACAAATATATATCAAGATCAGCAGACATTGAAGTTGCGTTTGATTTTGGCTTCAGTCAACGAAGTGAGTATTGCCAAAGGATCATACGTGGATGTATACAATACAAATTATGCATACAAGTTGAGAATAGCATATAATGAATATAGAGAAGGGAGCGCGCTTATAACTATCACTGCTCTCCAAGAACAAAACAATGATACCGATGGCGATGGACTGACTGACCTGCGTGAACAAGCCTTGGGTACTAGTCCATCTCAAAGGGACACAGATAATGATGAATTGAGCGATTATGATGAAGTAGTGAAGTGGGGTACTGATCCTCTAAAAGCAGATACTGATGGAGATAGATATCCTGATGGAGTAGAAGTACGCTATGGATACAACCCAAAAGGTCCCGGTACATTATTTTAATACATAATACAAAAATAACCCTGCACCAGAACGGTACAGGGTTTTTTAAACAAAATTTATTTTAGTTTATGCCCAGGACT
This sequence comes from Candidatus Magasanikiibacteriota bacterium, assembly GCA_041665025.1. Classification (GTDB taxonomy): domain Bacteria; phylum Patescibacteriota; class Patescibacteriia; order Magasanikbacterales; family UBA922; genus JBAYJP01. The sequence goes on along the minus strand of JBAYJP010000006.1, from coordinate 72,382 downwards.
GAAGTGACAACTAACACTCCTGTTGCGCCAATAATACCAATGATCGTCGCCCACGCAATAAAGTTTCCAATGGGTTTATTGGTATGTTCACCCATGATGCGTTTGTTGTTTATAATTTTCATGACAAATATCAAAATGAAAGGGAGCAAAATACCATTGACGTCCTGAGACAAGATCATAATTTTGATAAGCGAGATGTTGGGGAGCAAGACGAAAATAACAGGAATGATAATCGAAAATAAAATAATACTATAAAATATTCTTCCTGTTTTCCATGTTGTGTTGAATCCAGATTCCCATCCAAATGCTTCACATAGTGCATATGATGTCGCCGTAGGCAAAATAAACGCGCCCAGCATTGAAGCGCTAAAAAGTCCAAACGCAAATAAAACCTGTGCCAAATTACCCGCGAGCGGACGCAGTGCGAGCGCGGCATCTTTTGCATCACTTATATGTATACCATATTTATACAATACTGCGGCAGTGCTTATGATAATGAAGAAACTGACAATGTCAGTGATAAATGCCCCAATATAAACCTCTGCTTTCTCTGTTTTATAATGTTTGATGTCGAGCCCTTTGTCAACCACGTATGATTGTATGAAAAATTGACCCCACGGAGTAATGGTCGTACCAATAAGGGCAATCATGGTAAGTAAAAATGGTGTTGTCCATTCTATTGTGGGGGTAAATAGTGCTACAGCCGCCTGAGCAAAATCTGGTTTGATAATAAATCCGTTGATAATATATACAATATAAAATGCAGAAAAGACAAGAAATATTTTTTGTGTGGTCCGAAATGATCCTTTCAGTAATATAAACCATACCACAAGGGCGGCGAGAGGAACCACGATATATTTGCTTATGCCAAAAATTGAAAAAGACGCAGCAACGCCTGCGAATTCTGCGGTAATGGTGCCTATATTTGCAATAAGCATGGCACACATGGCAAACGCAGTCCATTTAACACCGAAATTTTCTCGTATAATACCACCCAGGCCTTGGCGCGTGATAACGCCGATGCGTACACCCATTTCCTGGGTAATTGCAAGTGAAATGGTAACCAAAAAAAGCACCCATAGCATTTTTAAGCCAAAATGGGCGCCTACGATAGAATACGTGGTAATGCCGCCGGCATCATTATCAGCATTTGCCGCGATAATTCCTGGACCTACAACCGCCATGATAAAAGCCAATTTTTTCATTATACTTTTTGTCTTGGACATAGTAACCAAACTCAAAATTCAAATCTCAAAATTCAAATATAACAACTAAAAATTTAAAACTTTTTATTTTTAAGTGTTATTACGCTTGCGCCAAGCATATTAGATATTTCATTCACTTCGTTCAACAGAGTGTACACTGTTTCTTTGTCAGCATCAGTCGCATCTCGAAGCAACCCAAACCAATATTTACTTTCGTTAGCTGATTTTAATGCAATTTCATAGAATTTAATAAAGTCTTTTCGTGATGAAGAAGATTTTGCTTCAACTATGTTTGCACCAATTGAGGTTGTACTCCTCAATAGCTGATCAGCAATAACCCAATATACTTTCTTTTCCGGTAGTGTATTGAGGAATTTAATGGTTGAAATTGAAAAGAAGTAACACCTAACTTTTAGATCAGTTTTAGAGTTTTTAATTTCCATTTTGATTTTTGAGTTATGAGTTTTCAGATTGAAACTCTATGCGTGAGGTTTAATCTTTCTCATGACATCATCAATTGTCACGATTCCAACAATTCTTTTCTTTTTATCCAAGACAGCAGCACTATACAGGTTGTATCGGGTCATGATAGTAATAATCTCATCTATCTTGTTGTGCACGCGTAAATTTCCTGTAGTCCTAATTTTTTTTATGATTGAACTTATTTTTTGTTCAGGCCGTGCGAGCAGCAGCCTGCGCAGCGAAACTGTTCCTTGAAACATGTCGCGTTTATTCGCCACATATACATAGAGTAATGAACGCAAGGACGGAGATATTTTCCTAATTTCATCTACCGTTTGGCCCACCGTCCATTCAGGCGTCACTTTTACAAAATCCGTGGTCATCAGACCTCCCGCAGTATCGTCTGGATGGGACAAAAGGTTTTTTACTTTTTGTGATTTTCCTTCCTGGATAAAAGAAAGAAATTGACGCGCTTCTTCTTTTGAAAGAGTCTTGATAAGGTCTACTGCTTCATCTATAGACATGCGTTCAATAATTTTTCCGACCTTCTCAGGTCCCATATGTTTAATAAGGACTTTTTTGAGATGGGGGTCCATTTCTTCAAATACTTTTGCAGCATCAGATACATCAAGAGAAGTCACAAGCTGTCCTCCTTGTTTTATGTTGAGGTCTTCAATAATATTGGCAAGATCTGCTGGATGGAGCTTGGTCAAATTTTGTGATGCGGTATCGAGATGCAGTACGCCTTTTGTCGGGTGGGTTTGTCGCCAGTCTATGAGGTTGGACGGAGGCAAGATATTGAAAATATCTAATTGTGTCAATCCGAGACGGCGTAATAAGCCTCGAAAGCTTACATCAGACCCCAATACCGACATGTTATTTTCAAACATGCCTAATTTTAGATCATTGACACGTACAACTCGCGCGCCGCCGATGTCGACGATTTGTTGATCAAGTATATCGCGCACGAGATATACATCTTCATCAGAAATTTTGTCTAAAGTGTCTGATTGGGTAAATATATTTTTGAGTGTTATTTCATCTCGGCCTAGATTTTCTACATGCGTAAAAGGTATGAAGAAATCTTTTTTTGATTTTTTATTTTTTACCAATATATATTCAAGTTTGGCATATGCTCCTGCTTGCGGGCGTACCAATATATCTTTTAGCCGTCCGACAATCTTTTCTGAACTGTCTTGAATTTTAGCATTAAGAAATTGACTCAAATATGGCATATCATGTGTGTTAATTACATGGTAGTATACTCTTTTTTTAAAAGGGTATCAATATAATAAAAACGCGATGGACTATATATGTTGCACAGAGCTTGTTTCTAGTCCTTCAGTTTGTTACAATACCATCGACAGAGGTGTATTAGGTAACTTCTTATAAGAAATTTGGTATGAAGATAGGGATAGACGCACGCATGCTGGGGCCCTCATTTGGGATAGGGCGCTACATTGAACAACTTATAGCATATTTAGAACAGATTGATACTGTCAATCAATACTTTATTTTTTTACGTTCTGAAAATTGGGATACGTACAATCCAAAGGCAGGTAATTTTCAAAAAGTAAAAGTAGATATACCCTGGTATTCGTTTCAAGAGCAGTTGATTTTGCCTTCTGTCATACGAAAGCAAAATCTGGATCTCATGCATTTTCCTCATTTCAATGTACCTATTTTATATCGCGGACCGTTTGTAGTGACTATCCATGATCTTATTATGTTTCACTACCCGCGTGCAGAAGCCACCACACTTGGGCCGGTTATTTTTTGGATGAAAGACAAAATTCATCGTTTTGTTGTTCGGCGTGCAGTGAAAAAATCCCATTGCATTATCACAACGAGCCAGTTTACGTTGCACGATATAGTCAAAACTCTAGGTGTCTCAAAAGAAAAAATCGTGGTGACATATCAGGCTCCATTTGAACTGAGAGATAGAGAACAAGAGACACGGGAAAGGGAGCAAGAAAGCAAAAAAGAAGAAAAAATGTTAAAAACATATAATATTAATAAGCCATATATTTTATATGTTGGAGCCGCGTATCCGCACAAGAACTTAGAGAAGTTGGTTGAAGCGTGGAAAATGTTTGAGGAAAAATATGGAAAAAATTATCAGCTCGTCTTGGTAGGCAAGGAAGACTATTTCTACAAAAGATTGAAATCAACAATCAACCATCATCAGTCAGTGGTTTTCACAGGATTTGTCGATGACGAAACGTTGATCGGTTTATATGAAAATGCCCACTTGTATGTGTTTCCTAGCTTGTATGAAGGATTTGGTTTGCCTCCGCTTGAAGCAATGAGTTGTGGTACGCCTGTTGTCTCGTCCAACGCGAGTTGTTTGCCCGAGATTTTGGGGGAGGCGGCTATGTATTTTGATCCAGAAAACGTAGAGCAAATTGCTGACGTAATGTATGGGGTATTATCTAACAAAGATATTCAAATGGAACTTCATGAAAATGCCCGACAGCATCTCAAGCAATTTTCATGGAATAAATTGGCGAGAGAGACGTTGGAAATATATGAAAAAACATCAGACAAACATTGACCACCATGATAGGTGGTTTTTTTGTTTTTGGGTCGAGAGTTGTACACACAAACAATCGCCGAGAGGCATTTTTTTGTTTGTGTATATATGGTATACTTGTATCATATTACTTCATACATAGTCTAGGTAAAATGAAGAACCAAAAGAGGAGGGTAGAACCCCGTGCATGTTCCACGTGCGGACGTTTTGGTCATAACGCACGAACATGCATTTCAAGTGGCCCTGCCCATGCACAAGGGTCACCGAAACAAGAAAATAAAAAACCACCTCAAAGCGTGGTTGTTCGAGTTTTGCCTTCGTGGTCTTTGTCCCCACACCGTATGGAATTGCCTGGTGGTGAAAAACAGACGAAACCATCTTATGAAATTCCCGTATACGAGGACGCGCGTCCACGAAATATGGAACGAAAAAAAATAGATTTTGCACATTTGGTGAGGACGGCAAACAAAGGTGTCGTCAATACTGCACAGGTTGAAGATACTTATGCAGACAAGACTGTCGGCGTGGATATTTTGAAAGAAATTGCTGAATACCAAAATGAACAGACTTTTGCACCTGTCGAGAATTCTCCTGAAGCAATATTTCGTTATTCTGATCCTGCTCTTTTGAAAAAGAAAAAGTCAAACGGATTTAAAGTACCCAAGTTCAATCCATTTCGAAGCATGTATGGTGCTATCATTGGCGTATTACGGCATGTACAAGATGCATGTATTTCGTGTTTAGATCATATTCATATCAAGAAATTTGCTTTAAGTACACTTGTGTTTGTCCTCATTGCTGCAATTCCATATCCCGCACTTGGATTGTATCGCAAGGTCCAGAGCGATACAAACAAAATTATAGAAAATAGTACGAATGCATTTTTATCTTTGCAATCTTCCACCGTTGCTGTATTTCATAACAACATTGGTCAAGCACAGTTTGATCTTACTTCCGCGCTCCAGTCTTTTCATAGCGCGGAAGAATTGCTTGATAAAGAGTATAAGGCGCTCGTGTATGTCGGAGAGATGTTGCCGATAGTTGGGACGCAAATCAAGAGCCGCCAGTCTTTGCTTCTTGCGGGACATAGTTTGGCACTTGGAAATACGTATTTAGTAAAGGGTCTCAGCGAAGCAACACAAGATGGCGAGGGTACGCTTATTAGTAGGCTTGGCATTATCAAGCAACATTTGCGCAGTGCTATTCCGCAGTATGAACAAGCCGTGGCTTATTTACAGACAGTGCAGTCGACCGCAGTACCTGCTGAACACCAAGAATCATTTGAGGATTTCAAGACATTGTTTGGCGCCTTTGTTTCTGATATGCATGAAATGGATGATATTATTGAATCTATTCAGCTCATGATGGGCGGTGAAGGGTTTAAACGATATCTAGTTATATTTCAAAATCAATATGAATTGCGCCCAACTGGTGGTTTTGCAGGAAGTTTTGCGGTTGTAGATGTCCAAAATGGAAAAGTATTAAATATGGAGATTCCAGGAGGCGGTACGTATGATGTACAAGGACAACTGGATACATTTGTGAAGCCTCCGCTTCCTCTCCAGCTTCTCAATAAGCGATGGGAATTTCAAGATAGCAACTGGTTTCCTGATTTCCCTGCTTCTGCACAAAAAATGGCGTGGTTTTATCAGCATAGCAGAAATAGCACGGTCGATGGCGTTATCGCGATAAATGCAAGCGTACTCGAGCGTCTATTGCGCGTGCTTGGACCTACGTATGATGCACAAAGTAATGTGGTATTTGACGCGGATAACGCATTATCACAATTAGAATATCAAATCCAAAATTATGATAATAAGGAAGAAAATAAGCCCAAAGCAATTCTGTCAGTTTTACTGGACCAGCTTTTGAATGGAGTCTCACGTATAGACGCGAAGCAGGTTGTCTTGTTGCTCGGCGAGCTCAGCGGTGCTTTGGATGAAAAAGAAATACAATTATATTTTTCAGACGAACGCATTCAGTCGCTTGTCGGAAATTATGGTTGGACAGGTGATATTATTGACACCAAGCAAAATCAGGACTATTTCATGCTTGTGGATGCAAACATTGGGGGAGGAAAGAGCAATGCACAGTTGAAACAAATTATTGAACATCAAGCTGTTGTGCAAGAGGATGGTTCTATTATTGATACGGTTTGGATTACACGTTCACACGAAGGAGACAACCCTGCTCTTTTGTATGATGAATTCAACAGTAGTTATATCCGCATGTATGTGCCGGAAGGGTCTGAATTGCTTGATGCCGGAGGATTTACCTATCCAGACGAAGCATCATTTAGTGTGCCACCTCGAGAATATAAGGAAGATATTGATTTGAGTGCATATGAAAAAGAAGAGTCGATACATGTAAAGACAGGCACGCGTATCACAACAGAATTTGGCAAAACCGCATTTGGCAATTGGATTGTTACCAAGCCGGAAGAAGATGCTCGTGTGTATTTTACGTACAAGCTTCCCTTTACTGTTTCTGCCAAAACGATTTCTGAGCAATCATTTGTATCGGTTGCTTCATTGCTTGAAAGAGCTAGCGGAGATGAACAACTATCTACCTATAATGTTATTTTTCAGAAACAATCTGGATCAGATAGTACAATAAAACACACAGTTATTTATCCCCCAAATTGGAGGCCTGTATGGAAGACAGGGGATGGTGTCAATGTGTCTGTGAATGGAGAATCATTTGAAAAACCATTTACTGAGGATATTATTGCGGGTGTGGTGATGAAGAAATATTAAACGAAGTTATAAAGTTAGAAGTTATAAAGTTTTAACGGTTTTGAGGTTTTATAATTTGGAACATTATAACTTATTCGTTACTTTCTCGAACATATTATGCCTAAAAAGAAAAAAAATATTGACGAAAAGGAACCCACTTCTATTTTGGAAGATCATGAATTTGTCACCAAAAATCTAGAGGATAAGGTAGATAGTACCCAAGTACCTTTTGATTCTGTAGTTGATAAAGTTGATAAAGTTGAAAAAGTAAAGAAGCCAAAGAGAATTATTAAAAAGAAAAAATTACTAGTTTCTCCAAGAAAAGAACAACCAGAAAATGAATTTAGTCCTCTTCAAAATGAGGATCATATAGAAAAACAATTGACAGAGATTTATGAAAATGGTGATGGTTCAATGCCTGACATGAAAAAATTTGACGGCCGCAAACGACACCGGGTGATGAGTGCTCTTTTAGTTTTGTTATTGTCGTGTGCATTGTTAGCAGTAATTGCATGGGTAGGTTTTTTTGTGGTTCAACCGCGTAGTCATTTTTCTCAGGAAGATGTAATCCTCTCAATTTCAGGTGAAGAAAAAATAAAAGTAGGACAGGAGGTGGTCTATCGTGTGCGGTATCGCAATGCACAAAATGTTGCCCTTTCAAATGTGGTGCTTGAAGTGAAATATCCAAAAGGTTTTTTGTTTAGTACAAGCACCTTGCCTGCAAGCAATGACACTCATGATGTCTGGCGTTTGGGGAGCATTGAACCTCAGGCCAGTGGCTTTATAGATATTACGGGGAAAGCATATGGAGATTTGAACACAGATCAATCTATACGTGTATTTTTGAACTATACTCCCGCAAACTTTAGTTCAGAATTTCAAAAAGTTTCTCACATAGCGTTGTCGTTGGCTGATCCGGTGGCTTCAATTTCAATTGAATCGCCCGCACAAATTTCATTTGGTTCTGAGGTATCTTTTTCTGTAAAAGTAGCTCCTATAGATGGTAAGACAATTGAAAATTTGGCGCTGTCATGCGAATCTGGAGAGTTTTCTCTAAAGGCAGAACATTCTTCTCCATCTCCTGATGCAGGAAAAGGCTGTTTGTGGACATTTGATAAGCTTGACCAAGAGCGTGTCTTTACATTAACGGGCTCATTTAGCGGTGAACAGGATTCTTCTTCAACGCTTAAGGTGAAGTTGCTTGGCTGGAATTCGGCAGATCGAACAGGCGATGGGGTAGTACTTTCAGAAGTTGAAAAAGAATTTGCCATACAAAAGACTGATACCGTATTAACCCTTGCAGTTAACGGAGGGATGAGTGGTTTGTCTGTTATGCCCGGCCAGTCATTAAACACAAGTATTGTAGTTAAAAATTCTGGCAATACACCTATTGAAAATGCTCAGGTTCGTCTTTTTATCGACGCTCCGTCATACTCAAACAAAAGTATGCTCGCCTGGCCGAGACTCGATTCGCTCTATGATGCGGATATAAATGGCGAACAAATTTCAGAAGATGTTCGTAGAGGTGTTATTACCTGGGATAAGAGATATATTCCAGAGCTAGGACGCCTTGATCCAGGGCAAGAAGTTTTGATTGATGTAAGTTTGCCTATTAAAAATGGCACTGAAACGACGCTTTCAAATTATAGTGCATCTCGCATTACGCAGGTCGTCGAACTACAACATGGTAGTGATTCATTTATCGTGCGCAGTAATGAAGTCCTTTTGACTGTCGCTTCTGATATGGGAGTTGAAGTCCGTAACGAAATCACAACAAACGCAGAAGGAAATGCCGTACATACCGTTATCTGGCTTTTATCCAATTCATTTCATCCGCTAAAAGATGTTAAACTTACTGCAGATATTTACGGAGACGTAAAGGTATTGTTGGATGATGAACAAGTGACGGGGGGCACGGCTCAATTTGATGAAAAGACAAAAAAACTTGTTTGGACCATACCCGAGATACCCCTTAGTAGTGATGTATTGGCTATGCAGTTTGACGTTGAAATAGTTACTGACAATCCAACCCAGACCAATCTTACTTCAAAAGTAAAAGTTCAAGCGCTTGATACTGTTTTAAATCAACAGATAACGGGAGAAGGGGAGGAGATATTGTTGAAATAATTTGCCGACAGATATTACAGATTATAAAACTCTCCGGGATAACGGAGAGTTTTATTGTGTCAACGGAGGTCTTTGTAGGGATCCTTGGTGTGTGATGGGCTGTATATAAAATTTGTTTTCTTTCCTAGATTAAATCTTTTATTATATTTTAGAAGAAGTTCTATAATTGCAAGATCCTCAAGAGGATCGCCGGTTGAATCAAATAAAGTGATTTCCGAGGAATTTTTTCTACTATTTTTTTTCTTTTTTACAACATCCGAGAGTTCAGCGTGAACATCCTCAATAGAGATAATACCTTTAGTAATTGGCACATTAATTTCTCCTTCCGTAATAGCTTGTTCTTTGTAATCAACAACAATTTTGGCTCTTTTTAAGATATTCCCATCCAATTCCTGTTTTCCTGGGGCATCACCACCTATTGCATTTATATGAATTCCTTTTGGGACCCATAAGTTTTTTACAATTTTTTTATTACCATAAGTAGTTGTTGTCAAGATATCGATATCGGGAACAAATTTTTTAGGGTGTTCAATTTCAATTGGTTTTTTTATAATTTTTTCCATTCTTTTTCGAAATGTTTCCAGTGCGTTGTTATCTGTGTCCCATATATAGATTTTTGTGAGATTGTAGATCCTCGATATAGCATGTAGACATGCTTGGCCTACGCTGCCTGCACCTATTACCCCAACTTTCGAACTTTCTTTACGTGCTAAATATTTAGTGGCAATTGCAGTGGCAGCTCCCGTTCTAATATACGTAAGAAGAGTTGAGTCAGTGATAACTTCTTGAAATCCTGTTTTTTCATCGCATAGTATTGTAGAGGACATAACAGTCGGAAGTCCTCTTAAGCAATTTGTCTCATGAAAGTTTACTGTCTTGAAAAGAATTTTAGATCCAATTTTTCTGCAAGGCATACTTTCGACAGTTCTTCCATTCCTAAAGAAAAAGCCGATTCGTTGTCTTCTTTCGTATTTTTTTCCTAGGTATAAAAAATAATTTTCTATGTTATTTATTGAGGCATCCATGAATTCATCAATGCCTACCTGTTTAATGATAGATTTGATGTTATTGCTACTCAGCATTAGCGTTTTCATAGGCGTTATTATTAACCCACCTTCACTACCGCCTTCGCTAAAGCTATGGCGGTCAAGAAAGCTACTGCGGGCAAGTGCGAATACAGTGGACTTACCGGGAATCGAACCCGGGTCTGAGCAATGCGAATGCCCCGTACTACCGCTGTACTATAAGCCCAGGATTGAATTCTAAATTGATTGTTTCGAAATTCGAAATTTAAAATTCGAAATTTTTTACGCGTGCCCCCGGCAGGAATCGAACCCGCATATACAGCTTCGAAGGCTGTTGTCCTATCCGTTGAACGACAGAGGCAATAAAAAAACTCAAAAGTCAAAGCTCAAAATTCAAAACTTATTTTTATGTATGCATTATCTCAGTTTTGCATTTTGAATTTTGTGTTTTGAGTTTTATATTGGTGGGTCGCCAGGGGATCGAACCCTGGACCGTTTGCTTAAGAGGCAACTGCTCTACCAACTGAGCTAGCGACCCATCTATATACGAAATACGAAAACTACGAAAGGTACGAAAAACGAATTTCGAATATTTCGCAGTTTTCGTATTTCGTACACGTTATCCAATTGGATCTTCTGGTTTTCGTGTAAGTATCTGTATTTTTGGTCCTTTCCATCCCTTCGCCTTGAGCCCTGCTTCTGCAGCGGAAGTCTGTGCTTCTTGCTTACTTGTCCCTTCACCGGTTGCTATTTGTTCTTTATCGAGATATACCGCAATGACAAATTGTTTTGCATGATCAGGCCCTTCTTCTTTTACTACTTTGTATGTCGGTGTGACGCCGACAATCTCTTGGGCCGCTTCCTGGAACCGAGATTTTGGATCCATCCAGAGTCCTTGTTCGAGTACCTCGGGAAGTTTGGTTACTACCCAGCGTATAACAAATTGCTCCGTAATGTCCCAGCCTTGATCTATATAAATCGCGCCAATAAGTGCTTCAAGCGCATTGGCAAGTATATAGTCCCGCGCCTTGGTATTTGCATCTTTTGATTCCCCATGACTCAAGAACAAAAATTCATCAAGTCCTATTTCATGCGATACTAATGCGCAGTTGGTGCCATTTACCAAAGCCGCACGCCAATTGGTAAGTTCTCCTTCGGGATTTAAGTAATTTTCAAAGAGGAATTCTGTTACGATCAGTTCAAGCACCGCATCTCCCAAGAATTCCAGACGTTCGTTATGAGCCAAAGGAAAGTCTCGGTGTTCGTTGAGGTATGATCGGTGAACAAGGGCTTGGACCAAAATATCTTTGTTGTTGAATGATACACCAATTTTTTCCTCTATTTTTGTGAAGTTTTTTTCTTCGTAGAATGGTATAGACATATATATTGAATTTCGAAATCCAAAATGGGATGCAGAATTTCAAAACTCAAAGGTCAAAAGTCAAAACATAAACTCTAAACTCAAAAATGAATATTCAGAGCGGTTTTAGTTTTAAGTTTTTTATTTGAGTTTTGAGATTTGATTTTTGAGTTATAATTTTATTCTGTTTTTTTATTTAATTGACTGGACTTTGTTTTATTGTTTATATTCCCTTCAATTTTTTTGTACATCGCTCCCAATATTCCGTTTACGAATTTTCCAGAGCTTGGACCGCCATATGTTTTGGCAAGCTCGATTGCTTCATTGATAGCCACACGCGGAGGGATTTCTTCTGTATTATATGAAAGTTCATATATTCCAATGCGCAAAATATTTCGATCAATAAGCGTCATCTGTGCAAGCGGCCAATGGGGGGCATACTCTGCCATGAGTTTGTCTATTTCGTCTTTGTGGTCAATGACACCGTTAACTGTTTTTTCTACGTATTCTTTTGTATCTTCAAGTCCTACGCCAAACTCTTCCATGATTTCATCAATAATAGCAGGAATAGCAGCTGTTGGGTTGCCGCGAAAATCCCACTGATACAATGATTGCATGACAATAGAACGGGCGAGATGGCGTTTAGACATATTTTTATGTACGAAATTCGAAAACTACGAAAGGTACGAAAAAAACGAATTTCGGATATTTCGCAGTTTTCGAATTTCGTACATTTTTATCTTAGCTAATTTTTTTCGTTCTGCGTGCAAGACGAGTGGCTCGTTTTTCAGTTCCTACTATTTTTTTGCCCTTGTATGTGCCACATGCCGCGCATGCACGGTGTGGTAATACATTCGCACCACAAGATACGCATTTTGTGACAGTAGTAGTTTTGAGTGCGAAATGTGAACGACGGTCGTCGCGTGATCGTGATGTTCTTCGTTTTGCGGGGAGTCCCATATAGTGTAGAATTATGAATTTTGAATTATGAATGGTGAATAAATAATAATGGACATATTATAGTCTAAATTTAGATAAAAATCAAGTATCCCAGAAAAATAGGTTGAATAATTGCAAATTTAGCTTATTTTAGCTACAATATCTTTAGTTCGTAGCCAACAGCCATTAGCCAATAGTTTTGGTGTTTGTTGGCTATGAACTATTGGCTATGAACTATATGCAGATTATTAAATCTTCACAACTTAACATTCAGAGTATTGTAGACTCTTTGCATGATGGCAAGACAATTATCTATCCCACAGAAACCTGTTATGGATTGGGTTGCGATGCAACACATGTAACGGCCGTTGAACATATATACAACATAAAACAAAGGCCAGTCTCAAAATCTCTACTTGTTGTTACTTCAGATATTGAAATGATGAAGGGATATGTCGAGTGGAATCAAACGCTCGATATGGTCGCAAAAAAATATTGGCCAGGGCCTCTGACAGTTGTCGTGCCCATAAAACAGGGTGTAATTTTACCCAAAGGAATTGTAAGTAGTGAAGGAACAGTTGCATTTAGAATAACCTCTCATCCAATTGCACAAAAAATTTGCAGTGAGCTAAGAGCACCACTTGTTTCTACCTCGGCAAATATCAGTGGAGGAGATAATGCGTATACACCTATTGATGTTATAAAAACATTTGAACACGAATTAGTACAGCCTGACATATGTATCGACGCGGGGGAACTGCCTGTCCAAAAGCCATCCACTATTATTGCAATAAAAAATGGAAACATAGAAATAGTGAGGCAAGGCAGCGTGATAATTGAACATCTGTAACGTTGACAGTCATAAAGTTAATAACGGACATTTTTTTTCATAATTTGTATGAATAATCATCATCGCTTCTATCTCCCGTTGTGTATAGCATTCGGTTGTATTATTTTTATGCTTGTCTGGTACTCAGGGTCGTCAACGTCAGAATATCAAAACACCATGTATGCATATGCGGCTGAGACAAATTCATCTTCTGCACAAAATGACCCTGAAGTTATTGCTAAACAAAGGAGAGAAAAACCCGCACGCCAAACCGTAAAGGGGTTGTATGTGACGGCATACTCAGCAGGTAGTGAGAAAAAAATTGATGAGATTATTAGACTTATTGATACGACAGAATTGAACGCAGTTGTTATTGATATAAAAGATTACAGCGGACGTGTGCTGTATGATAGTGATCTTGCTATGGTTCAGGATATCGGCGCAGAGGATAACAGGATAGGCGATGCAAAAGCATTAATAAAAAAATTACACGAACATACTATTTACGTCATTGCGCGCCAGACGGTGTTTCAAGATCCTGTGCTAGCAGGTGCCAAGCCCGAGTGGGCGGTAAAAAGTAAACGAGGAGGAATATGGCGTGACCGAAATGGATTGTCATGGGTCGACCCTACGCAAACATCGGTATGGAGTTATAACGTAGCTATTGCAAAAGAAGCAATACGTCTTGGGTTTGATGAAATTAATTTTGATTATGTCCGCTTTCCTTCTGATGGAAATATGTCAGATGTGGTCTATACCGTTCCGGAAAAAGCCAAGCATGAGGTCATGAAAGAATTTTATCATTTTTTGAACACTGAACTTACGCCCCGACCAGCACTTATTTCCCTTGATTTGTTTGGCATGATTATGGATACGGTCCCGACTGGAAGTGATATGAATATTGGCCAGCGACTTGTAGATAGCGTTGATGAGGTAGATTATATTTGTCCGATGATGTATCCGTCGCACTATGCACATGGCTATGCGGGGTATGAAAATCCAGCGCAATATCCATCTCAAGTTTTAGCATATAGCACAAAAAAGGGGATTGATGCATTTATAGACAAGCGTGCAGAATTTCGTCCATGGATACAGGCATTTAATATCGGAGCGGTATATGATGCACAGAAAATTCGTGCCCAGATTGATACCATTGAGAAATACACTGATGCAGGGTGGTTGTTGTGGAATGCCGCTAATCGTTACACGTCTGATGGACTAAAATCTGGTTTAGAATTTTAAATTTTTAATTTCAAATTTTAAAACAATTTCGAATTAAAAAATTCTAAAATTGTAAATTGTTTCTAAATTGAAAATTTAAAATTAGAAATTATTTTTTTATGCAACTCACGCCAACTAAACTGAAACAACTCTGCAAAGAATGTGGTCTTATCCCTTCCAAAAAGTATGGCCAGAATTTTTTGATTTCAGATGCGCCTATTCACAAAATGATTGAAGCAGCGGATGTCAGGAAAGGGGACACAGTTATTGAAATAGGACCAGGTTTTGGCGTGCTGACGTTTGAATTAGCACAGAGAGGTGCACATGTGAAAGCGTTTGAGATTGAACGACGGTTGGAACAGTATTGGGACGAAAGATTAAAAGATTTTAAGATTACAAGATTAGACAATGAGACAGGAGATATTGAAATTATTTGGGGAGATGTTTTATCACTCATCACGTATCACGTATCACGTATCAAAAATTATAAAGTGATTGCTAATTTACCTTATCAAATCACCTCACATATCCTGCGCGTTTTGCTCGAGCTTGAACACAAACCAGAAAGCATTACGGTCATGGTTCAAAAAGAAGTTGCTGAAAGAATAGTTGCCAAACCAGGAGATATGAGTTTGTTGTCCTTGTCAGTCCAATACTATGGTGAGCCAAAAATTGTATGCAAAGTTCCTAAAGGTAATTTTTGGCCAATGCCCGCGGTTGATTCAGCTGTGGTACATATATTGATTAGGGAACAAGGAACAGGGAACAGAGATTTTAATCAGAGATTTTTTGAAATTGCAAGAATTGGATTTGCCAACAAACGAAAACAGTTGGCAAAAAACTTAGCAGATGGGTTGAAAAGAGATAAATTACAAATGGAAAGCTTCTTAAAAGAGATAATAGACAATGAAAAAGCACGGGCGCAGGAACTCAATGTGCAACAGTGGATAACTTTGGCCAAAAAACTCACATAATCTTTGTGAGTTTTCTTATTTTTTGGTATACTAGACTAAGTTAATTAAGTTTACTAAGTTCGCTAAGTTGACTAAGTTATTACTATAGACTTGTAACTTAGATACTTAGAAAACTTAGATACTTAGAAAACTTAGCAAGATGTCAAAATTAGGCTACTACAAACAATTGTCAAATGGGCAAAAGACAGGTTTTGTTTTATTGCTCATTTTTGCTATTACGACCGTTGCGCTGGGGTTTCTTCAAATGCGCAATTCTATTTATGGACCATTTGCTTCACGCCGTGTAGCCAAAGAGGTCGACCTTTCCTTTCAATTTGACGAAGAAATTAGGCTTCAACAGATAGACACAGATCGCGATGGGATAAATGATTATGAAGAATTGAATTTTTATCAGACAAGTCCTTATCTTCCTGACACAGACTCAGATGGATTGCAAGACAAAGTGGAAATAGACCAGGGCAAGGATCCACTATGTGCAGAGGGAAAAATATGTTCGCAGACAAGCGACACGAGCCCGAGTAGCACTCCTGCCTCACTGATTTCTCCTTTGGTAAGCGGGGTAGGGACTGTGGCTGATGTGGTTATGGGCAGTATGGGAGAATTAAATCAGGGTTCCACGTCATCTACGGTATCTGGTGGTAGTCTAGACATGTCCGCGCTTACTTCAAATCCAGAGTACGTACGACAATTACTTTTGCAAACTGGGCAGATATCACAAGAAAAATTAAATAGCATAAGCGATGCAGAACTTATGTCTATGGTTGAAAGCATTATGCAAAAACAATCCATGCCGACGAATACAGATGGACAGACTTCAAGTACGCCACAAATGTAGGGTTGTAAAGTTGAAAGTTATAATGTTATAAAGTTATAGAAAAATTTATATATTTATAACTCGGAACTTTATAACTCGGAACTTTATAACATTATAACTTTGTTACTTAAAAGATGTATGTGGTTTTCCTCCAATCGTTCCCGTAAATTGTCTATCTCTTTTGTTATATCATTATTTTTGGGAGTGCAATTGCTCGGTTTTTTTGCGTTGCCACAAAGAGCACACGCGCAGATGGATGCCGCGATTACTGCAGCTTTTTCCGGGAAATGGACGTGGGAACAAGTTCAAAATACTCTTGTGGGTGCAGCTCTCGGCGCTCTGGTCAATGGCGCATCATATTTTATGCGTAAGTTGGCTTATGATTCTGCCAAGTATGTTGCCTCCGGTGGGAAGGGTCAAAGCGCACTCGCATTTCAAGATGGTTTTGGTTCATATCTTGGAAATACTGCATTGGATAGTGCTGCGGGAGCCATTCAGCAGTTTGGGGAGCCTCTCGGACTTGATTTGTGTAAACCACCGGATCTTCGGGTGCAAGTGGGGCTACAGGTTGGATTGCAGAGAATATATGATTCAGAATATGGAAACGAAGGCGGTCCAGCTCCTCGTTGTAATTGGTCTGAATTCACGAGTAATTGGGAGCAAGTTGATGATATGTACGGAAGTAAGGACGCTATTTCCGAGCGTTTCACTGCCTCTCTAAGTGTTTCAGACTCAGATTTTGGAGCGGCGCTTGGACTGATGGGGAAGTTGGATCGTGTGGTGACCCAATCGCAGATAGACGCAACTCAAGCGCGTCAAGAGGGAAATGGCTTCAAACCAGTTGCTGACATTATCTCAGGTAAGATTCGAACGCCAGCCCAAGTAATCCAAGAAGAAACAAAGTCAGTGACTGCAAAAAATCAAGGAGACATGACGGCCGGTCAAATCGCAGGTATCTATGGTTCAGGATCTTTACAGATTTTGCCCATGGCGCTGTCAGTCTTTGCTAATACGCTCGTGTCTTCTCTTTTACAAAATATAATGGATGGGGGATTATTTCCTTCAGGTGGTGATAGCGAATCCTCAGGAGTTACTGATTTTTTTGCTTCAAATATTAGTTACAATCGTCAGGCGGCAGAAAAAGCTTTTTCATATCTTATTGCAACGGTTCCTCAGCGCAGCCTCGACACCTATGATTTGGTAACTGAATTCAGTGCATGTCCGCAAACGCCGGCGCCAGGACTCAATAATTGTGTTATGGATGGTAAGCTTGTAGAAGCAGTCAATTTGGCACAAACAGGGGATCCTCTTACCATAGATGAAGCAATGAAGAGTGGACAGCTTCATGAAAATTGGCTACTCATACCGCCAGGTCGTGATGTAGATAATACGAATTTGCCCTATTGCTATAGTCAGGCATATTGTTATTCAAATATTCAAAAACTTAGAAAAGCACGTATTTTACCGCTTGGGTTTGAAATTGCTGCACTTAAATCTGATCCAGATAACCCCGTGACACTAAAGAAGGTCGTAGACGGATTTACCGAGTGCGATCCCTCAGGAAGACCAAGTGCTGCTTTCCCATATTGTCACCTCATTGATCCCAATTGGATTATCAAAGCTCCTGAGGCTCGCTGTGAAGCGCGCGTGTGGGGTCCCCAATTGCAACAAGAAGGTACAGCCCTGCGAACGCAGGAGTGCGTAGATTTTTCAACATGTCTCAAAGAAGACGACAAAGGCCAGTGCATTTCGTATGGATATTGTACAAAAGAAAAAAATGTATGGCATATGCCGGGAGACAGTTGTCCGGCGTATTACAACACATGCAAAACATATGTCAATTCAGTCTCGGGCTCTGTATCATCGTATCTTTCACGCACCCTCGACTATGGCGCATGCAGTGTGGAATCAAAAGGATGCCGTGCATATAGTAGTGAACAAAATGAAGATGGTACATGGAAGAATAGTGGCCAAGTAAATATCGAGGATAAACTTCTTGGCAGAGAGCAAATGCTTTATTTTAATGACAAATTATCTTCCTACGCTTCATGTCCCGGTAACGCAGAAGGATGTAGTGTTTTCAAAGATGCTTTGAATGGAGAATCAATTCGATTGAAAAAAGCTCCAGAGTATCTGGGTTGTTATGATAAAAATATTGGTACGCCTGCCATAGATTGGCCGCAGACTCGCGCGGATCTTGTTGGATTTGAAGATAAACCGGAAAGTTGCAGTAATTTTGCGCAAGTGTGTGTACAAGACGAAGTGGGATGCAAAGGGTATACTCCGGCGCAAGGGGGTATAGAAATTCCGGGCATTGCAACCACAGAAAATTTATGCAATGAGCAGTGTATTGGATATGACACGTTTAAACAAGAAGAATCCAATTTCGAACAATCTCAATTTCCCATGTATTTTATTCCTACAGGTCCTTCAGGCGGTCAGACGTGCGCAGCTCAGTATGTAGGGTGTGATGAATTTACCAATATTGATGCGCTCACCGGCGGAGGCGAGTCACTAGAATATTATAGTAATTTGAAATATTGTGAACGACCCGAAGGTGAAAATGCAAAAGTATTTTATACGTGGGAAGGTTCTGCAAGTCAGGGATTTATATTGCAAAAACACACGCTTGCAAAAATTGACGCGGCTCAGGCACTTTATATTTCAGGACTTGGTCTGGCAAGTGGTGCGGTTGCTGAGTTTGCGAGTAACTCTCCGGCATACGCCGATGATAGTAAAACTTCCTTGGAAAATAATTATGCAATTTGTAATGCAGCACAATATAATCTGCATTTGCAAAATCCATATGCTTCTAATACAAGTCCTGACTGCCGCGCGTATTATGATGCTTCCGGAGGCGTATATTATCGTTTGAAAAATGATACCGTGTCAGTGTCTTTGGACTGCCGTCCATTGCGTAAAAGCATTTCAAATTTGTACGAGGATGAATATTTATCCGGATCAGGGTCTGTCGGAGGGGTTGCAAAAAATACGTTATGTGCGCAGAAAGGTGGTACATGGGATAGTGTGAATAGCGTGTGCAATCGTTGTTATAATGGCGGAACATATCAAACAGATCCGAGTAATCCCGCGCAAGGCGCATGCGTATATTATTCCATAAAAAGCGAAGCAGATTCATGCCCTGCGACAGCAAATGGATGCCGTTCATATATTGGCAATCAGGGGAATAATATTGAAGTTCATTCCATGAATTTTGAACCGGATGGGGATGATACAGATGCGTTGACACGGGCAAAGGAAGGGTGGCCAGGCAATACTTCTATTGAAGCAGAGGCAACGCAAGTCGGCCTTCATTCTTTGCGCATTACCGGTGACGCCTCATATACATTTAATGCCGAGCGTATGCAGTCGGGTGCATGGTATGAGTTGAGTTTCTGGGCGCGCGGACAGACTCAGGCATTGGACATTTCGTTTAGACAAGACGGAGCAACAAAAGGAACATTTACGCTTGATCCGCTTACCAATACTTCGATACAAGCGCCTATTGGCAATGATTGGCAGGAATATACATTGGGCCCTGTACAGTTTACGGGTATGGCGAGTGGCACGGCGTCATTGTTTTTGGACACCAATGAATCTGCCTCGTACTTTATTGATAATGTCCGCATTGTTCGTATTGGACAGGAAAATGATGACCATCTTTATCTGATAAAAAATTCATGGAAAACACGCGAAGGGTATGATGTGCCACTTTTATGCGATTCTACACCGCTTGACGCATTTCCTGGCGAAGCATTGGGCTGTCGTGCATACACGACACGAGATAATGAGCCTGTTGCTTTGTCTGGTTTTGACCGTTTGTGCCGTGTCGAGGCAGTTGGGTGTAAGGCGATGGTAGATACATACAATACTGTATCAGGTGAAGATGCCATGCAAATGAATGCGTACAATGTATTATGTAAACGGGGTACGACAAGTCCTACGTATCCAGGTGATGCATCGAAATGCGAGGCAAAAATATATTCTGACGCTACTAATTTTGAAACATATAGTTGTACGATACGAAAAGGAGAAACAAGTTGTTATATAGATACTGCGGTTGTCGTACCCAGTTATAGCGATGATCCAGGAGCAACTGAATTTCACAATAAGGTGTATCTCCCCAGTGGGTGTATAGAGAGAACTGGCATGGTAGGTCTTTGTACGGGTAATACTGACGATTTGTATGTAGTGACGTCTACTATTGTTGTTCCTGCTGATTCCAATACGATTTACCTTACTCATCGTTCTGAATTTGTATGTAGCGATGAACATGTGGGATGCGAGAAAGTAGGATTACAACAGCAGACAAATCCAGACGCGCAGAGTAACACCGCGTATAGTTTTTCAGATACTATGGTCCTCAATAATCCGGATCACTATGACCAGACATTATGCAGTGAAGATTTGGTCGGGTGTTCTGAGTATAGAAATGGAAATAATCTCACTTATTTCAAAGATCCGGCTGTTATTGGTGCTAAATCATGCACATATCGCGATAATGTCGAAATAAGTGGTATACAATATAGTGGCTGGTTTATGGATAACGTTGGACAGTGCCAAACTGAAGCAGGCGGAGGTACTAATACCTATTGTAGCAGTGACAATGAGTGTACCGTTTCAGGCGAAACATGCAAAAAAGGCCTCACAGCGTGCTATCCAAATCAGCTCTCGGGAAGCGGAGAATATGGACTTTTGTCCCAGGGCACCCCTGGATACCAAGGGTATGTGGGGATGTGCGAAACAGAATACAGTGGGTGTACTGAGCTCATAGATCCAGCAGATACGTCGGGGAATATGGATGGTGAACCTTATTATGTGATAAATAATGATCGCTTGTTTGAACGTACCGGAGAATGCGATAGCAAAGCGAGCCAAAAAGAAGGATGCGTGCTCTTCAACATGACTGAAAATCCAAACAAGATATATAATAGCGTACTGACGTATGCAGATAGTATGAGCAAAAAGTACGCGCTTGTTCCTATTGCCACCGCAGGAACGCGTGATACCAATGTACTTCTCAAAGTAGAACGTGATCGTGAGTGTAGTGAGTGGTTGGCGTGCCGGACATCGATGACCGTATATGATGAAAATAATGTGCCTCAGCGGATATGTCAAGACTACGGAACATGTAATAAACTCAATAGCAACGGGGCGTGCGCCGATGATGGTTGGGCAGACATATCACTTAACAACACATTGTTATCAGAGGAAGAATATGTCATTCGCAATGTAGGTTGGGGTAGTTTTGAATATTCGGGATATTCTTTATTCAACAAGTATAATATTGGAAATTACAAGTCTGTTGTCTTGGATAACGAAGTCTACCTGACCTATCTGATGAATGATTCATTTTTTATGGCAGATAAAGATGGCGACGGGGACGCAGATTTTCCAGACGTAGGCTGCAGTGAGGTGGATAGCGACAGCAAATTTAAAAAAGAAGACGGCGATGCGTGCGGTTTTGATGATGGGGGTAGATGTTATAAACAACGGTGTACATATCCACTCGGTGGAATGTTTCCCGATGAGGTTAATTCAGTTGAAGAGATGACTATTTATTTGGAAACAGGCATATGTAAAGCATACCCGGAGCAAGGCAGTCCTTTTTCTACTCAAATGGCGCTAACTCAACAGCCGGAACAAAGAGACAAAAAAACGTCAGGGGAGGACAATCAGTATTATCGTTGGGATTACTCGACAAAAAAACCAATATATTCGCAAGCGAATGTATGTCAACGAGTAGTAAAAGAGGATGGCTCTATAGTTGAAGAATGTTCGTGTGAATATAGAAAAATAGAATATAAAGACGGCACTATTGATTATTGGCCAGTACGAGACACGCCGGCACATGTAAGTACCGGGGGAGTTTGTGTAGGAGATGGCGCAATAAATGGGTTCCCTTGTATGACCAATGATGAATGCGGTAGCACAGGAACATGTAGTATGATCAAACAACAGGCATCATATTTTGGGCTTAAAGGGCTATGTCTTGAATATGATCTGAGCCGACCACTTGGGCCAGCCGGGAGCATGGTTCGTATGGATGAACAGTATGCGTGCCTTACCTGGTTTCCTATACAATCATCTGCTTCTACTGTTGACAACTACAATGCCTACCAGGATGCCGGATATTTTCCCACACTCGATAGTGAAAGCAATGGCGGCGAATATTATTGCAGTTTGAGTAATAATGTCGGAGGTGCGTATTCAGAAGTAGATTTTGGTGGTACATATAGTTTTGAGCCCGGAGGAACAGGACCTGCAGATGGAAATTTTACTCTAAAGACAAATCCAGATGCACCCCCGGCCCACCAGATAGTGATGAATAGAGATTACACCCGGTTTATGGATTCAGAAAATTTGCCATGGGGTAGTGCTGGCCTAGCTGAAAATTGTCCCAATGTTAAAACAAATGCAGGCGGCATTTGTCCTCTCAATCTTGATGACGGAGAAAGTTGTGGTCATACGGGGATGTATAGATATATTATGTGTTGGGCTGATGATCTCAATAGGGATGCATGGCGAGGACCATATGAAGAAAACACTCCTATTGCACTTATGAATATATGGGCGTGGAGGAAAATAGGCACAAACGCGACAGTACTGCGAATGGACATGAATCCAAGAGGAGGAGAATTATATCCCTATCTAGCTTTTAATAGTGTAGATTATATCACAAGTTTGGAGAGCCAAGTGGCCAAAGATGATGCATCATTACTCGTACCTGAGATTTTTGCTCCTTCTATTTTTGAAAAAAATGAGGGCACATATGCTGAGCTGTATGATACTGTCGAGCTGGGAACATTTATGCATCCTCCGCGTTTGTGGGATAAGGCTGCAGAAGCTCGAGATCTCCCAGATACAGATGCCAAGAATTTTTTCATGAGTGACCTCGATGGAATAGAAAACAGCGATGAAACATCTCGAGACAGGACTCTTATAGGCATGGAGTTAGAGCATGGAATAGATTATAAGGTTGAAACTTCGTTTTTAACCGTGGACAGAGTGTTAGGAGAATCGATGACACTAGCTTCGATGACTAAATTAGCATTTTCCGATAGCTATCCAAAGATATATCGCTCGACGCTTGAAGAAAAAATAAGAGAAAAAGATATAAAGGCCATTTATTTTGTTCCTGTTGCTTATCCAGGTAAGCTCGAGGGCGGAGCACCTGTTCCTTTGTTGACAGATGCGTTTAGAATTGATTTTAATGGTTTGAGAGGAATTGCAGGCCCAGGTGGAAGAGAACCTGATAAAATTGCCTTTCATGAGAGAGTTCCATTAACATATCATTATATTAGAGGTAATAGTGATGGAGGGTATATAGATTTTTTTAATGACGATGGTGCTGCGGACGCAGGCTTGTACACATATCTTTTGGATAAGGATAATGAAAATGGATTAGTGTCGTTTCAGGGATATGATGATTCAAGTCCATATGAGTTTTCCGGTAAGATACTTGAAGTGTATAAAAGGTATCCTGCTTTACAAACACTCAATGAGATAGAGCATAGATATATGGGTGTATATCATGAATACTACCCATTGACTAATACTGAAAAGCAAACGCCTGAGTTTTTGCCTAACACAGATCTGGTGAATGGAATAGCTGGCCAGGAAGTAAGTCTACCCAGTAATGCTGACTCCGATCCTCTGCAGGCTGAATGTAAATTTAATCTTCATCAGGATGAAAATGACGGCAAAAAAGAAGGTAGTTGGATTGCCATTGGCCTTGACTTTAATAAAAATGGTGAATTTCTTGGATATGTATCTCGCTGGTGTAATGGATATGAAAATGATGATGGAGAAGGACACGGCATCCGATTTGCGGTTATTGTCGAGTTGAATGAGAGCTGTAATGAATTTGTAAAGGTATATGACGAAAGCGGAGACATTGGAGATACTACAAATAAGGCATGGACAGATCGCATCTGGGAACACGGTGAATATCTAGCGTCATCAGGGTTTTTTAGTCAGATTTTCAAAACCACTCAACTCCAACCTTATGCTTCTCTCTCACTTCGCGGAACGAGCCCTCTTGATCCATGGCTTGGGATTGGAAATCCTTATTGGCTTTCATACACATTCACCAATCTCGTATTCGATGGGTTCCCTTATAGTTGCGACGAAACAGATAGCCATCGTCTGGGAGGAGTTCCAACTATATGTGAAGAAATAAAAACCACAGGAGGTAGTTATGCCACGCTTAAAGGAATAAATACTCACGCAGTAGATAGGCAAGAACAAGAACAGGATGATAATTTTTCATATCAAGACGCAAATCTGTATTACCTGAGTTTGAATGATTTATTTTTGAAGTATTTTAGTATTAAGTCGCAAAATCATCTTTTTGGAGATGATGCAGTAGTGGACACACTTGGAGACTATGTAGGAGGTGAATATGTCGGAGAAGATTATAGCAGTAATTTAGGAGGTCAAGATTTTATTGGCGATACCAAACCTCCACAAATTTTCTCTATCAACCCGAGCCTATGTTCGAGGAGAGACAAAGATTGTATTCCAGGAGAAGCAGACAATATCACGATTAACATGAAAAATTATACAATGAAAGATTATGATGACGATGGGAAAGACGGGGATGAAGATAAAAGCGATTTCGGAAGAGGTACGCCCGATCCATTTATCCAGCAGGGAAGTGTTACGGTCAATGCTCGGTTCTTTGCGTTTGCGGATGATAATCGCATGCCTATACGCAGAGTGATGGTGAATTGGGACGACGGCACGGACGTGCAAAACAAAGATGTAAAGGGCATGTATCGGAATCACAAGCCTTATTGTGATGATACAGACGGTAATAAAACAGTAGGTAGATGTACAGGAGATGAACGTGAACGTAACTGGGCTCAGGGCGAGCCTCCCATTACATGTAAAAAAGATGAGGAATGCGTCCAGATATTTGGGGATGGCTACTTTTGTGATGATAACATTGAGGATCCAATCTTTGGAGATGCACCGCGTGCGTGCCAGGAAAATTATTTTGAATTCGAGCATACCTATTATTGCAACACGACAGATATTGAAGTAGGTGATTTGAGAAATGACACCATAAAGAGAAAATATTTTGGTGATAATCTCTCATACGCAGACGAAGCATACGCTCGTCTCATGGAACGCAGTGAAATTACCGAAGAGACTGGTATCTGTATCTTCAAACCCGGCGTTCAGGTGCTTGATAATTGGGGGTGGTGTAATGGGGTAGATGGTAATGGCAATCCGACCGCATTTTTTAATGATACTACTGATCATCAATGTGATGATTCAACCATGCATGATTATCATTTTACAAAATATAAAGGTGCAATTATTGTCATTCCGTAAAGATTCCAAAACAAAAAAATCTCCCAATTTGGGAGATTTTTTTTCTCTAGATAATACCATTTTGTTATTCTCTAGGGACCGGTGCGCGACGCATCCCAGTCCACGGACGAGCTCAGTCGGGTGTGGTCGGGTCACTGCATGATGCAGATGACCCGCCCGAGGAACGGGTGGTTGTAGGCGAATCCACCAGGGACCGCCTCCATCTCGTTCGTCGGTCGCCCCGAGAAGTTGGGCATGCAGTCGGTGACGCACTGCCCATCTTGCTCGTACATGGCGAACTCGCACTCGCCCTCGCTGCCCATGCCGTTCTCGGCGTGGCAGAGGGCGATGTCGTGGCCGATCGTGATCTCGGTCCACTCCACCGCCTCGCAGCCGTTCGGCTGGAGGACGTCCTCGTCCGTCTCCCCGTCGGTGTCGTCACCGACGATCTCGTCGCCCGGGGAGGGGGCGACGTCGTCGCGGCAGGTCCCGTCCGCCTTCTTCTGGCAGAGGGGCGCCTGCACATCTCCCGACGGCTGTTGCGTCGTGTCGGGAGACTCATTCGTCTCGTCCTCGGGCTCGACGCAGCCCGAGAGGACGAGTGCCAGCGCCGCGATCGCGGCGAACAGCGCGAGCCGCAGGTGGGACATGAGTCCCCCTTTCCTTACCGCGAAACGCGGCGCTTGCGGCTTGACCGCGAGTCGGGAGCGAGTGCCCCCGAAAAACTTCTCGCGGTCGAGAGATGTGATGTGGGTACTAAGGAGTAAATTTACTTCTCAATATCCACATCGCACTCTTGCTGGTTGACGACGTGGTTTCTAAATTTTAAAACGGACGAGTTTGTCTCACGTAAATCCGCCTTGGGCGGACACGTGATAAATTGCCTCGCGCACTTAATTGTATTGTCGTACTACTCCTTGATCAGAGGAATAGTGTGACAAATGGAAAGAACAGAACATTTTGTTTACGGAAGTTTGTCCTATACCAGAGTGGTATTGGGCTCACTATGCATAGTGTATGCGCCACGAAAAGCTTCGCCTCGTGGTCACATGACACATACCGCGTAACAAGCGAGTTGTTGTGTGGTATGTGGTATGAGACATTTTTCCCTAAATACATACCTATTAGACCACTTTTTAGCCTTTTTGTCAAGTCAAGAGCGCTTTTGGGGATAGAGTGGGGATAAACTTGAGTTTGCTAAGTACCTAAGTTATCTAAGTTCGTCTAAGTTAGATAGATTTAAATCATAGAATTTTGCATGTATACTATGCGTATATGTATAGGAGGAATAATAGAAAAAATAATCGTTTACGGGGTTTTGATTATAAAAATAATAGGTGTTATTTTATTACGATCTGTGTAGAGGGTAGGATTTCATTTTTTGGTGGTGTATATAATGGTGTAATGTGCGTGAATCGTGTGGGCACGGTCCTATATCGCCAATGGGAATGGTTGTCGCACCAATATTCGTATATACGATCACACGGGTTTGTGGTTATGCCGAACCATGTGCATGGGATATTGGAAATATGTGACGATACGGTCGTCAATGGAAATAATATTACAATGGATTTGAATAATGATATTGATATGGATTGTGCCGATGGTGTAGGGGTGGGTCATGCCGGTGGTATTGCAATGGATTTGGATAATGCGGGGTCCGTAGGGGCAGGTCGCGGCAATGACCTCAATATGATGATTGACATGGAACGTGGTGTAGGGACAGGTCTAGACCTGTCCCTACATGCACCGGGTTCATACAACATATTATCATTATCAAATATTATCGGCGCATTGAAAACGACCACGTCGAAACGTATCCACGAAATTGGTTTTCCACAATTCAAATGGCAACGGTCGTTTTATGATAATATTATCCGAAATGAAACGGCGTTTCATAATATACAACGTTATATTATATATAATCCACCCATGTGGAATCGTGATCGGAACAATCGTCCACGTTTATAAACATACAACATACACATATTGTCTTTAGCCACGCTGTGTAGTATAATTTTTATATTATTAATATACATTAATTTTTTCTATGCGAAACAAAACATATTTTATGTTGTGGGGGGCAATTATTTTGGTTGTAGCCCTCGGTGTCGGGGGTTATTTATTTTTTGTAAGACAAAATAATTCTGTAGTTGATAAGGACCAAGAAACGAATGGTGGGCAAGAAGTATCGTTGCCAGAGGGGGTGAGCATTATTGAAGAAGATGGTAATAAAAAATTGGTCAATAACATCGATAATTATTCTGTCAGATTAGAATCAGATTTTAAATCAATCGAATATAAAAATGGCTTGTTAGTAGTAACTAATCAAGCTATTTCGGATAATAACGAATTAGATTATAGGGAATCTTACAATATCAGTTTGTTAGATTTAAAAAATTCTTCTTTAGAAGATTGGGTATTGTCATGGATTAGTCAACAAGAATACGGTGACGATTATTCTTATGAGAAAAAATTAATAGGAGACAAAGAAGTGTATATAATTAATGTTCCCTCATATGCAGATAATGAAAAAATTTTGATTTATAAGTATGAGAATAAAGTTGTATTCGTTGATTCCATATTTGGAAACCCTATGGAAATTTTTAATAACATGACTTTTAGATAAAATATATGTTTAGGAGGGATATATTTTTCTTTGTTGGTCTATTTGTTTTTATTCCAGTTTTAGTATTTTCTGTTGTTGACAGTGGCATGCTATTGCCACTTAGTGATTATTATTTGTCTAACGGATTTGGCGCAAAATATACAGATAAGTATGTGGGACACTTAGGTGAGGACTTTGCGGTAGATGCGGGTACTCAGGTAAAATCGATTGCTAACGGCGAAGTAGTTAAAAGCGTTCGCTGGGCACTATGTGATAAGGTGGAAATAATCGATGGTGTTAGAAAAAAGGTAGAAGATTCACACGGGTGGGGAGGCGTGGTTATCATAAAGCATGAGGTTGTAAATCCTGACGTCTTTTCTTCCGATGGTACTATCATTACCGCATCGACTGAAAATAATCCTACTGTTGTGTATAGTCTTTACGGGCATTTAACAAATATAAAAGTAGAAGATGGAGACATTGTGAAGAAGGGAGATATCATAGCTGATGTTGCTAAGTTGTGTATTTATGATGCACATCTACACTTTGAGGTAAAAGATGCTAAAGCTTTTCAGGATGATATTTTAGGTGGCGTCGGTAAAGGTTACTCCGGCACCACCGGCTACGCCCCTCACCGTTACTCCCCATCCAAATTTATCGAACTCAATAAAAATTTAGGTGTTCAGGAAAACCAACCAATCCAAAATTCTCAATCGCAATCTCAATCTCCGTCGCCCTCTCTCTGGAACAATGTAAAAATCTTTTTTTCTTCACTCTTTTCTTCAGAACAACAAAACGTTGAGGGAGAAAAAATAGAAAATATACCAGAACAAAAACCGGAGGAGAAGAAAGAAGAAGCAAACAATCTGTCTGTGTATAATGCAGATATTTTGAATACGCCAGAACATATTACTTCTGAACCAGGCAAAGATGTCGCACTAAAAATCAGTGTAAAAAATACAGGAAAGACTGCGTGGAACAGGTCTGATCAGGTTTCTCTAAATGTAATTGGGGGAGTGGAAAAAAACGTACAGTTCAAACACGCGACCTGGCTTACAAGCTTGCGTCCAGCACTCATGGACCAAGCTATGGTTATTAGTGGTCAAACAGCGTCTTTTTCCTTCATTGTTCATACTCCAGATGTTGTAGGGAATTACGGATTACAATTGATGATTGTGAGATACACGGGCAGCACATATGAACAAATTGGAAATGAGATATATAGATTGAATCTAGCTATTGCAGATAAAAAAGTTGAAGAGGAGTGGAAACCAGAAACAATAGTTGAAAAAGACCAGAGAGCATTGGATGATATCGTGCATGGTATAAAAATTATTCAGGAAAAAGTTGAAGAAGTAGTGCATACTATTATTTCACCATTTGTTTCACCTTCATATGGCGGTGGGGGCGGCTCATCTACGCCGAATTCTTCGTCAGATTCTACACAGGAATCTAGTAATGCAGAATCTGGTGAAGAAGAGCCGTGGTTTAGTATTTCATTCCCAACTGAAACGCCGTGGATAACCAATTCTGCAACAACTACATTTGAAGGTGACAAATCAGTGAGTGTTGAAAAGATTTTTATCAATGGCAGTTCAGACGGAGTGGAATACGCGTCAAGCACAACATGGCGCAAAGAGGTCGTTTTGACAGAAGGTGAAAATGTATTTTCATTGCATATTGAGGATGGAGAAGGGAAACCAATATCCGGAGCAAATATTGTTATCAATCTTGATAGTACGCCACCAACGCAGCCTATTGTCCAGCTTGTACAAAGTGATTTTGCTACTCCTACATTGCACAGTGAATGGACAAGTACTGACTCGGGGACTGGTATTGCATATTTTGATATTGAATACAAAAATGGTTCAGGTTCAGAGTGGCAGAAACTCCTATCTCACACGACAAGTACGAGTTATGAAATGACAGACGTAGATCGCTATGTATCATATTATATGCGCGTAAAAGCATATGATAAGGCAGGCAATGAGTCTTTGTGGAGTGGGGAAGATCAAAGCGTAGCAGTTGACTGGCCAAAGACAGTGGTTATAAATGAGATAGCGTGGATGGGTGTGGCATCTATTAACAAATGTGCGCAAGATGAATGGATTGAATTGTATAACCCGAGCGATGTACCTATGGATGTATCCGGGTGGACCCTACAGGTACAATATGAAAATGAAGAGTTTAGTATGCCGCTTGCGGGCAGTATTGCAGGACATGGATATTATCTTGTCGAGCGCAATGAAAAAGTAATCACAAGCAAACAGTCTAACTCCTTATTTCCTCCAGGTGTTTCATTGTCCGATAGCGGCGCGCATCTCACGTTAAAAGATAGTGAAAGTAATATTGTAGATGAAACAGATCAACAAGCTGGTTGGTTTGGTGGTCAATCAATAGGAGTATTTCGTCCTATGGAACGCGTGAATTCTGCTTTGCCTGGCAATTGGCCAACGAATTGGCGTACGAGTGAATCTCTGCGTTATGGAGTTAGAAGCAATAATTGTGGAGACGTATATGGAAGTCCCGAGTCAGACAACAAAACAGATTGGTACATTCCAAGTAATGTTACGTTATATTATAATAATCTGCTTGCCAATACTTCTACCATAGTATTTTCAAAAGAGCATAGTCCTTATATTATTGATAATGTAGTTATTCCAACGGGATACACAGTTGAATTTGCACAAGGTTCAAACATTATTAGCATATTTGATGCTGGAGGATTTAGTGTCAGTGGTTCTTTAATCTTTTCAGGTGCGCAGGACCATCATATTATTATGACGTCCCGTAGAGATCCTCAAACAGTACAGGTGTGTGAAGCATTTATGACTCTTGCCTCATGTGAAGGTGAACCTGCTGCAGGAGACTGGCAGGGAATACACGTGCAAAGCGGAGGTTTATTTAAAGCCCAATATGCTGATATGTACTATGGCGGAAATCGCTTTTTTCCTACATCCCAATCAGTTTCGGAGCTTGTACGAAATGACGGAGGAATTCTAGATTTAGATCACGTGAGTGTTCACAATAGTTATGACGCGGGATCTCGTACGTCTGATAATGATGCATATATATGGAGCAATGGCGGACAAGTTTCATTGGAGAATATACATTTGAGTGGAGGTTACCAGGGTGTTTATATAAAAGATGTTCCACATGCTATGGTGAATAATTCAATTTTTTCTGATTTTATATTTCCCCATACATACCCTGCAGTCTTTGCAGGAAATTTTCCTCATTCAAGTTCAGGCAATACATTTATAGGGAATTCAACCAGTGCAATGTATGGCAGTTCAGTTGTATTTGACTATGACACAACCATACAAGCTCAAACACCTTTTATTTTTTCAAGCGCGACAGTCTCTGCTTCAAGTACACTTACTCTTATGCCTGGCGCAACGCTTTTGTTTACTCCATATAGCCTATTGACGGTGGATGGTACGCTTAACGCGCAAGGGACAGTTGAATTTCCTGTGATTATTTCCGGAGCAGATAATAGTTGGTTTGGAGGAATATATTTTAATAATTCAATATCACAGTTAAATCATGTAGATATAATAAGAGGAGGATCATTTCCAAATGTTTCATCATATCCAATAGTAGGCGCGCCGGAGAGCGCAGCATTGTGGTTGCGAGATTCAGAAGTCATTTTAAATGGAGTCGAAATATCAAATTCTCGACGGCCAGGAGGAAATATATATGCAAAAAATAGCCAGTTGAATATTTCAAACAGTTCGATAGGCTGGGATGAGCCATATGATAAAATATATTCATCATGGTATGACAATGGTATATATTTTGATGGAGGTTCATTGAATTTGGATGCGGTGCAGTTCAACAGAATGGATTTTGCTGTGCATGCAGAAGGCGATTACATATTTTCTCATAATAACATGTCGGCTGATAGTTTTGCTGATATGTTTTTTCATCAGGGATTAAAAAATTGGCATCCGGCGGAGTTGTTTCCGTTTTGAGTCTTGGGTTAACAGTTCGAGCAACCTATCTTCTTTTTATTTTCCCTTGCATTGTCCGTGCAACCCACCTCCCAACCTCCTCCCTTAAAAAGGGAGGAGGAGTTTGTTAAATCGTCTTTCCCTCCCTTTTTAAAGGAGGGATTAAGGGTGGGTTGCTCGAACAAACTCAGAGGGGCAGAGATTAAGTCTTCGGGATAACCTATTATCACCCTTGTCTTACCAAGGTTTTTTTGCTAAGATACGTACGTAATTTAAGCAAAAAAATATGACCTATCGTACACACACCTGTGGTGAATTAACCAAAAAACATGTTGGAAAAAAGGTAATGTTATCCGGCTGGGTGCACAAACGGCGTGATTTAGGCGGACTTGTGTTTGTAGACCTGCGTGACAAATATGGCTTGACCCAAGTCGTATTTCATCCCGACACGGTGAAACATTTTGATGTTGTAGAAAAACTGAAATATGAATATGTTATTAGAGTTGAGGGCGAAGTAGGTGAGCGAGAGGCAAAAAGCGTGAATAATAAATTATCTACAGGTGAGATTGAAATAATTGCAAACGAGATCGAAATATTAAGCGAAGCAAAGACATTGCCATTTGAAATTTTTGACGCGCACAAAGAAGAAGAAGACGAAGAACTGCGCCTCAAATACCGTTATTTGGAATTGCGCCGTGAAAAATTGAGAGACAATATTTTATTTCGCGCAAAAGTCGTACAGCACATTCGCAAATTCATGGAAGATAGAAATTTTGTAGATATTGCTACACCCATTTTAACTGTGTCTTCTCCCGAAGGCGCTCGTGATTTTCTTGTGCCGTCACGACTCCATCCAGGAAAATTTTATGCTTTGCCACAAGCTCCTCAACAATACAAGCAATTATTAATGGTTGCGGGGTTTGACAGGTATTACCAAATAGCGGCGTGTATGCGCGACGAGGACGCACGTGCAGACCGTTCTCCAGGAGAATTTTATCAGCTTGATGTGGAGACAAGTTTTCTTACTCAGGATGAATTTTTTGATGTAGTTGAACCATTGTTTGTAGAATTGACCGAGAAGCTTGCAGGAAAAAAAGTATTGAAAACACCATTCCCACGCATTCCCTTCAAACAAGTTATGGAAGAATATGGCAGTGATAGGCCGGATTTGCGTTATGATTTGAAATTAACCGATGTTACCGACTGGGCACATTCTTCAGATTTCAATGTATTCAAACAAGCACCTTATGTGCGCGTGCTTGTCGTACCAGGTGGGGACGTGTTTACCCGAAAAGAAATTGATGACGAATTTACTGATAAAGCAAAACGCACCGGGGCCAAAGGATTGGCGTGGATGAAATATACAGATGGAAAATTTGATGGGGGAGTGAGTAAATTTTTTGACGATAAAAAGCTATCTAAGTTGACCGAGTTAGCTACATTATCTAAGTTTGGTAATGCCATATTATTTTTCTCTGCAGATAGATGGGATGTATCATGCAAATCACTAGGACCAGTACGAGAACTTGCAGCCAATAAATTACATTTGATTGATGAAAGTGTGATTGCGTGGGCGTGGATTGTGGACTTTCCCATGTATGAATACAATGATGATCAGAAAAAAATAGACTTTGGACACAATCCATTCTCAATGCCGCAAGGGGGTATGAAAGCTCTTGAAACCCGAGATCCTCTGGATATTCTCGCATACCAATACGACATTATCGCCAACGGATTTGAACTTTCTTCTGGCGCGGTTCGAAATAAGGATCCAAAAATAATGTACAAAGCATTTGAAATTGCCGGATACAGCAAAAAAGATGTTGACGCAAAATTTGGACACATGATTGACGCGTTTGAATACGGTGCGCCTCCACACTGCGGTTTTGCACCGGGCATTGAACGACTTACCATGGTTTTGAAAGGCGAAAAGAATATCCGTGCTGTTGTCGCATTCCCCAAAAATCAAAAAGCACAAGAGCCGATGATGGGAAGCCCATCTGAAGTTGATAAAAAACAGCTTGGTGAACTGGGACTGAAGATTATAGATAGAAAATAAGAGTTTTAATATTTAATTTGTTTTAATCAAATTTCTTATGAATGAATCAGAAATATTACGTCATGGCGCAGAAGTATCTGGGTTTTCAGTACCTGTACAGGAGGATCGCGCTAAGACGGAACTCGGTAAAAGGGAATTTGTCCCTGGTAGCTTGTATATAAATACAGTAACAAACTCTGCAGATAGGGTGAAGAAGGAACTAGTTGTCAGCCCTTCTACGCCGGATGGCGCGTGGCAAGGAATAACCAGTACAAAGCCAGGTGCGGTCATTGACGGGGAACGACGCTTCCAATATGGTCTTGGAGGTGGTGCTTCCGTACCTTACTTTGAAAGTGGCGAACCTCTTCCGCAAAGTTTAAGGCCTGCAACAGATGCTGATCTTGCTGAAATTTTAAGTGCGAAAATCGCATATTCATCTGTTTACCCGGGAGGACAGCAAATTCCTGCTGAGGTGTTAGCGGGATTACAAGTGTCAGAAAAAGAGAGGTTTATAGATATGGCTGAACGAGTGCACCCCGGATTACTTCGACAAGGCGTTGTGCATGAAGATAATGAACCACCTATATTGAAAGAAGATAATTAAATTAAAAGCCATTTGGTGCAGTAAATTTCGTTGTTGGTTTCATATGCTTCTTTCCCGCTTACAAGAATATATTTTGCTTGAGTTATCACAAAAGGGAGGGCGCGTAGATCGAAAAATATTTCGGACATTTTACGAAACTCAAAATAAAAAACCCAAACAAGAATACCTAGAACACATTATTACCCAAAGCATCGAACGCCTAATCGACAGAGAGCTTCTGACCGGATTTGGTAGGCGAACGCCGCACAAATGGTTTATCACGCATGTGGGGCTAACCCTGGTGGGTGCGAAGATAGTGAAAGAAATATATCAGCGACGACAGCGGAAATTACCGTTTCGTCGTTAATGCATGCACATGACTTCAACCCGAAAAAATATCCTTGTCTTTCTCCTCCTTCTGGGAGTTGTTTTTAGTTTATATTACCGTTCATTATTTTTCGGCTTTCTGAGCGATGATTATCATTTTTTGTATATTACATCACTTCAGGATTCAGTATTGAAATACTTCAATACAAATAATGTCGGCGAAGCCTCCGGAGGGTCATATGGACCTGTGTGGAATGTGTTGTTTACGATTGAGTATCTTTTGTTTCATCTCAATGCTGTTTTTTACCACTTGGTGTCACTTATCTTGTATACACTAACGGCTTTTATTATATATCTGTGGTTAACGAAATTGTCTCATTCAAAAATAATAGGTTTTATTTCTAGTGTTCTGTTTATTATATTGCCCGGCCATATTGAGTCCGTATCGTGGATTGCCGTACAACCGCATGTATTTGCCACGTTCTTTGCGGTTCTG
Organism: Candidatus Magasanikiibacteriota bacterium; assembly: GCA_041665025.1. Taxonomy (GTDB): domain Bacteria; phylum Patescibacteriota; class Patescibacteriia; order Magasanikbacterales; family UBA922; genus JBAYJP01. The sequence goes on along the minus strand of JBAYJP010000006.1, from coordinate 36,832 downwards.
GCATTATATTTTTATTACGAATTTATTGAGACCAAGAAAAAAAATCTTTTGTTTGTTTCTGTATGTGCGTATGTTCTGTCAGTCTTTACCAAAGAAACAGCCATTATGCTTCCATTCGTTGTCTTGCTTATGGAATGCTTCTTTGGCAGATGGGATGGAATTTTGGGTACGTTCAAACGCCTGGTGATTCGTTTGTTGCCTTTTGGCCTTTTTACCCTGTTGTTCGTATGGTTGCGTTATCGTATTGTCGGGTATGTATTTGGGTATTACGCAGGGCAAGGTGAATCAATAGGACTTGTTGCAAAGCTGAAAACTTTTGTAGAAATTGCAACTTCACATGTTATTTCTTATCCATATAGGCAGTCGGTTTCGGAGTGGTTTTTTAGACATGATATGTTGTTTGTATTAAGTATCCTGGCAATTTTGGGAATAATGATTTTTGTAATGCACAAAGAATATAGAAAAATAGCGTGGTTTTTACTGGGTGCATATGTTATTTTGAGTTATCCATTTTTATCTTTGCAATTAAACCCTGTAAATAATGAAGGTGAACGGTATGGATATTTTGTATCTATATTTTTTGTGATGTGGGTAGGGGTAGTTTTGTATGGAGTATTCATACGAGTAACATATGGAAAGTGGATAACATGGGGTATTGTTGCCGTTGCAAGTATATTTTTGTTATATCAGATTCCTTCCAAATTACATGATTATACGCTCGCATCCCGTGTTCGTGATCAGATTTTAGATGATTTTAGATCATTTAATTTTAAAAATAATTACTATACGCTTATTGTCGGGTTGCCAGACAACGTGGCTGGAGCTCCTGTATTTCGTAACGCCATAAAAGAGGCAGTGTATTTGACTTCAGACAGAGGCTTCTTTCTTGGCGAGAGAATACCGCTATATACAGAACTCGGCAAATCAAGAGTGGGTAAGAATATTCTCGCATTAGAACAAAATGAATATAGCTATCAACTTGTGCCGATTAATAATTTAGATAAAAGTATTTTCACTGGGTTTGCGACATACAAACATGAATTAGCAAATTTTAGTATGGAGAATTTTGTCCGATTGGGATTTAAGGGAGAGGGCATTACTATTGATGTTAGAGATGATGTCTTAAAAACATATACAGAGCAGGAGAAGCAAATAATTTTAGCTTTTTTTGATGGAGAGAAGATGAACTTTTTTGAGGTGAAGTGATGAACGATGTGTGTTATACTTACTCTTCTATATTCTTATGCAATTCCCACAAATTTTGACCCTTATTATTCCGGTCTACAATGGCGAGCAGTATATTGAAAAGACGTGCAATGAATTGCATACTTTTTGTGTTCAGAATAATTTTATTGATACCATTGTATTTGTGGACGATGGAAGCACCGATGAAACGCGAAAACGCATGGAAGATTATACTCAAAATAAAAGTTTTAAATTCAAAATTTTAGGCTATAGAGAAAATAAAGGAAAAGGTCATGCTATTAAGTTTGCGTTTGAACATGTTCATCCAAATGGTCTTGTTGCTTTTACTGATGTAGAGTTACCCTACGGTTTAGAAGTTTTGAAAGACAGTATGATGTTGTTGCAAGACAAAGAAATTGGTATGATTGTAGGCAACAGGCATATAGTCAAAACACTTCATCCGCAGTATAATAGATACCGTGGTTTTTTTACCAAAATTTTTCATCTCATATTACCAAGAGAGGTGCGTGCGTACGAAGACACACAGTGCGGATTGAAAATATTTACGCGGGAGGCGGCACATATTTTGTTTTCAAACATAAAGACATACCGGTGGGTTTTTGATGTTGAATTATTTATTATCGCAATCCGCAATAACGTGGATATACTCCAAATTCCTGTTGCATTGAAGCAACCATGCAATACGCGCGGGGGAGTATCGGCATTGCGCCATGGTTTGCAGATTATAAAAGATGTCATAACTATTTATCGCAATGATAAACAAGGAGTGTATGAACGCAATTAGTTTTAAAAGTAGAAAATTTGAAGGTCCTTTGGATCTCTTGCTTTCTCTTATTGAACAAGAAAAAATGGAGTTGAGCGAGATTTCGCTTTCTGCCGTTACCGAACAATATTTGATATATCTTGATTCTTTGGAAGAGATAAACCCTCATGATTTAGCTGATTTTTTGGTTATTGCCGCAAAATTGCTTTTGCTCAAATCAAAGACGCTGTTGCCAGAAATAGGTCAGCCAGACGAAGAAGGGATGTCGCTTGAGGAACAATTGCGTCTGTATCGGCATTTTGTAGCAGTAAGTAAAAAATTAAATGAGATGTGGCTTTCTCCAGACAAAGGATATGAGCGTATTGAACCCCTGTCTCCCCCAAAGGAATTAGTGAAACCTGATAATTTGTCCACTGACGCGCTATATGAAAGTATGGTACAATTGGTGTCGCGACTTGCGCCTCCCAAACCATTGCCTGAGACGCGTATTGACAAGACTGTTTCATTGAAAGAAAAAGTTGACATATTACGATCACTTATTTCAAAAAGAAAGACATTGAGTTTCAATGAATTGCTTGCAGATACTACATCGCGCACAGAAATAATCATAAGTTTTCTCGCCTTGCTCGAGCTGGTAAAACAAAAGATGGTCTATGTTGAACAGGATGCGAGCTTTGGGAATATTGTTATTAAAGGTATCTGACAATTGTTCTAATTGTGCTAATTATTCTAATTGACCTAAGGAATACACAAATTATTTTTTGAAATTAGAATTTGTTTAGAATAATTAGAATAGTTAGTATAATTAGAATAATTTTTTATTCTTTATGAATAATTTTGTTTCTATTGTTGAATCTATTCTCTTTGTTGCGTCAAAGCCTTTGTCTATACAAAAAATTGCAAAGGCGTTATCTGTTTCAGACGAAGAAGTTGAGCAGGTGGTACAGGATCTCATACATATATATTCAAATGAGCGTGGTTTGTGGGTTGTGCGTTCTGGTGAGACAGTACAAATGATTACTAACCCGTTATATACGTCATCTGTAGAACAATTTACCAAGAATGAAATAGTAGGGGAATTAACGCGTGCACAGTTGGAAACACTTACGGTTGTCGCCTATCGTGGTCCGATGACGCGTCCTGAACTTGAAGAAATTCGTGGTGTTAATTGTTCTATTATTTTACGTAATTTGCTCATGCGCGGTTTGGTGGAGGAAAAAGAACAAAAGGAAAGTGTCCTTTCCACATACGAATTATCTATCGATGCATTGCGTTTCTTGGGCATTTCGGAGGTTAAAGAGCTTCCCGATTATGACGCATTGCGTCATCATGCACATTTAGAACAGGAGTCTGATAATACATCGTCTGAAAATGAAAAAACCTTATGATAAATTTTTTAAAACAAAACACACAGGGTGTCACGATTGCTTCAAATCGAGTAAGAAATGGAATAGCTCTTATACTTCTTATAGTGGCTGCGGGATCTCTTGTGTTCTATAGCAGAAGCGAAAACGAAGATATTTCATTTGGAGAATTGTACCGGCACGTGGTACGCAACATTGATTCGCAGGATAATATATCAGACATTGGCGGGGATGTAACTTTTGCGCGCGTCATTATTCCTACTCCTGTCCTCAATACTTCTTCGTCGCCCTATGACGCATCTGGACTTAGTGCCTGCTGTACAATGGTAAAAGATATTCAGAGCGGTACTGTTTTATTTTCACAAAATGAATATATGAGCCGTCCGCTTGCAAGCATTACCAAATTGATGAGCGCTCTTGTCTTGCTCGAACATGATGTTGAATGGACAACATCTACCGTGGTTGTAGATGATGCCGTTGTTGATACGCATATGTATGCAGGGGATACCTATACGCTTGAACAGCTTTGGAATGCCGCGTATGTTGGTTCATCAAATAAAGCAGTTTTAACATTGGTTGATGCGACTGGCTGGACGCGCGAGCAATTTGTGGCCCGTATGAATGAAAAAGCCCAAGAAATTGGTCTAACCCAGACTGTATTTGTAGAGCCTACAGGATTAGATAGTGGAAATGTTTCAAACGCGTCAGATGTTGCTTTGTTGGTTCATGAAGCTTTGCAAAAATCAGAAATAGCCTCAGCTCTTCATGTAAAAGAATACACGTTGTACTCGCATGAACGAGATAACGAGCATCAGATGTGGAATACTGATTGGCTCTTGCTTGGGTGGGTCACTCATAATTTTGCTGATTTTAGAGGAGGCAAGACAGGTTTTATACCTTCGTCTGGATATAATTTTACTATGGAAGTGGCTGATGAGAATGGCCATGCGGTTGATGTGGTGGTATTAGGTTCACAAAGCAATGAATCTCGTTTTAATGAAGCTCGAGATTTGGCACAGTGGGCTTTTGATAATTATACGTGGAATTAATATACGTATGTTAGATACATCTATATGGTTTAGTGGCGTGTCGCATGAGTGGGCGACCTTTTTGCTTTCCATGTTGCCCTTGACTGAATTGCGTGCTTCATTGCCGATTGCACTTACCGTGTATAAACTTCCGGTGTGGGAGGCTTTCATTTTGACTGTATTGGGGAATATGGTGCCTGTTGCAGTATTACTCCTCATTATCCCAAAACTGCATACGTGGCTACTTCATCAACCACTCATTGGAAAGCTATTTAAACATAGGCTCGAAAAAGCTGAGCGTGTATTTTCTGGAAAATTTTCAAAATATGGAGCCATCGCCCTTGTTATTTTTGTAGGTATTCCTTTGCCTATGACGGGTGCATGGACAGGGTCTCTCATCGCATTTATTTTCAACATCCCATTTCGTAAATCCTTTCCGCTTATTTTTGCAGGCGTTGCATTAGCTGGTATTATTGTTACGCTCATTACGCTTTTTGCTTGGGAGGCTTTTCAATGGCTATGGTAATTATGCATAAGAAAAAGAAAACAAAATATGCTATAGGAGTATTTGTAACTATTTTAAATGATAAAAAAGAGATTTTGTATATTCATCGCGCAGACCGTGACTTATGGGAAACACCTGGTGGAGGGCTTGAGCCTGGTGAAACTCCCTACGATGCAGCCGTTCGAGAAGTAAAAGAAGAGACAGGATATGATATTGAGATAGATCGGCTTTCGGGAATATATATACGTCCTCACAACAATGGTATGGTGTTTAATTTTGTAGGCCATGTTATCGGGGGAAAATTAAAACTTCAAAAAGAAGAAGTAAATGATTGCAAGTGGTTTTCGTATGATGAATTACCCCGCAATACTTCGCCTTACAAAAAGGAGAGAATCGCGTATGTATTGTCGGGGGAGAATGAAGTTGAGTTTAAAGTCCAAGATGGACCGCCAGTGTCTGAGCTGCTACGTCAAAAACTAATATAAAAGATCCCGTACGTATAGGATCTTTTTAGTATATGGTAAGGAAAACAATTTCTGGCGGATTAAACAGTCGTGCTCGTGCACCTGTTTCGCCAGCGCCAGAGCTTATAAGAATATGTTGGGTATTGGGCAGTTCTTGCAGTCCTTTGTAATATCGTGTCGACAAGACAGAATCAGCACGACCTATCGGCCCCACAAAAGGCAACCTTATTTGTCCACCGTGTGTATGTCCAGAAAGCCATAGTGGCACATCATACGGATATGTCTCTGTAATAAATGAGGGGTTATGTACAACACCTATGACGGGGATATCTTTCTTTTCACGATTTTGTATTGTAGAGAAATCAAGTGTGTGGTTCCAATATTCATCGCCCCCAAATAGATAGAACGTCTGTTCCTCGACGGTGACAAGCTCTACTTGATTTACGAGATAAATAACCCCGATATCTTCCATTCTTTTTCTGGCTTCTTTGGAAATATCTGCTGCGCGATATTTTGGATCACTTACAGATTTACCTCCGCGAATGCCATATTCATGGTTGCCATGTATAGTATAGACAGGGTAATCTTTTGCAAGTTCGCGCAATGGTTCCAAGTAAATGAGTTCTGCGGGATTGTAGATATCATTGTCTATTTGATCACCTCCAAGGATGACCATGTCTGGATTGAGTGTTTTAATTTTTTCAATAATTTTTTTCATCCATTCAGTTTGTTTGTATATACCCATGTGGATGTCTGAAACAAAAGCAATTCTCACTGGTTTTTTAATTTGTTGTATATCCTGTGTATATTCCTTGACCACAAGTATACGAGGCTCGATAAAACTTCCCCAGATTAAAGTTAGTGTACAAGCAAATAGTAGAGACGAAAATATATATGTGATTTTTTTATGAGTATATTCCCAACTTTCTGGCCGCTTAAAACTACTATACAATAAAATAACCGCTGGAAAAGCAGTTATTATCATACCTATCGCAATAAGCAAGTCAAAAAATATGTTCATATATTAGTACCGAAGGAGGGACTTGAACCCTCATGGGGTTGCCCCCGACGGATTTTGAGTCCGTTGCGTCTACCAATTCCACCACTTCGGCTTTGCTTACTTTTTAAGATATGTTGTTGAGATCAAAAATGTTGTTGCGTCTACCCGCCTGCAATGCCTGAGCGTAGCGACGGCGGGCAGGCTAATTCCGCCACCCGAGCTTTTTAGACGAAAAGAAGTATATAAAATATTGTAGCCTATGTCAATATTTGATATACTGTATGTACATATTATCGTATGCCAAAAATTGTTTCTGTTGTCAATCAAAAAGGCGGAGTAGGGAAAACTACAACGGCGGTAAATCTTGCCGCTTTTCTTGCTGAACTGGGCAAGTTTGTCTTGCTTGTGGATATGGATCCACAGGGAAATGCTACAAGCGGTCTTGGCATTAATCGCGAACAGCTTACGCATGGCATTTATGAAGCATTGGCGCGTCAAAAAAGGATGCATGACGTGGTTGTAAATACGGGTCACGAAGGCTTGCGCATTGCCCCAGCCACCTCAAATCTTGCAGGTGCATCTGTCGAGCTTGTGGACGTCGAGCGTCGAGAATTTCAATTGCGTGATTTATTGAGCGAAGTAAGGCATGGATATGATTATATTATTATTGATTGTCCACCATCACTTGGTTTGCTCACCATAAATAGTCTGGTTGCTGCGGATGAATTACTAATTCCAGTTCAAGCTGAGTATTACGCGCTTGAAGGATTGGGACAGTTATTGCACACCATTGAGCTTGTCAAAACGCACATCCACCCAGACCTCAAGGTGTTGGGCGCAGTATTGACCATGTTTGACCAGCGGACACGGTTGTCGACCGAGGTCATGAATGAATTATATAAATATTTTCCCAATAATATATTTCGTTCCGTAATTCCGCGCACCGTACGTCTTGCCGAAGCGCCTAGTTTTGGAAAATCTATTGTTCATTATGAACCAAACGGCAAAGGTGCAAAAGCATATGAGCGGTTAGCAAGAGAAGTTATTGAAAGACACCAGATTTAATTATTAGTTTTGAATTCTAAATTTTGAAACAATTCGAAATTTAAAATTTGAAATTCTAAATTTTTTTATGGCTTTAGGCAAAGGACTCAATTCTCTTATTCCCCAGCAAAAAAAAGTTTTGCATATTATTCGCCATGAAACAGGTATAGCACAGCGACAAGATGATAAAATTTGGCATGTGCCAATTTCTGAGATCACGCCCAATGCACATCAGCCGCGTCAATATTTTGATCACCAGGGACTGGAAGATTTGGTGAGTTCGATAAAAGAACATGGAATTTTACAGCCTCTTATTGCAACAGAAAAAGAAGACGGAGGATATGAGCTTATTGCCGGAGAACGGCGTCTTCGTTCAGCACAAATCGCAGGGCTTGCAACTGTCCCTGTGTTGGTGCGTAGCGCAACAGAACAGCAGAAACTCGAATTAGCCCTTATTGAAAATGTTCAAAGACAGAATTTGAATCCGATAGAAGAGGCGTTTGCATATAGCCGGCTTATGGAAGAATTCAATCTGACTCAAGAACAGGTTGCACAGCGTGTTGGAAAAAGCAGACCTGCAGTAGCAAATACCATACGTTTGCTTGATTTGCCAGACGCAATACAAAAATCTTTGGCAGATGGCACACTGAGTGCTGGCAAGGCCAAAGCATTGCTTACACTCAAAAATTCAGAAGAACAGCTTGAAGTGTTCAAAAGTATGATGGGACAACAGATGAGTGTGCGTGATGTGGAACATTTGGTATCTCAAAAGCCAGAAACATCCCGTAAAGGATCAGTTCGAAGAGATCCAAATATTCGAGCACAAGAAGAAATGATTGAGGAACGCCTTGGTACACGCGTGAGCATTACCCAAAAAGGAGAAAAGGGGACTATTGTCATTGCATATCATTCTCGCGAAGAACTCAAACGGTTAGTTCAGGAACTAAGTTAGTCTAAGTTGACTAAGCTAATTTTAAAAAAATCTGTGTATTAAACACAGATTTTTATGATATGGCGTTTATGATTTTACTTAGGTAACGTAGGTACTTAGTAAACTTAGGGAGGAAATCATCCTTGTTTTTTCGGTAATACGGATTTGAATAATTTTGTAATAGACATACCTCCGCTTTTTTTCATTGCCGTTCGTATATGTATTTTGGCAGTATGAGTTTTTGCAATATTAATCCAGTCGTCGCTTGGTCCTTTTCTATTTTTGTCAGTTATTATCTCTACAACATCGCCATTGTTGAGCCCCGTATCTAGACTTACCATTTTGTCATTTACACGAGCAGCCACGCATTTATTTCCGACGTCCGAGTGTATGTGGTAGGCAAAATCAATAGGCGTGGCGTCTTCCGGCAAATCTATGACGTCGCCTTTTGGAGTAAATACAAATATCCGTGATTGAAGGAAATCCACCTTTATTTCTTCAAGATCAGACAGTTTGCTCAAGATTTCTTTTTGTATTTCTGCCAGTTCCTTTATCCATTTTATTTGTTTGGCAGGCATATGACTTCCATTCTCATCATAGTGCCAATGCGCGGCAATACCAAATTCAGCATTTTCATGCATGGATAATGTCCGTATTTGAAATTCTATAAGTTCGCCACTTTGATCAAACACCGTAGTGTGCAATGATTGATAACCGTTTGGTTTTGGTTGTGAAATATAGTCTTTTATTCTTCCTTTTACCGGTTTCCAACATGTATGTAAAATTCCCAGTGTGGCGTAACATTCAGCTAAATTATTTACGATAATACGTATAGCGACGATGTCGTATATTTTATTTATGTCATTTTCTTTGCGCAAAAGTTTCCGATACAGACTATACAGGCGTTTATCTCTTCCATGTATGGATATCGGATGTATACCTGCTTTTTCTAATTCTTGTTTTGTGCGTAGGATGAGTTGGGCAAAATATCCTTCTTTTCCTTTTAGTTTTTCATCGCGTTCATCTTTTATGCGTTCATATTCTTTGGGATATACATACTTAAATGACAGGTCTTCGAGTTGCCCTTTGATTTCATCCATGCCAAGGCGGTTGGCAATGGGAGCATAAATTTCTAGACTTTCTAATGCAATTCGATATCGTTTTTGGGGAGGTAGAGCATCAAGCGTAGTGAGATTGTGTATCCGGTCGGCAAATTTGATAATCATCACGCGGACATCCTCGGCCATGGCAATAAACATTTTACGTAAATTTTCTATGTAGCGTTCTACCCCGCGGTATTTTAATTTACCCAATTTAGTAATGCCTCGTACCATAGACGCCACTTCACCGCCAAAATTTTTTTCAATGTCGTCTAGTGTATATTTTGTGTCTTCTGGAACATCATGCAAAAGGGCGGCCACAACAATAATGGGATCTATGTGCATGTCAACGAGTATGTCTGCCGCAGCAAGTGGATGGATTATATAAGGTTCTCCTGATTTTCGCGTCTGTCCTTCATGCGCGTGCGCTGCAAAATCGTAGGCAAGTCTGACCAAATCTAAATCAGCCTTAGGGTCATAAGACTTAATTTTTTCAAGTAATTGCTCTATAGTGATGTTTTTTTGCGTAGCAGGCATATAATAATTAATTTGACGTCTTTATATTTGTATCATTTATTGGCTTATTTTGCAAGTTAATTTGCTGTATATCGACCAAAACCTTGACAAAAGGCTATATTTATGATATAATACTTTTGGTGATAATAAGGTAGAGGCCTAAACGCCGAAAGGAAACCCCAATCGTAAGGTTGGGGTTTTCTCTTTTTTTAGCTTATTTAACATTGATTATACTGTTTTTTAAGGATTACGCTGAGTATAATTAAGAACACTGTAGAATCCGACAAAATTAGTGTAATTAGTGTCTCTACGCTTGTCTTTTTTTGTTCAGCCTGCTATACTATTTTGCGTAGCGGGTAGAGAACCTTACTATCACCATAGGCATTGAGGTCACACTCTCCTGCTACATAAAAAACGCGCATCGTAATAATGGGCGTTTTTTTGTTGTGGAATTTGTTTTATTTACGACGCAGGCGAGAGGAAAGCAAAAGCGATTTTGCTTTTCCGAGCCGAGGAGTAACTATAGGATCAATACCTCGTGGCTTGCCAAGAAAATAGCTCTTCAATTAAGCTCGTAATACCTCGTTAGCTTGTTGTGAAGATCCTTTATTTCTTTTTTCTCCAGCGTTTTTTGCTCGGTTGTTCTATGAGAAGTTTAGTGCATTCCTCAAGCGTCAAATCTGCAGGAGCTTTGTCTTTTGGAATTTTTGTGTTAGTTTTGGTTGCCGTATCAGTAATGTATGGTCCATAGCGCCCATCACGAATTTCTACGGTTGAGTTTTCAAATTTTTTAATAGTAGCTTTTTCTTTCTTTTCTTTTTGTTCAGCAATAATCTCTCGAGCGCGCTGTAGTGTGATGGTGTAGGGGTCTTCACCTTTTATTGAAAAATATTTTTTTTCAATTTGTACATACGGTCCAAACCGTCCGGTGTTTGCAATAATGTCGTGTCCCTCCTCGTCTGTACCTAAAATACGGGGCAGTGTGAAGAGTATAAGCGCGTCCTCAAGCGTAATAGTTTCAACTGACTGTTCTTTTTTAAGTTTTGCAAATTGAGGTTTTTCTTCATCCTCAGCTTTGCCTTTTTGTACAAATGGCCCATAGCGTCCAATGCGAACAAAGATAGGTTTTCCGCTTTCTGGATCAGCACCAAGTTCGCGCATGCTTGCCGTGTCTTCTTTGGTGAGGTTGTCTGTTTTTTGAACAACATTTTCATGAAAAGGAGTATAAAATGTCGCAATAATTGGTTTCCAATCCTTTTCTCCTTCTGCAATAGCATCAAGATTACCTTCCATTTGTGCAGTAAATTGGTAATCTACAATGTTGCTAAAATGCTGGACTAACAAATCATTTACGAGAAATGCAATATCTTTTGGCCTAAGGCGTTTGTTGTCGTCGCGTTCTACGTATCCGCGGTCTTCAATTGTGGCAATGGTAGGCGCATAGGTAGAAGGGCGGCCAATGCCATATTCTTCAAGCGTTTTGACGAGTGTTGCGTCTGAATATCGAGCTGGTGGCTCGGTACTGTGTTGCTCGGGATTCAATTTCTCACATACAAGCGTTTCATCGATGTGAAGGGTAGGGAGAGTTTCTTCTTTTATCGTCTCAGGATAGAGGGCAAGCCATCCATTAAATGTGATACGTTGTCCTGTCGCACGAAATGAGTACGCATGATTGTTAGACTTTTGCGTGTTTATATCAATGTTTGTATTGAGCAAGCGTGCATCTGCCATTTGTGTTGCAACTGAGCGTTTCCAAATAAGCGTATACAATTTTAATTGTTGCGGATTGAGATATGGTGCAACTGCATCTGGGGTATTGTATACATCGGTTGGTCTGATTGCTTCATGCGCTTCTTGCGCGCCTTTTGATTTTGTCTTGAATGTTCTTTTTTCTAAAAATTTTTCACTAAAATTTTTCTTGATATAATCAGACGCACTATTTAAAAAATTATCAGACAAATTTACTGAATCAGTACGCATGTAGGTGATAAGACCAATAGAACCTTGTGATCCGAGCTCGACGCCTTCATACAATTGTTGCGCGAGTACCATGGTTTGTTTTGCCGAGTAGCCAAGTTTTTGGTTCGATTGTTGTTGGAGCGTTGATGTGGTAAATGGCGCAGAAGGACTGCGCTTTGTTTCTTTTTCGTCAATATTTTTGATATGGTAAGTCTCATCTTTCAGATCGTTTAAAATTTCATCCATCTGCTCTTTTGTTTTTATTTCTAGACGGTCAATCTTTTTGTCATCAATCGTATGTAATTTTCCAAGAATTTGGTTTTCTTTTTTTGATGAGGGGATAAAAATACCTTCTAAGGACCAATATTCTTGTGGTATAAATGCTTGGATTTCTCGTTCGCGTTCTACAATAATGCGAACAGCCACCGATTGCACGCGTCCGGCAGAAAGGCCTCGTGCTACTTTTTTCCATAAAAATGGAGAAAGCTCATATCCGACAAGCCTATCTAAGACGCGACGTGCCTGCTGTGCGTCGACTAATTTTTGATCAATATGGCGTGGGTGCTTCAGGGCATCTTCTATAGCAGATTTAGTAATTTCATGAAATGCAATGCGCTCTGCCTTTTCTGGCTTGATGTCAAATAGATAGGCAAGATGCCAGGAAATAGCTTCTCCCTCGCGGTCTTCGTCAGTTGCAAATATGATGGCGTCTGCTTTTTTGGCAAGCTGTTTGAGCTTGGTCACGTGCTTTGTCTTATCTTTACTTACCATATAGCTTGGTTCAAACGTCCCGCCTTCTATATCAATTCCCATTTTGCTTTTGGGCAAATCGCGTACATGGCCAAATGATGACTCTACAACAAAATCCTTACCAAGGAATTTGGAAATGGTTTTTGCTTTGGTAGGTGATTCGACGATGACTAATTTCATATGTAGTATTGAATGGTAAACAGCATAGTCTAAATTGACGAGGGTGTCAAATATGTAGTAAAATTAGATTTAATCATATTTAGCTATATTACATATGGCGACAGAGGAAGAAAAGAGAAGAGGGGGAGGAGATCATGATGCTCGTCGACAGTTTGTTGATTTTTGTAGAGAAAATGGTTTTCCGACCATAGCAGATTTGAGAATGGCATGGGTAGAATATTATGAAAAAACATGTGGCATGCCCATGTCACCGGTTCCTTTGGGTAATTTAAGAAGCAATCAGAAATTGACAGGGCATAGAGAGGAGGAATTTTTTAATGTTTATATAGGTAATAAATGGATAGCTATTCAATTGGTGGTTTTTTTGAGTGTAGATAGAAATACAAAGCAGCCAAAAATATTTTTTGAACCTTTACAAGAACCCTAGACATATAGAGTTTTGTAAATTTACTTCAGCCATGTTTGATTACCGACTTTTGTTTTGATTGAGATGTCATTTTATGTTATAATAAAATGGTTTTTAATACTATATATTTCCGTATGCAGAAAAAGTTTATCTTAGGCGCACTGGCTCTTGGAGTGCTATTGTTCCCTAGTAATTTTGTTTTGGCCGTAAGTCCGACGAATTGGCCAGCTTCTTCTAGCCTTAGTGATCGCATCACTCCAACCGCGCCTTATGAACCAAGTGGTATGGCGTGGAATAGTGTATCGGAAAAATTATTTACTATTAGTGATGGAGGGGTTTTGACAAAGATGAACAAAGATGGGGTAGTAGAAACAGAATGGAGAAATATAAAGAGAGAACCACCCAATGCTACGGCTAATGCAGATCTTGAAGCCCTGGTAATTACTGATCCACATAGTAATTTTATATATTTAGGTGAGGAAAATCCTGACTCAATCTCTCAGTTTGATTGGTCACGCGGAGTAAAAACAGGGAAATCATGGGATTTAAGTTATCATTTGAATACCCCTTCTAATTCCGGACTTGAAGGCGCGGCTTTTGTCCCAAATGCTTTTTTACCTTCCAGTGTTCCTGACAGTATTTACGGATCTGGCGGGTTATTTTATGTTGGCGTGCAAAGAGCGCCTACCCCTGGAGGAGCAACTACAACAGATGATGGCCTTATTTATGTTTTTGATCTTGATGTAAATCATACAGGTATTTTTACATCAAGAGGTTATATTACATTGAATGCAAATGGTTTCACGGGCTTGGCAAACTCAAACATTTCTGACATGTTCTTCAATGAAGATACCGGCACTCTTTTTATTTTGTATGATGACGGCGTAAATCTTTTGATAGAGGTCGATCCAAAAACTAATAAAGTTGTACGGGCGTATACGAATGTTCCGGGTGATGGACGTGAAGGATTTTTGATTAGACGAGATGAGATTGGCGGATCAATTATTTATATTGCGCATGACGCTTCTACCGCCACGTATATAAGCAAGCACACCGCCGTATATTATCAGGATTTAGATAATGACGGACTTGGTTCTCATGTTTCAAGCATGATAAGTACCTTGGCAGCGCCGACGGGCTATGTTGCTAATTCAAATGACGTGAATGACAACGATTTCGATAATGATGGCATCAGTATTGGTGTTGATTGTAATGATGCTAATAATACCGTTTTAGGACCGGTAAATTATTATATTGACGCTGATGGAGACGGAAAGGGATTTGGCCAAGCACGACAGTCATGTACTGTACTTGCGGGCCATGTTACCAATGTAGAAGATGTGGATGACAATGACTTTGATAATGATACGATTTCTTCTCTCATAGACTGTAATGACCGTGACTACAATATTCGTGGGCCACAATCATACTATCTTGATCTAGACGGCGATGGACTCGGATCTGGAGAAGCAGTACTGTCTTGCGCAGTAGTTTCTGGTCGTGTTACCAATTCTAGTGATCAAAATGATAATGACCACGATAATGATAATGTGAATACGGGTATTGATTGTGATGATAACAATAACACTGTTTTAGGTCCCATTAATTATTATCGTGATGCAGATGGCGATGGAAAAAGATTTGGTGAACCACAGATCATGTGTTCCGCTTCTGGTACGTATGTTCTCACTGCTTCAAGCGAACTGGACACAAATGATAATGATTATGACAATGACAATATTGACACAGCTTTAGATTGTAATGATCGTGATTTTGATGTTAAAGGTCCACAATTTTATTATGCAGATGTTGATGGAGATGGATTGGGTTTTGGATCAGCGCGACAGTCCTGCATGGTAGTTCCTGGTTATGTTACGAACGTCGATGATAGAAATGACAATGATTTTGATAATGACAATGTTAATACTGGCACAGATTGCAATGATAATAATCCTGCTATTTTGGGACCGATTAACTATTATCAAGATGTAGATGGTGATGGTAGGGGATCTGATACATTACAGCAGTCATGCACGTTGGTTGAAGGTTTCGTAATCAATTCTGATGATGTTAATGACCATGATTATGATAACGATAATGTGGAAATGAGTGTTGATTGCGATGATCATGACGTGGCTGTTTTAGGCCCTGTTACTTATTATCGGGATTATGATCAGGATGGGCTGGGCTCGATACATGATATCATGGAAATATGTTCAGAGGTACCTTTGGATGGATTTGTCACAAATCATGATGATGCAAATGATTTTGACAAGGATAATGACGCTGTTGTTGATTCAGTAGACAATTGTCTAGAAATATATAACCCTGATCAAAATGATACTGACCAAGATGGAATAGGGGACGCGTGCGATGAACACGCGTATGATCGTGATAATGATGGAGTAGATGCTAGCGCTGATTGTGATGATTATAATCCACAAATTTCAACACCTGTCATATATTATCATGATTTAGATTACGATGGCTTGGGTAATCCAAACGACACGCTGACTTTGTGTTCGGCACATACACCTGCGGGATACGTAACCAATAGTAATGATCATAATGACAATGATGCTGACAACGATGGTGCCTCTGCGTCTACAGACTGTAATGATCACGATCCTAATGTATATCAGCTAAAGAATTTTTATGAAGATAGAGATGACGATGGGCTCGGAAGTAAAATTGTTTTAACCTCTGTATGCAGTAATTCTGCACCAGCTGGTTACGTAAATAATAATTTAGATTTTGATGATGAAATTCCGGCGCGAGGAATAGAGATTAAAGGCGATAAAAGAGATAATGACGGAGACAAATATGTAGATGAAGTCAATACCATAAGCCAGAACGGTACACATCCTTTTTTATTTAAATTGGATCCGTTTGATGTACAGTTGGCCAAACGTTATATGGTATCAGTTACACCTACATGGTTTGGCAAAGTCCAGGTAACGTATAGTGACCACGCAGTGTATGAGTACAGTATTTTCAGTTGGTTTATTGGTTCTCTTCGTGTAGAGCACTATAATAACTCCGCAGTTTTGAAAGTAACGAAAGTTAGAAATGGGGAATACGTATATATAAATGGATATACGGGAGCTCGAATAATGCTTCCGTAGTCCTATCCATTTGTTTGACCTCGTAGTTCTCCACTTACAAATATTGATCCAGTAGCCAAGATGATATCATGTGTCTTGGCTATTTTTTTTGTCCACAATAATGCTTTAGATGGTTCGAGGAAGAGTTTAATTTTTGATTTTGGAAGTAATTTTTTAAATTGCCTAGCAACAAGTTGTAGGTCTGCGACTTTACGAAATGGATTTGTTGTGTTGCGTGTCACCGCAATTGATTTTGGTTTGACAGTGGCAAGTTGTTTAACCATGTTGGGAATGTTTTTGTCACCAGAGAAGCCGACGACCAGATGGATATTTTTTGACCCCCTCTCGCCTCCCCCTAGGGGGAGGATATTTTTTTGTTTTTGCAATGTTTTTGTAGTCTCAACAGTCGTCCTCATCTTGTCTGGATTGTGTGCGCCGTCAAGGATGACGAGAGGATTGTGAGAAACGATTTCCATACGAAGAGGCTGTTTGACTTGTGAGAGTCCGCGCTTGATAGCATGTTGCGGAATATGAAGATGTTTGGCAATTTCGATACATAATATTGAATTTTGTATTTGATGCGTACCTATTGTGGGCAGGTGATATATGGCATCTTTGTATGTAAAGTTGGTTCCAGATATTGGGATATTATGATATTTTGATATTGTGATATTGGGATATTTAATATCATTTAATATCCTAATATCTTTAATATTTAATATTTTTTTTGCTTCCCGAGTTAATACATTGATAATCCTCTTATCTTTTTCAGTAGAAAAAAATGTACACCCACGTTTTATGATGCCAGCTTTTTCGTATGCAATTTCTGATTTATTATTACCAATAAGCCCGACATGGTCTAACCCTATATTTGTAATAACAGCGATATCTTTCCACGGAATAATATTACTTGCATCATAACGTCCTCCGCAGGCAACTTCTAAAACTGCCCATTTGACATTATGTTTTGCAAAATACAAAAAACCGATTGCTTCAGTGATTTCAAAGAAGGACAGCGCATCATAGGGAGTAGTTGCCGTGTATTCATCAAGTTTTGGCTTGATATATTCCACTAATTGGACAAACTCTTTTTTTGTCATAAATTTGTTCCCAATTTTCCATCGCTCAGTGATAATAGTAGGATGAGGGGAGTAGGTCGAGCCTACCTTTTTCCCGCTTGCATGAAGTATAGAATGCATATAGGCAGTCACCGATCCTTTGCCGCTTGTGCCGGTTACGTGAATATAGTGTGGAATTTTGCGTTCGGGGTTCCCTAAAATATCCAAGAAAAACTGGAGGCGCTTAAGATACCATCCGCAGTGGCGAGGGTCGGCCATGTATTCTTTGCGCGGAAGATTGTTGAGAGAGAGGATGTAATTGTATGCTTGGTCAAATGTCATAGTAACAGGAAAACTCCCCTAGAAGGGGAGGCGAGGTGGGGTCTTAATTTTAGAAGACCCCCTCTGGCTCCCCCTTGTAGGGGGAGGGAAAATTATTTTGTATGTAAGCTGAATTTTGGTTGGAGTTTGAGGAAGGGGAGTTTGATATTTGTCTTTTCATTGATGGTACGTAAGACAAAGTTGAAGAGCAAAAATGTAAGCATGATACCTATTGACATGAGTCCGCGTTCTTTCCAAACTATTGGGATGAGACTAATCCATATGCCTGCTTTCATGTTAAACACCCAAATCCATAGAGCGCCGCCAACCGCATGCGCAGTAAACGTCGTGCCGAGCGCACGAGCAAATATATGTGAATCATGAAAAAAATATGCCACGATAGGGATAAACCAATAGAGCGCATAGGTCCATGCAATACGTCCCTCTGGGTGCATCCAAAATGCAATCATACAGAGGATGGGAACGGCGAGTATTGATTTTGACTTGCGAGCAAAATAGAGAACTGAAAAAAGGACTGGAAAAAATCGAATAGCGGTAGCGGCGTCAATAGTAAATCCATGCCATGCCCAGTTTGTGAGCTGCATTGCTATGACCGTAATAAGCCCCCATACTGATCCGACAAATCCGCCTACGATAGGTCCGTAAAAATCGAATAAACTAAATTTAACACTGGAGCCAATGATTTGTGAAAAAGGAACTTGCATGGCGAGAAAGCCGAGGAAGATGAACAGCGTGAGGACAATGGACTGTTTGATTCGTATAGGTGAGAACATAGGAATAAAATATAAAATTGAAGAATCAAGATTCCGTCTTCGTCCCGACCAAGGCGGGACTACGCCGGATAAATTTACGATAAAGATTAATTTTGACTTTATAACATATTTGAAAATTGAAAATTTGTAAATTGAGATTTATCGA
Source organism: Candidatus Magasanikiibacteriota bacterium (assembly GCA_041665025.1). Lineage (GTDB taxonomy): Bacteria > Patescibacteriota > Patescibacteriia > Magasanikbacterales > UBA922 > JBAYJP01. The sequence goes on along the minus strand of JBAYJP010000006.1, from coordinate 18,194 downwards.
GCTAAGACATACATCATCCCACCTACATTGCGCACTTTACCTTTCATTTCCATGAGTGTCAGTGTGCTATTTACTGTTTGACTATTTAATCCTGACTTTTTGATGAGTTCATCCACGTGGATGGGTTCTTTTGATACATGAGCGAGGATATGAGCTTCGCTCGGGGAATCAGGCAAAACTTCTGTATTAGTAACATATTGTGAGATATTCTGCAAGTTCAAAGCATCTAGGATATCTTGCACAGATGTCACCGCACGCGCTCCCATCTTTATCAAATTATTTGGACCCTTTGCAGTTCGCGAGGTGATGTTTTGGGGTATGGCAAAAACTTCTCGTCCACTATCTAGTGCAACTTGAGCTGTAATAAGCGCGCCAGACTGTTCTCCGGCCTCAATAACGAGAGTACCCAAGGACATCCCCGCAATAATACGATTTCTTCTAGGAAATGTAAATGTACTTGGCTGTGTGCCTGGTGGGTATTCAGATATAATTGCCCCACCACGCTCTATAATCGTCTGTGCGAGCTCTCTGTGAGCTACAGGGTATATGTGGTCGTCGTCTATACCCGAACCGAGTATACCTATTGTCGTACCTTGATTTTTGATCGTTACAGCATGGGCAATACTATCTATGCCAAAAGCAAGTCCGCTGATAATTACAATACCTTGGCGTGCTAATTCGCCGACTATCTCTTCAGTAACTTGTTTGCCGTAGGGAGTATATTTGCGCGTTCCTACAACGGCCAGATTGAAGGCATCAGTTTTTAATTTTCCGCGGACAAATAAACAAAATGGCGGGTCATATATTTGTTTTAAGAGTTCAGGATATTCTGAGTCTTCGTTGGTAACACAATGAATATGTTCTTTTTGGAGATGTTCTTCAATTTTATTTTGGTCGATATGTTCTCTCCATACAAGAAATTCATGAACTAATTGATCATCCCATCTAGTTTTTTTTAGTTCATCAAATTCTGCTCTCCATACGTTTTCAATAGATGAAAAAACACCGAGTAGATCTCGGTATCGTTTGACAGTAATTTTGGGGAAGTGAGCGAGGAGAATTTCTTTGTTCATGATATTACGTAGCACGTAACACATAACATATAACACATAACACATAACACATAACATCAGATTCGACGTTCTCTGTGATTTCGTCAATGTGATACGTGATATGTGTTATGTGATAGGTTAAACTATAGGAGACTCATAATATTTTGGATCGCATTGTCTATTGTTTGCTCTACTTTTTTCTTTTCAAACATGCTAAATTTTCCCAATACAAATTTTGGTACGTCTTTTCTCATTCTTTTTTCATCTTCTGGTGCAATGCCAACACGTACGCGCATAAAATTTTTACTGCCAATGTGTTCGATAACTGATTTTATGCCATTATGCCCTGCGTCTCCGCGGTCTTTTTGAATTTTTATTTCGCCCAGTTTAATGTCTTTATCATCATGTACAATGACAAGATCATCATGAGAAAGCTGATAAAAATGCGCAATGAGCTGGATTGTTTCTCCTGATGCATTCATGAATGTCAATGGCTTTGCTAAAATTATTTTTTCGCCATGCATAGTGCATCCCGCAACGTACGCATTAAATTTTTTGCTTAATTCCCATGTGTTTATACTATATTCTGAAAGTGCATCATGTAAGGCGTCAAGTATCATAAAACCGACGTTGTGGCGCGTCTTTTCATATTGCTTGCCTGGGTTTCCGAGACCGACGATGAGTTTCATATAATTAGTTGATAGCCAATAGTTCATAGCCAATAGAATGGACAATGTTCAATACTATGAGCTACTGGCTATTGGCTATGAACTTGTAATTATTTTTTCATCTTAGTCACTTTGATGACAATTGGAGTTGCCAAAAAGTTGAATTCTTCTCGAAGTTTGTGCTCCAAATATTTGAAGTATGATCCATGTACTGAAGTTCGTGGTTTTAAAAATAACTCGAACACAGGAGGATTTGAATTGATTTGTTTTATTCCCCAAATGACGGGGATACTTTTGCCTTTTCCCTTGGTAGGCCTATGTGTTTTCATGGCGCGTTTTAGGAAGTCATCCAATTTGTCTGTGGGAATTTCAGTTGTACGGGCCTGCGCAATTTGGACGATCAATGGAAATATCTGTTGAACACGATATGCCGTCTTGCCACTTACAAATAAAATAGGTGCAAAATCGAGATGGGGGAAATGGGCATACGTCATTGCCTTTACTTGGTTGCGGTACGCGTCGCTATTATCTTCGGTCAGATCCCATTTGTTGATAAGAATTATAACACTTTTGCTTCTGCGTTCAATAAGTCCGCCAAGCTGCATATCTTGGGAAGAGAATGGTTGGCTCCCATCAAGCACAAGTAAAATAATATCTGATTTTTCAATATTTTGGATACTTTTTTTAATTCCCTGTTCTTCAAGCATACCGCTCACATGTGCTTTTCTACGAATGCCTGCCGTGTCGACAAATGTAATAGTATATTTTTTCTTGCCTTCGGTATATTCCACTTGCGTATCAAATGGTTCACGGGTTGTGTGTGCAATATCACTTACAATAACTTTCTCGAGACCAACAATTTTGTTGAAGAGCGATGATTTTCCTACATTTGGTTTGCCAAACATAGACACGCGCACATCGGTTGTCAATGCTTTGTTAGTTTGCTTAGGCCGTTTGCCGAGCTTCCGTAGTTCTTTGTACACATAATCAAGCAGGTCACCCACACCACTTCCGTTTGTCGCTGAGATATATAATGGCTGGCCCAACCCCAGAGACAAAAATTCTTCTGCATGAAGCTTATTTTCAATTCGTTTGCTGTCTATTTTGTTTGCTACGGGTATAATTTTTTTTGTTGCTCGATATTTTTTTAATAATGTTCGGGCAAGTTCTTTTTCTTGGGGGAGAATGCCTACTTGCGCGTCGAAAACCATAAGAATGATGTCTGCGCGTTTGAGAGCACCTTCGGACTGTTCTACAATTTCTTTGGAAAATCGTTCATTTTCGAGATTATCTATCCCCCCCGTGTCTATCGTATGGATATACACGCCTCTCCATAATATATCGCCTTCATTTACGGTGCGTGTTGTGCCGGGTATTATCGATACAAGCGCCTTGTGTTCTTCTACTAGTTTATTGAAGAGTGTTGATTTACCTACGTTTGCACGCCCAACAAGAGTAATAATGGGGAGGTTTGTTTCCTGGGCTTGTCTGTTTTCTGAATCCATAATAATTCACTTAAGCACTTTAGCACTTGAGCACCAAAGCACGGCTAACTGTTTTATTTAAAATATTTTTTGTATGAACGGATTTCATCATTCGACAAAATCATCCCCCACAATTACCAATATATCAGTGCTGGTGGCTGTTGGTATTATCCCTTCTGGAGGGGTTTGTTTTATAGGTATGTGCAGAGAATTTTGCAGAGCCTGCATTACTTCAAGCGATTCATTGTCTGAGATTTTATAAATACCGCTTATAGTAATCGGTTTATAGGCTGGGTCTGTATTTCCAACCGCGTCAACATAGAAGTTTGCTTCAGTAAGCTGCTGTTTTAGCCGGGCCGCAGTTCCTGCCCTCCATGTACCATTTTGAACTTCGACCACTGCAGTATCGTAGCGTGGTTTTTCTTGTTCAGGCGTTGTGTCTTTTTTTGTTAATTCATTATTTTCAAAAATAGTACTGATTGCTTGTTGTATTTCATTAAAATTTCCTGTCTTTGGCGTCAATAAAAAGCCTGCGGTAGGATGGTTGCTACTTATGAGAAATCCATTTGTTGCATTATCCAATACGAGCGTCTTTACGTTGTCGGTGTTTATCGATCGAGCCATGCGCACGAGTCCGACGATTGCATCAAAATTCATATTTGTCGTCATATGCCGTTCGAGCGAATCCATAATTTTTTTGATGCGGACCGGGTTGGTAAGCGTGGAAAATGACAAAACTTTTTCTTTAAGCGCGAGAATAACTTTTTGTTGACGTCTAGCGCGCGCGAAGTCTGACCCCTCGCCGTTATTGCCATGCCGAGAACGTACAAAATTTAAAGCTATCTTTCCGTCCATGGTTTGCGGTCCTTGTTTGAACGATATTGTCTGGTATTGATCGCGTGGTGCGGGGAACATATAATCAGTAAATGCTTTATCAACGTTTACGCGAATCCCGCCGACTTCATTTATGATTTCTTCAAAAGCGGCAAAATCCATGCGTATATAATAGGGGATATCCATGTCAAATGCATCAGCTACAACTTGCGTCGCAAATGCCCCACCCCAATTTTCTTTTTCCATCTCTCCAAATGCGTTGGCGTGGTTTATTTTTCGTGTTCCATATCCAGGGATGGCAACACCTAAATCTCGAGGTATTGAAATAAGGGCAACTTCATTGGTAGATGGCTTGATGCTTGCAATCATCATAGTGTCAGTAAGGTATGGCCCATCGTGGCCTGGCCCACCCATGCCAAGTAGCAGTATATTGATCCGATCATTTTTTGCGCCTTCAAGTTTCACTTCTTTTTTGAAGACTAAATAGGACAATTTTTTCAGAAATCCTTCGGGCTGTTTTGGTTCAAGCGTTACCGGGTCATAATCAAGAGGATCGAGATCTGGTTGTTTTTGATTTGCCGCATATCCAATACCGCCGGCAATAATAAGCCCAATAAGCATCAACACAAAAATCCACCGGCCGGAGCGTCTCCGTTTGGGAGGTTCTGGTTCTGGGTTTTCATGAAGAAAATTAATATGACGGATTTCTGTTGGATCCATATGTATTTATTTTCTTGTTGATTATACAGCAAAAAAACGCAAAATGCAACCAATCATCGGTAATTATTCTAATTATCCTGATTGACCTAATTATTCTAAAAAATTTTTAATTTTTAAAATAAAACAAACTATAATTTGTCCAGCATAATTTAGTATAATTAGAATAATTATCAAAACATCAGGACAAGCTGACAATTTAAAAACCCTCTATATTAGAGGGTTATAGGCGAAGGTGTTAATGTATTTGCCATTTGCGTCCGATCATATCACTTATGGGTTCTTCTTCTTTTTCCAGGTCTTCTTCGAGAAATTCTTTCAATGTCGCGCGAATTTCATTTGGATCCATGTCCATAAGTGGTACGCGCAATTTGGGGCGGCTTACGTTTCGGGTTTCGATAAACAATGTTTTGACATCTGGAGGATTGTAGAAGAGATAAAACGAATCAAGCTCTATATATGAGTAAAAGCGGTTATTTACCACGACTCCCATCTCAGTGATTTTGAATGGTATGACAATGGGTTGTTGGTGTGATTGTAGGAAGAGAATTATGGCAAACAATATGATAATCAAGGCAAACAAAAAGTTGTTGCTTAAAATAGCATACAATACCATAGATCCTCCGAGGACAAACATAATAATATACCATGCTTTGTTTCTCTGGTATTGCTCGTATTCGGGTATGCTCCATTCATGAAGTACCTCGCCGATGATAATATCTGGTGAGATTTGTTTTGGCATATACGGCTAGTATAGCACATTTGGTAAACGGGTTCAAATTTTATATATAGAATCTATGGAATTTGTTTAGCAAATCCTCTAGTTTGTCTGTTGTTTAAGCAATATTTTTTTATTCGGATTTTTCAAAATAATACATAAAAACCCGTCGCGGCGGGTTTTTATGTATTATTTTGTGGGGACGTACCATTTATGCGTCTGTGTGTATGTATACATTAGTCCCCAAAGGTGTGCGCCCGCCAGGAATCGAACCTGGATTTTCGGCTTCGCAGGCCAATGTCCTATCCGTTGAACGACGAGCGCTTGATGAAAACGTAAGAAGTATATACAAAAAAGTAAAGAAAGTCAATAATATGGCCTTGATTTTGAATTTTTTCCGTGATATAGTGTTGCTGGCAAAGGATGATTAGCTCAGTTGGTTAGAGCGCTGCATTCACATTGCAGAGGTCACTGGTTCGAAACCAGTATCATCCACTCTTTGATATTAAACCTCCTCACATAGGAGGTTTTGTGTTAGAATAAAGCCATGAATTTGACTACCCCTATTACACAATTAAACCGCGTGGGGAAAATCCTTGCAACGCGGCTAAAACATCTCGGTGTGGAAACAGTCGAGGATCTTTTGTTTTATTTTCCTTTTCGCTATGAAGATTACAGTTCCGTTGTTTCAATTAAAGATTTGCAAGAGGGGATGGATGTTACGATACAAGGAAAAATTGAACTTATCTCAAATAAACGAAGTCCGCGGAAACGGAAAATGATAACTGAAGCTTTAGTTGCCGATGATTCAGGGCAATTACGAATTATTTGGTTTGGTCAGCCGTTTATTGCGAAAGCCCTGCATGTGGGTGATAGTGTGTATTTATCTGGGAAAGTAAAGTCAGATATGTTTGGGTTAGAGATGGTTTCTCCTGGATATGAAAAGGTGAAGCAGAGACCTTACCCTGACCCTCTCCTACAAGGAGAGGGAACGCTCTTGAGTACGCACACAGCTCGAATAGTGCCGATGTATTCATTGACAACCGGTATAACGCACAAGCAGATTAGATTTTTGATGAGCCAGATTATTGAGGTTAGAAATGAAATAAAGGAATGGTTGCCCGATGACTTATTGGAGCAGGCAGATATTATGCCGTTGCAAGAGGCCTTGAAAGCAATACATTTTCCTGAAAGCCAAGATGAATTGAAATACGCGCAAAGACGGCTTAAGTTTGATGAACTATTTGTCATGCAACTTCGTGCTGAAATGATACGCCAAAGTATAAAAAGATCTGTTGCTCCTCAACTTTCATTTCAAGAAGACGCCATTAAAGAATTTGTACATTCGCTTCCTTTTGCACTCACGAAAGATCAAAAAGTTTCAGCATGGGAAATTTTGCAAGATTTGGAAAAGAAAGAGCCGATGAATCGTTTGCTAGAAGGGGACGTTGGGTCTGGTAAAACAGTTGTGGCGGCAATGGCGCTCTATAATACCGCACTTAATGGATATCAGGGAGTCATCATGGCGCCGACAGAGATTTTGGCGGTGCAACATTATGAGTCGCTTGTGAAGTTGTTGGGAGATAAAGTTAGGTTGGGGATTCAAACGCGTAATGAATTTCGAATTTCGAATTTCGAATTTCGAAACAATTCTAAAATTTCTCAAAAAAAAGAAATGATAGACCAAATCGCAAAAGGAGAGGTTGATGTTATTGTGGGGACGCATGCCTTACTTACCGAAGATGTGCAGTTTAAGAATTTGGGTTTGGTGATTGTGGACGAACAGCACCGGTTCGGGGTAGAGCAGAGGAAGATTTTAAAAGAGAAAAGTATTTCTTCGGCGGCGCAACTCACCCCCGGCCCCTCTCTTACGAAGAGAGGGGAGGACGACAGACTTTCACCCCATTTCCTTTCAATGACTGCGACACCTATCCCACGTTCGTTTGCTCTGACTTTGTATGGTGATTTGGATTTGTCTATTATCCGTGAAATGCCAAAAGATAGAAAGCCAGTGATGACACGGCTCGTAGATCCACACAATCGAGACAAGGCGTATGCGTTTATACGCGAACAAGTGAAGCGTAGAAAGCAAGTATTTGTTGTATGCCCACTAATAGAAGAAATAAATTCCAAGAGACAAGATACAAATAAAATTCCAATTACCAATTACCAATTACCAATTACATTTGAAAAAAAGAGTGTACTCGCAGAATATGAGAAATTATCTAAGAATGTTTTTCCTGATCTAAGAATTGGGTATTTACATGGAAAAATGAAATCACAAGAAAAAGATGAGACCATGAAAAAATTTGCAGCAGGGGAGTTAGACATTTTAGTTTCTACGTCAGTTGTGGAAGTTGGCGTAAATATTCCCAATGCAAGTGTGATGATGATAGAAGGTGCTGAGAGGTTTGGTTTGGCTCAGTTACATCAGTTTAGAGGACGAGTCGGCAGAAGTTTTCACCAGTCGTATTGTTTTTTGTTTACTGACAGTGACACAGACAAAGTAAAAGAACGATTATCGTATTTTGAAAAAACAACTGATGGATTCAAAGTGGCAGAGTATGATCTAGACCAACGTGGGCCTGGAGAAGTGTATGGCACAGCACAGAGTGGTATGATGAATTTCAAATTAGCCACGCTCAAAGATCATGACTTGATTAAACTAGCGCGAGATATGGCAAGAGGTATTGATTTTGGAGAGTATCCAAGTTTGAGAGAGAAAGTGGAGGAGTGGGAAACGAGTGTTCATCTTGAATAAAAAATAATAATATATTGAATATATGACTTTGGAATATTCTCAACATAGCAGAGCACGCATTGCAAACTTTGAATTAGGAGATAGAGTTGGTGGGCATAAAAAAAAGATTGAAGATTATTTTTCCAACCATCCTGAGTTGAGAGATGCCCATACTCTTGATTTACCCCCAGAAGCTGTATCATTGCTCGTGCCCGATGCAGTCAAAGCAGGACAATTTGAACTTAGGATAGGGCCGGATAAGACATCACGCTCACTGCATTTTGCTGTTGTAGATAAGAGGGTACGTTATGATAGAACTTCAGCACGGACAAAATTGCATTTTGAAGAAAGTAGAGATGTTACTGATTTATTTTTGGATGAAGAACAAAAAATGCCGGTATTGTATGTACAACTTGGCAAGCTGAATAAAGACCAAAAGGCTCTGGTCTTAGAGACTATTGACATCAATGCAGATTATCACGGCAAAGGTTTGGGGTCAGAATGTAAAGAAAGGCTTATTGCATTGGCACAGATGCTCGGGTTTGATTATATTGTGGCAGAGGCATTTTCTCAAGGATCATTTGATTTTTTTGTGAAAGAGGAAGGCGGAAACAATTTTACCGAATTAAAAGATGCTCGAATTAAACAGATGATGAAAGAACAGGGAATATGGGATCCTAAAGATAAGAGAAAATTGGTTATCAAGCGATTGGACTGACATAGAACATACATAGAATAAGACTGGGTTTTGCCCAGTTTTTTTGTGTTGATTGACTTTTTCACTTTTTTTATGTATTATGTTGTCATCTCGTGCGAGGCCATACCCGATTGGGTCGGGCAGGCGGCCTTGCGCAAATCCCTGAGGGAGTTTACTCGTGAAGATTCTGGAAGAGCACATCGAAGTTCGAGGCGATCGTGGCGTGCGTGGGCACATCGTGGGTGTGAACACGGAACTGGACATCCGTGTTCGCTTCAAGCCGGTCGGCTCGGAGAACACCTACGATGTCGCGTTCTCGGGCGTTCAGTCCGGGATCGGCTCGAACGACTATCGCGCTCTGATGCAGGCGCGAAACCGCGCCTGACCTCGCCGGGCCTCTAGGCCCGGACTCTCTGCCCTTCCGGCTCCCACCGCCACAGCCGGGCAAGTCGCGAGTGGTCTCGTTCTTTACACCAGTACTTCTCCACAGAAGACCGCCCACGACTCGCTGTATTCCTCATTACATTCCGAGGAACAAAGTGACGAGGAATCTTTCCTAAGACATGTGTCTTTGAAATAATAACTTTAGAAATAAATAAAGTTATTAGTAAGAAAGATCCCTCTCTCACTACGTTCGCTCGGGATGACCAAATGGGAGATAGAGCGAGGAGGATTTTTGGGCGGTTTTTTGTTTATAAAAAGAAACACCTGTAAAGGGTGTTTTTTGTTTGAAGGTGACTGAGCAACCCACCCTCTGGCTCCCTCCCTTAAAAAGGGAGGGAGAACGTTGTAGAGAAGTTTTGTGTTCGCTGATGGTTACTCTTCCTTTTTTAAGGGAAGAGGACAGGTGATGGGTTGTAATTCGTCACCACTTACGTATGCTTTATCAACTCTGCAATATTTTTCACATCAATCAATGTTAATGTGTTTTTGTGTTGTTCTGTTGTTTTGCTGAAATGGCTTATCACTCTTTTCATTCCCAATCCCATACTTTCTTTTATTCTTTTTTCAGTCTGACCTACAGTACGCACTTCTCCGCCAAGACCAACTTCGCCAAACACAACTAAATCTTTACCCAGTGCTTTGTCTTTGTATGAGCTTGCTATTGCAAGACACACAGCGAGGTCTGCGGCAGGTTCAGATGTTTTTATTCCTCCGACCACGTTTAAATAAATATCGTATTGCGCGAGATTAAGACCTGCGCGTTTTTGCAATATTGCAGTTAGTACATGTAAGCGATTCAAGTCGAATCCACTTGCTTTGCGTACTGGATAACCAAACGATGTCTTATTTACAAGCGCCTGTATTTCGACCAACAGGGGACGTGTACCTTCCAACAAACACGTAACGACAGAGCCAGGCATATTTTCTCCGCGTTCTTGCAAAAAACTTGCAGATGGATTTTCAACTGGCTTAAGACCTGCCCCAGTCATTTCAAAAATACCCACTTCATCAGTTGCGCCAAATCTGTTTTTTGCGGTACGTAAAATTCTATAGTTATGATAACGGTCGCCCTCGAGATAAAGGACAGTGTCTACCAAATGTTCCAGTGTTTTTGGACCTGCAACTTCGCCATCTTTGGTTACGTGGCCTATGAGTACAATTGGTGTTCGGGTGCTTTTCGCACATTCGAGAAGTTTTATGGTGCATGCTTTTATTTGCGTTACGTTTCCCGGTTCGCCCTCGACTTCGTCTGAGTAGATAGTTTGGATCGAATCGATGATAGCAAGATGGTAGTCCATAGACGCAGCATGCTGGGTTTTTACATTTTTTATAGTAGCGCAGATTGAGTCGATATTGGTTTCGTTGGCCAGCTCAAGAGACGCAAAATTTTGCGTCTTTACCTCGAGACGATCTGCACGAAGTTTGATTTGTTCAACTGATTCTTCGCCTGAAATGTATAGAGCAGGGGAGATGGACAGCGCGAGTTGGAGTGCAAGAGTTGATTTGCCAATGCCAGGTTCGCCACCAAGTAATGTCAGACTGCCAGGGACAATTCCACCACCGAGTACACGGTCGAGTTCAGAAATGTTTGTCTTAGTTCGTTGTGTATTATTACCTTTTATTTCATCAAGTGTTTTAGTTTGTACTGGCTTATATTCTCCTACTATTTTTGTATTTTTGTCTATGTATTTTGTTTCTTGCTCAATTGTTCCCCATTTTCCGCAATCCAAACAACGTCCCGTCCATTTACTAAATTGGGCGCCACAGTTGGAACAGGTGAATATAATATTATTTTTTACCATATAACTGAGAACCAATCAAAATGATTTTTTATTAGCGAGCAGTAATAAAATCAGAGGGTTTGCCGTGCAACGGACATAGGAGGCCATCATTCGCTGCATTGCTAAACATATCAGTTACACCCAAGTCAACAAGCTGTTGTCCAGTTTTTCTGGTAAATTCATATTTTCTTCCTGCACGTTGTATGACTTCTTGTTTTTGTTGTGCATCGCATTTTTTTCCGTTGCTTAATCCCAAAAGCGATTCGCATCTTGGACCCCAATATTTTACAAGTTCTTGCCTAATATATTCTCCTCCTTTGCAGGCTTGTCCCTCTGAGACAATGTGCTTCAAAGCACCGGGTCCGCTATTTAAACCTACATGCAACAATGTCCCTGCGTCAAGCGCTGAAATATTGCCTCCGCAGTATTTTTTTATGGTATTTGTTGATTTTTCGAGCATTTTTACTCCTACTGCAGAATTTATCCATGGATTTCTGATATCATCACACAGGGTAAGCCATTGGCTATATTCCTTAAGTCCTGATTTACAGTTAGTTGAGTTTGTCTGGAATAATCCAAAATAGTTTGCTCCTTTTTTATTTTGTATATTTGGGTCTAACCCCGATGCGTTCAATGATATTACTTTTGCCACTCGGTAATCTATATTAAAACAATTGCTAAATGATTTAAATATCCGGTCAAATTCAGTATTTGACATAGATTTGTTTCCTTGCATATTTATTTCTCTGTCACCTCCAAGTATAAGTTCATTAAACGTATCTTGATTTACATATAATATTTTCAGATTTTTGAATTGTACTAAATATGGGTTGATCGTATAGAGAATTATATATGATAACAAGGCAATCACAAGCCCGGTGATCGCGTTGATAATTTTTTTCTGAGCGCCCTGCCTACCTTCCTGAGTTTTCCCGCCGAGTATCATGCCCGTGCCGGCATCTATAAGGTAATATACCGCCAAAATTCCCGCCGCAATCATGCCGTATTTGTAAACCGCAGTTAGGTATTCTCCTATGAAAGGAATGTTTAAATATGATTTGCCGTTCTCACTGGTTACCATGCTTGCTACATCTATCTCGCTAAATTTGAGACCCGGGATTGCTATTTTCGGATTTGGCTTTCGAAGTACGTCCTCAAGTTCTTGGGTAAACATTTGAACGTATGCTTCTGGATTGGTGAGTGCTTCCATGAATCCCGCGTCACTTTTTTGTCCAGTTGGGTCTATCATGTGGTTAGTTGAGAGTTGTTTGCAATAATATACATTGTGTGTCACATCATCATCATCGTCACTGCATACCCAGTTACTAACTTTGTCAGTGGGATCACTGCCTCCATATTGGTCAAAACAATGTTGTGCAGTCTGACAAACGCAATAGTTGTCAAATGGATCATCGACAGCGCTGTCTTCGCAATCTCCGGTAATGCACTGTTTGTTTAGATCAGGTGCTGCAGGCGTGGCTACGCCTCCTGCACATTTTTCACCAATTTTTAATTTATGGTCAATAGGATATTTTATAGTATCCGAATTGTTGGGAGGGTAAGAGGGGCTTATTTGTTTTACACAAAAATCAACACCGCGATCAAGGGGGTCGTCATCTTCGTTTACACATTTCCAACCGGGGGGACTACCTGGAATTCCTGCTTGGCAGCTAGGACTGTTTTCGTCGCCGATTTCTCCGTCCAAACAATCGCAAAATCCATCTTCGCATTCCCCGGATAGACATTCTGATGAATCCAAACACATATCTCCGATTTTGAGCGTTGCAACAGCACTTGCTTGTATCGGGATAATAAAATATACAATGAGATAGATACACGAGAAAAATACGGAGATTTTTTTCATATGAGTAAATGTCTAAATATTATTTACATGGTCCAACATACTCAAAATGCATTGGATCCATTCTAACAATACCTTGATTTTTTCTAGTCCAACCCCATCCAGCCCAATAGAATCCGTTATTTTCCAAAATTTTTACAAATCCCATAGGTATACTCGTAAGGGGAACGGTTTCTCCATGCAGATCTTCACATGTCCCTTTTTCATCCTTATTTAATATCTTGTCCATGCGTTGTGCTAACAGAGGATATTTTCCTCTGATTACCTTGAGTCCGTTTCGGTAGCTGTTGCACATCGTCTCTGTAGTTCTCCATTTGTCTCGTGGTGCAATTCTACCGGGGATATACGCATCCCAATTACTGACGGTCATAATATCAAAAGCAATACCCATCGCATGGGTATCACTCGGACGGCGCAAAGCTCGCGTGTCAGTGGTAAATACAGATCCTGGACTTGGTCTTCCAGTCATTGTTGGACCTCTTGCCTCTACATCACGCATCCATTGTATAAATTCTTTTACCTCCGGGTCTGTGCTGGCCAATACTTCTCTTTCTGTTTTTTGCATCTGTTCAATTATGAGAATATTCATTTCAACTGGTTTATTCATTCCTAAAAATTTTATTTCTTTAACTTTATCACCGGCTAGTTGCTGGCCAATTTGGAGGCTTGGAGCAAAAGTCTTTAAAAGACAAGCGCTTCTTCCAGAAGTGGGGAGGGATCCATTGCCTCCCGCATACGTAGACCCGGTAGTAAGACCAATGGTAAAATCTCCTTCCGGTCTTTCTACATAATCCGGGGCTATATTTTGAGGTATATATAATATTTTTAAAGCTTTAAATCTTACTAGATTTGGATTTAACCCGTATAAAATTAAATATGACCCAATCGCGAGTATAAGCCCTGTCCCTGCTCCTGCTATTTTTTTAAGTGCTTGTTGTCTTCCTTCACCTCCGCCACTTAATATCCACTGGAATCCTGCTTGTATGATAAGGACCGTAGTCATAATGCCTGCGGCAACAATGCCATATCGATAGAGTGCGGTAATAAACTCTCCGATATAGGGGATATTGAGATACGCTTGGCCGTCTTCCTCGGTCAACATCGTCTGAATATCAATTTCCGAAAAAATAAGGCCGGGGATTTTTATTTTTGGATTTGGTTTTTTTAATGAATCGTCTATATTTGCACCGAATTGTGCGAGGAAACCTTCAGGATCAAGAATGGCTCCGACAAGTCCGCTACCAGCTTTGAGTGTCGGGTCAAAATCTGTTCCTGTTGATTTTTGTTTGCAGTAATGTAAGTTTTTGAAATTTGAGCCACCATCAATACACTCCCAATCTTGTTCATTTCCTCCCGTTCCATATGCGTCAAAACAGTCTTTGGGAGATGTACATACACAATATTCGTCAAATTTTTCTTCACCTGGCCAAGGATCATCTTCCCCACTATCTTCACAATCATTTGAAGCACATTGTTCGTCCTGGTCAGTTTCTCCACATTTTTCACCGATGACGAGTTTGTGATCAAGCGGATATTCTACTTCGTCGGTATCTGTTTCAGGGTAGGTGTTTCCGCCCGTGTATGTTTTTTTGACGCAGAAATCAAGACCTCTTTTAAGTGGGTCATCACTTTCATCTACACATTTCCAATCAGCCGCAGTTCCTATATTATAATTTTGTGCACAGTCGGGGCTAGCAGTTTCACTATCATTGCAATCACACACGCCATCTTCACAATCCCCAGATATACATTCGCCAGTGTCACAAAGTTCTCCTATTTTTTTTGAGGCTTCTGCGTGGACAAAAGAAGGAAAGAAAAAAAAGATAAACGCAAGTATAACTAGGAGGGATTTCAATCTAAAAAACATATTATTGTAAAAAATCTACTATAAATTTACCTAAGTTACAATTCACCTAATTCACCTAATAAAAATCCAAATGTCTAATTTTGACATTAGAAATTTTATTAGGTGAATTAGAAATTAGAATAATTAGGTGAATTTGTGTATGTTTAACATGAGTAGAGCTAGCTTCTTTATTTTTTTTACTTTTAAAACAAAAAATTTATAATCCTAACACAATTTTCCAATCTTGTTCGGTAGCTGGTGTTTTTATTTGTTTGTTATCAATAAAAAATGTAGGGACTGCCTGGATATTAAGCATAAGTGCGATAGATTTGGTGCCTTCTATGTATGCCTTTGGATCTCCGTTCTCAAGACAGGTTTTGAGTTCATCCAAATCTAAATTGATTTCTCCAGCGATAATGTCAAGCGTGGATGCGGACAAATTTGTTTCATTGTTAAATGCGTATGCTTTGAATTCTTCAAATTTTTTCTGCTGTTGTGCACAATATCCATAGAGATGCGCAGTTTCAGAAGGGTGGGGGAATTCTGTAACGGGGAGTCCTTTCCAAACGATTTTGAACTTTTCAGGATATTCTTTTTGCAAGTTGGCAAGTATGGTCTCTTGCTGTTTGCATGCGGGGCACGCAAAGTCCTCAAATGCCACGATGGTCAGCGCAGATTTTTTGTTGCCAAGTATGGGATCTTGGGGTAAAAAGGGAATAGTAAATTCTTTTGGTGTGTCTGTCGTCTGTTCTTCATCTTTTGAATACAGCGGTTGGTATTGGATAATGCGGACAAAAAGAGCAAGACCGGCAACGAGAATAGCGGGGACGAAGATAAAAATAAGTTTTTTGGAGGATAACATACGGGGCGAAGTTATAAAGTTGAAAGTTATAATGTTATAAAGTTACGAATTGTAAAATCATAATGTTTCGATAAAACCAGATAAAAGACGAGATATATCGATCGTAAGAGTGTACCATTCATTAAATTTATTTTTTGTAATATAGTTTAGTTCTAAGGCTGGATATAACATTGACCTGACCTCTGCACTTGAGCCTTTGGCAATAAATAAAAAATTAATAAGTTCCTTGTTGGTTCTTCTTTCGAAACCCTCAGCTATATTATTCATTATGGATAGACATGCTCGCTGTATTTGATCTTTAAAACTATAATCGCGACAATAAATAATATTTTTATAAATATCTATGGATAAAATTTTTGCCTTTTGCCACGCAATAATATCTTCAAACTTAGTTATAATCATAATTTGTTTCCAACTTTACAACTTTATAACATTACAACTTTCAACTTCGTTTTTTACCTCAATGGTACTTGAAATATTCCGTTCTCTCTTCTATCAGTAAAATACAATGTTTTGCCGTCTTGTCCTACAAACATGCTATCAATAGTATGTGTTCCATCCATCGTAATTTCAGATTTTGCGCCTGTCTCAGTATCAATTTTATACAGGCGATCAGGCGTGTTTTGTGCGAGAGCTGGTGCAAATCCGACTCCAGTTTCAAGAGTTTCGGGAACTCCGCAATAGACCGTGCGCGCGTCAGCCATGGTACATTTTGACGCCCAGGTATTTACATTCAATACTTTTCTATTTGCGCCAGCGCTGTCCGGGGTTGCGTCCATAATCCATAGTTCTGGTTTATAATCATTTCGCGAGTTATACACGCTGTGAAGCAATTTTCCACCGTCTGGTGACCATTGGGTTTGGAGACCACGTCCCTCAACCACAAGTGATTTGTAGTTTTCATGATTTTGTCCAACCAACAATATCTCTTGGCGCTGTGAACCAAGAGCTTCTCCTGTGGCCGATAGTGCAACGACCTGATTATTTGGGGACCAGTCGACAATTACCTTATCCGCATTATTACCCATAGGTTCGATAAGCTTTATATTATTCCCTTTGGGGTCGCTACTGATAAGCCAGCGATTTTCTGGATCAAGGCCAATGCTTTTGGCGGCAACGCTGGTACCATTTTTTGCAAATGAAAATGATTCCCAATGATTGGGGAGTGTGACTTGTTCTTTGGTCGAAAAATTATAATAAATATTTGCGCCATCCGGGTACTCTATAATAGATTCATCTGAAGTAGGGGACCAGGTTACTTTTTGAACATTATAAAAAACGGTGTCTGTTAATGGTCTGACATTTCCATTCGCGTCAATTTTATAAAATTTACCATCTTGTGAACTATAGAATCGCGCACCTCCGCCAGCCGCCGCCGCAGGATTTACCACACCGACATCAGTGAGTTTCGTTACCAAAGGTTTTTCATTTGGCACCCGTGACCCTGTTGTTCCGCTTGGTTGTTGTGTGGTTTCTCCTCCGCCTGGAGTTGGAACGCGCGTACCAGTCGAAGGCAGATTAGTTCCCGGCCTAGTAGTCTGCTCAGTAGTCCTGCCTTCGCCAGTAACGGGAAATTGTCCGGAAGTGCCTGCGCCTCTCTCTGTTGTAGGTGTAGTAGCTTTTGACTTAAAAAATACCCAATAAATAGCAAATCCTACTCCCAGACAAAGTACTAGAAATAGTAATGCGTAAATGATACGGCGTTTGTCCATAGTGGTTAAGATTATAAATACTTGGTAGTTTTATACGTTCTCATTTCGTTTTTGTCGTTCTCCTAAGAGCGAGGCATTTTTTAATCGTCTGATTTCTTTTTGTTTTGTTTTTACTTGGTCTACATATTTTTTTTTACCTTCCTCAAGAGTTTCCATTTTTTTCTTGATATCCTTTATTTTTTTATCTAATATCTTGTATGCGACTTGCATTCCAGTTCTAATAGCTCTGATTATAAGAATAATAATATAAAGAAGTGCAGCAATTATTGCTAAAATGCAAGTAAATGCACACATAGCAGCAAGAGCCATAATTATTCGTTCTACTACAAAGAGTATTTTGTCAAGAATAAATAACGTCCAGTATGCTGCCTGTAATGGTGTAAGAGCTCGTTTTAAAAGCCAGAGTTTGGCGTTGTCAAAGCGTGTTAATTTGTCGATGTCTTTTATTTCATCTTCTAGTTTATCTATTTCCTTGCTGTATCTAAAAGAATTGATTCTTTGGATTATGTTATTACGCTTATCTTCATTATCCTCCTCGACGTCATCTGGGTTTACTTCTTGCTGAGCTTCCTCGGGAATTTGTGGAGGTACTGGTTTCCCGGCTTCTTGTAATGCTTCGTCAGGAAGAGACGGTGGTTCTTGTCTACCAGCTTGCTTCACATCATCAGGATTAACGTTTTCTTCAGATTCAGGAATTGATGGAGGCAACTTTCCCGCTTTTTGCAGTTCTTCCTCAGGAAGCTCTGGCACATCATCTTTCACATCATCAGGATTAACG
>JBAYJP010000005.1:0-108374 GCA_041665025.1 Candidatus Magasanikiibacteriota bacterium | reverse complement strand
CCAACAAGACAATAACGTGGGGGGAATTAAAAAATGGCCAGAATTGGCCACAAAAACCGTGGGGGGAATTATTTACCATTCGTGAAAATCGTGAAAAAATCCCTGTTAGTTTTCTTCTCGTGCCCAGGAGAGGAGTTGAACCTCCATGCCTTTCAGCGCTACCACCTCAAGGTAGTGCGTATACCATTTCGCCACCTGGGCATATAGGTACGAAATACGAAGACTACGAAATATTCGAAATATATTTTTCGTACCTTTCGCAGTTTTCGTATTTCGTACATTACTAAAATTTACGTCCTTTTCCTACAATCATCTCAATTCTACTCTTTGCCAATTTAATTTTAATTTTAACTTCTTTTGAAATTTTTCCATCAGTCTCCACAGGAAACGGAATTTTACTACTCACAACCATTTCTTCAAATGGAAAAATGCTTGGTTCTTCAAAAATTTCTTTTCGGAAAATACCTTTTTTAACGACTGGTCGGATAAATGCTTCGAGCTTGCCATCTTGCGGGTGAACGACATATTCTCTACCCTTACCGCTCCATACAAACGGCTTTAAATTACATACTACTAATTCCATCTGTCCACTTTTACTTGAAACCACAAATCGTTCATCATACTCGATATCAATATTGCTTGGTGGAATATGAAGCTGAGAAATAAAATAACGGTTGTTTACCCACCCAACATCGAGCAATAATTTTCTTCTGCGTGCCAATGCATCACATGCTTCAACTCCCACAGGGACCCCAAGCACTTGGGCTATGCTATTTTCTGAGCCTATCGGCAGAAAACCATAGGTTACTTTGCTTGTGGCTGCCCGAGAAAGCACGTGGCCAAAGGTCGTGTCATTGCCAACTATTACAACAGTTTTTGCACCACGGCGTATTTCATCTTCAACCAAAATTTCCGCGCTTGCATAATGCTGAAGCCGGATAATCTTACCAGCAATACCATAATCTGTCAACTTCGTCTCCACCTCCTGAAGTACAGTTGTGTATCGCTTGTGCTTTAAAAAATTGTCATAGAGGTAGACATACATACAGAGATACTATGCAAACATTATGCCACCTCGGAAGATGTGCTGTCTTCGGTCTCTCCTTTAAATTTTGAACGAAGCAAAGAGCGTTTTTTGTCAGACTTTATGTCTTCAATATCTACACCTTTCATGGAAACCTTTCCATGCAACAATGCACCTGGAGATACCACAAGAACTTTGCAACCAACATCACCTAACACTTTTGCGGTTGGAGTAAGCTCAAGCTGTTCATCGACGCGCACATTGCCTTTTACTTCTCCAGAAACTACCGCACTTCCCGCGCGTACATTTGCCAAAATCTTTGCGCCCTGTTCAACTGTCAGTAATTTCCCCGTTTGTACATTTCCTGAGACCGTACCTTTGACCAAAATATTTCCCTCTGATGAAAAATCTCCTTCCACAACTACTGAAGGACCAACAACTGTCTCAACGTCATCAGGCTGGCTGTAAGTGGTTTGCGCTGAAAATGAATCATCTTGTACTGGTTTGAACATAGGTGTTTGGTTAAGATTAGATGTTCTAAATAGGTTTAATCATTTTAACAAATTCTGGAGAAAAAAACAAGAATAAAAATATTCGCTAAATCATGGATTAATTTTTCTTATCCGGTTGGTCTGGAATCCAGAAACCGAATTCGCTTCCCTTGTCCAACCCCTCGCTGTGAGCCCATACATGGCCATTATGTGCTTCGATAAATTTCCGGCATACGTAAATACCAAGTCCGGTGCCATTTACGTTCGTCCCTTTTACATTTTCTCCGCGATAAAATTTTTGAAAAAAATTAGCCTGGTCAACAGAGTTAAAGCCAAAACCATTATCTTTTACACGCACGGTTATTCCTCCATCTTCCCGCTCAACAGAAACCTTTATTGATCCCTTATTGCTGTATTTGATAGCATTATCAATATAATTGAAAATAACATGGCGGACTTTTTCTTCATCCATACATACATCCGCAATTTCCGAATTTTTTTTCCATGCTATTGAAATGCCCCTGTCCTCTGCCCGTTGATGCAATTCTTTTACCACACCAGAAATAAGTTCATTGATTTTATAATTTTTGAAAACAAATTTTGTCCTTCCTTGTTCGATGCGTGTGATATCCAAAAATTCATCCACGAGTTTGACGAGTCTTTCGTTGCTTTCATCCATATCTAACAATACACTCTGGAGCTTCTTGCTAGGTTTGCCATACGCACTATCTTGGATAAGCTCAATGTACCCTTTAAGAATTGACAATGGCGTACGCAATTGATGAGAAGCAATGGATAAAAATTCGGTTTTTTGCTGATCAAGCTGAGTGAGTCTCAAATTTGCTTTTTCCAAAGAATGCGCCAACTCACCAAGTTTTTCGCGCTGAAAAACTTCTGCTTTAACGCTTTTAACCAAAAGATACCCAAAGACAATAATGGAGGCAAGAACTGCGACATCTACAAGCAAATACGTCAAGGATGGCGCAAAGAAAATTCTTGAAATTATAATAATGACAATCACAATTACCAAAACTTTGGTAGCAAACACCTTGGTATTAAATATGCCATAACGCACGATTGCGTATGCGATAAATGACATAAGCACTACAGAAATAAGAGGACCGATAAACACACCTGCGGATGTCTTGAAAAAAACGACAAGAATAACCGTAGCTAATGGCATTACGGAAAACGTAACAAGGATGCCCGCTAAAAAAAGCTTAAGCTGTTTTCTTACAATACTTTGAGATTTCCGAAAACGATAAACAAGATATGCAACGCTTGCCAGACACAAACCGGGAAAAGCGAGCAAAAATACCAACATGCCTGGTCCCGGGACTGGTACGGGTTCTCCATTTGGGTATTCAATACCTTTGAACACGGCTGGGGTAAGAGAACAAAAAGCCGACAAAATCATGAGAGACAAAATTGGAATCAAATATTTTTTACGCAAGGTAATATATTCTCCCGGGATAGTATGCACTAACAAAAATAACAATGGGCCAAAAAAAGAAGTGGTAAACATAACTACACGGATCCAAAAAAGCTGACTATCCGGTGTTTGTGTAAATGGATGAAGCGAAAGATAATTTACAACAATATACAAATCAATAAAAAATGCTATGAGCGCAAACAATTTATTTGTCCAACTTTTACGATTTTGTGTGTATACCGAATATCCAATGTAGGTGCTCAAAAGAAAAGCCACGAATCCCAAAAATAATTCTACTTCGGGGGTAATCAAGCCTGCTAATTGCATATGATTAGAAATTTATAAAACTATGTGCTACTATACACAATAGTATAGCGTTTTTTTAACATATGTACAAACTCGATTATATGCAAAAAGACAATTATGCAGCATGGGAAGAACGACAATACACACGAGAAACATTTGCACAGCTCAGCACCTATGAACGACTGAGACATTTTGTATTGTTGGGGCACCTAGCTGCAAGTGCGCACAATACCCAACCATGGCGCTTTTCCATTGATGAAGAAAAAAATGTAATACACTGTTCTATTGATAGATCGTACATACTTCCAGCCTCTGACAAGGACGGGAGACAAACAGTTATCAGCCTTGGGTGCGCAATAGGAAACATGAGTATTGGAGCGTTGCATTTTGGCTATGAGCCACAGGTAACTATTTTTGAAAATAATCAAGATATAGTAAAACCGCTTGAAGCAGGAGATACACAAAAAATAGTACCTATTGCAGATATAAACTTCATATACAACGCTTCCACCAAAGAGGAAGAGGTATACTACACCTCGATATTTGTACGAAAAGTAATTAGGACAGAATATGATTTGGATCAAAGATTACCCGAATCGTACATAGAGAGCTTGGAACACATGTGCCAAAATACAAAGGTTAAATTACATAGCATTACTGATACTATACGAAGAATATCTATCGCTGAATTCCAAGGACAAGCGGATAATTTTGTTATTAACTCAAAAAAATTTAGTAGAGAGCTTGGAGAATGGCTCGTGCCCAATGATACAGACGGCTATCTCGGAATGCCAGGCTCGGGATTTGGCCTAGACCAAGAACAATCGACACGTCTTCATGAAGCATTACTTGGAATGCGACCGCTTGAGGCAGAAGACGGATTGCGTTTTTCCACTGGGGGAAAACGCGGATTTGAAAAATCTCCTTACATAGGTTTTATAACCGGAGAAAATGATGACATACAAAATTGGATTGACACGGGGATATGCTTCCAAAAAATATTTGTTGACCTTACTGCAAAAGGATATGCTCTCGCCGTACACGCAGGCGTTGTAGAGGTTGCCCTTATCAACAAAATGTTTGCGGTCACACTTGGAACTACAAGAAAAATACTCATGCTATTCCGTGCAGGAAAAATAAAAAAAGAGGAAGATATGCATCGTCCTCATTCGCCTCGACTGCCACTAAGTCATATAATCATCGACAAATAATCATCTTGAGATTTGAACGTCAAATGTTACCTTATTGAAGATGATGCGCGGCGGAAATGAATATCCCAGTCGGATGCGTGCCACAATCTCTGCCGCTATTCCACTCGTGGCTGCGGCGGTCGAACCAAGCTGCGGGATCATGGTTGCTGTTGGTATTTCTGACTTTTCTTCTATAATATCTGCGAGTTCTCCTTGCCGATACTCTTTTCCAATAAGCAGATCAACAAAAGAGAAAAAACGCTTCCGGTCCATTCCTCTATCATAGAGCGACTCCATTTCCTTAATTAGCAACTCATCCTCGACACCGTACGAAAGCGGCGTCTTTTTATCAATGTCGTACCTCAAAATATCTACTTGTACCGAAGATCCAATGTCAGTAAACATGAGAAGTGGAATTCCTCGCTTACGAGCCTCAATACGCAATAATATTTTGATGCGCGGGTCGTCTACTTCATCTAGCACCATATCAAGCTTTGGTTCAACTTCATCTCCATCAAAAAATTCACTCAGATTTTCTTCATTAAGTCCTTCATGATATACAAATACATCCAAAAAAGGATCCATGGCATAGAGCTGTTTGGCAACCGTTTCGGCCTTATTTCCCAAACCTAAATCCATAATATTTTTTTTCTCTCCATTATTACACACCATATCCCCATATCCCATCCGCACACGATTGATGTTTTCCATTTTATACACGCTCTTATCAGCAATTTTTATCACGTCCGGACGCATATCCATCATGAGCGTATGTACAATATTACTTCCCACGCTACATCCCACCACACCAATTACTGTCTTTCTAAAAACATTTTGAATTTCTTGCCATGTTAATTTTTTATCTTGATCAGCAATCAATTTTGAACTGCTTGCGATAGCAACGACTTTATGCCAAAAACGCGGAGCAAATCGTACGATCTCACCGCGTTCTTTATAATAAACATACGAGCCGTAGTCGAAAGCAAAATTATTTGAGTTTCCCAAAGCGTCTGAATATTTTTCCCACTCTTCGTTAAATATATCGCGCAATGTCGTTCCTTTTTCATCAAGCACCGGAGAGGTGGCAGACATTGTCAAACGTTCGTTTAAACCAAATATAGTTGCCTGGGTTAAATCATATTGCTTATTTGGGGGAATACACACAACATCTTTTTCCTCCTGAGAAAACAGCAACGATCCATCGTCTGTGTATGCGACAACACCCCGACGATGAGCCTCGGATGATTCAATACAATATGGTTTATATAACAAACGCGGATGTTGCATAATATATTTATTCACAAACTTTACTTAAAAAAACTTCAATTTCTTTCTCCCACCAGTCAAACGGAAGCAAAAATAATGTAGGCGCGTCTGCGACGGCTTCGTCAATATGCTGACGCAATTGCTCGCCAGTCAGTTTGCTCTTGTACAATGGACCATCTACCTCAAGCATGTTGCCAAATGCTGGTGATAATTTTTCTACCAATTCGACGTAGGACTTAGATGATTTACGTATCTCAGAAAAATTATTATTGAGTTTTGTATGATATGTTATGGTATCGTGGCTCATCAATCCTTTTGCAATCAAATCTTCAATTACGTCCAACATATGGTGAAAATCAAGATGATAACCTGGACATTTGTGAGCCCACACGCCCCTATCAAAGGTAACGCATGTCTCTTTAGGCAGATCAAGGGTTTCTTGAACGGTTTTAAAAGGAATATATAATAGTTCTTCTCCTTTTTTATGATACATTATTTTTTTCAGCATGTCACTTCTAAAACGAGCAGTAAAAAAATGATATGTTGTTTTATGCTTCTTGCACTCCTGCATACACGCCTGGACCATCAACGCAAAGGATGCAGCAACATACTTTTTTTTAGATGCTATTTTGACAGATACCGATGATTTCGTCGTATATGGAGATATACCACATAGACGCGAAATAGATATCACATGATTCCACACATCTCTAATTTTTTGTTTTGTGTATTTTTCAACAATACCAGAAGCCCTCTCGCCGTCAATTCGGGTAATAAATAAATCTTCGATGTTCTCTTCTTTTCCTCCAGATGGTATAAATCTCATACTGAGCCACTCCTCGATGGGAATAGCTCCATCAGGATCTGGTATCTCGTACTCAACTTTTATAATGTATATGAGAGCCAGCTCGTCATGACGGTCAAACTCAGGAACAGGCCCGTACCTATAAAATGATTCACGACATTTTCTCACTTGTTCTTTCAATAGTGGCGACAACCAGTCTTTTTCAAAAAAATTCTTTGCCTTATACAGAGAAAAAGTAGCCTCATTAATTTTTTTTACAAAAAAAGGTTCAACTGAAGATAAATTATATTCCATAGAAAATAAGAATTTCTTGCTCGAGTACTACGCCGATGACGAATCAGTCATTTTTGTTCTGTATAAAAAATTTTATTGACACACAAATTATTATTACATCTCTTCAACTGTTTCAATCCCCAACAAATACAACCCCCTAGTCATTACCTTCTCAACGGTCTGTATCAAAGACAAACGAAAATTTCGTACAGTTTCTTCTGCCTGCAATACAGGGCAATCATGATAAAATGTATTAAAATCTTGTGCCAGAGAAAATAAATATTGGGCAATTTTTGAGGGATCCAACTCCTCCGCTGCAAGTTCTGTGGTTTCGTCAAATCTCCCGAGTCTCATAAGTAATTTTTTTTCAACATCAAAAATTTGAAACCCTGAGTCCGGGTCTAAGGATTTTAAATTTGAAATTTTAAATTTTTTGTTTCTTGTATCTTGGTTTTTTCTTAATATTGATTTGATCCTTGCCACAATATAAAGTAGATATGGTCCGCTGTCTCCTGTTGTCGATATTGATTCTTTCATGTCAAACTGAATGTCATTTGAGACACCTGTCTTTAAAAATGCGTACTTGATTGCCCCAATTGCTACTTTCTCCGCTACTTCCTCTTTATCTTTTACTTTACTTTCTCCCATTATTTCTTTTATATGATTTTTTACTTCATCAATAAGCGCCTCACCGAGCACAACATTCCCCAGACGCGAACTCATCTTTCCATCTTTGAGGCTCACCCACCCATACACCATGTGGTGTTCTTTTCCCTTACTTTCGGGAAGCGTAGATTCAAGCGCCCTAAACATCACTTTAAAATACTCTGATTGCTCTCGCGCTACTACGTGATAAATTGCTTCTGGCTTGTATTCTTTAAATTGGAGCTCTGCCAAAGCCAAATCTTTTGCTTCATACGTCGGGAATCCTTTGCTATTAATAAAGACACGATCATGCAATCCATGTTTTGATCCTTCAAAAATAATGGCGCCCTCACTTTCTTTGAAAACGCCGGTCTTGAGATGTTTATGTACAATTTCAACACCACGCGCAAATGTCTCTGACTCAAAATATAGACGATCAAAATGCGAGCCTACGCGTTTATATATGTTATCAAAATATTCCAAACTCCATTCGCGTGTTGTTTCATATGTTTCTTTGATACTAGAATCATGGGAATAAATTTTTTCATTAATTTCGACTATTTCCTTTTTAGCGTCTTCGCTTTCTTCAAATGCTTTGCTCCCTGCCGCATACGCTTTACCAAGAAACTCTACCTTTTCATTAATGGTTTTAAGTTTATCAAAATTTTGAGTTTTGAGTTTTGAGTTTTGAGTTTGCAAAATGCCATACAAGCATTTTGCAATATGCATCCCCACATCGCCTTGGTAATTTGCCCTGACAACGTCATATTGAGCGTTTTCTAAGATACGGACAACACTTTCGCCAGTCGTGATATTTCTCAAATGACCAATATGAAATGCTTTATGCGTGTTTGGATGCGCAAATTCTACCATAACGCGTTTTCCGTTTCCAAGATTATTTTTTCCAACTTCTTCATCTTGTAAAACTACTTTTGCTAGTTCTTGTGCATTCAAATAAAAGTTAACGTAAGGTCCAAATGCCTTCACCTCGTCAATGATCTTACAACCTTTCAATCTTTCAATCTTTTGGACAATTTCTGTCGCCATTTCTGCGGGATTTTTTCCCAATTCTTTTGCTATACCAAAACATCCAAACGCCAAATCACCCATTTCTGGCTTGGGTGGACTAGACAATTCTACTTCTGTAGTAACACCTACTTTTCGTAGTATTTTTTCAATTTCTTTTTTTATATTCTTCATAAACCAATAACGAATTAAATAGATTTACACGGATTGTCCCGTCTTTTCTGCCAATTTATGTTCCCAATATACCCCAACGAACGTTACAATAGCAAGAAGTAGGGCAAAATGACATAAGACCGAAGGAAACATAAAAT
Source organism: Candidatus Magasanikiibacteriota bacterium (assembly GCA_041665025.1). Taxonomy (GTDB): domain Bacteria; phylum Patescibacteriota; class Patescibacteriia; order Magasanikbacterales; family UBA922; genus JBAYJP01. The sequence goes on along the minus strand of JBAYJP010000005.1, from coordinate 99,605 downwards.
TTAAATTGGGGAAAACAACCATAAGTATAAATGTGGGGACAGACATAAGTAAAACACCCAGTGGCAACAAAAGATACAATTTCTTTTTTTCTACGTCTTTTTCTTGCATGTATTTCTTTAGTGCAAAGAAGCACGCAAACACAATAAAGAAAAAATAATATGCAATATATACCAACGTCAACGCAGTATCATAACTGGTGCTATAGAACACTTTTGTCAAAACAAATATGGTCTGACAGCTCCCTACTTGAACAAAATCGCTTGAAAACAACGCAATTACTGAATAGAATGCTGGTATAACATAAAGCAGCCACCGGTAGGCTTTCGTTCCAAAATAATTCCATACTGCATGGACACTCACGGCAGGCAATAGTGAATATGTAATATATCCCGCGCGCACCCACACCTCTGCGTTGCCCGTGGTACACAGCATAAATTCAGTGAATTGGTAAAATCCGAGCAAAAACAAAAAAAACGCAAAAATATTTTTGAGCCGTGCCCGACTAAACGCAAACGGCATAATCCCGGCAAACACAAACTCAGTAATAGCAGTGACCAAAGAAACGGTTGGGGTAAAACACATATTTTATTTAATTTTTACAAAGAATCTGCTTCCTTTTTGTACGACATCCCCTGTTGCGGTAGCAGTATCAAATGCTTCAACTTTTACATCATTTAATTTTACTCCACCCTGCTCAATAACTTGGCGTGCTTCTGATTTGCTCTTACAAATTTTGGATTCCACAAGCACCGTAATAATATCGTATGCGCGGGGCTTCAATTCAGGCATTTCAGTTGGCCGCTGTTTCTGACTAAACGTTGAGACAAAATAGCTTTCTGCTTCCTGTGCATCTTTCCCAGAATGATACATGGTCACGAGTTCGCGCGCGAGACGGATCTTTAGGTCACGCGGATTGGCGCCTTTTTTCAAATCTTTTTCAAGCCGTTTTATTTCATCCATGGTCAAATATGTACAATCAATAAAGCACTGAATAATAGCTTCATCAGGCAAAGCCATAGTTTTACCAAACATATCTGTTGGTGTTTCATTCAAAGCAATGCCCGTACCCAGTGATTTGCTCATGAGTTTTTCACCCGTTACTGGATTTTCAAGCAGAGTGGTTGTCATCACAATTTTTTCTCTATCCTGGTATGCTTTGACAAGCGTCCGACCTGCAAGCATATTGAATGTCTGATCAGTGCCGCCGATTTCAACATCAGCATTAAGTGCAACAGAATCATACCCTTGCATAAGGGGGTAAAAAAATTCGTGCACATACAATGGCTTGTTTTCTTTGATGCGCTTTTCAAAATTATCACGCTCCAGCATGCGCTGAACCGTAAAATGCGAAGCTAAATTTACTGAATCTTCAAACGTAAGCTTTGAAAGCCAATCTGCGTTGAAACGCAGCTCTATAGGATTTTTGGTATCATTAAAATCCAAAATCTTGCCAATCTGGTCTTTGAATGTTTTTAAATTTTCCTGTACATCTTCTTTGGTCAGCCGCTTCCTCATGGCATTTTTGTCGCTTGGATCCCCTATCATGGCAGTAAAATCTCCAATCAAGACAATGATCTTGTGCCCAAGCTCATGCAAACGCTTCAAAATAATATAATTGGTTGCGTGACCCAGATGCACATAGGTAGCGGTTGGATCAATACCCAAATAAATGCGCAATTGCTTGCCAGACTTGAGCATTTCTTCGAAAGCTTCTTTTGTTGGATAAATCATATCAATAGACCTGTTCAAAACTTCATCAATTTTTTCCTGGTCAGTAATAATAGCCATATGGGTTTACTTTTTAAAGACAAAATAAAAAATAATTGCCATGACAAAAAAATCAATAACGACAAACCATGGCCAAAACATGCGAAACAGCGCCTTGTTGTTTTCTCTTGCCAACTGCTGTCCTTGCTCTGGAGTTTCAGGGATGGTAAACAAACGCTTGAGCATACTTACTTTCACAAATTTTCCCAAAAATTTCATCTGCTTTCTGCTTTTTTCGAGATTCGATGCATCCTGTGGCAGACCGGTTGAAATTCCAATTTCATCCAACGTTACTCCCTGCTCCATAATATCTGGTATGTCATTGCCATTCTCATCTTTTAAAAGCATTTCTTTTTGTTGTGGGGTTAATTGTCGTGGATCAAGTTGCATATTATTCTTCGCACGGTTCAGCTTGAATAAATACATTGTATAGTTCATCAATGTTTAGTTCATAAAAACTCTGTTCTGGAGCTTCTTGAATAGAAAAATTCCGTCCGGTCTTAAAAACCATATGTACTTTGGCAGCTACTTTTATTATTGGAGTTCCCATGTAACACTCGGGAAGTCCGCCCGCGTCAGTAATTAATTTTCTTGCTTGTTCATCTTCGACGTACACACCAAAATCATCTATACGTTTTATATCGCCAGGACCCTCGAACACCGGATACCCTCCCATGCCACCCATCCATCCTTGACCCATATAAAATACAACTTCTTGTGGTTCTACAGTTTCTGCAAACTGAACAGGGGTATCCAAATTTAATATTTGGTATGGATTTTCCTTGGAATCTGGCGTTGTATTTTCATTTATATTTACCGTCGCACAGCCAGCTCCCAATAAAAATAGGAAAGCTGCAACTGATAAAATTTGGTACCTCATATATAAAAATAAAAAATTATTTTTTCTTTTTTAGTGGAAGACGGAGTTCAAATAACGTACGCGTCTCTTGGTTGCCTCTATCAAGTCTAATCGGATTATCTTGTAATGATAATTCTGTGTCATCTGGCGGAAAATGCGCGATTTCTTCAGTCCCTCTCCGTGAAGAAACCGCACGGACTCTTCCACCAACACTTGGTATACGTGTATGAAAATTAGTTATTCCAAGCCCGGTACCAAGACTATCGGTTTTCCCTTTATTTCCAATGAATTCCTTAGATGCAGGATCTAGATGAATTTGATCCATCCCCTTGCCATCATCTTTTATCTGAATAACAAGTTCGTCGCCCTCAACATATATATCTAAGGTTACCGTCGTCGCCTCAATTCTGTCTTTCAGTGAATTTCTAAGTCCATTCAATGTGAAATTGATTATAACACCATTATTCCCTTTTATCTCTTTTCCTTCTAAATCTGCCTTAAGTTTTTTTGGATCGTATTCTTTTATAAAAATTTTATTTTTTATATTTAGATACTTTGGTATGTTCCGGGGATCATTCAACTCTTCTTTTGTAAAAACTCCACTATCACGCGCTTCTTTCAAGACTATCGAATCATTATACATCTTCTCCATTTCATGTGTTTCAAAATAACGAAAAGAATCCAGCATGGTATCAACGTCAACCGTACTTGCAAACTCTCTCGAAATTGTATGCTCAGACATTCCACGCAGCGCCATATCTTCAAACGCAACCATAAAGCGGGGCCAATAGTCGCATACTTTTTCAATACGACGAATAAATGCGCCATCAACTTTACTTTCTTCAAGAGAAAGACTAAGAATTTGTAAAAAACTTCCCAATCCCACAGCTACGTCTCCTACATCATGTTGAAAAAATTCTGACAATGTACTTTCTTGAATAGAATTGGTCACCGTGACGACCGTGTGTGCCCAGGTCTCCATCATCTGCTTGAATTCATCTCTTTTTACGTCAGACAAATAGTCATCCAAAGTTCTTTCTCCTTGTCCTTTAGCGTACGTAGCAGCTTCCCCACTTAACAAAGGCAAGAGCGTTCCTTTGAGATATTTATAATCCAAAATATCTATCCGTCGCATAGTACGGATGAATTCCTCGAGTTTTTTGGGTTCCACTTCCCGCTTCTGAACTTCTGGAATAGAATGATACGTTTCGCCCATATTATGTTAGATTCGATAATTGCCCCCCCAACTTTTCCAATTTACTTTTCCCCTCTTTAAGCTTATTTTTTTCTTTTTCAACTACCTCTGCCGGCGCGTTATTTACAAATTCTTTATTCGAAAGTTTCTTTTCTAATACTGTGACATATCCTTTCAACTGCGCGATTTCTTTTGTCAGGCGTTCTTTTTCTTTCGCAAAATCAACTACGCCTTCGAGACTAATAAATACTTCCACACCACTTTCGACAAAACCAATCGCGTTTGCAGGCTTTTCTGTTTTTTCTTCTATTTTCAAATCTTCTAATCGTGCCAATTTTTTTATTACTTCTACATTATTTTCAAATAATGTATTCTCATTTCCTGCGCTCATAACAACACGCAACAATTTTGCCGGTTCAATTTTATTTTCTGCGCGAACAGAACGAATACCCGTAATAATTTTTTGTAACAAACTAAAATCTTTTCCTGCCATTGAACCAAAAGCGTTAGAACCAAATAAATCTTGTCGGCTAATTTCATTATCCAACCATTTATTTCTCTGTGGCCATTGGCTTACCATCAGAATTTCTTCTTCACCATAAATTTCTTGCCAAATTGTTTCAGTTACAAACGGCATAAATGGATGCCACAATTTCAAAATAATATTTAAAATATAATTTAAAATTTCAGATTTATCTCCCTCAACCTTAGCAACCTCTAAATACCAATCAGCAAGTTCATTCCACGTGAAATCACGCAACAGTTCACCTGCCATTGAAAAGTTATATTTCTCAATTTGTTCGGTTACATTTGTTCTGGTAACTTCGAGACGTTCCAAAATCCAGTTATCTGCTAATGTTTTTGGTTTTGGTTCTTGGATGTTTATTTGTATCTTGGAATTTGTTTCTTGTATCTTCCCGATCATAAATCGGGTGATGTTCCAAAGTTTATTGGTGAAATTCCTAAACCCAGCAACCTTTTCCTCACTCAATTTCAAGTCATTCCCCGGTGCGTTACCGATAAGCAAAGACAAACGGGTAGCGTCTGCTCCATAGGCTTTTATGGTATCGAGCGGGTCGATGACATTTCCCAAACTCTTACTCATCTTCCTTCCTTGTTCATCACGTACCATGCCGTGAAGATACACTGTTTTAAATGGGATATCGCCAAGCGTATATGTGGTCATGAGAATCATCCGTGCAACCCAAAAGAAAATAATATCATAACCAGTCTCCATGACTGAAGTTGGATGAAAATTTTTCAGATCTTCTGCATTTAAATCTGGATAACCCAATGTTGAAAATGTCCACAATCCTGAACTAAACCAGGTATCTAATGTATCTAAATCTTGAATTTCTGTTCCCGTCCTTTCATCAATATTAGTTAATACTTTAATATCCTTACAATTTTCTACATTGGTGATGTCTTTAGCGTAGGTATCTATTTGATCTAAAGTAATTAATTTATTATCTATACAATATGCCAAAGCATTAAAACTAATATAAGTAATCCTAAAAAATTCCTGATCTCCATATTTTACAACACGCCGATAACTTATAGGACCTAATTTTTTGTTTGATATATCTTCAATCTCTTTTTTATTAAGTATAAAACTATTCACGCCATCTTTAAAAACTACTCTGCCATCAACATTGTTCCTGCTCGATGTTTCATAATAAACTGGTATTTTATGCCCATACCAAATCTGGCGTGAGATACACCAATCACGCAAATTATCTATCCAGTGAAAATATATTTTTTCAAAACGTTCAGGAATTATTTTTATTTCGCCAGAATGAACAACTTCTTGCATTAATTTTTTCAATGTAACGGCTTGTCCTTTTTTAATGTTTTTTAATGTACTCTCTCCCATCTGAAATTCTTTGTTAACATTCACAAACCATTGCGTCATCGGGATAGATTCTACCACATCTCCAAAACGATCCGATGTCCCGACATTTTGAATAGTATCTTCTTCACTGACAAACAAATTATGTTTCTTCAATGCGTCTACAACTTTTTCTCGTGCTTCGAGTGTTGAAAGACCTTCATACGTCCCAGCCGATGATGTCATATTGCCATCCTGTCCAATTACTTGTATAAGATCTATTTCATCGCCTTTTGTTTTTTGAACCGTGTACATGTCAAAGTCAACAGAGCTGTGTGCAGGAGTGACGCCGACCGCACCAGTACCATAGGCCATATCCACGTGCTCATTGGCAATAACTTTTATATTCAAATCTACGCCTGAATCAGCAAAATTATGTACCTCAAAAGTTTGTCCAATAAATTTTTGGTATCGTGTATCATCTGGATGAACAGCGACAGCTGTATCTCCCAATTTTGTTTCCGGACGTGTTGTGGCAATCGTGATAGGAAAATCTTCTGAATATTTAAATGTGTATATTTTTCCCTGTCTTTCTACATGGACCAATTCATCATCACTACATGTTGATTGACCTTTCACAGACCAATTCACGACTCTATACCCGCGATAAATAAGTCCGTCATCATACATTTTTTTGAAGACAGTTCGTACGGCTAAATTTCTTTTATCATCTAACGTGTAAGCTTCCCGACTCCAATCCAAACTTGAACCCATTTTTTTACTTTGATTTATAATTGTATCATGAGAATTTTGAGCATATTGTTTTACTCGCTCCAAAAATTTTTCTTTACCCAATTCTTCTTTTGGTTTTTTGAGACCTTCGTTTGCAATAAGAAGTTTTTCTACCTTTGATTCTGTAGCAACAGCTGCGTGGTCAGTACCTGGCAACCACAAAGTCCTATCGCCTTTCATACGGTGGTAGCGGATCATTAAATCTTGAATTGCCAACATGCTCGCGTGCCCTATATGTAATGTCCCCGTTACATTTGGTGGAGGTAGGACGATGGAAAAATAATCTGATTTTTTGTCAGTTATGCCTTTTCCAATACAAACATCTGGGTTAAATAAACCAGAGTCTTCCCAGCGTTTATAAATTTCGTCTTCGTATTGTTGGGGTTCGTAAGCTTTGGGTAATTCCTTGCTCATATAACGTATATCTTACAACTTGTAACACATACCAAAAGATGAGCTACAAGTCATACGTTACATGTTACACGAAAAAAGATGTCTTTGCAAGAAAAAACCCTTAATTTAGCCTAAATACCCACAAAAAAGAGTCTTTCGTTAGTCCAAAACATTATCCCCAATCGACAATATTTCGCATGGTTGACAATAAATTGAGCTCCTGGTATACTGTCCTATCCCTTAACGAGGATACAAACATGTTGGAATTCAAGATAAAATTACAAGATACAAGATACAAATAAACTCCAAACACCAAAAACGAGGAGGTATATTATAATTTGGAATTTATTTGTATCTTGTTTCTTGGTTATTGATATTTGGCAAGTTATGGCATTGGATAAAATTGAACAAATTACACAGCTCATAGAAAGCAAAAAGAATATCCTCATCACGTTCAAAAAACATTGGGATGGAGATGCTCTTGGTAGTGCTTTGGCACTCAAGCTATTTTTGGAGCAAATGGAAAAACGAGTTACAGTTGTCTGTGATGGTTTTGTCTTGCCTTCTAAATTTTCTTTTCTTCACAAGTCACTTTCAGTAAAATCTCAAATCGGCGATTTGCACCAGTTTATTATCAATCTCGACATTGCACAGTCTGGGCTTTCGGAGCTTAGTTATGACATAAAAGATAACAAACTCCGTATTTTTATCACGCCAAAAGAAGGGTATATAACCAAAGAACAAATCACCACTTCACAAACAGAGTTCAAATACGATTTGATTATTACGGTAGATAGCCCGGATTTACATTCTCTTGAAAAACTTTATACAGGGAACGAGGACTTCTTTTACCAAACCCCGATTATTAATATTGATCACAAAAGTTCAAATGAAAACTTTGGACATATAAATATTATTGATCTGCCTGCAAGTACAAGCTCTGAAATTATATACCACACACTTAAACAGCTTAAGCCGGAATTTATTACCAAAGAGATTGCCGTGGCGCTTTTGACCGGTATTATCACGGGTACGAATAGCTTTAAAAAGAAGAAAGTCCGCCCACAAACACTCGTAGCTGCAAGCGAACTGGTCGATCTTGGTGCTGACAGAGGATTTATTATCAAACAAGTGTACCAGACAAAAACAATTGCGACATTCAAACTGTGGGGAGCGGCCCTCTCTCACCTCGAGCATGACCCTAAACATAAAATGGTTTGGACCACACTCACGCGTGAAGACTTTTCTCGGTGCGGTGCAAGTACGGAAGATCTACCTGCAATTATTGACGAACTCATTACCACCTCGCCTGACGCAGAACTCATCTTGCTTTTACACGAACACCCGACTGAACCTCACATCGAAGGCATGCTCCGCATTATTCCTGCATTCCACGCGACAGAAGTTATGAAAAAATATCATGCACAAGGAGATGAAGACGATACCACGTTCAAGGTAAGTGGAAAAAACTTAAAAGAAGTAGAAAACGAAATTGTAGCGCATATAAAAAGTGAGATTGCCAAGTAAACAGAACAAACAAAAAAACTCCCGTAAAAAGGAGTTTTTTAAATTTACAATTTGAAATTTGAAATTTTTAAACAATGACAAATATATCAATTACTCAATGTTGAAGATATTTTTCCAAAAATTAAGGTCAGTTCGTGAGATTCTTTCCATAATTTCCTTAACTCATCTTTTTGGCTAGATTCCACTTCAGCTAACATTTCTATCCAATATGACGTTTCTTTCACTTCTTTTTTGCAAATATAAATTTTATTTCTAAAGTCTTTTTTTGAACTTGAACCATTTGCCTCACAATAGTTTGCTCCGACGCTTGTTACGGATCTAATTAGTTGTGAAAGAATATTTTTATTCAAATTATTTTCTTTTATAATTTTTAACAAGTAGAGAACATTTTTTGCAAACTTCTTTGTTCTCTCCTCCAAATCATATTCCATAATTGAAAAATTACAATATTAAAAATTGTTTTCAAATTGTAAATTTCAAATTTCAAATTTACACCAATGCCCTTCCCGTCATTTCCTGTGGTTGTTCCACACCCAAAATTTTAAGCATCGTAGGGGCTACGTCTGCAAGCACGCCAACAGGACGAAGAAGACTCAAATCGCCATCCGGCGTGTCGCCTGTGGGTCCTGCCTGGCCTTTATACTCCCTACCAATAATAATAAATGGAACAGGATTGGTGCTATGCTCTTTGTCCATCTCCCCCGTCTGGAGATTTATCACTTCCTCACCATTGCCGTGGTCTGCGGTAATAAGCATAACGCCGTCTTTTGCAAGTACATAATCCACAATTTTACCAAGTCCTTTGTCAATGGTTTCAATGCCTTTTATCGTTGCCTTCAAATTGCCTGTATGCCCAACCATGTCACAGTTGGCAAAATTAAACATAATGGCATCATATTTCTCGTCTTCGATTGCTTTTACCACTGCTTTAGTAATTTCTGGAGCAGACATGTCAGGTTTTTGATCGAATGACGAAACATTGGCAGATGGCACAATCATACGTTCTTCTTTGGGGAACGGATCTTCTACCGTGCCATTTAAAAAGAATGTCATATGCGCATATTTGGTAACTTCGGCCACATGATATTGAGAGAGCCCTGCTTTGCTAATGGTCTCAGCAAGTGAGTTGTGCACGACGACAGGAGGATAAGCAACATCTACAGGGATTTCTTTTTCATATTCAGTCATGGTGACAAAATACAAATCTTTTATATACTCACGCTGAAATTTTTCAAATCCAGGAAGTACAAACGCCTTAGTCAGTTGCCGTGCCCGGTCCGGCCTGAAGTTAAAAAATATAACGGCATCTTTTGATTGAATGGTTGTTGCAGGCTTTCCTTCTTTACCAATCACGATTGGTACAAATTCTTCATCATATACTTTTTTTTCATACGACTTTTCTATTGCGTCAACTGGATCTTTTTCATACGTGTCAGATATTCCTTGCACCATAGCACGATATGATTTTTCTGTTCGTTCCCATCTATTGTCGCGGTCCAGGGAATAATAGCGTCCAGATAACGTGGCAATTTCACCTACCTTATGTTTTTTCATCATGGCCTGCAGACGCTTTACTGCATCTATACCACCATTGTATACGCTGTCTCGGCCATCGAGGATGATATGTAAAAATACATTTTTTATTTTTTGTTTCTTGGCAAATTCGAGCAAGGCATAGCAATGCTCTTCATTTGCATGCACATGTCCAGAACCAATAAGGCCAGTGAGATGCAATGAGGATTTATGTTTGTGAATGTGTTCCGCAGCTTTTACAAATGATTTATTTTCAAAAAAACTTCCATCGCTGACAGCTTTGTTGATGCGTGGCAATGTCTGGTAGTACACGCGTCCGGCTCCAATGTTCAAATGACCTACCTCTGAATTACCCATTTCTCCAAATGACAAACCAACCTCATTGCCCGAGGCATGAAGCGTCATCGCAGGGTATTCACGCACGAACTTATCATAGTTTGGCGTCTTTGCGCGCGTAATTGCATTGCCAGCACTATCGGGCGCAATACCCCAGCCGTCGAGTATTGCTAAGACAACAGGCTTTGGATGATTCGTCATAAATTATTCTAATTAACCTAATTGTTCTAATTATTCTAATTGAGTATTGGGGTTTATTTAGGTCAATTAGTATAATTAGAATAATTAGTATAATTTGCAAAAATACTTAGATACCTTACCCTAACAAAGAATGCCCTGTCATTTCCTCCGGCTTTTCCACATCCATCAACTTCAAAATAGTCGGCGCAACATCAGCCAATATACCATTCTTCATCTTTTCTCCCTTTGTATGATTTGAGACAAGAATACACGGTACTGGATTAAGCGAGTGTTCAGTGTCCATCTCTCCGGTTTTGAGATTCACCATATCTTCAGCATTACCATGATCTGCGACAATCAGCACCTGGCCATCGCGTTTGAGGGTTTCTTGCACTAATGCGCCCACACTTTCATCAGTTATTACAATCGCTTTTTGGGCTGCTTCAAAATTGCCTGTATGTCCCACCATGTCCGGATTGGCATAATTAATACAATAAAACTCATACGTTTCTTTCTTCATTTCTTTCAACACATACTGGGTGATTTCGCGTGCGGACATTTCTGGTTTTTTGTCATAATGTCCAACGCCTTTTGACGGAATCTTTACGCGCACCTCGCCATTTACCGGGTCAGCATATCCACCATTGATAAAATAAGTTACATGCGCGTACTTTTCTGACTCTGCAATATATAGTTGGGACTTTTCTTTTAGTGCTAAAGGTAATGTGTTATCAATATCAGGAGATGGAAACACGGTAAACACGCCTTCTAGATCTGGACCAAAATCTGTCATGGCTACAAACCGCGTATTCTTTGGCCATTTAGTGCGACGAAATGCGCCCGGATTTTTCTTTTGAAAATCTTTTTGTACAAATGCTTTGGTAATCTGTCTCGCCCTGTCACTGCGCGCATTAATAAAAAATATCGCATCATTATCATCTATAGTTGCAACAGGCTTCTTTCCATCAGTAATAACCGTCGTACAAATAAATTCATCTGTTTCTCCTCTGCTATATGCTTGTGAGATTGCGTCTTCAGCACTTGTCGCGCTGCAACCCTTACCCAGTACCATAGCGTCATACGCCGCCTGGGTCCTATCCCATAATTTATTTCTATCCATGCCATAAAATCGTCCCATGACTGTGGCAATCTTTTCATGTCCGAGCATGTACCCGTGAAGTTTATGCAAAAATGTCAAAGCTTCGTGCGGTCCAGAATCTCGACCGTCAGTAAACAAATGCAAATATACTTTTTCTATTTTTTCTCGCCTAAATAATTCAAGCATGGCATAGAGGTGCTCGGGATACGCATGGGCACTATTGCCATCGGTCAAAAGTCCCATCACATGTGCGGCGGTGTTATATTTTTTGATGTGGTAAATAGCCTGTTTGAATGCTTCATTTTTGTAAAACGTCCCATCATGAATCGCATCTGAAATCTGTACCAAATCTTGTTTCACAATTCGTCCAGCTCCAATATTCATATGTCCTGCCTCACTATTCCCCTGTTGGCCTTTAAATAACCCAACATGTTCACCAAAAGTTTTGAGGGTTGAATTGGGATATTTTTTCATATATCCAAAAATATTCGGCGCGGTTGCCGGTGTTATGGCGTTTCCTTTCTTTTTTGGGTCTGTTAAGCCAAAACCGTCTAATATAACAAAAAGTGTAGGACCTGCGACAGAATGAGTTGAGGAGAACTTTTTCATAGTATGGATAGTATACCTCATATTTATGAGTGTTTCAATGCACAAAAAAATCAAATCACCCACAATTTCCATGCTTGAATTCAATGGGAAAACCAGATATAATCGATGTATCTATCCTTATAATACCTACACAAAACTTTAGACTATTTAAGAACTTAAACAACCTATATGGATAACGCACCGAATCCAGAACTCGAAAAAATAGAGAAGATCGAAGCATACAAACAATATTTTGAGATGATAGTTGAATTGAGTAGGGCATGGTACAAAATTGTAAAAGCTTCTATAGACGTGGAACACTTCAACAAACAGGAGTTGGAGGCAGCAATTGATGAGTGGAACAAAAAGCGAGGTTCGTATCTTACACAAGGACGAAATGTACTAGACAGAAATATTGAAAGAGTATTTCGGCCAAGCCAAGTGACTGACATGCATGAGAGATTCGGTCTGACAGCAGCAGACATCAAATTTCAGCTCCCGGATGATTTGCTAGAGCTTCAGTCTGATCCTGTTATGGAAGATGCTGTTATCGTGAGTTTATACCGCGCCAGGCCACTGCCTAAATTAGATTTGAGTAATTTTGATTTAAAATTTGACGCTGAATTTCTTAGAATTCCTGGTGGCAAAGCAGTTAATTCGAGATTTATTGGCAGACTATCTGCTGCTGATTTTACTGAGGCAGATCTCCAAAATGCAAACTTTAGTGATACCACACACATCGGTGGAAAATTTGTCAACGCCAACCTGCAGGGGACAAATTTCCGCGGGACATGTTTCCATACAGATTTTGACTTGAGAGGAGCAGACATACGCAATGCTGATTTCACCGACTCAAATATTTCTGAGGTCTTTCCCTCAAAATTTAAAGGAGTAGGCTTTAACGGAAAGACAAAGGGAATATATCCCGGCGAATTAACAGAACGTGGTGCGATTTTTAAATATGATGATGAATAATAGTAAAAAATTATACCAATCAATAGATCGTCTGTTTGAAACCGCTATCCGGCTTCTCGTCCAATACGCCCCTGTATCAGACGAAAATAGCCGGAAACCCTTAATCCCCCACGATATTAGAGTTGGGGTATATTTGTATGAACATGGATATTCAGAAGATATCATAGTAGCTGGAGTTCTGCACGATACACTAGAATTCACTAGTATTACCGAAGAAATGCTTAGGGAACAATTTGGAGATTATGTTGCAGAGATAGTGCGGGCATGTACCAAAAACCGCACGATAGAAAACTCAAAAGAACGCGAGCAAGATCTCGTACAAAGATGCATCGATATTGGGCTTGATGCGCTCATTGTAAAAGCTGCTGACACATTAGATAGTTTTAAATATTATACAAAAGTCAAAAGTGAAAAGGGGTTAGATTATAGCCGAAATAATGCGACCTATATTTTTGCATTAAAACCGAATGATTGGAATGATCCCATTTTTGATGAGTTAAAAAAGTTTCAATAGAACACGAATTGAACTAATCTAACGAATATAAACGAATCCGTCAAAATTAGTTTGATTCGTTAAATTCGCGTTCTATTCTAATAAAAAATTATGTCTATCACCTACTCCACGATAAAAGATGAAAACGAACTAGAAATCCTGCATGACAGGCAATCTTTCCGTTATACCTATGACGACGTCACCATGGATTCGCTTAAAAAACATTTTAAACTAAAAGATAGTTTGTATATTTTTGCAAAGCAAGATAATGAATTTGCAGGTTTTTGTTCTATAGATAGAGGATGGTGGGAAGATAATATATTTTTCATTCGTGAAATACTCGTAGACCCAACATTTCAAAAACAAGGAATTGGAGAGGAATTAATGAGTAGGTGTGTAAAACATGCGCAAGAAAAAGGTGCTATTGCTGTAGTAACAGAAACTGATTTCAAAAATATTCCCATGCAAAGCTTATGTACCAAACTTGGATTTAAAAAATGGGAGAATCCACAGTGGAATAAAGGAATTACGTATAAATTAATTTTTTGATATGGTTCTGATATTAGGCGTATTTATCTGTGTATCCCTCATAATTGTTGTTGTACACGCACTGCGACAAGAGTAGAGTAATAATGTCCCCAATAATTACTTAATCCTCAATTATCTATCTATGATCTGGCAAGACATCGTCATTACCATCGCAAGCATTGTATTTTCTCTCGCTCTTTTTCCACAGGTCTATTACGGATTTAAAAATAAAAAAGGGACTATTACACATTCTACATCAGTCCCAACATTCTTAGGTCTTTATGTGATTGCGATAACGTATTTTAGCCTTGGTCTATATTTTTCTGCAGGCATGTCTGTAGTTACGGCAACACTGTGGCTGATATTTTTTATACAAAGAGTAAAATATAAAACACACTAAAAAACACATTTTACATAAAATATAAATTAAGCTATCATATATAGGTAGATAATTAACATAATCTAAAAATATGCCAGAACGTAAATTTAGGGTAGTCGACGAAGCCGGAGAATACGAGAAACTCGGTCTTGGAGTAGAAGACCCCACCGCTCCATCAGAGGGTTTAGATAGAGTAGCACGTATAGTTGACAAGCACTTAGAAAACCAAGGAGCGCGAGGTGCACAACAAAAAAGTAAAGGGGTAGACTATCGCAGAGCCGCATAATATAAAAACACTCACTCTTCAGCGGGTGTTTTGTTATCTCTGAAACTGATTACACAGAGTTAATTTTATTTTTCGTAATTTCGTAATCTTTCGTAGTTCGTATATAGTTAACTACCAACTTCTAATTCAATCTCCATCAATCTATTATACTTCTCTACTCTCTCTGACCGACTCATCGATCCTGTCTTTATAAATTCCGAATTCACGGCCACTGCCAAGTCGGCAATGAATGTGTCTGCGGTTTCACCTGAACGGTGAGAAACGGAAACTTTGTATCCATGTTTGCGCGCGAGATAAATTGCGTCAATTGTTTCACTTAGAGTTCCAATTTGGTTAAGTTTAATAAGCACTGCATTTGCCACGCCTTGTTCAATTCCTTGCTTGATACGATCTACATTGGTGACAAACAAATCATCTCCCACAAGTGTTATTTTTTTGCCAAGTTTTTTGGTGAGTAATTGCCAATTCTCCCAATCGTCTTCGGACAATCCATCTTCAATGGAAATAATAGGATATTTTTTTATCCAACTTTCGTACACGCGCATCATTTTGTCCGCGCTCCATGCTTGAGACGCACTCATAAAATAATATTTGTCACTACGATAAAATTCAGATGCCGCGACATCGAGCGCAATATATACATGTTTCCCCGGTTTGAATCCAGATACTTCTATTGCTTTTACAATAAGTTGAATGGCGCGTTCGTTGTTTAACAAATCTGGCGCAAATCCTCCTTCGTCCCCTACGCCTGTAGCATATCCTTTTTCATTGAGGATTGCTTTGAGAGAATGAAAAATTTGGGAACCCATGCGTACGCGTTCAGCAAAACGCTTGTTAACCGGTACAATCATGAATTCCTGACACGTCAGGTGTGTATCTGCATGTCGCCCGCCATTCAAAATATTCATGGTTGCTATGGGCAGACGGTATCCTTTTTCTTTCAAACTAAACACCTTGCGAATATAAGCGTATAATGGCATCTTTTGTGAGATAGCTGCAGCTCGGGATACGGCAAGCGATACCGCAAGAATAGCATTTGCACCCAGCTTACTTTTATTTTTAGTCCCATCGAGCGCAAGCATGACATTGTCAATTGTTCTTTGATCCAAAGCATTCTTTCCTTTCAAAGCAGGTTGAATAAATGTGATAACATTTTTTACCGCCCTCAAAACTCCTTTTCCTCCATATCGTTTTGCTTTATCACGCAATTCAAGTGCTTCGTGTGTGCCAGTTGACGCACCAGATGGTACTGCTGATTTGCCAGTAGAACCATCTTCGAGAGTAACAACTGCTTCGACAGTTGGATTGCCCCGAGAATCGAGAATTTCACGGGCGGTGATGTGTGTGATTGATGTGTTCATATGTGTCATTACGAGGAACGAAGTGACGAGGAATCTTTCCTGACACAATCCTCTTTAAAATGTTAAATACTTTGAATTTAATATATCTTCCCTAAGAAAGATCCTTCGTCACCCGACTCGGGATGAACGAATTATACAAAAAAAACAGCCCTTATTCAAGGACTGTCTTCTATAAAAACTATTATTACCTCATCTCAAACGTTACGCGCACATTCATAATTACATCTGAAGTGCCTTCGCTAAGTGTTGGAGTTGCTCCTTCTACTCCGCCTCTACCCATTAAATCGAGATTTGCACTATACATATCATAACCGCCTGATGTAACTTCATACTCATCATATGCATATACAGCTACCAATCGTACTCCCAATTTTGAAGATAATAATTTTGCTTTTTCAGCAATTTTTTTCATTGCTTCCTCGCGAGCCTGGGCAAGATACACATCTTTGTCATCAATCGTAAATTGTAAACCGCTCACATTGTTTGCCCCGACTTGGCCAACCGCTTCTAAAATCTGGCTTGCTTTATCAAGCTGGCGGATTTTGACGCTCACTTGCTGATCTACTTGATAGCCTGTAATTTCATCTCCTTTTTCTTCGGTCCATGTATATTTTGGATAGATATTATAGCTTGTTGTCTGTATATCTTTCTTTTCAATGCCAAACTCGGTCAGTTTCGCCATGAGACTATTCATCACTTCAGTATTTTTCTTTTGTGCATCAGCCACTGTTTTGTCTTCGTTATTCATACCCACCGTAACCATCGCAATATTTGGAGTGGCAGCAACTTTTCCTTGTGCTTCTACGGCAATCGTACGTTCCATTCTGTCTGTACGGCCGATATAATCATATTTCTTGATGTAATTGCGAATCAATACACCAAGCAATACAATAAGGTATACGAGTAGTATACCTACAAATGTCATGAGAAGTTTTCGACCAAAACTTACATCGCTACAGCAGGATGATTTTCTACCATGGCAACATCCATCTTTCTTGTCTTCACAACAAGATGATGGCGTGGCAGGAGAGACAGGAGCCACTGGTTCCTGTACACCAATGACACCGTTTGTTTTTTTGACAGGCATACAAACGAAATTAAAAATTTATAAAGTAGCAAGTAAAAAATAGAAAGTATAAAATCGACTTTAAGCTTTCTACCTTATACTTTTTACTTCACACTCCAACAGTATACCACAAAAATAAAGTGTCAACAACAATTTTATAATATGTTGTTTATAACAAAATATTATTTGGCCACGACAGCAACACCTGGAAGTTTTTTACCACTTAAAAATTCTAACATTGCGCCGCCTCCTGTTGAAATTAAATCGACATATTCGCTCATTCCTGTTGCAGACATTGCTTGCAGTGTTTCTCCTCCGCCAATGACGCCATATGCTTTTCCTTTTGAACGAGATGCAACCAATCGTGCTATTGAAATCGTTGCCATATCATAGGGTTTTTGCTCTGCATACCCCATATTGCCATTCCATACAAGTGTTTCAGCTTTCTTGATATATGTGCTGTATAGTCGGACAGTCCCTGGACCAACATCAAAAATAGCTTCGCCTTTTTTACAAATTGTGTGCGGTTTATTTTCTATGCGTACCACACGATATATTTTACCATCTTTTATTCCTACGACAACATCAATCGGCTTTATAATTTTTTTGTGGATAGAAATTTTACGTGCTTCATCAATATAATCGTTATCGACTAATGAATCTCCAACATCATAACCCATAGACTTAAAACAAGTACTTGCTATGCCACCGCCAATGAGTACATTATCCACTTTTCCAACTAAATTTTTTATAACCGGCAACTTTGTCTCCATCTTTATACCACCCATCACTAATATAAACGGATGTTTCGGTTCTTTCATTACACGTGACAACCCAATAATTTCTTTTTCTAATAATAATCCTGAATATGTGGGAAGATATTTGGAAATACCAACCACCGATGAACTCGCCCGATGTGCAACCGCAAAACCATCAAGGACAAAAACATCTCCCAAACTTGCTAATTGCTTACTCACTAATTCATCATTTTTACTTTCTCCCGACAAAAATCGCACATTTTCGAGCATGAATATTTGTCCATTTTTCATTTTGCCGATTTCTTTGCTCGCATATTCAAAATATTTCTCAATATCTTTAACATATTTTTTCAATATATTAATATCCAATATGTTAATATTTTTCTTCAACAACGTTTCCAATCTTTTTGCCACAGGTACCAAGCTTAATGATGAATCAACACCTTCCGGTCTGCCCAAATGGCTAAGTAGTATTACTTTTGCTTTCTGTTTTATCAAATATTCAATAGTCGGAATCGAAGCAAGCAGACGTGCATCGTCTAAAACTTTTTTTCCTTTCATGGTAACATTAAAATCTACACGCAAAAGAATCCGTTTGCCAGTGAGACTTTTTACTTTTAAAATGCTTTTGGTATTCATATTAAAACGTACTGCATTATGATTCACTTTTTTACTCCCTGCGATAACCTTGATCGTATAACCAAGGTTCAATATGATAATAAACGTTAGTAGACTCATGTGAATAATCCTGATCCAACTTCCCATGTATATATGCTTGTAATGCCTCTGTTTCCGGAGTTTGATCGCGCTTTGCCAGTCTATCTATAAGTACGAGATAAAATATGTCTTGCAAACATCTTCTTTTAATATCCGGATCCTCAATACCTAGTTCATCACAAATTAACGCCAAACGTTTTCTAATTTTCCCACTATCCTCATCAGATAATTCTTTTTTAAAAAATTCACTAAATAAAATGGCTAATCTTTTTTCTTGATTTTCTGGCATATTTATAAATAAAAATAATTGCACTTATCACTATTTGCTATACAACTCCGCCATCTCCATCAGCCTATTGGCATACCCGGTCTCATTATCATACCAGGCTACAACTTTTACTAAATTCCCGCCGACAACATTTGTTAACGCAAGATCAACAATAGATGAATAGGTATTACCAACAAAATCAGCAGATACCAAAGGTTCCTCTGTTGTTGCAAGAATTCCTTCAAAACGAGATGTTTTTGACGCGGCAACCAATGCCTTGTTAACTTCTTCTTTGGTAACATTTTTCTTCAATACAACGGTCATATCTGAAAGAGAACATGTGGGGACTGGCACGCGAAATGCCACGCCGTCAAAGGTGCCCTGAAGCGTCATAATGACCTCGCCAACAGCTTTTGCAGCACCAGTCGATGTGGGGACAATATTTTCTGCCGCGGCCCGTGCACGACGTAAATCTTTGTGCGGACCATCTTGAAGATTTTGATCTGAGGTATAACCATGGACTGTGCTCATCATGGCTTTTTCTATACCAAATTTTTCATTCAAAACTGCCATCACGGGCGCGATACAATTGGTAGTACATGACGCGTTGTTGATAACTGTTGATTTTTCTTTTCCTACTTTGCCACAATTTATGCCGCGAACATAGGTTGGAACATCACTGCCCTTGGCAGGTGCACTAATAATAACTTTTTTCGCCCCTGCTTTTACATGCATGCCTGCACTTTCTTTGTCTCTAAATCTGCCCGTGCATTCAAGCACTACGTCTACTTTTAATTTTTTCCAAGGCAAAAGAGATGGATCTTTCTCTGCAAAGACTGGAATTTTTTTGCCTTTCACAACCAAATTTTTTTCATCAAAACTCACAGGCAATTCATAATTTCCATATGCCGTATCATGCTTCAAAAGATGTGCCAAAGTTTTGGTATTAGTCAGATCGTTAATCGCAACGACTTTGACATTTTTATTTGTCAACGCGATTTTTAATACATGACGCCCAATGCGGCCAAAACCATTGATTGCGATAGTAACCATATGAGTTCTGAGTTAGAAAGTTATAAAGTTCTGAGTTATAAAGTTCAAAGTATTGTCTAGAACTTTATAACATGATAACTTTCAACTTTAAAACTCTCACAAGTATACAAAATTCCCTCTATTAACGCAATTATGAAGAAACTTTTTTATGCACGCGCAGAGTGGCTCCGGCAGTCAAAGCTATAGCTAGCGCGTCTGCCGCGTCATCTGGAGAAATTTTCTTTTTTATCTTGAGTATCATCTGTACCATTTTTTGTATTTGGCCCTTCTCTGCCCTACCATATCCTGTAAGACTCTGTTTTACCTGCAGAGGAGTACATTCAAACACGGGGATATTAGCTTGTCTAAGGGTAAGCAAGATGACACCGCGCGCTTGCCCCACCTTCATCGCAGTGGTAACATTTTTATAAAAAAATAAATCCTCCACTGCTGCCTGTGTCGGACGAAATTTTTTGATAATTTGAGTAAGCTGGGTATGAAGCTGTTCTATACGATCAATGAACGAATCTATGGCCGTTGTCTCGATACAGCCATAACACACGAGCTTCCATTCATTTCTATCACCCTCGATGATACCAAAACCCGTACGGCCAAAGCCAGGATCAACACCTAATATGCGCTCTTTTTTTCTTAATGAACTCATAAATTACTAATTGACCTAATTGTTCTAATTATTCTAAATAATGACCAGATACGAGTTTCTTATTTAGGTCAATTAGTATAATTTAGAATAATTAGTATAATTTTTTAGGCTTCGTTGGTGTACACTTCCCTGACATCATCAAGTTCATCTAATATGTCTACAAACGACTCAACTTTTTTACTAACTTCACTACCAAGCGCAACGGGCTCTTTTGCTACCCATTCTATACCAGAGCTTTCTGGCTCACTGTCACCAAGCATTTTTTTGACTGGATCGAGAATTGATTTAAATTTTTCAACGTCTGAATGAATCTCAAGTCCATATTCACTCACAATAATATCGTCAGCACCAGCTTCAATCAATACTAATTCATAATCTTTATTTTGTTCCTTAATCTTTAATCCTTGTTCCTTGTGTAAACGAATAACCCCCAGACGATTAAACTGCCATTTCACACTGCCAGGACCCCCAAGCGAACCTCCTTGTTTGCTAAAAATATTTTTTAAATCAGACACGGTACGATTGGTATTGTCGGTAACAGTCTCCACAAGCACCGCAACACCGCCAGGACCGAATCCTTCGTACAAAATCTCCTGCAATGAAGTACCGTCGTCCAATTCACCGGTTCCTTTTTTTATCGCACGCTCAATATTGTCTTTTGGCATGTTGACTGATTTTGCTTTTTCAATGGCAAGACGCAATGAAAAATTCATAGATGGGTCTGCGCCACCTTGCTGTGCTGCAACTGTAATCATACGCGCAGCCTTAGTAAACATACCACTGCGCGCTTTGTCTGCTTTCCCTTTCTTTCCTTGAATATTGTGCCACTTAGAATGACCAGACATAAATTTTTGATTAATATTGTAATGTCATCTTTACAAACTGGTTACCACTCTTGCCCCGCATACGACGAACGAAGTGAGGAGTTGTGCGGGGTGCCACTTAGAATGACCGGACATAAATTTTTGATTAATATTGTAATGTCATCTTTACAAACTGGTTACCACTCTTGCCCCGCATACGACGAACGAAGTGAGGAGTTGTGCGGGGTGCCACTTAGAATGACCGGACATATGAACTAAAAGTTATAAAGTCTAAAATTCCAGGTTACAAAATTACGAACTTGCAACTAACCCTCACAAGGTGATTTTACCACCAAAATAGAGTGAAATCAAGCCTTTGAAATATCTTGTTTTTATACATATTTTGTTCTATAATCTCTTCAGACTAAAAAAAATACATAAAAAATATCAAAAAATGAAAAACTCTGCAATAAAAACAAGAAACTTTATAACTAGAGTTTTATATCAAAATATCGCTAAACCGATCTTTTTTCTTATTGATCCGGAAAAAATACATGATATTATGATTCGTATGGGGAACATCTTGGGATCAAACGGAATTACACGATCAGCGACCTCTTTATTTTTCTCGTATTCAGACAAAAGACTCGAACAAAATATTCTTGGAATACCATTCAAAAATCCCATTGGACTTGCAGCTGGATTTGATAAAAATGCAGAAATCATAGACATCTTACCTTCCTGTGGATTTGGCTACGGGGAAGTAGGTTCAATAACTGGAGAGCCATGTGAGGGAAACCCCAAACCACGACTTTGGCGATTAAAAAAATCCAAAGGACTTGTCGTCTATTATGGATTAAAGAATAATGGATGTGAGCATATTGCAGGTAATCTTAAAGAAAAAAAATACCATATTCCTATTGGCATAAGTATTGCAAAGACAAACTGCAAATTAACCGCTGATAAAACAGAAGGGATCAAAGATTATGCAAAAGCATTCGCTATGTTAGAGAAATTTGCAGACTATATTACTATAAATATCAGCTGTCCTAATGCATTTGGCGGGCAACCCTTCACAAACCCGCAAGATCTGAATGATCTACTTACCGACATTGAAAAAATACCCTCCAGTAAACCTATTTTTTTGAAGCTTTCTCCTGATGTATCTTTTCAAGAAATAGATGATTTGATACATATATGCGACCAGCATCGCGTTCATGGCTTTATTTGTACAAACCTCACCAAAGATAAGACGAGCACAGAATTACAGAAATATTGGAAAGAAGCAGGACAACAGGCGCTTGGAGGAATTAGCGGCAAACCTATAAAAGATATGTCAACGAAATTGATAGCCCATGTATACCAAAAAACAAAAGGGAAATATATCATCATAGGATGTGGCGGCGTGTCCTCGGCAGAAGATGCGTATGAAAAAATCAAAGCAGGCGCATCGTTAATTCAGCTTATTACGGGAATGATTTTTGAAGGACCACAAGTCATAAGTGAAATCAATCGAAAACTTGTCGAACTGCTCAGATATGATGGATATCAAAATATTTCTGAAGCAATAGCGGTGTCCAGTCAAAAATACTAAAACTATGAAACAAAAACTGACAATTGGCATTAGCATAGGAGTCGCCTCACTTGGTATTATACTAAGTGGAATATTACTATATAATAATTACTCCTCTCCCACGTGCAAACAAACAGAAACGGGTTGGCAATGTGAATTTAATAGTCAGAAAGCAGTTGATGAATATGAACAAAAATGCAGACAAGAGGGAGGAAAATTCATCTGCTATGGTATGTGTTTACCAGAATATACGCATTATTGCGACTTTCGCTTTGATGACGCAGGCAAAGAATGTACAAGCTCAGAACAATGTAAAGGTGTATGCGACGTAAGCCGTGAATATGTACAAACAAATTATCCACATCGAAATGAATATGAAAGTATAGAATGCATAGGTACATGCAAAGGATCATGTTCAAAATATGTACACAGAGACTGCGAATGGTGGTTTGAAATAAACAATAATATAATCGAGGACCACACAAGCATCCTGTGTGATTAAAAATCTAATGCTATTATACAAAAGCCCCCGAGTACTCGGGGGCTTTATAGTAGGAATACCTTATCTAGCAAACTTCATAAACGTTATTGAATATCCAGGGAACGTGTAACTAAACTGCTGGCTCGCATCTATTGATTTCACTTTATACTGAACATCTCTGTTAGTTTGAATCAGCGACGAAGCATCAAGCTGGTATACCTCTCCATTTGGCTGCGGGACAAAACCATTCAATCGTAAGGTATAATCGTGGTTCTCGGTATTACGATTTAATACCGCAACGTATAATGTGTTTCCATCTGCTGACAAACTACTGATTGAGGTAACTCCGGGAGCCTGTTTAGTTGTGGCTGCATCACGACTCAGAAACGGATTGTAACTGACGGGAAGCATTTTGCCGTCCCAGGCAAAGTATCGTGCAAATGCTTGGAACGTATCACCATTCAAATTTTGTCTCGGAATCCAATTGTAATCTCCGACCAAGCCATTCACAAATCCTTCACCCATCGTCGCACTATTCCAAAAAAATAATGATCCACCGTGAATTCCTTGTTCGAGCATGTACGAAAGTTCAGACCATGCATACGCCGCGTCAAGAAACTTGTCTGTCTGTTTATTCTTAAAGTCATTCAAAATACTATTGAACTCATCGACAAAGTACGTCAGTTCTTGTCCAGGTAAATACCGTTCTGCTAATTGTTTGTTTGACGTATATCGTGTCTGCGCTTCCCAATATGGTCCTGCCATAGTCGACAAAGGATATTGATTTGCGCGATCTTGATTGTAATAATCATAATAGTGGTGAATTGCAAGGCCAGCGACCACATTTCCTTTTCCTCGCGCCGTCAACTGCTGAAGTACTTTTTCAAAGTTAAATTGAGATGATGATTGGGCAGGCAAAATACATTTCAGATCTGATTTAACTTGGTGGATAGAATCGCACAGATCAACAAATCTATTTGCAAAGCCTACTTCATTTCCTGTGTATTCCTGGTAATATGGCTCGTTGCCCAACTCCACATAATGAATATCATAAGGAGCTACACGACCACGACTGGCACGCAAGTTTGCATAATTGTACTGGGCAACATTAACTGGCCATCCAGCTTGTTTCAATTCTTCAACTTTTTGTACATAGTCTGCGTCTGGCGTTCCGACCATATATTTAATCATTGCGGTCAGCCCTTCAACGCTGTATAAATCTTTGAAAAACCCTGTCCACGTATTTGATTGCGACCCGTAGGTTGTTTCTTTTGGAGACGGAAGTTGTAACAGCAATTCTGCGTTCATTTTTTCTGCCATTTGACCATAATCATCAAGTGTCATGATGTTGTTATCAAAACTATGCCACACAATCACTCCGTTTTTGTATTTATTTGCAAATGTCTGATCAAGAGGCATATCAGGATTAGTCCCAAAATATGATGTACCAAGCATAAGTTCATCAATCTTGAATTTGTATGAATCCTGACGCTGTGTTTCCGCATTCAATGTAGGATCTTGTGCCCAATCCTTAAGTAATGTGCCAAATCGAACATCTGTTGACCTACCACTTGGCGTGATATCAAGCGATGATAATGTTATTTGTCCAATCATCTGTCCATCAACCCATACTTTTGAAGTATTATCAGTTAATATTTCAATTCCATACCATCGGTCAAATTCAACTACCTCTGAAGAAACAACAGTTTGATTTCCAAAACGGATTTCAAACTTTCTGTCAGGTCGAAGTACCATCTGAAATTGATTTGACTTACCAATAAGCGCGGCGCTATTCACGGCGTATTGAACATCAGAAGATAACTTGAAATCAAAACGAGTATACCTGCCATGCTCAGGGAATGTAGTAACACCGGTTTGTTCTCGATTCGAAATGATATGAATTTGCGTCGTGGAGCCAGACTTTTTGGTGTAACTAACAGCATGTCGATTAAATTTTTCGGATAATGTCGCTGAACGATCAAACCATTCTACTTCATAATAATTTTGTGTTGTTTCGCCACTCGGATATTGAACTTGCATGTCCTTCATTGGTTTTTGTAATTGCCAGCTATACGTACTTACTGTCTGACCATTATCTGTCTGAGGAATCATGGGGTTATACAGTCCATCAGTCATACGGCCGAAACCTTGTCCATACATCCAATAATTTTTATGAACGCCCGTGTCCCACATGTGCATGCGCCACAAAGGACGATTAAGATTATTCCCTACAGGTTGTGCATTACCTCCAAGTTCTGTAAATATATCGAAATTATAATCCCATGCTCGATCGTTCATTGAATTACCACCGAGGACTCCACGGTCAACATACGGGACTTTTGTCTGTGTTGCGTCAATAACCATGGCATTTGCAGGAAGTGGTTCTGGTTCTGGGACAGGCTCCGGTGTTGGTGTTGGTGTTGGTTCAGGTTCTGGAATTGGAGTAGGTACTGGTGTAGGTTCTGGTGTTGGTTCAGGAACCGGGGTCGGCACCGTAATGGTACGGACTAATTTCACATCTTTTAGTACTACGTCAATATTGGCTGGACCTCCGTTGGGATAAAATCTCAAAAATAAATGGTTAATGTACGCTGAATTATATCCGCTTGAAACGAGGCTCTGAAGTGGAACTCGGACAGTGACCTCATTGCCACTTGTAGTCTCTGCAGGCAAAAGATACCGCGTAGATTCTAGAGCACTTCCCCATCCGCTCATGGTATACAATTCAGTTGGCTGTTTAATAGTCTGCGCTGAAACAGATGTGCCTGATTGAAGATTGTAATCAATAGTAAATTGAAGATACTCGTATGTTTGAAAATTTAATGCGGGAGAATAATCTAACCGGAGCTCAATATTGCCCCACCCATTTCTAATATTAAATCCTGTGTCATTTACTACTTGTGATGAACCGCTCACATAAAAACTGCTATATTGCGGCAAAGACAAATATTCTTCTTGTGATTGAGTGGGTGTTGGCGTAGGTTCTGGTGTTGGTGTTGTCGTCGGAGTGGGTGCAGGAGCTGGAGTTGGTTCGGGTGTAGGTTCGGGAGATGGCTCAGGTTCCGGAGTCTGGACCGGACACTCGTCTGTCCATTCGACTTTCAGACGCGTGTTGCTGAGACATGTATATTCAATTCCATATATCTGGCTCGTCCCTGTTGTACATCCATTTTTCATGACCAAACTTTTTCCATTCACCACAAAATAGGCTCCGTCAACATCTTGCGTACATGATTGCACTTTAAATCCGTATGTGAGAGCGTCGGCTGATACAAAAGGAATTAATGAAAAAAATAAAATAGAAAAAAGAAATAGGGGTAAAACTTTTTTCCGTATGGCCATATGGGGATAAGATAATGTATAAATAAATTAAAAAAACAAAAAACCCGGATAGGGTTTTTGCTATTTATTTTTTAGAAAAGTGAGATAGAAGTATGAAATGGGGGATTTCATGTGACGAGTATAGAAATACTCGTGAGCAAAGTCAAGCGATGTGATGTCTAATAAGTTTTACTCCGTACCAAAACGGAAAGGGTTACAAAGAAAATTTTTCAAAATGAATTCTCTGCTTTGAAACAAACATCTTTTGTAATATGTTAATGACACTTTCCATCATGGCAGGAGGGCCACATACATACACATCTCGTTCATCCACATCATTCACCAACTGTTTAAGCATATCAATATGTATCCTTCCTTTGAGTCCTTGCCATGCGTGATCATCACTTAGCACATGATACAACTCAAAATGATACTGCTCGGCAAGCAATTCAAGTTCGCTAAAAAAGACAATGTCACTACTATATTTATTTGAATAAACTAGGGTGAGCTCTCTTTTTTCTTGCGCCATCTGTTCAACAAGCGACCGAATGGGCGTTATCCCTACACCTCCAGCAACAAACAATAGTTTATTGCTACGTGCAACTTTTTTAGTAAATATGCCATGAGGCCCATCAACTAAAACAGGAGTTCCCACCTTGACTCCAGAAATTTCTGACGTAAAGTCACCTACATTTTTTACGGTAATGCGCAGGTATTCATCATTTGGCGCGCATGACAGCGAAAAAGGATGCGCTTGCCACCATCGTTTTGCATCTAGAAAACGAAAAATCATGAATTGCCCGGCTTCAATTTTAAATTGATCCATTTTCCTTCCCTTTATATAAATAGAAACCGTACTTGCTGTTTCACGCACCACTTTATCAACGTAAAAACGATGTGTATAAAAATAATATGCAGGACGCACAAATCTAAATAACACCAAATTTCCAATTGCAAACGCGTATAGTGCATACCAATACGCCACAAATAGTGGTTGTCCTACAAAATCTCCCCCAACTTCTATCTCATGTTCAAACACAAGCAAAATTGCAAGATACACAGTAAAATGAACCCAAAACCAAAATTCATATTTCACTTTGCGCAGTCCCGCTACCATAGATGAAATGACAATGACGGCAAATAATAACGTTCCTAAAACTGCACCCCCCACTTCTTCCCATCTGAATGTAAAGTCGACTAACTGCTGAAAAAAAGAGACCTCATTGAATCGTGCGTATGAAAGTCCGAGTAAAATAGGGTGAGTAATAATAAATCCAAATGCAATAATGCCATTCCAATGATGCAGACGCGATAATTTATCCATACCAAATACGCATTCAACCCAACTGAGCCGACCAATAAGGATAAGCTGTAGTAATACAAAAAATACGGCCAACAAGCCGGATAGTCTGCCGAGCGATAATAATATTTGTTCTGTATTTCCTGAAAGAATGAGATCTCCTGATCCGACAAACCAGAAGTAAAAAATAATAAGAAGATTGAAGATAATGAAAAGAGGTAATAATGATTTTTTCATAGACCTACCCGGGTAATTTTTCTGCTACTTTTTTCCAAAAAAGGATGCTTTGGTTGTAAGTATATTCAGCAAGTTTGGGAGACGGAGACAGATGAACACCCTCGTCCTCTGGAAAATTTGGGACAGCTAAATTTGTATCAATAATGCGCGGTCCTTTTCTCGTAATCAGCATGTTACTTAAAAAAAATATATCATAAGGTATCTGGCCATGTGCCAATACAAAGTCGGGTGCTTTATTCATAACTCTTTCTAGCTCTTCTTTGATCACATGTGATTCGTGGGGGAAAGACCTCCGGATTTCGTTGGCTACCGAGACACTAGACTCTTCTAAAATGCGACTTAGATTTTCTTCTGAAAAATGTTTTTCATCTAGTCCTTCTGTGTCTGCTAATCGTTGGCGATCATAATGTTTACCCACGCATAAAATTATAAAATTTAATTTATCAGGCATAGAAAATTTACATCGTCCAGGAATATTGGGCTGTATTTCAAATAATCTTTTCTGATTTCCTGAAGTTTCACCTACTAAAAATTTTGTTGGAACAACTAATTCTGGAGAAACATCAGAAAAAAATTCTTTGACACACTCATGACGATCTTGCAGTCTCTTGGCAATACCAGATAGCGAATAACTCCTCACAACCTTCCACGCCTGCCTAATTTGATATTCCTGAAGCTTAAACCCACGATCCATGGCATATTCCCGCAGTTGATCAACAGTCGGAACACTACCTTTAATTCTTGCTAACATCAATGCATCGGTACAAAATGTCTGAAGATCTGTATCTAATAAAACATTTGAACCATAACCTATTTCTCGATCATAAGAAAAAATACTTTGTCCCCAATTACGATCAAATTCAGTATTTTTATAGTATTTTACTACATAGCCATCTGGGACGTGTTCACGCACTTCTTCTGGCAAATTTTCTAGCCTAGCAACCACTGCAAAACTGCCTTCCCCAAATCTTTTATTTTCCAAAAGGGGAGAAACCTTTACACCCTCTTTTACAAAAGAAGGACGGGGAAATTCTTGTGGTCCCATAAAATTATCTGATTAGGCTATGTGATCCGCTTATCTTACTCCTATCAATCCTCTCACATCTTCCATTGTCTTCGACGCAACTAGTTGCGCTTTTTGCGCACCTTTGCCAAGAATCTCTGCAAGTTCACCATGATTATCAAGCAATTCAGCTCGACGACTTCTAAAGTCTGCAAAATATGTTGAAATTGATTCTCCAAGCACTTTTTTCAAATCGCCATAACGAATAGTTCCATCTTTTTCTGCTTTTACAAATTCATCATGAACTTTTTTGTTTCCGAATTCTTTTAATAACGATAATAAATTAACAACGCCTGGTGCTTCTCCTCCGCCTTCAGTTGCAGTCACTGCTTTTTTGAGTTTTTTCTCAATTACACTCGGCTCGTCAGCAAGCTCTATCACATGATCAGCACCCAAACTCTTGCTCATCTTTTTATGCGGTTCAACCAAACTCATGACTTTTGGTATGTGAGTAAGAAGGTGTTTTGTCTCAGGAAAATAATCGCTATATCGATTATTAAACCATCGAGCGACATCACGAGTTAGTTCAACATGTTGAATTTGATCTTGGCCAACAGGTACCATCTCGCCATGATACAGTAAAATATCTGCGGCTTGCAGAATAGGATAAGTTAAAAGACCGGTATTTGCTTTGTTCTCTTCCCGAATTATTAATTTCTCAATAGTTTTCAAAAGTTCCTTCGCCTTGTCTCTCTGTTGCTTATATTTTACACTATTTTTTTCCATCCTCTCAGCAAGTATAGTTAAAATCAATCTATTTTTTTCATATTTATAAATTTCATCAATTACTTCCTCATAATCGCTAATACCTGCCTTATCCTTAAACTGTGTCATCCTTTTTAATTCACCTATTGGAGTTATACTGTTAAACACCCACGCCAATTCAGTGTGCTCTGGCACATGAGACTGTACCCAAAAAACTGTCTTCTCTGGATCAATTCCGGCTGCCAAAAGTTCTGCGGCTGTACGCATAATCTGTGCGCGGCGCTCTTTGGGCTTCATATTGCCCGTGAGTGAATGATAATCTGCAATAAAAATATACATCTGATATTTCCCAGAATTTTGCAGTTCTACCCAATTTTTCACTGCGCCTAGATAATTTCCAATATGAAGATTGCCCGTTGGTTGAATACCTGAGACAATTATTTGTTTTTTGGACATATACATAACTTATGTTAATCTTCTGTTTCTAATGTTTTAGACCCCATATATATTTCTGTATTTCCTTCTTGCATTAACATAATTTGAGCAGGTAATTTACTTCCTGCATTTTTATTTTCACCAAGCAACAATTCCATTTGCCCCTCACACATTTGTATTTTCAATTCTAGATGATAATTTTTTAATGTTTGCTGGAATTTAATACTATCGAAAAAACCTATTACTTGAGATCTGAGAACATCAGAACTATTACTAAGCATGGTTTCATCTCGACCTACAAATAATTTGTCCAGCTTAACCAAATTCGAAACCAAGCCATCAACATCCTTGCGCTGAAGGCAACCAAGGATTCTATTTTTTGTCTTGCTAACTTCTTTTTCTCTTTCACTTGGTTCCTTATATTCATCCAACTCTTTAGAGTTTAACCTACTCTCTTTTTTTATAACACGCAAAGCAGGACTACGTTCATCTTCAGACAGTGGAGGTACCAACCTAAGTTCAGAATGTCTCGCCATAACTCAATTTTTAATAATTATACTTAAATTGTATCTAAACTCGACTATAAAAACAAGAGGCAAACTACACATCACTTCTAACCTGAAAAGTAATGAGCTCATAAATAATCACGAACACTAAGAGGACAAAAATATACATCTGAAAATATATGCCGGCACTGCTAATCGGTTGATATACATACCAAGAAAATAAGTACGCTACACCTATTAATACGAGGCCAAAGACTAAAAATATAGTATTTGAAATGAGGTGTTCTCTCTTGCGCCAGCTTTCCACATATTCTTTAAACGGAAAAACCTTGAGAACCCTACTCACATACCAACCTGCAAAAGGCCACATAAATACAAGAGGAAATGCGAATAACCGCACTTCCCGTGCCCGAGCTCCAAGCAACACAAGAGGTATATTTATTGCGCTGGTAATGAGAAAAGCAAGCAAGACTTTTTTGTCAAAAGCTGTAGATAAACCTGAGACAATATAGTGATACAGTGCGTAGACAATAATTCCACTTGCCAGAAATAACGAGATAATGGTTTCACTGCTTTGTTGAAGACTTCCAAAATTAAAAGCAACATGCGACCAGCGTTCATTTTGGAAATACTGCGAACTCATTTCAAGAAAATTGATATGGCTCAAATACATATATATAAGTCCTACATACATCGCAATAGGAACTCCAAAAGTCAAAGCAAAATATATTATTTTTTTTCTTAGAGGCAACTCTTGAGTAATATGCGAGGACCAAAATAACAATAACAAACCGGGAATGAGTAAAACTGAGGTCTCGCGAGCAAACACTGCAACAAACCACGCGCATGAAGCAAAAAACCATTGTCTATGCGATAGCGCAAGCATAGTCAAGAATATACATACATATTGCAGCGGGTCGTCGTAGCTGAAAATATCTGCAAAAAAAGCAAACAAAATAGTAAAACTTGTATAAAATAAGGCAACGGTCAAAAGTGAGGTGCGATGTGACAGTGAAAAACTTCGCGCAAGATAATACAAAATAATTCCGCACAAAAATAACAAACTAAAATTTACCCATACAAAGCTGTAGGCATAATCTAAGCCACATACCACATGAACTGTTTCAATCAATGAAGAAGTAACTATGCGCCTGGCAAACTCCGGGTTTGTTTGGTGGTATGCATACATGTCTTTTGCGAAGGCATCCGAAATCCGGTTGCTATCTGCTGAAAAATTATTTATCACGCTTGGAGCAGACAGATGCAAACCAAAAATGCCCAGGGTGAAAATTGCGCTTATACAGATAGCCATTAATAATTTTGATAATTTCATACATTTTGTCCTTCGCGCTTTAATTGTAGTTAACTAAGCAAAAAAATACAAGAGAGAAACAAATGGGTTCATATTATTTTATCTTTGTAATTCATAACAACTTCTCTAATGCCACATGTATCTTTCCTCTCCTATCCGGAATATAATGTCTTGTCGTCTTCCTTTCAAAAGAATTATCAGTCAACGCAACGCTCAAAATAAATTGCTTGATCAAATTCATGGGCAAATCTTTTCTTCTCAAATAAACCCTCACTTCATCATCCATATAATCAACCAAAAAACACGGCGCTCTTGTGTATCCTAATTTTTTTAATGCTTCGATACGGTGATGGCCATCGAGAATAACATGTGTATTTTTTTCAACAATAATTGGCTTTATAAATTGGCCTTTCTTTTTGATCAATTCAACAACCTTTCTAACACGTTTGGGAGAAGTTTTTTCGTGAGTTTTGAGTTGTGAAATATCCAATAATATTATTTTCATATCTTTGACTAGAGATCTATAAACGTATAGACTATCAACAACACACATGTGAAAAACGGACATCCCGCTTAGTAACGAGTGTGTTCTTCCACGGAAAGGAGGAAAACCGTGGAAGGTCTGATTACTTCCCACTTGGCGGTAGCCGGTGCCTTTGCTGGCGCCGCGCTGTCCACACTCGTGGGACCGGGCGAAGGCAAGCCTGGTGCCATCCTCGGCGCCATTGCCTTTGGCATCGTCGGCGCCATCCTCGAGTGGCGCCTGTTCCGCACCCCCGAGCGGAGCTAAGCTGGGGAATGACCTACCTCCCAGCTTCCATTCCTTTGTTTCTTGATTACAGGAAACAGAGGAAAGAACGACAACCTTGCAAAAGCGAGGTTGTTTTTTAATTCCTCAACTTCCCCGCTAAGTAATCATCATATCCCTGCAAATCAAGTAATCCATTCCCTGATAAATTAAACAATATAACTTTTTCTTCCCCGCTCTCTTTGCACTTCATCGCCTCATCTATTGCTGCTTTTATTGCATGCGATGATTCCGGAGCCGGGATAATTCCTTCAGTGCGCGCAAACTGCGTACCTGCTTCAAATACTTCCAATTGATCATACGCGCGCGCTTCGATAAATTTTTCTTCATGCAAAAACGAAACAAGCGGTGCCATACCATGATAGCGAAGTCCGCCTGCATGAATCTTACTTGGAATAAAATCCGAACCTAACGTTTTCATTTTGAGAAGTGGGGTCATTTGTGCAGTATCACCAAAATCGTATTTGTATTCTCCCTTGGTAAGCGACGGACACGATACCGGCTCTACGCCAATAAAGCGAGTGCTTGTCTCCACACCAGACAATGTATCTGCAATAAATGGAAATGCAATGCCTGCGAAATTGCTTCCTCCTCCACAGCATCCGATTACCATATCTGGATATTCTCCTGCAAGTTCCATTTGTTTTTTTGCTTCTTGTCCAATTACTGTTTGATGAAGCAAGACATGATTAAGTACACTGCCAAGCGCGTATTTTGTTTTTTCATCTTGTACTGCAAGCTCGAGCGCTTCACTAATAGCTATACCAAGACTACCGGGCGTCTCTGGATCATGTTCCAAAACTTTACGACCATATTCTGTTTGAATTGAAGGGCTTGAATAGACGTCTGATCCATACATCTTCATAATCACTTTACGATATGGCTTCTGCTCGTATGAAATACGCACCATAAATACTTTGCACTTGAGCCCAAAATAATGGCACGCGATGCTTAACGCAGAACCCCACTGCCCTGCCCCCGTTTCAGTCACGATTGTCTCAACACCTTCCTGCTTATTGTAATATGCTTGGGCTAAAGCACTATTTAATTTATGGCTACCAGTTGCATTGCCGCCTTCGTATTTGTAATAGATATGCGCCGGCGTGTCCAATTCTTTTTCCAATCTATACGCGCGAATAAGCGGAGACGGACGAAACATTTTGTATAATTCACGCACTTCGTCGGGGATAGGAATAAACTCGTCCAAGCTTACTTCTTGCATAATCACGCCCATCGGAAATATGGGGGACAAATCTTGCGGGCCAGCAGGTTGTTTTGTACCCGGATGCAACGGGGGATCAGGAAGTTTGCCGTAGTATTTGTCTAGATAATATGAAAGATTCAAATATGACTCTGGGATATCTTTTTCTGTAAGTTTGATGTGGTAGTTGTTCATAAGGATTACGATTAAGACTAAATACAAAAACATCGGGCAAACCCGATGCAGTTAAAATAATACTAACTCAAAATCGGGCTTGCTAATCTCTAGAAGCCCATCGCCAGACACGAGATAGTATACACATATTACGATACATAAAAATATCCAATTTATCCGGCGTAGTCCCGCCTAGTGGGACGAAGACGGAATATTTTCGCAAATCCTCCTTTTTTATCCAACAATTCACGCGCACCCCGCTCTACTTTTGAAATGCTCACTCCGAGTTTCTTTGCTACTTCGCGCTGGGTTACGCCTTGATGCAACAGTTTAACAATTTGCAAACGCATTACAATATCCTTTATTTCAGCAGGGGTTAACAAATCATTCAAAAAATTTTCCATTAAAGAAATATCTTTTATCCCCGATAAAATCTGTAGAAGTTCTTTTTTATTCTGGACAAAACCCATACAGTTTTTTGACTTTTGAATGTATAAACATTATAACTTTCAACTATTGTGTACCGATGTACCAGTACATGAATACTCTATCACAAAAAAAATCCACAGTCAATCCAGACTGTGGATAATCAAAAATTAAGATTATTATACTTCAATCACCACGGGCAATATCATTGGTCTCTTCTCAGTCTTACTAAAAATAAACTGGCCTATCTTTTCACGAATATCATTTTTTATTTGATTTGTGTCTGCCCAAGACAATGGGTCTGATTGAATGACCAAATGTTTTACTTTGTGCCTTATATCTTCAATAAGCTCTTTGTTATCTTTCAAAAATACAAATCCGCGAGATATGATGTCTGGATTTTGAATGAGCGTGCCCTTCTTCGAGTCAACGGTTGCAATGACAACGACCATGCCATCTCCGGCAAGTACCTGGCGATCGCGAAGCACAATGTTTTGTGTATCACTCACCCCAAGCCCATCGACAAATACATAGTCGCTCACGATCTTCTTTGGCAGGACTTGTGCTCCTTTATTGTCTACTTCGATCACCGTCCCATTATCTGGCACAAAAATTCTATCAACAGGAAAACCATTTTTTATTGCAAGTTTTTGAGCTTCTTTCAAAAAATAATGATTCGCATATACCGGAATAAAATATGTCGGCTTTATCTGATTGAGCATATCGGTAATATCTTCGCGTGTCGCATGCCCGCTTACATGCACATCCATAAGCTCACCATGTATCACATTATCACATCGGCGATACATATTGTCTTTAAGTCTCTGAATAGAACGCTCATTGCCCGGGATAACTGAGGAAGAAAATATGACGGTGTCGCTCTTTTTCAAATCAATGTATTTATGCTGTCCGTTCACAATTCTCATAAGCACAGCGTTTTCTTCTCCCTGAGCACCGGTACAAACAACAACAATTTTATTTTCAGGATATTTCTCAACTTCACGCACGTCAATAAGCATATCCTTCTTCACCGTAATATAGCCAAGCTCTTTTGCGATTTCAACATTAATCCGCATACTATACCCATCAAGCGCAACTTTTTTGCCAAGCTTTTGAGCCGCGTCGAGCACCCATTTGATGCGTTCAAGCTGAGAAGAAAAAGTTCCAATAATAACACGTCCCGGAGCAGTCATCATGGCTTCCTGCAAATTATGATACATATCTTCATAGGTCCCTGACCGTTTTTCATTTGTTGCACCCAAACTTTCGAGCATAAGCACCGTAGGCCTGCGCAACTTCGAAAGAGAATTGTAATCAAGAGTCGGCTTGCCAGAAGCGTCTCGATCAAGCGTCCAATCACCGGGATGAATCACGGTGGCTGCAGGCGTTTCCAAAATTACTCCCACGGCATCCATAATTGAATGTTCGACTTGAAAAAACTTAATGGTAAATCTTCCCAGTCTAATAACATCTTGCACCGTCTTTATGCGCATCATTTTGAGTTTTTTGGATGAGTTCTTTTTGTAATCTTCCTGTTTGTGCTTTATAAGCGCAAGGGTAAGATCGCGGCCTGCGATGGGAGGATTGCCCAACTTTTCAAGCAATATGGGAGCTGCTCCAATATGGTCGAGGTGTCCATGACTAAACACAACACCGCGTATATGGCTTTCTTTACCCACTAAATATTTGGTATTAGGGATAATATAGTCAATACCGGGCATATCCTCTTCGGGAAACTGAATGCCCATATCGAGAATGACAATGTCATCTCCATATTCAAACAGCGTCATGTTTCGACCGACTTCCTCACAACCGCCCAATGGAATAATGCGAAGACGAGGTGATGCATCGCCAAATGATGCGGTCTGAGGCGCTCGTTTATTGCGGTTATAATATCCGCCACCCTGTTGTTGTCTCTTATTTTGTTTTACAAATGTCCCTCCCCGAGAAGGATTTCTGCGCTGCACAAAAGATCCAGGTGTTTTAGAAACAACAACTGGCTTTGGTGCAAATGAAGTAATAGTATCCATATGTATGTTTAAACCACATATACAGCAAGAAGACACTAGAGGCCTCCCCTTCCGATATGAAGTAACGTTAATAATTAATTGAAGAAAAAAAAGTGCCGATGGTGGGACTCGAACCCACACGTCTTTCGACATACGCACCTGAAGCGTACGTGTATACCAATTTCACCACATCGGCTAAAAGTTTAGCATTGATTAAAACAGAATTAAAAATTGATTTAGACTGAATACGACTCTGTCTAAATCAAGGCTAAAACTTCCACTCATTTTTTGTCTTGATATACCACTCAGCTACATTAGCAAAGCGATCTGACGGCCTGCCAATACGATCAACATCAATCCCTTTTATCATATCGGACAAAACATACGTGTATGTTGGCGTATAAAGAAAAATAGCCGGTACATCATTGAGAAGTGTTTGTTGAAATTCTTTACTCGATGCAACAATTTCATCTTCTACTTGAGTTTCACGCATCTTTTTAAGCAAATCATCAACCTTGCGATTTACATAACCAGATAAATTTAATCCCGGATACGAAATTTGTGTTGAATGCCAAAAGGGATACTGGTCAAAATCATCACCCAAGATAACACCATACAAAAGTACATCATAGTCACGCCCCTTGAGTACCTCTCGAGACAAATCTTTTGAATCCACCAATTTAACACTTACTTTAATACCAATATCTTGCCAGTACCCTGCTATTATTTCTGCAGCCTTGGCATACTCAGGCGTAGCCGCCGTAACTAATTTTAATTCGATGATGTCTGTTTTGTCACCTTTTTTAGGAAAACGATAAAACAATTGGGCTGGATTAAGTTCTTTGTCCAATTCAGA
Source organism: Candidatus Magasanikiibacteriota bacterium (assembly GCA_041665025.1). GTDB lineage: Bacteria > Patescibacteriota > Patescibacteriia > Magasanikbacterales > UBA922 > JBAYJP01. The sequence continues at coordinate 61,770 of JBAYJP010000005.1, read as the reverse complement.
ATCTATCTGCAACTCGAGAGCAGAATTATCAACTGTTGTAGTTGTGGTAGTAATTTGTTCTGTCGATGTAACAGAAGCTGTCGATACTGTTTCTGCAGGCAAACGCTCTTTAAGACGTTCGTCCCTAAGCAATGTGCGATATTCATCCGCTGTCACACGATCAAATGTTTTATCAAAAAGTTCATTTGCTTTATCAGAAGAAAATTCTTGCATGCCCAAAGCAGCGTCATAACCCGGCTGTCCTTCCAAGACCGGACCATTGAGCACCGTAGCTTCGCGATCAAGAACATCGCGTATAATACGTTCTCTATCTAATGCATGATAAAGAGCCAATCGTGTGTCAACAGAAGAAACGCGACTGCTTTTTAAATTAAAAAACAACGCTGAATATTGAGGTATATGGAGTGTGTAGGAAACTACATGTTTGCGTTCGACTTTATTTTTTAAAGCAAACGGTACAAAACTAATACCCTGAACGGTCTGTTCACGTAACGCAGAAATAACTCCCAAAGGACTTTCATAGTCGCTAAAATATTCGAAAGCAAAATCTTTAACAAAAGCGGGCGTACGATAAAATTTTTCAAATCTTCCCAGTTCAACGCGATGAATTAGCCCCGCACCATCTTTTACCAAACGAGTAAACAGGTACGGTCCAGTGCCGACCGGCTGCAAATTGCGTTTTGCGAGGCGCACCTGATCTGCAGGGATAGACGACCAAATATGTTCAGGCAAAACGCCAAGGGTCAGATTTGAAAGAAACGGTGAAAATGGTTCTGGTAACGTAAAGATGACTGTCTCTGCATCAGGCGCGGCAACAGTGACTCCCTGAAACCCCAATGCCAGTGGACTATTTACTTGTGTGTCTTGCAACAACTCAAACGTAAAAACAACATCACGTGCGGTAAATGGTTTCTCGTCGTGCCACACAACATCTTTTTTTAATTTGAATGTGTAAATTTTTTTATCCTCACTTATTTCATATGAGGAAGCTAGATCGGGAACAAGTCTATGTTTGCTATCGTATCTGAGTAGACCAGAATATATGAGAGAAACCAAATCTCGATCCACATCATTCAGCATGGAGAATAATGGATTGATAAGCTGGGGTGCGCCAATAACTCCTTCAGTGTATGAACCGCCTACTGCAGGGACCTCTGTACGATACCTACCAGTGAGATTATATACACCCCACAAAAAACCAGCCAAAAAAAGAATACCTGCACACACAAAGAGTATTCTCTCGGTTCGAGATAATATCAAAGATATATGAAAAAACTGACCTAAAGAAGGTATTTTTTTCTTGCGGGCATGCCGTACAAGTACGGTATCATCGTGAGATGTTTCTACACGACGCATGCGCAATTTTTTTGCTAAAGAAGTGACTACGTTCCAGATAGAAGAAAACACAAAAACTAATACAATTAATTAGCTGACAAAAAATGGTATAACTAAAAAACTAGAGAATAACATTGAGAAGAGCTGATCCTAGAAAAAGAGAGGTGAGAACGATTGTCGCATTAAACAACACCTTATCAACTCCCCGGCGAGTGGTAAATATGGTGCTTGAGCCTCCAAAGGCTGAACCTATCCCTGAGCCCTTTTGTTGAAGCAAAATGCTTATACTAAGCAAAATTGCGATGATAATTTGCGCAATAGAAATAACTTTTAACAGCATAAAATAATAAAATTAAGTTTACCTCCCCACCTCTACTATACAAATAGAACGCATCAACTATAACACGACAAGGTCTGCTTGTCAACAATATATAGGTCTTCGCACATCAGCTAACACTGTTGACAATGAAGAAAATATGCTATACTATCACCGTTATTCTTCAAAAATACTATGTCTACAAGACACCCCGCATTTTGGAAAATATTTTTCATAATTTTAGGTGTCGTAACAGTCGGAATTATATGCCTATTTATTGCTTTTTTCATATTTTACTCATGGCAATTTAAGTTTGGAACCCGGCAAAAAATAACAGAAATTACTCAAAAATTTGAAGAAAAATTTTCGTCCATCTCAGACGACACCGGTGCACCAGATCCGGTAGTACAGCCCGAACTTTTTATACATGAAAACAATCCGACATACGGTACTGCAGACGCACCTATCACTATTATTTCTTTCTCTGATTTTGAATGCCCCTATAGCCAAGAACAGCAAGAGGTTATATCATATCTTATGACCACGTACCAACCGGTCATACGAATTGTGTTCAAACACATGCCCCTAGAGAGCATCCACGAGCATGCACAAAGTGCTGCCCTCACAAGCATGTGTGCCAATGAACAAGGAAAATTTTGGGAATATGCCGATATACTCTTCAAGACAAAACAACTTGATGACACGTCTCTGTTCAATAGTGCAGGACAAATTGGTGTGGATATACAAAAATTCAATACCTGTTTTACTAATAAGACATTCAAAAAGGTAATTGATCAGGATCTCTTGGATAGCCAGACACTCAAACTGCGCGGCACTCCCACAAATATTGTAAATGGTGAAGTAATTGAAGGCGTAAAAACAAAAGAACAGTGGGATGAAATTATCGTAAAACATCTTAACAATGCTAAATGATAAATGTCGAATGATAAAAAGATAGGTAAAAAGTCTTTACAGCAAATCAATTTAATTCGTCATTTTGCATTCATCATTTTACTATGTTTAAAAAAGCCATCTTCTCCGTTATCATCGCAGGTGTGTTGTTTACACCATTTTTTTCAGTCAGCGCTCAAGTAGACCAGCGTTGTTGGACAGAACAAGAATGTATAAATTATAGATTGCCATTTGTAAATAATGATGAAAAAATAGCAATAGACGGTGTTTATTACGCATCGGAACATGACGATGCAAAAAAAGCATGCGGAGGCACGGAAGATACTGCGGGCAAAAAACTAGGTTTTTGTTTGCCGGCTGGACAAACTGAAACAAGCATTTCTTTTGGTGGAAAAACAAAATTCGCTCATATTGGTGAATTTATTGTATATGTCCAAAGATACGGCTTTATGGCTGCGACAATTATTGCTGTTTTCATGGTTGTTACCGCCGGCGCACAATGGTCGCTATCTGCAGGAAATTCTGAAACAATAACAAAAGCAAAAGGTAGAATTTCAAACGCGATAGTGGGGCTTGTACTTCTTTCATTTTCGTATATTCTTTTAAAACTTCTCAACCCCTATCTAGTCAATCTACGACTTCCTCAAATCTGGGCCATTAATCAATTGGGGCTTGTACCACCATACTGCGATGAAATGATTGACACCAGTACAACTGTTGCGTTTGCATACAAACAAAAGGACTTGCTGACCATGTCCGATCAACAGCGTGCAGAACTGTTGAAAACCGCCAAATTTGAGGGCGAGACAGGTCTCAGCGCCCCATGCGGTGATTATTATTTTGTGTATGACACGGGCAACCAAACATGTCGTGGAAGCGCATGCGAGAGCGGAAAAGTATGTGCCCCTAGCCCCGCAGAACAAGCAGAAATGGTGTGCCAAGATGCACAACTCATTTTACACCTCGGCGTAGGCTCTATGTGGCAAGATACGCTTATAGATGTTCCGCTGGTCGCCTATATTGCTAATGTACTTGAAGACAAGACGAATTGGCTCGATAAAGATGTATTTGGATTAGTAGGTGCATGTGTGGATAGCCAAGGAAAATTTTATCCGGGCACATTCAGAAACGGATATGGGAATGCCAATGAGGCAGTACCTCTGCAAAGTAGTAAACGAGAAACATTTAAACCTCAGATGTTCAAATTTCCAAGACTCATAGATGCAACACAAAGTGACGCGGCACTATCGAGCGAATGGTGTCCTAAAGATAAAAAACTGGTTGGTTTTTGGGGGTATGGAGAAATTGGGGAAAAAAATAATGGAGTTGATGACGCGCGCTATTGGATTGGTATGAGCAAAGATAGTAAACAAGCACTCGTCGGCACATGGGATATGGTTGGCTGGCAAAATTATATTCCTCTTGAAAAATTGAGAAGAGGTGTATATTTACGAGTTTTATTCAATGAAAACGTCATTAATAAAACATTGGAAATAGAAAACACATGGCCATCAGATAATTCCGGGTCACTTACCATAAAAAGAGTACCAATTGAAAAAGGAAATTGAAAAAACTAATATTTTCTATGAACGACACCATAAAAATCATTAATGCGCGCGTGCATAATCTCAAAAATGTCACGCTCGAAATACCCAAAAACAAACTCGTAGTTATTACAGGACTTTCCGGATCAGGAAAGTCCTCTTTAGCGTTTGATACTATTTATGCCGAAGGACAGCGAAGGTATGCAGAAAGCTTAAACGCATACGCACGGCAATTTATGGATATTCAAGACAAACCAGAAGTCGATGATATCCAAGGGCTCTCACCAACTATTGCCATCAACCAGCGGACCATAAATCAAAATCCACGATCAACTGTTGGCACGGCAACAGAAATTTATGATTATTTGCGTTTACTTTTTGCACGAGTAGGCATTCAATGGTGCCCGGTGTGTAATATAAAAGTATTTTCTCATTCACCGGGAGAAATTGTTGAGGAAATAAGAAAACGTACGAAAAACCAAAAAAATCTGCTTTTGTTATCACCTCTTGTCCACCACGTGCATGTCCGTCCAAAAGAAATAAAAATGCAAATTGAACGATCTGGTTATCGCAGCGTCCATATCAATGGTGTTTTATTTGATATAAAACAGCTTATTTCATATGCATTCAACTCAGAACATACCTATGATATTGATATTGTCATAGGAAAATTAAATACGATAAAGGCAAACGAATTAACATCTTTGATAGAAAAGGCGCTTGATTTAGGAAACGGATTTATCAAACTTAAGGATGAAGAGACAGGTGAAGAATATTCGTACTCCCAAACTCCAGTCTGCAGCTCTTGCCATAAAATATTTTCTCCCATAGAGCCACGGTCATTTAGTTTCAACAGTCCCTATGGCGCATGCCCGCGATGCACCGGCTTAGGCAAAACGCTTGAAGTTGATCCTGAGCTAGTTATTCCTAATTCAAAACTAACCTTGGCAGAAGGAGCTATACAACCATGGACGCGTCTAACAGGAAATCAACAAATGTATCAAGACATTGTATCTGAGGTGGCGCGTGCACACAATTTTAGCACTGATGTCGCTGTCGAGACTCTTCCTCAATCGGTCATGAACATCATATTATATGGCACCGATGGACAAGAATATGTGATTCAAGGAAAAAAAATAAATTATGAGGGAGTCATACCAAATTTAACAAATCGATATCTAGAAACAAAGTCAGATTATATTAAAAAAGAAATAGAACAATACATGCAAGAAAAAGTGTGTTCGGTCTGCAAGAAAAAAAGACTCAAAGAAGATAACTTGTTTATTAAAATTGTAGATTATTCTATCGCAGACGTGGTAGAGATGAGCGTGGAAGAATCACGCAAGCTATTCACAGAAATAACACATACAGACTCAACATCTTCAAAAACGCTCACACAAACTCAACGCGACATAATACAACCCATTGCTCAAGAACTGACACGCAGACTTTCGTATCTTATTAATGTGGGACTTTCATATATTACACTTGATCGTTCGCTCAATACGCTATCTGGAGGAGAAGCACAGCGTGTTCGTCTTTCAACACAGCTATCTGCCGGTTTGTCTGGCCTTATTTATATTCTTGACGAACCGTCGATTGGTCTGCATACCAAAGATAACCAGCAACTCATTACCACACTAAAAAAACTTCGCGATAGTGGCAACACGATTATTGTTGTTGAACATGACAAACATATCATGGAGGAAGCTGATTATATTATTGATATTGGCCCAGGCGCCGGAGAATATGGTGGAAAAATCATGGCCGCAGGATCCCCAGCCCAAATAAAAAAATCATCTGAATCATTGACGGGAAAATATTTGACTGGAAAAGAACAAATTAAACCCACAACAAAACCGCGCAAAGGAAACGGAAAAGATATCCTCATTGTTGGGGCCAAAGCACATAACCTCAAAAATATTGACGTTTCTATTCCGCTCGGAAAGCTCGTGAGTATTACGGGTGTATCTGGCTCAGGCAAGTCCACTCTTATATTAGATATATTAAGTAAAGCCCTAGCAAAAAAATTCTATCACGCAAAAGCAGAGCCTGGTCAGCATAAGACGATAAAAGGATTAAGTAATATTGATAAAGTCATTACCATTGACCAAACGCCAATAGGACGAACTCCACGGAGTAATCCCGCAACCTACACAGGACTTTTTACGCTTATTCGTGATCTATTTGCAGAACTCCCTGAAGCAAAATTACGCGGATATGCTGCAGGCACATTTAGTTTTAATGTAAAAGGCGATGGACGTTGTGAAGCATGCGGCGGCGATGGGTTTGTCACGATCCCCATGCATTTCCTCAATGACGTATTTGTAGAGTGTAGTGAATGCCATGGCACGCGCTATACCAAAGATGTCCTTGAGATTCATTACAAAGAAAAAAATATTGCAGACGTACTCAACATGACTGTCGAAGAAGCACATAAATTCTTCCAAGGCAAACAAAATATCATTGAAAAACTTCAAATCCTGCGCAACGTAGGCTTGGGTTACGTAAAACTAGGCCAATCTGCAACCACATTATCTGGAGGAGAAGCACAGCGCATCAAACTTGCTACAGAACTTTCTCGGAGATCAACAGGCAAAACATTGTATATTCTAGATGAACCAAGCACCGGCCTTCATTTTGAAGATATTAAAAAACTTTTACTCGTGCTAAATCAACTCGTCGACAAAGGAAATACCGTATTGATTATTGAACACAATTTAGACATCATAAAATCTTCTGACTGGATTATTGACCTCGGGCCAGAAGGAGGAAAACACGGAGGAGAAGTTGTTGCACAAGGAGTACCTGCTGATGTAGTAAAAGTGAAGAATAGTTATACAGGGCAATATCTAAAGCAAATGCACACATAACACAAATCACAAATCCTATACATAAAACCGCCTTTCGGCGGTTTTTATTTCGTAATTCCTGCCTGCCGGCAGGCAGGTCGTACTATTTTGTAGTTGGTATCTTACTTAACTTCTTTTTTAACCTCTTTCAACTTTTTCTTGTATGTCCTGATATAATATGGACGTGATTGTTTTACTTTCATCTGTCGGACGAGCTCAATTTTTGCGACGACTGGTGAATGGATAGGAAAAATTTTTTCAACACCAATACCTTCAGAAACTTTACGTACGGTGACGGTAGCTCCCGGTTCACCACCGTGTTTGATAGCGATAATCATGCCTTCGTACAACTGTATGCGCTCTTTTTCTTCTCCTTTTGTATTCAATTCTTTAATTTTTTGATGGACTTTCACCACCATGCCTGGTTTCAAGCCAAGGCGAATATCTTCTGACATATATAGTATATATATTATGAGAGGTTGGGTGTTCCTATGGGTCTAGTGGTAGACTGGAAATCTATCCCAACATCATCTGTGTTAAAATTCAAAATTTATCTAAGGAAAGTGCCCATATCCTACCTCAGACAACATATTTTGTCAATCCCTGCCTAGGCAGGGTCGAGTTCATAATTTTCCTTCTTCAAAACGCCTACAATCTCTTCCACCGCTTCGTGGAGCTTCCCTTCTTCATTGTACACAATATAATCATAAAATTTTTCCTCGTTTTTTATTTCCGACTGCGCGTTTTCTATTCTATGTTCGACCTCCCCTGGATCAATACTCGGATCCCTCTTTTGGATACGATTGCGCAAGTCATCAAGCGACCCGGGTTTGATAAAAATAGCTGTGGCATGATATTTGCGTTTATAAAAATCAACACCCACGCCATCCACGTTTACAATGACCACATATCCTTTGTCTATTTTGTCATCGAGGTCTGGCTTATAGGTCCCATAATAACTATCTCTATTTTTAATGTATGTATATTCAATAATAGTTCCCTTATCAACCTCTTCAAGAAATGTCTCTTTGGAAAAAAAATAGTAATCAACGCGATCTTTTTCTTTTAGCCTCGGCTTGCGTGTTGTCGCGGTGACTAGACGCTTAAAATGAGGGAAACGTTTAATAACGGCATTCGTAATAGTGCTTTCACCGCTTCCTGTTGGACCTGATATGACAACTACTTTTTTGTATTTCATACCATTAGACTAATTCATTCAAAAATGAGTTCAGATCGTAGGAAATTGGACTTTCAAAATGCACACGAACGCCCTGCACATCATCAAAACCTAGTTTCTCGGCATGTAAGAACAATCTATCTAACGCTCGGTCTCCCTTTTTCGTGAGCTTTTTATTATAATACAGCATATCACCTACTACTGGATGATTGAAGGCAAACATATGAACACGAATTTGATGCGTGCGTCCGGTGTGTATCTTAATTTCGAGCAGGGTAAAACGTTTAAAACGTTTTACGACGAAAAATTCAGTAAGCGCTTCTTTGCCTTCCTGAATTTTTAAAACATTTTTTACCTTAAGTTTGTCAATTTTCGGACGGGACACCATTTTTCCATCTTTACCTCGATCGATATCAAAATCAATAAAACCATGATCTGTCTTTACATTTCCATATACGAGTACACAATACATTTTTTCAATTGTTCTTTCTTGAAATTGTCTTTTTAGGCAGTCAAACATTTTTTGATTGCGCGCGACCACGAGTAGGCCGGATGCCTCTTTATCTAGGCGATGTACGATGCCTGGACGTTGATCGGGGTTATCCCCCACTTTTTTAATTTCAGGATATTTCTTTACCAACCACGAGGTAAGTGTCGAAGATTCTCCTGCCTCTGTTGGATGCACGAGGAGGCCGTGCGGCTTATCAATAACAACATAATCTTTGGCTTCTGCTATCACTTTAATTTTTGGGTCTTTTGACTTTGGTCCTTTATTACCCTTCAACGACAAAACGTCCGCACTGCTTGTCGCATTTTTCACAGAAACCATATCTCCAGTACGGAGTGTATCTCCTGCCTTTCGAGGTTCTCTGTTATTTATCAAAAACAAATGAGCATCACTCATTTTTTTTACTTTTGAACGACTTAAAGAAAGCTGTTCAACCAAAAAGACATCAAGCCGTTTCCCTGCGTCTTTTTCTTTTACTTTGTATGTTTTCGCTTTTTTATTCATAAGTATGAGGAGTATACCAAAGATACTTGAAAAATCAAGGTGAACCTGCTATAATTTGTGTGTTTTGGGCATGTAGCTCAGTTGGTTAGAGCGCCACCCTTATAAGGTGGATGTCGACGGTTCAAGTCCATCCATGCCCACTTTATTATGAAAATCCCAAATTTCAAGAGACAAATTCCATTTGGATTTGAAAATTGAGATTTGGGATTTTCATTTGCCCTCGTAGTTTAACGGATATGACGCTAGCCTCCGAAGCTGGAAATCCAGGTTCAATTCCTGGCGAGGGCACAAACAGATCATGCACAATATGGTCTTTTTTATTTAATATGTGTCATGATGATTTATAAAAATATTTTGTTGTGTATTATTAATTTTTAATTTCAAATTTATAATTTTAAAACAATTTAAAAATTTTATAATTAAAAATTGTTTCAAAATTTAAAATTATAAATTTTAAATTAAAAAAGTTATACACAGTTTCACTTGCATTGATATTTAAAAAAAGTCAAAAACAAACTATACTAACTACATATATAAAGGTCGAAGTAAAAATATCAGAAATATTTTTACAAAAAAATTTTTACATCGATGCTTGTCGTGTAAAAATATAGTGTATCCACGTGATCGTTGGTGTGTACCATGGTCACATCAGACCTAATTGGATACAAATTTTTATTCATCAAGGAGGTAAATATATTATTATGCCAGTCAAAAGAAAGAAAGCAACAAAGAAGCGTGTAGCAAAACGCAAAGTTGCAAAAAAACCAGCAAAACGCAAGGCAGCTCCAAAGAAAAAGAGAAAAGCAGCTCGCCGCAAATAATTGCTGACATCCTATAAAAACATCCCGACTCAGTCGGGATGTTTTTTAATCTAATTCTAGCCCTATTTGTCGTGGCTTTCCCCTATCTTCATGCTCTTGAAAAACTTTTACCACTCCGAATTCTCCATCATACCCGGGCTGTACATATATATGTCCGCTACGCACTCTTTCAATAGCACGTACCACATCTTTTGAGCTTGCTTTTTCTATCTCGTCAATAGATGATGAAATCAAAATATGAAATTCATTTCCAATTTTTTTGATTAAACCATCATATATCTCTTTTACTTGTTTCGTATTCACTCCGCACTCCAAAACATCAGCAATAATTTCGGGAAGTGGAACTAGACTCTTGTACGGAATCTTTTTATTACTCAACGCATGTGCTTCTTCTGTCGTTCTATCAGATAACTCATGCACACGATTTTCAACTCCTATAGTCAACGGTTTTTTACACTTAGGACATACACCGTTATACTTTTTTGTTTCCTCCGGTGAACAACTAAACTTACAATCACGATGCCCATCATAATGATATTTTCCTTCTTCTGGATAAAATTCAATCGTATATAAAAATTTATTAACCGCATGATCTCTATCACGTAACTTCATATGGCTACTTTCTTTGATTATCTTAAAAATGTTCGCATACGTTATTTCTTTTTCACTATCGAACTGCATCACATTTGCCTCACGGCCTAATTTGGCACAACTATGTGCGTCTGAATTTGAAACAAGAGTAATAGTATCAAGCGCAGACCACCTCCAATTCATCACTGGATCCGAAGACAGACCTGTTTCTATAGCAGTGATATACGGCGTTAATTCCTCAAACGCCTCCTCAAGTGAGCTATAGCCCCCTTTTGAGCCAAATATGCCAAACCAGGGGGTCCAGGCGTGTGCAGGGATCATGACCATGCGCTCATCTGTCTCGAGCATTATCTCCAACAACTGTTTTGAAGTAAGACCTAATATGGGACGACCGTCGGATCTGAGGTTAAAACCCATATTTCCAAGCCTGCTATTAAATTTTTCCGCGACTTCAATACTGGGCGCGAATATACAATGATGAATTCTTCTCGTCTTTTCTTTGTGTTTTTTGATACAAGACAATTCTGTCCCAATAATAAATCTAACATTCCCTGTTCTCTGTTCCCTGTTCCGTGTTCCCCTTAGTTTGTAAATTCCTTCATTATCTTCTGCCAAACTTTCTTTTATATGATCAAACCACTTTGGATGCGTAAAATCTCCTGTCGCGACAATATCAATACCCCGCACCATGCACGCTTGTGCAATATGAGGCAATTCCAAATCCTTCGAGCATGCTCGGGAATATTTGGAGTGTATGTGAAGATCGAGAATTTGCTGAAGCATATTATGAGCTGTGTTTCTTTTTGTGCTCTACAATCCACTCACCGAGCGTTCGCGGTGTGAAAAAAGACTTCTTGGCCAAAGACTGAAAACTGAAACGATACATATTTTTTAAATAGCCCTGATTTTCTTCTACAACCAATTCGCGCCAAGGTATAAGAATGGGGTTATGGCCTGGCTTGAATAACGTGATGACTTTCATATTAAGCCCTTCAGGAAAAATATGAAAATATACAACTCCGCTATAATTCGACATGCCTATTTTTATACTTTGAAATTTTTTTGAAGATATAGGCGTCTGTCCAATGCTTGATGACGGAAAATACTCAGCTATAGCGTTCCATCCGCTCAATTTACTAATAAGAAATATGATTGCATACCAAAAGACAACCAAACCAACAACATAGAGAGAAAAAGAATACCACATACGCCTTAAATTAGATTATAAATCCATACGAAATTCTATTCCATGTTCTTTGAACCCGGTTTTTTTATACCACTCATGCACATGTTCGCGTGAATGACGACTCGTTGCAATAAGTTTATAACATTTTTTCTCTTTTGCCTCTTTGATAACTGCATCAAGCAATATAGTACCAATACCTCTGCCTCGTGCCTCTTGTTCTACAAATACATCCTCCAAAAGACCATATGGCTCGTGATGCAATTCATTAAATATAATATACAAATAGGATCTCCCAAGCAATTTACCATTTTCTTCGACAGTAAACTTTATTGCATACGCATCCATTTTTTCATGTTTTTTGATTTCCATATAATAAAGATATTAAGAAATTAACGTATGCAAGATACCACCCAATTTGTCTGGACACAATCCCCCACCAAACCGTTCAAAATCCCCTGTTATAACCTTTGGACCATGCACATTATCTTGATCAAATGTAAGCAATCCCCATTTTCGCTCTTGGTAATATGTTTTTTGTGTATCGCTTAACTCATGGTTGTTATAAATAACATAATCCAACTTACGCGGAACATGGGAACTAACAGCTTCCACCGACCCACTCAAAGTTGTCGGACCAGTTTCTCCCTCAATGTGGTATGCATTCCCCGCAATATAAATAAGTTTGGCCTTAGACTCTACAATTGCCTCTTGTGTACCTTTGGATAATAAGGAAGAGATAATGCTCGTATATACATCACCCGGCCCCATCACAATAGCATCGGCCTCTCTCATTACAGCCGCGGCCTCCTGATACACAGAAACCTCTGGTTCAACATGTGCCTCTACAATTTTCAATGTACGATTATACGTAGGTTCATCTATATTGCCTTCTCCTCGAATAACATCTCCGTTGTCGAGTGTTACAACCAAATCTCCTTGCTCCAGGGTCGAAGGATATGCATGTCCGATAGATTCAACAGCCTCTTCAAGCGCGCGGACAGCACGCACAAAATCTTTTTCTTGCAACGCGGTAAATGTCAAAAATAAATTCCCTAAACTTGCCCCTCTTCCAACTTTTAGTTTTTCATTAAGTGATGTTAGACTGTGCAATCTATTACGATTAAAGATTTGTTTGAGCAAAGGATAATCATATTTTGAAAGAGCCAATACGGCACGCAAAATATCACCTGATGGCAATACGCCAAATTCTCTTCGTAAAGAACCGGAGGAATATCCTGAATCAAGCATAGAAATAACTGCCGAGAGTTCATATTCCTGGCTAAATTGTTTGAGCGCCACGAGACTGACGGCACTACCATTTCCTCCACCAATAACAACAACACGTTTTTTTGTTTGTGACATAGTATGTAAATTTTTAATTTCAAATTTTAAATTTATAAACAATTTAGAATTATTTCAAAATTTGAAATTCAAAATTCGAAATTGACTATGATATTCCCAAAAAAGTATACATCTTTTTATCTTGCAAGGACTCTACAACTAAATCCGCCTGACTAAAATCTCCAAAACTCCAGCGTTTATCCGGGACTGCTATTACACGGGCACCACTCGCCTTCCCTGATTTAACTCCAACAACAGAATCCTCTACTATAATTACACTGCTAGGTTCTAATCCAAGCTGTCTCATAGTAATACTATAGATAGCGGGATCAGGTTTGCCTGGCACATTCATACTAGTGGTGGAACAGACAGTTTTAAAATACGATTTTAAGTCGAATTTCTCTAAAACCATTTCTATCCATTCCAAGGGAGACGAACTTGCAATAGCCAAATCAAATCCAAAATTTTTACATGCCAATATCAAGGTTCTAACTCCAGGCATCAAATTTGACTTTACTTTATAGACCGTTTCTCCTACAGCATTGTACATGACATTTATATCCTCCATGGGAATTTCAACTCCGTATGTTTGTTTGACATAAGCCAGCGCATCTTTTCTGTTAATTCCAACAATTGCTTGTTTGAATTCAGGTGTGAATTTAATTCCAAATTGTGGCCATATATCTTTTTCAACTTCCGGCCAATGGATTTCACTGTCTACCATCACTCCATCCATGTCAAATATAACTGCTTTAATTTTGTCCATATGATAATTCTAGAAAATCAAAAATTCTCTTATCTTCCAAAGACTCAACAATCAAATCTGCCTGGCTAAAATCTCCAAAACTCCAGCGCTTATCTAGCGCTGCAATGCACGTCATGCCTGCACGTTTTGCGGCCACCACGCCATTTTCTGCATCTTCGAATACTATACAGTCTGCAGGGTGAATATCTAATTGTTTTGCAGCATGTAAAAATATTCCTGGATCTGGCTTTCCTTTATCCTGTACATGGTCAGCTGAAATTAGTTTGTCCAAATATATATCCCAACCAAAACGCTGAACCACCAGCTTAATACGCTCATACATTGAGCCAGAGGCAATGGCCTGTTTAAAACCTTCTCGTTTAAGCCGTTTGATAAGCCGTGTCGCCCCGGGCATATCAGTAGTAAGATCAGTATAGATGTTGTCAGTAGTTCTCGCACGTTCCACTATGAGTTCTTCTACACTTTCTTCCAGTTTATATTCTTCTTTGAGCCAGGTCATATTTTCACGCAAACTTTTTCCGGTCAAAAATTTTATTAAGTCCGGTGTCAAAGTAACTCCACGCGGTTTATAAAATCGATCATCAGAATGCATCCAATGAATCATACTATCAATAAGTAATCCATCCATATCGTAGATAACGGCTTTGTACTTCATACAATAATTTTGAATTAATAACTATTCTACCGTCACACTCTTAGCAAGATTCCTCGGTCTATCTACGTCCCTGCCCAATAAGACTGCAACGTGATACGCAAATAACTGCAAAGGAATAGTATTAAGTAATGGTTCGAGGAGTTCCATAGTATCGGGTACATAGATGATATCTTTGGCAAGTTCTGTTGCCTTTTCATCTCCTTGTGTTGCAAGCAATATGATGGGCGATTTGCGCGCGCGAACCTCTTCAATATTGCTTCTCATTTTGTCATACAATTGATCTTTGGCCATAATGGCAAATATAGGAAAATCTGGAGCCAGAAGAGCGTTAACTCCGTGCTTCATTTCTCCTGCTGGATAAGCCTCACTATGAATGTATGAGATCTCTTTTAGCTTATGCGAACCCTCAAGCGCGACAGGATAATTGATACCGCGTCCAAGAAACAAGAAATCTTTATAATCTTTATATTTTTCTGCAAGATTTTTTATATGTTCATTTTGTTCAAAAATCATATTCATTTTTTCTGGAATTTCGAGCAGGGCGTGGATCAAACGCTGTCCGGTTGCAAGCGTAATACGTTTTAGACGTCCAAATTGAATGGCATACAAAATCATGATAGCAACCATATTGGTATATGCTTTGGTAGAAGCTACAGCCAATTCTGGGCCAGCATGAATATAGGTACCGCCATCTGTCTCACGAGCAATAGTTGAACCAATGACGTTTACAATACCACGAACAAAGGCGCCTTTTCGTTTTGCTTCACGCACCGCAGCCAAGGTATCTTGTGTCTCGCCCGATTGTGAAATAGCAAATACCAAGGTATTACTGTCAATAATAGGATCACGGTAACGAAATTCGCTTGCCACATCTACTTCTGTAGGAATTCCTGCCAGACGTTCAAATGCATATTTTCCTACCATTGCTGCATATGACGCCGTACCACATGCAATAAGCACAATACGATGTACTCTTCTCATTTCCTCATCATTCATATTGAGGCCGCCCAAATGTGCGGTCCCCTCATCAATATTGTAGCGCCCGCGAATCGCATCTTCAAAAACGGTCGGCTGATCAAAGATTTCTTTGAGCATAAAATGATCATATCCTTGTTTCTGGGCTTGTTCGTCATCCCATTCAATTTCTTCTATATGTTTAGTAATTATTTTATCTTTTAAATCATAGGTGACAAAACTATCTTTGTGAATTTCTGCAATATCGCCATCATCCAAAAATACAACCTTTTTTGTGTATGCAAGCATAGGTGTTGCGTCGCTTGCAATAAAATGTTCATCGTCTCCGATTCCGATAACTAACGGGCTGCCTAGACGAGCAGCAATAATAGTGCCTGGATGATCAGCATGCATAACCACAAGCCCATACGTACCGCGCACATGGGATAACGCTGTTTCAACTGCCTGCCGTAGATCACCATGATAGTGTGACTCAATGAGGTGCGCCAAGATTTCTGTATCAGTCTCTGACGTAAATGAATGTTTGCCTTCCATTGCCTCTTTTAGTTCACGATAATTTTCAACTATGCCGTTATGGGCAATAACCAATTTTCCGTCACATCCAAAATGCGGGTGGGCATTTTCTTCGGTTACCCCACCATGAGTTGCCCAGCGCGTATGGGCAATTCCTATGCTACCGGAAATACCGGCATCTTTTACCTTCTCTGCTAACATATCTATTTTCCCCACCGCCCGAACGCGTTGAATTTGTTCGTCGTTCGTTGTTTGTTGATCATTGATCACTGCAACGCCCGCGCTGTCATATCCGCGATATTCTAAACGACGCAATCCTTGAATAAGAATGGGTAATGCTTGTTTGTTGCCAATATAACCGACTATTCCGCACATAGATTTAAATTTATAATTTTTAATTTTGAATTTCAAAACCCTCCAGGTCCGGGTCTAGGACGATTTATAAATTTTATAATTTAAAATTGTTTCAAAATTTGAAATTTGAAATTGAAAATTCCCATACTCGTTTATTCTCCTCCCACCCCGGTTTTACACTCAACTTCTTTTCAATCAACTTAAAAATATCTTCCTTTTTACAAATATTTTCCTCTTCCAAGAAATTTGCTAATAATCCCAGAAAGAAAATATTGTAACTTTGCACGGGGACTTTTTGTTCTTTCAATATTTCTTCGTAATTATCGATATTTAGCATTTTGCATTCATCATTTACAAATTGTTTAACCCGTTCATGCGCCTGATGAGACAACACAGCCATAATATCGGGTTTCGTAAAGCGTGGGTAAGCAATTTCTTTGTCCGCAATTTGAATAAATGCGAGTGAAATTCCGCCGCGCTGTTCCAAACCATAATTCGGAATATGAGAAACAAACCATTCTTTTTCAAAGGCCGCTTTGCAAATCACATCTGACATAAATTGTATTCCCTGACCTCCGTCGCCAGATAATAAAATTTTTAATATCATAATATTCAATATCTAGTATTTATAATATTTCTCCGGTCACAAATACTGGCTTCAACCTCTCTTCCAAAAATTTATTTGTTTCAATTCCTTTTGTCTTCCAGTTCGTTGGACAAAAACTTAATACTTCAACTAATGAAAAATTACCTTGCTGTTGTGCTTCAATCGCTTTTGTTAAATATTCTTTCAGCTGTTTTATATCATTCATAGCAGTACGCGCAATATATACTTTTTTATTTATAGTTCGTAATAATTCAGGACCAAAAAATGGTTCCTGCTCATTGCCCAATGGAGACGTGTCAGTTTTTTGCCCTTTCACTGTAGTCGGACTGGTTTGGCCCCCGGTCATACCATACACGATATTGTTTGAAACAATCACCGTAACGGGATCATTGCGTAAAGCCGCGTGTAAAATACTTTGTAACCCGATCGCGTATGCTCCACCATCTCCGGTATATGCAAATGTAAGTGCGTTTGGATTGGCGCGTTTGAATCCAACCATAGTTGGAGTTACGCGTCCATGATGGGTTTGGAAGGTATTAATTGCCAAAAAATCCCATGCCAAAAGAGCACATCCAATATCCAAACCAAGTACTGCTTTTTCTTCCAATTTTAATTCTTGCAAAATGCGATAGAGCGTCTGCAATATAACGGGTTGACCACAGCCTGGACAGAATTTTGAAAAATGACTCATATATTTTATTTATCAATAATTCCTAGTTTGGTTCTCTTACCTCGTGTAAATTCTTGACTACTAGCGATACCATCACGGATGGCGCCACCTTGCCTACACCCAAAACATACGTCATCTTTAGACATAAGTGCATTAGCATTCATATAATCTTTCCCACATTGGTGGGTACTCATCTCTGTCTTTTTCGGGAAACAAATCATACTGTCTCTTTCTGAAATAGGTCTAACCATCCGTCTGTTACTTAGAAGTTCAATCAGATGAAAATCATCAGATAATACACCCTTCTCAACAAGAAATTTCAAATGATTGGTCATCAACCTACGTCTTGTTTTCATAGGATTCCCCGACAACCTTCTTACCTCCTCAAGATAGCCAAGTCTCCAACGCGATATTTGTTGACCTAACTGTCTCTCTCTTCCATAAACGTTTTTCCAATTGCTACTTGGAAGCCGACCATGAATCTTTAGAAAGCCTAGGACTTCATCTGCTTTGTTATAAAAATCCTTTTCCTTTTTGACAATAAGTCCGTTATCTTCTAACAACTTCATTTTATCCGGTGACAAACGATTATGAGAACTTGGCACTTCTCCAGAATCAAGAACTTTCATGTTTGCATAAGAACATCTCCAAACACGTAAACGGCTTGCTAAATATTTTTCTCTCTTATGGGATGAATACTGGCTTGGTAATTTTTTGTGTTCAACTCTCCAATCCACAACTGCTTGTAAATCCTCCTCAAATAATCGTTCTCGTTCTTTTGAAGGTTCTAATATGATACCTGCTTTTAAAACAACATCCTTTCTATCTTCAGGAAGTTTAGCACAGCCTACAATATCTTCTCCTGCATCTTGTCTTTGTTCATTTCGGTATCCCAATCGAAGTCTTCTAATAAAATCAGACAGCTTCCTTTCGTTTGGATCATCAGATAATTCAGAAGGTTTACGGCCGGTTTTCTTTACAAACAATTTGTATGCTTTGACTCTATCTCTAATATTTTCTTCCCGTTCTCTTCCAGGTTCTAATCGTACGCCAACTCCTTCAACTCTCTTCTGAACTATATCGGGCAAGGTTCCATCTTTAAACCGCCTTCTTATTTTTCCAATTCTATTGACTTGGTGCATTTCCTCTTTTGATCTTCTTATATGAGTTGGCAAATGACCTTGTTCACGTCTAAAATTTGCAATTTCTCTAATGTGTTGTAAATCTCCTAAAATATTTTTGTTTTCAGACATAATAATTTGATACGTATTACCTGAACATTTTCACAATTTCTTCGGTTTCTATTCCGACGGCGGGCTTATACAATCCCTCGATCTTCACATCAACCTCCAAATTCTGTTTTACCAAATCTCGCAACTGACCCAAACTAGATTCTACAATAACAATTCGTTTAACATTCTGTGCTAATTTATTTAATTCCTCTTTTGGGAACGGACTTAACGTGATCGGCCGAAACAATCCGACTTTCTTACCTTGTTTTTGCAATTCATCAACAGCATCCTTCGCCGCCGCTCCAACAATACCGTGGGCTACAATCAGTTCTTCGCAGCTTTCAACTTTATAACTTTCAAACTTTATGACTTCTTTTGCCATCGCATCAAAATCTTCTTTCTGCTTGCCCAACTCTTCATACAATTCTTCTTCAAACGTATAAATATTTCTAATATTTTTTTGTGTCTTATCCGAAACCAAAGGAGTTGCCTCAATATTTTCAATATCAGTATCAAGCTCAACACCTTGTTTTGTTTTCAACAAATATCCATCAGTCAACACAACATTTGGAAATCTGTATTTCCACGCATTGTTAAATGCAAGTCGTGTAACACAATACAGCTCTTTCACATCAGATGGTGAATATACGAGCCGTAAACCCTCACCATTTCCCCCATGAATAGCAAGATTCACTTCTTGTTGAGAATAAATAACTGTGCCCGAACTTGGTCCACCACGCTGTCCCACAATGACGACAAATGGCAGTCGCATACCATCTGCCATGCTCATGGCATCTTGCATGAGTGTCGTACCAGGTCCCGCTGTTGCCGTAAATGCCTTTTCACCTGCCATAATAGCTCCTGCAACCATAAATCCTGCAGCTATTTCATCTTCAGTTTGCAAATAGTGCATATTTTTATTTTCTTGCGCGCGCTTGATCCACCCGGTAAGTATTTCTGTGCCAGGAGTTATCGGGTAACCAAACATATGTGTAGCACCTGCGTCTATACATGCCTGTACCACGACTTCGTGACCGGTCAAAAATTGACGTGACATAAATATTTAATATTTGTTTAATATTTTTCTAATATTATTTCAATATCCCCATTTCTTTCCCAATCTTCTTAAACGCCTCAATACACGTATCTAAATGTTCACGCTCATGTGCCGCCGAAATCTGCACCCGAATACGTGCTTGTCCTTCAGGCACAACCGGATAACTAAACGCAATTACATATATTCCTTCATCAAGTAATTTGGTAGCTAACTCTTTTGCAACTTTTGCGTCATAGAGCATGACAGGAACAATTGGATGATCTACTCCATGGAGTTCAAACCCTGCTTCTGACATTTTTTGTCTGAAGTATGTAGTATTTTCACGGAGTTTTGCAAGCGAACTGGCCGTTGTTGAAAGCAAATCAAATACTTTAAGTGACGTACCCACAATAACAGGCGCCAGTGTATTTGAAAACAAATAGGTGCGAGATCGCTGACGGAGATAATCAATAATTTCCTTTCGTCCAGAAGTGAACCCTCCACTGGCTCCCCCAAGTGCTTTACCAAGAGTTGACGTAATAATATCTACCCGGCCTTCGACACCACAATATTCCGCAGATCCCTTGCCATGTTCGCCTACAAATCCCGTTGCGTGTGAGTCATCCACTACAACAATAGCGTCATATTTTTCTGCTAAATCACAAATGCCTTTTAAATTAGCCGTGTCACCATCCATACTAAACACGCCATCAGTCACAATCATACGAAATCTTTTTACTTGCGTTTGTTTCAAAATAGTTTCCAGTTCTTCCATGTTACTATGCGCGTATCTAAAACGCTCTGCCTTACATAGTCGCACCCCATCAATAATGGATGCATGATTCAATTGATCAGAAATAATCGCGTCTTGATCAGTAAGAAGCGTTTCAAACAATCCACCATTTGCGTCAAAACATGATGAATATAATATAGTGTCTTCGGTTCCCAAAAATGTACTGATTTTCTTTTCTAAATCTTTATGCTGTTGCTGGGTTCCACAAATAAAACGAACTGAACTCATGCCATATCCCCAGGTATCAAGTGCGTCATGCGCAGCCTGTACTACTTCTGGATGATTTGCCAATCCTAAATAATTATTTGCGCAAAAATTCAAAACTTTTTTCCCGTTTGTTACTATTTCAACACCTTGTGGAGTTTCCAAAATACGTTCATCTTTGGAAAAACCTGCTTCTTTGATTTTGCTTAGTTCTCCTTGTAAGAGCTCTTTCATTTTTAGATACATATAATAATGGAACACTGATTAAACAAATCCGACGAATCCGAACGAATTAGTTTTGATTAGTTTAATTCGTTCTATTCGCGTTCTATTAATTCAAAAAATCAAATATCAACTTCGGATACTCCTTCATCTTTTCCTCAAAACTCTCCCTTTCAAATTCATGAAACTTTACAACTGATCCTTCAAAATCTTTCATCACATATTTTTTTATTTTTTCTTGAATCCCAGTTGCTGGATCTTCAAGCAATTTCTTTGTCGTCTCCCATGTTTCCCAAATTTGCCGACCAATAACACTGTGAATCTGTACGCCATTGCGGATCATAGTCTCAAAATTTTCTATGACAAAATCTCCAGACTTGAGGCCAAATAACACAACATGCCCTCCGCGACGCACTGACTGAATTGCGTTATTTACGCTTGCGTTCGGACCTGCCATATCCATAGCCACATCAACGCCTACGCCATTGGTCAATTCTTTGATACGTTTAGTTACCGATATATTATGTTGCCATGGTTTTGCGTCAGACAAGGGCGATATGTTTAGTGTAACGGTCTCATCTGCGCCCACCGCGCGCGCCATATCAAGTTTGTCGTCGCTTGTATCTATTGCAATGATTTTTTTTGCCCCCATCCCTTTGGCAACCATGATAACGAGCGAGCCAATTGCACCGCTTCCAAAGACAGCGACTGTTTTATCTTTCAAATCAACTTGCGTACACGCGTGCACGGCATTGCCAAACGGCTCTTGAATCGCTCCAATGCGCGGATCAATTTTTGAAACATCTGTTTTCCACATAATTTTTGCCGGTAATTTCACATACTCTGCAAAACATCCATCTTTGGCAATACCAATAATAATATCATCTGCACATACATGTTTATCTCCGTGCGCGCATTGATAACAGGTGCCACATGTTATGTGGGATTCTGCTGAAACAATATCACCTATACGCAAACTATATTTTTCTTGTACATCTGCGCCGATTTCTACTATTTCTCCCAAAAGCTCATGCCCAATAGTTCTCTGGCTCTTGCCCTCTGTACGCAAAGATGATTCTATCATTTCTCCAAACGAAACGCGCGACCAGATCCCACGGTCGCTTCCACAAAAACCCGCATATTTCATTTTTACTATCACATGCTCTTTTTCTTGCGCCCCAAGTACAGGATTTTCTATTTCAGACATCCAAAATCCGCGTGTTTGCGACCAAGGCCCTTTTGTTGCATCGTATATAAGCGCTTTCATACGCGACAAGATTAAAAAAAATATTGATATATTATGTAATTTGTTTAAAATGCTCAAGCATATCTTTCAATGACACAAAATACAGCGCGCCAAACTCTTTCATCTGTTCTTCTGTATAGTTATGTTCATCACGACTCTCAAATCTTACGACGATAGTTAAATCAGGAAATGTTTGTTTTAATATATTATTTTCTCTCATGCTATCATTGATGAATAGACTGCCGCCAAAATGTGTATTCAAACCAGACAAATATATTTCCTTATGCCCGTCCAAAACAACAATTTCTTCAAAAAATATTTGTATAGGCGCACTAGAAATCTTTTTCATCTGAAAACTTTTATTCCCCGCAGTCAACAATATCAGATGTTTTGAATTTTTCTGCAAAAATCCAAGTAATGCTTCAACACCCTCAAACAAATAGTTATTTTTCAACAATGTATCCCACGCATCCAGCATGCCGTCGAGATTATGATACCCTCTCAATTCCAAAAGCTGTATGTGTCCTTCAAACGTATAATCATATACATCTTTTGTTCGCGAATGAATCGCTTGTCTATATGTTTCTATATAATCTTTCTTCGAAATTTTTCGCTCTTCTGCTACCTTCCACATGTCTTGTTCAAACTGAAAACAGTCAAAAATGGTTTTGTCAAAATCTATAAATACGTAATTAAACATAAATTTATAAGCTATTCCACAAATTATCAAAAATTAACTTCTGTGTTTCATACACTCCTTGATTTTCAATCACCACGCCTACTGGCTCGGCTTTTGCGTCAAGAGAAATATACGCGGTCTTGCCTGGATAAATAATAATGTACGTTGCAGACGGCGCAGTGTGTCCCTCCCCCTTATGGGGGGAGGTACCCAAAGGGTGGAGGGGGTCAAGCCATTTGCGTTCGTCAAGCCCTCTCAGTTCTCCGCCTTCACCAATCGCAATAACCTGAACACGGATGCCTTTTGAAACACGTACATCACTAAATGTAGGAAAATCTTTATACAAACATTCTCTAATTTCCTCAGTTGAATAAATTTGGTATTTTTTCTCATCCGTTTCTTCGCACACGTGGAGTACATCCTCCAAAATTTCTTTTAATTCTTCCTTTTGATAATATCTGGCAACTGGGCGCTCGCCTCCTTTGTTATGAAGTGCGAGCAATTCAGGTATCATCCGGCTCACCTCTTTTTGTGCTTCGTGCAACTCCTCATCACGTTTTTTCACAATATCAAGCAGTTTTTCTGGATTTTCTGCTACAAAATACTGTTTCGCATCCTTTTGATAGAACTCTACTACCCCTTCTGATTGCAACCATTTCAGGGTATCATACGTCGTCCCCCTATTCAAGCCACAAAATTCAGCTAATTTACGCACAGAACTAGGTCCTAAACTCAAAAGTGCCACGTATATACTGGCACCCTTGTCAGAAAATCCTAATTTTTTAAAAGTATCTAATTGCATATTTTATGCATAAATAAGCATATAATATGCATATATTTTTGTCAATTATTTTTCGACAGTTATCCACACGTGACTAAAAAAATGCCTGCCCCACTACAAATAGGACAGGTGAAACAAAAGTAAGCCTGCCTATTTGTGTCTGGGGTCAAATATTTTTCTACAGTTCCTGTGGAAAACTCGTTTTTTAGGCTTCTATTAAACTGATGACTTTTTGATGAATATCCTTATTTCCTGATGCCACAAGTTGAAATTTCATAGAACTAACACTTGCATCTCCACCATGCACATAGTCTTTTAGCAGGGAAACCACATCATCTATTTTCCTCCACGACGAATTGTCCTCTCTCAGCGAAATAACACAGCCTGCTTCGCGCAGGATAAGTTGGGCTGCAGCGATATCATGAATCTTCACACCACCACTTAGGCTTACGTGAGCATCATAATCACCAGTTGCGACCTGGCATAGATCAAGTGCGGTTGATCCTAGACGACGCTGAGAACTTGTGTGTTTCAATATGTCCATCATTCCTGAGTCAAACATCTTTCCAAGCTTTTCTCCTTTATGATCTAAACTCATTCCTATGACAGAGTCCTCAAGTTTGTCTAACGGTGAACCGTGTATAGTCACGCCATTTAAAAAACTTCCGTGGCCTCGAATACCCACATACTGATCCGCATAGAACATATCTTCGACAAGTCCAACAGCGACAGCATCAAAATTTCCCTGTAAAAATAAATCCTGTACATACCCACATCCAATGCAAAAAGAAATATGGGGTTTGGGCGTCTCATGACGCCGTAAATTATGAGACCCATCGAGTGGATCTATGATACAAAAAATATCATCATCAGAATACTGTGAAATTGAATTTGCAAACCACTGTCCGCGTTCTTCGGAAATAATAAACGCATTAGTAATACCGTACAATGCCAGATGTTCGTGAAACGCTGTCTCAAGTATTTGCTCTACCAGCGCATCGCCTTGCTTGGTATAATCGCCGCCTTTGCCGATTGTGCCACTGTACATCCCCAACTGGGCAGTCTGGTAATGTGAAACGAATTCAGTTCTCACATGTCCTGATATATCTTTTACAAAATTAACAAGTTTATTAATATCCCTTGTTGTAGGCTGTTTGTCTTTTTTATTTTTTTTCAAAAGAGTTTTAGTCATAAAAATATTTTATATATCATATGATGAAACCGGCCACAAGAACTATGGCCGGCTAAGGCAGGCGTCCCTGTTGAGGAACTTGAATGCCTCGCCGAGCAAAACAAGACGGTATTCGGAGCGGTTTCTTTGCTCCGCAAACCGTACATGGCTCAGCAAGAGGGTTCCGAGCTGATACTGGATTTGTCTTTCCCAGTCAACTTCACCCAAAGATTGAGCCACTTCTGCCGCATATCTCCACGCTATCTCCATGAGCATCTGTGCCACGGGATGCATAGAGATGCGGTAGTCAAGCTCAATTCGATTATTGCGGACTCTACATGTAGGCGTGCCATTCGTGAGGTACGTAGCATTCGAGATCCACCAACCTATGAGCTGGCTCATCATGATTCTCCAATCATGCAAGCCAGCCCACTCCATGTCGATAAGCCACCAATCTTTGTGGCTGTCGATCATGATGTTGTCGGCATTTGGATCTCCATGACATTCGACTATGTTGCGAGGAGGCTTGTAGCCAGTGGTCAGTTCCTGAAACATTGTTCCAAGTTCACCACAGCGTACACCATTGACATACAGTGGTGTCTCCCTGAATGAACAAAGAGACAAGTCTACACAAACGTGTTCACACAAGCTACTGCATATACGCTCAATTCTTCCTTTGGGGTCACGACGGAGCTCCACACCCGCATCATACGGCTGTGCTGTCTTTTTCCACACGGCCGTAAATGCACGAAGTATTGCCTCAAAAATTTTTATGAGGCTCGTAGCTGGGTAAATCCCCTTCACGACTGTTTCCTGCAATGTCTCTCCTTCCACAGCATCCATCATGAGGAGCTGAGGACTGCAGAGAACTATTCGAGGTATTCTGACATCCTCGAATAGCTCAGCCATCCGACGGGTGTTTTGTGCCTGTTCTGTCAGTGGAACCTTACTTTCACCGTACTTGACCGCATACCGCTTGCCGGTTCTACGATCCGCGACGATTACTACGCATGTTCCACTAACCCCTGAATTAGAGACTTTCAGTACTTCGTACTGTGAGGCCTCTTCTTTTCCTATGATAGTGGAAAGTATCACCCTCCACACCATGTCTCTACCTCGCATCGGCCGTGTGAACTGGCCTATTAATATTAGTATAATATAAACTAAAAATTTGATGTCAAGTTTAAATTCATACTAACTGTGTATAAATTGTGAATTCTGTGGACAAGTTTGTATAAAATTAAGCAAAAAATATTTGACACGAGCAGGAGCAGGCAGTATGCTGAATATAAAGCATACTTATTTAGTATGATATATATCATCCAGTATCTTATATGCCCGGTTCAAGACAAAAACAAACTATTGCGATAATTATCCCTACGTACAATGAACGTGGGAATATTGTGGACCTAATGAAAAAAATAAAATCAATACTAATACCACATGAAAAATATGATACACATATTGTCGTAGTAGACGACCACTCCCCCGATGGTACGGCATACCTTGTGAAACAATACGGAAAGACCCGAAAAAATATTCATCTTATTGAAGGAGACAAACAAGGATTGGGTATTGCGTATAAGCGAGGATTTAATTATGCACTCAATGCTCTTAAGGCAGATACCATTATTCAAATGGATTCGGACTTCTCTCACAATCCACAATATATTCCCCCTATGCTACAGGTACTCGAACTCGGCGCAGATGTGGCACTCGGGTCTCGATATATCAAAGGTGGAAGTCTGCCCCCACAGTGGTCTACAATGCGCTGGCTCAATAGCAAAATTGCGAACTTGATTGCAAGGTGGTTTGCGGGGCTTTACCCCATACACGACTGCACAAGCGGATTTAAGGCAATTAAATCAGAAGCACTTGAAAAAGTGTTTCTCAATTTTATTCCTGCGCGCGGTTTTTCTTTTCAAATAAGATTGCTTGATGAATTAGTACGCAACCATGCGCGTATTGTCGAGGTGCCTATTCATTTTGAAGAACGTACAAGTGGCAAATCAAAAATGTCATTCCATGATATATCTGAATTCATATATAACGCCCTGCGCATACGGCTTAAACGAATATATCTTGGATTTAGTCCCTTTGCCTGGTATATAGTCTCCGGCATCATAATACTTTTGTCCGCAATCTCTATATACCTCGTAACAGCCAATATTGCAACAATATCTAATATTCTTATTTTGCTGTTTCTACTTCTCTCAGTCGCTATTGTAATCCAAAGTATATTTACCCTAACCGGCATGATGTTTGCATGGGACGACCCTGCACGCGTTGAACAAAATCAGTCGCCAAAAAGTTTTTATGCGCCGCTCTATTCATTTACTGCCATTGTACCTGCTTTACATGAAAAAAATGTTATTGCAGAAACTATGCAGGCAATCGCACAGATAGAATATCCTGAACACCTTACAGAGATTATTATCGTATGTAGATCTGATGACCACGAAACGATAGAGGCTGTACAACATAAAATTAAAGAGCTTGGTAAAACTAATATCCAGCTACTTGTACCTACCTACGTACCAAAAAACAAACCAGACAAACTTAATTTTGCCCTTGAATACGCACATCACGACATTGTGTGTGTGTTTGATGCCGAGGATTCTCCGCATGCAGATATTTATCAAGTGATAAACACCGTCATGATACGAGATGACGCGGATGTCGTGCAATCTGGAGTACAGCTCATCAATTTCCGATCCAATTGGTTTTCGACCTTAAATGTTCTTGAATATTTTTTCTGGTTTAAATCAGTGCTCCATTTCTTTGCTCTACGTCATGTCATACCTCTCGGAGGCAACACCGTATTTTTCAAACGTGAATGGCTGCATAAAATTGAAGGATGGGATGCGAATTGCCTCACTGAAGATGCGGATATCGGGATCAAATTGAGCGCAGCGGGAGCAAAAATTAGAATTATTTATGATGAAATTCACGCGACCCAGGAAGAAACGCCCGAAACATTAGGCAGTTTTATCAAACAACGTACCAGATGGAATCAAGGATTCTTGCAAGTATTTAAAAAAAAGGAATGGAAAAACCTGCCGCTTATCTCACAAAGATTTTTTGTGGCATACATGCTTATCTGGCCCGAAATTCAGGCATTTCTATTCATATATATTATTGCGTCGATAGTCATGATATTTACCGTAAAGCTTCCCATACTTGTTACTTTGCTGTCTATACTGCCTCTGTATATGCTCGTGATAAATTTTATTGTTCTCAATATTGGATTATACGAGTTCACCAAAAAATATAATTTGAAATACCCACGCTGGATCATGTTTAAATTACTTATCACATTTTTACCTTACCAGATAATTCTCGGCTATTCTTCTCTGCGCGCAGTAGTGAGAGAAATGCGACATAAAAATACATGGGAAAAGACAGCGCATGTGAATGCACATCGTGCAGTCCAACGAACCAGCCCGACGTCAATATAAAAAAATAAAATCCTCAATCATATGGTCAAAGAACAAATTGCACAATCAAACTGGCTCAAAGAACATTGGATACTCCTAGCAATACTTCTTGCGTCAGCTTTTGTGCATATGACCAACATGTTTGGATTTCCTTCATATCGAGAAGACGAGGGCACGTATATGTCTCAGGCCTGGGCGGTAATAAACCAACACGAACTGGCCTCATACACCTATTGGTATGATCACGCACCGCTTGGGTGGATCTTTATTGCCTTGTGGAATTTCTTTACGGGGAATGACTTTTTTATGGGCGGTCTGACGGCAAATACCGGTCGACTGTTTGTGGCAATATTACAGATTTTCTCAACGTATTTTGTATATAACATAACATGGAATATAACAAGACGAAAATTTCCTTCTGCCATAGCCGCAATCTTATTTAGCATAACGCCACTATCTGTTATGCTCCATCGTAGAGTGCTTTTGGATAATATTATGATGTTTTGGTTCTTGTGGTCGCTCTATCTTCTGACCAAGCCTATGCGTCTTAAATATATCATTGCAAGCGCGATAATGTTTGCCATGGCCGTGCTTACCAAAGAATCCGCAGCCCCTTTTATCGTCGGCATGAGTGCCATTATCGCACTGCAAGCACACAAAAATAATAAACATTTTGCCATTGTCGTATGGATAAGCATTGCTTCACTTGCCATATCAATGTACCCCGTATTTGCACTCCTCAAAGGAGAATTTTTTCCAAGCGGTACAGTGCTTGGAGGAACACAGCCCCACGTCAGCCTTATGGAGGCACTTGGATTTCATATCAATCGGCAATCAACCAGTACGTTTCTCTACTCATTGCAAACCACATGGCTACCATACGCGCCGTTCTTTTTATTTTTAGGAGCCGGTGCAAGCATAATACATGTACTATTATTTAGAAAAAAATGGTCTTTTTTGATCGCACTCATGAGCCTATCCTATACACTCTTTATACTGAGAGGACAAGTTCTCGACTGGTATATCATACCGCTCATGGCCCTTTTCTCTATAAGTATCGCATTACTATCAGATCAGGTGATAGAAAGGGTGAAGAAAAAAGATCCGGTGGCACTTATGCCTATACGTTTCGGAATACTTTCAATCATTTCACTGATACTCGTCTTTGAACTTTCTCAAAAATGGTATATTTTTTCTCTTGACCAAACGTACAACCAAGTGCAGGCAGTTGGATGGGTAAAAGATAATTTGAATCCCCGTTCAGTAACACTCATTGACAACTACCCATTTGTCGATTTAAATCCCAATCTCAAAGATATTGAGAAGACAAATATACATTATTATTGGAAAGCAGACACTGATCCGCAAGTTCAATACGCTGTTTTAAATAATGATTGGAAACGTATAGATTACCTCCTATTTACTCCAGCACTTACCATAAATATCTACAATGATACCCTGCCGCTCGTGCAGACAGCATATGAAAATTCACATGTTATCAAACGATTTAATAATTATGATATTTTAGATGAAGGATACCCGGTCGAAATACGCGAAGTAAATAATAAAGATGGTGTGATCCAGAAAAGCTGGGAAGTATACAAAAAGGAATTTATTACGCGAGATGGAAAGACAATTGATCCTAAAGCAGATAATATTACAACCTCTGAGGGACAATCATATTCACTATTACGTGCCGTATGGCAGGGAGACAAAAAAACATTTGATCGCGTATTTTCCTGGTCCGAAGATAACATGAAATTACCTGGTAACAAACTCTACGCGTGGCTCTATGGAAAAAATACGACTGGCACGGAGGCAATTTTGGATTACTCTACTGCAACTGACGCGGACGAGGATATCGCACTTGCACTTTTGTTTGCCTACAAGCAGTGGGGAGATCCTATATATATGGAACGCGCCCGTGAAATACTCGACAGTATTTGGGAAAATCGAGTTATCGAAGTAGATGGTACACTCTATCTCACGTCTGGCGCTGACACAAAGACGGGTTATCTTATCAATCCATCATATTTTTCTCCGGCATCATACAAAATATTTGCTCAGATAGATAAAAACCATAACTGGGATGCGCTTGCCGAAGATGTGTACGTGATACTAGCTCAACTAAAGCAATCGCCTACATTTAAAAATAATACTGGACTGGTGCCCAATTGGTTTTTGCTTACGAGCTTGGGAGATTACGAAAGCGCCGAGCATGTAAAAAAAGACGCCGATATTTATGGCTACGATGCATTCCGTCTCATGTGGCGGCTCGCCCTTGATGCCAAATGGTTTGAAAGTACAGAAGCTAAAGCATATCTTGAGCAAGTGTCAAAATTTTATATCAAACAATGGGACAGAGATCATGTTATTGAGGCTCGATACAAAATAGACGGAACCCCTGTGGCAAATTTTGATGACATTAGCACATACGCAGGAGCACTTTCGGCGCTCGATATTTCTCAATCGGAAAAATCAATAGATATATATAGCGATCATTTTTGGTCTATGTTCCACAATGGCAAGTGGGGCGATGACAAAAACTATTACACACAAAACTGGGCATGGTTTGCCACAGCGCTGTATGCAAATAATACGCCAAATTTGTGGCAGACACAGTTGACGAAAAACTAACTGAGTTTACTAGGTTGGCTAAGTTAACTAAGTACCTAAGTTCAAAAATGTGTACAATTTACACTTAGTCAACTTAGCCAACCTAGATAACTTAAATTTTATGACCAAACTAAAATACACAATTTATATACTCATCACTGCCATATTTCTTACAGTGCCTCTCATGAGTAAGGCTGCTATTTCAAATTGGCAAAAAGGTGTTTCCATTCGCCCGAACTGGAATACAGACTTTAGCAGCGATTCATTCAAAAAATCCATTGACAATGCAAAAAACGCAAATGCAAACTACATTACACTCATTATTCCCTACAAACAAGCAAACGTATGGACGACAGATTTATACCGGGATTGGAATACGCCCACAGACGGTTCCCTAGCTGCCGGTGTTCAATATATTCATAGCAAAAGCATGGCAGTAAATATAAAAATTCATTTGGAATCAGATGACGGACAGTGGCGCGCCAATATAAATCCAGGAGATCGGGCGCGATGGTTTGCCAACTACAAAACAGTACTAGGCCATTATGCCAGTCTGGCTCAGTCAAACAATGTAGAAGAAATGACCATTGGCGCAGAACTTATCAATATGTCAGCCGACAATGCAAATGGGAGCAATACGCAAAATTGGCGCGACCTCATTGCCTATACACGGACGGTATTTTCCGGAAAACTAACATATAGCGCAAACTGGGGCGCACAAGGACAATGGGTCGATGAAAAAAATAGAATCAAATTTTGGGATGCGTTGGATTATGTCGGTATATCTGCCTATTTCCCCCTCACGACAAACGACACGTCAGTACAATCATATACGCAAAAATGGGACGTCATAAATAAAAATGATATTGCAAACTTACGTAATGCATACAATAAACCTATTTTGTTTACCGAAGTTGGATATCGCAGTATGAACTGGGCTCAGTGGGAACCATTTAATTATTGGGCTGGAGGCGGATTTGACGAAGGAAATCAATCACGACTGTATGAAGCATTATTTTCATATTGGAATAATTATGACTACATGGTTGGTGTACAATTGTGGGACTGGAATAGCAATCCAAATGCAGGCGGACAAGGCGATATGGACTTCACGCCACAAAACAAATTAGCAGAAACGACCATGCGCACATGGTTCGCCGGAGGCACGGCACCTACTCCCCCGCCAACAAAAATTTCTTTTACACAGGCAGTCTCCGCAACACCAAACATGACCACAATAAACACACCCATACAAATTGGCGCGAGTATCACTAATACTGGAGACGCAATAAACAATACAATAATCGATGTTGAGATATATGACAGTTCAAATACTAAAATACACCAACAATTTTTTGACAAACAAATTTTTATCGCAAGTGAGACAAAACAATACAACATGAACTGGACGCCGACAGTAGCTGGATCATACACGGTCGTGATTGGCATATTCAATAGTAACTGGACACAAAATTATTTATGGAATGCAAACACGGCATCTATATCAGTAACCCAAAATACGCCACCTCCAACTCCGCCACCTTCTTCAGGAGCAGTGAATATATGGTGGCCGAGCAGTGATATAACGGCATCAGGTGTCCAACCATTCAAGGCAATGGTAGAAGGTCTCGACGTATCCCAATACACTATGTATTGGCAAGTAGATGGCGGACAATTAAACAGTATGGCAGATAGCAACGTAGATTATCCGCACAAAGAAGCATTGGTTGACGTGAGTTTGTGGGGCTGGAAAGGTGCCGGACCATACAATATCACCTTTATTGCAAAGAATGCACAGGGTAGTGTGATCGCTCAAGGGACAAGAAGCATAAATGTATATTAAAAATCCGAAATACGAAACACGAAATTCAAAATAATATCCAAACAAAAAATTTTAATGTTCAAAATAATTTCGAACATTAGTATTTGTAAAATTTGAATTTATTTAGAATTTCGATATTCGAGTTTAACAATTAAAACTATATGCAAAACATAATTCCTCATCTCTGGTTTCATAACCAAGCAGAAGAAGCGGCCACATTCTATGTATCTATATTTTCTGCGCGAGATAACCAATCAAAAATCAAACAAATTTCCTATTATGACGAATCCTCAGCTGAAGTTTCTGGCCAACCAGCAGGATCTGTCTTAACCGTTGAATTTGAACTAAATGGACAAACATTCGTTGCCCTAAACGGCGGACCCATTTTCAAACTTAGTGAGGCAGTATCGTTTATGATTGCTTGCAAAGACCAAGAGGAGGTAGATTATTATTGGGAAAAACTTTCCGCAGTAAAAGAATCAGAGCAGTGTGGATGGCTCAAAGATAAGTACGGCCTATCATGGCAGGTTACCCCGACTATTCTTGGCGACATGTTGCAAGATAAGGATAAAGAAAAAGCAGGCAGAGTTATGCAAGCCATGCTCCAAATGAAAAAAATTGATATCAAAAAATTACAAGAAGCATATAAACAAACATGACGTCATAAAACCAGTACCCTATGGCCGAACAAACTACCACAATTGAAATGCACGAACAGGATCTCACAACTGGCCCTATTCGCAAACAACTTTGGTCTCTTGCATGGCCCATGATGCTCTCAATATTTTTCTATACGCTTTACAATCTCGTAGATGCATATTGGGTAAGTAAATTATCAGCAGAGGCAATAGCCGCGGTGAGTATTTCTCAAATTGCATTGTTTCTCATGATATCTTTTGGTTTTGGCATTACGGTTGGGTCGGGCGTTATCATGTCCATGCATATTGGAGCAAAAAATATACCTGAAGCAGAGCGCGTACTGGGACAGTCATTTGTACTCGCAGCTATTGCAGGAATTATTTTTACCATTATCGCACTCGTATTTAGAAACCAACTCCTGGTTGCTTCAGGCGCGTATGGACTCATTTTTGAACCAGCCCGTCAATATCTCACTATTACTGCAGCGGGCTCCATATTATTTTTCATATTAACAACCATCATGTTTGCATTCAACGCGCAAGGAGACACATTCACGTTAACAAAACTATTTGCAGTTTCAACACTGGTGAACTCAATTCTCGATCCCATTCTGATATTTGGTTGGCTAGGAATTCCAGCTCTCGGCATTTCCGGAGCCGCCATAGCGACACTTATTTCTCAAGCAGTTTTTATTGTAATAGCATTACGTTCGCTGTCTAATGTAAAACGAAAAATACGATTTCATTTTTCGAATTTGTCATTCAAATGGCAGTCAGTAAAAAAAGTTCTTGATATCGGAATACCCGCATCAATAACACAAGTCATATATCCTATAGGAGTAGCTGCTCTGACAGTCATCACTTCATCCAAATTTTTTGAAGCCGGAGCGGTCGCGTTTAGTCTGGGGTTTAGAGTAGAATTTTTTGCGTTTTTGCCCGCAGTTGGATTTGGATTTGGCGCTATGGCTATGATGGGACAAAATATCGGCGCAGGCAACCTAGAACGCTCACAACAATCTTTTCGCCAAGGACTTTTGTATGCATCTGTTAGTGCAACAGCACTCGGTATTATCGTGGCACTGTTTGCCCGCTTTGTCATTGGCATATTTACCACTGACCCGATCGTAACACAATATGCCACATATTATATGTGGACTGTCGCATTGACCTATGGATTTTTGGCCGCATCGCTTGTTGAGGCAAGCGCGTTTCAAGCAATTGGCAGATCATGGCCTGGATTTTGGATCGTATTCTTACGGTTTGTCATTATTGCGATTCCGCTTGCGTATATATTGACATATGTATTTAATTTTCCCATTATCTCTGTCTGGTTATCTCTTGTTGCGGGAAACATTGTGTCCGCGATAGTAGGATATTTTTGGATCACTTATAAATTGAACAAACTTGATGTCAAGCAAGTGCCTGTACATACATAATATTAAAAATTAAAAATTTTAAATTCTAAAAATATGCCCGCACTAAACCCGTATCTCAGCTTCGACAACAACTGTGAAGAAGCCTTCAACTTTTATAAATCAATCTTTGGCAATGAATTTGGCTTTATACAACGATTCAAAGATACACCGACCGAAGCTCAAAAAGCCATGTCACTCAATGAAAACGAAGGGGAGAAAATTATGCATGTAGCGCTCCCTATTGGAAACAATAGTGTTCTTATGGGAAGTGACACGCCCGAATCAATAGAAAAATCACGAACCGGTAATGCAATTTCTATTTCAGTTACAGCTGATAACAGAGAACAAGCAGACAAATTCTTTCAAGAATTATCAGAAGGCGGTACAAACACCATGCCCATGGCAGACGCATTTTGGGGATCATATTTTGGCATGTGCACAGATAAATTTGGCATCAACTGGATGATAAGCTACGACAAAAATCAAAAAATTGAACGCGTCGTACACTTTGAAATCCAAGCTGATGACATAGAACGCGCGAAGAAATTCTATGGCGATGTATTTGTATGGCAATTCCCGAAATTGATGGACGACCCTATATATTGGGGAATTGTAACTGCTCCGATGGGTTCAGGATCTCACGGTATTGATGGAGGACTTTTACAACGCCCTGTTCCAGCCCCAGGCCCACAACAAGGAACAAACGCATTTGTCTGTACCGTAGTTGTCAGAGACTTTGATGAAACAGCTAAAAAAATAGAAAAAGCTGGAGGTATTGTTGCTCTGCCAAAGCACGCAATTCCCGGCATGGCGTGGCAAG
This sequence comes from Candidatus Magasanikiibacteriota bacterium, assembly GCA_041665025.1. Taxonomy (GTDB): domain Bacteria; phylum Patescibacteriota; class Patescibacteriia; order Magasanikbacterales; family UBA922; genus JBAYJP01. The sequence goes on along the minus strand of JBAYJP010000005.1, from coordinate 26,031 downwards.
GATATTTCATTGATACTGAAGGAAATACGTTTGGTATACATCAGCCAGATGTAAATGCGAAGTAGCCAACAACTCCTCCCCTATAACCAGAGGTTGGGAGGGGTCCGCTTACTGCGAACAACTATTTACCACTACACCAATGGCATGAAAGCCAGGGTGTTTCTTAACCCAGACAATCCCGAACCAGCGGGATTGTTTTCGTATAAATTAAAAAGTGGAAAAAAAACTTAACTTGAGGTATACTCATATCATATTTTTTATTTTAAATATATGCAAAAAATACTCCTCATTACATCACTTGTGATATTCATTACTCTCGGATGTTCTCTGAAAAAAACTCTCAATAATCCTACAAATACAGCAGAGCAATTTGATTATCTATCCTGTAATTCTGACAAAGATTGTACCACGACATCTTATGAATTACATGGATTTTGTCTAACGTGTAATACATTTCCCATAAGTAAAGAAGGAAGAGAAAGCGAAGAAAATTTCAGAAAAAATAATCCAGCCGCAATTGCTTGTCCAGATTATTTTTGCCTGCCACCCACATATGATGTCTCATGCGTAGAGAGTAAATGCGAGCTTAAAAAATAAAAGCAACAACCCACCAGGCGGCGGGTTGTTTTGATTATCCACATACATTTGCGATTTGAAAAGTTCTGAGGATGTGTATATAGTAGAGAGAGTTTTTGTTACTATAATATACAAAAAGTTATATTATATTTAAAAATATTTAGTATAACTACTAGTTAAGTGAAATAAAATACCAAAAAACAGCCCCTCTCCGGAGCTGTTTTAATATCCAATATCCCAATATCTTCAATATCATTCACTTCTTCAACTTAGCATACAACAAAAGTACCACGCCTACACCAAAAAATCCATACGGAAGATACTGAAAAATCTTGTTTCCCCTCCAACTTTCAATGCCCGGAATAAGCAAAATTTCATAAATATCATTTCGAAAATATCCCGATATAGTGGACCCTACCGGGTATTTCTGAGCCAATGAGCGCGAAATATATTCACTCGAACATAATAACTCATAATTTTCTATAGGTTCGGTCGGCTTAAGACAAATCATGTATCGAGTTCTTATACTGCTTCGAGTTCCAACCTCAGGCGTATGAAAAAAATAATTATCCGTAACTATGCCGGTATATACTTTTCCTTTTTCTTCAAACTCTCTTATATTATTGCGGTGCATAAAATTTGCAAACAGCGTTATCGCACCGATCAAAAACAAAATGAAAATCGCAAACATAATGCCAATATGTGTGCGAAACTCTCCTTTATGTGATACAAAAATATTATTCATATAGAGGTAAACAACTGTACTAAATTAATCTATATCATTATACAATAGAATGTTTATAATAAAAAATCTTACCACAATAAAAGCCCCTCTTCGGAGCTATTTTTGTTATGTGTTACGTGAACTTTGTTATGTGTTATGTGTTACGTGCCCCAGATGCTGATGAAACACTCTCCCTTGAATCTTCCGATACAAAATCCGATAAATCACAAACAATCCTACAATAATCGCCGTAGCCCAATACATTATCGTCATCGTAAGCGTTTTTGAATCGGTACCCAAGAGCACACTATGTACAAATGCTCCAGCAAACATGGGAAATGACAAATAATGAAAATATCTCCACAAACGGTATTTTTTTTGAATCACAAATAATGATGTGGAAATAAGTATGAGAAAAAAATAGAAACTCACAATGCCGGAGGCCATGAGCACTGGCTTGTAATCAGTCGCAAATGGTATGAGAAGTTCTGCAAGAGAAAAACTCATAAATGTATCAAGCCCAAGCGCGACTACATGTCCGACAACACTCACCATCATCATAATCCCAATCCACTGATGCATGCGCCATCCCCACACTTGTCCAAACACGCGATAAAGCGCCCCGGTAGACAATGCAATACCAGATATCGTAATAAAAAATAATAAAATATAACTAATAATCCCCGCGGCTCGGGCGCTGTACCATGGCCATGGAACTTCACGTATTGTCTTCACTTGTGCTACCGTGCCGGGACTCATAGGATCAAGTGGGTCAGTCTGTGACAATACTTCTGCGCCATCGAGGTATCCATCTGCGTCTGTATCGGGTAGAGTTGGGTCAGTCCCAAACAAATACTTTTCTCCTTGATCAGTGAGACCATCTATATCTGTATCTTTTGGATCTGGATCTTGAGCATAAATAGAAGATGTAGTTTGTGCCTTTGTTGTATTAAAAAATACCAAAGAAAATATAATGACTAAACATAATGTGACGACTCCGTAGATTGTTTCTTTTTTCTTGAACATATGTTTACAATTGTCATGCCGAGTGAAGCGAATGAGGGACGAATGAGCGCAATCGAGGGATCCCTTTTCTATGCGTCACTCGGTGATTTAAAAAGAGATTCCTCGACTCCATTAGGTCGCTCGGAATGACAAGTTTTGAGAATAATACACTCGCCCATTCACATCCACAAGCACATACTCACATTCCGGACGTGATAAAAAAAATAAATGCGCTTGGTGAGACCCGAGTATAACCGCAGTCTTGGCATACACATCCGCATCTGCCACACTCGGCGCGCAAACTGTAGCTGATACGACATCACTTTCTGATGGCAAGCCAGTACGTGGATCAATAATATGATGCCATTTACCTGCCCCACTCATACCCATGCGCTTCGTAATACCCGATGTCGCAACACCAAAATCTTTTTTGGCTGTATGCGTAAAATAGCCGATATTATTTGAAAGGTCAAACGGATCTTGCACTATAATTTTCCACGGCTCTTGTTTTTCATCCATGCCTTTCACATATATATCTCCACCTGCGGAAAGCCACAATGATTGATATTCAGAAAAAAATTGTTCAACCGCATAATCTACCCAATACCCTTTTGCAATTCCCATAAGGTCAATCCGCATGCCAAGCGGCATATATACGCTGTGTTTATCTTTGTGTAGTCTTATTTCACTAAACTGGGGACGTCCCGCGTGTTGTCTCACAATCAAATCACGTTTTTCGTATATATGGGTTGATGGATCATCATCAGAGATATTCAAAAATGTTTTATCATACCCACTATGTTCAAGAGCTTTCAAAATTGTAGGGTCAAATATGCCGTGTGTCTCCCTATAGGTCTTTTGCGCCTTTTCCAACATATCAGACAGTCGTTCACTCACAACCACTTCGTTATCAGTTTGTTCATTCAACTGCGATATCTCACTTGCGTTATCAAAACGTGAACATATCTTCGCGTACATTTCTGCGTCAGCTTTTAATTGCTGTTCCAAATCAGCCAACGTCGATTCGTCATACTTTTCTCCGACATCTACCGTGCCGGAAATCGTTGTATCCCAGGCATCAAAGCCGAATGTCCAATACATACTCGTAAATTTTTAATTTGGAATTCAAAATTTTAAAAGAATTTTAGATAACTAAACTACTCAATACCACACTAACTACCTGCCACGATCAATTCAAATTGATCAACTACGCCATTCATATTTACATCACTCACAATATAGTTATTTGTCTTTCTATATTGCGTTACATACGTTGTTTGATATTGTTCTACCATTTGTATTACGGGCTTTTCAACTACGCGAGTTGTGGGGACTGTTTCAGTTACTTGAGTCATAATTGGTTGTTGTGCCACTGGTTGTTCGAGCGGCTGTTCCTCGACAATAGGTTCGGGTTGTGGCTGGACTTGTTGAGGCCCTTCAAAGTAATCTTCATCTTCATATTCATCCTCTCTTTCTGCTTCGTACTCATCCTCTTTTTTTTCTTCTTCACGCTCTCTTTCAAGCTCTTGTTTTTGTTCTTCACGAACACGCTCTATTTCTTGTTTGAAAGCCTCGTCCTCATCTTCTGCATGCACGTATAACGACGGCGCACACGCAAAAAAAGCAATAAGAAAAACTGCTAAAAAACTGTATATGTGGAGATATTTTTTTCTCATAATAAAGGCTTAATCTATTTGAAATTAATATTTGTCTCGACCAATTGGAACAATTGGTATAAGTTAGAATAATTTTTATGACACCTGTGTTCGTGGAGGCGGCGGAGTGGGCATGATGACTGGTTTTGGCTGTACAGCAGCGGGAGCAGGAGTTGCAACTTGTTGAGGTGCTAGACTTGTAGAGCGCGGTGGATTTTGGACAACTGCCGGAGCTGCTTGCGGTATCGGCTGTGCAGTCACTTGTTTTGTCACTACTGTTTGTTCCATAACACTGATCTGCTCAGCCGTCTGCCTTGGCACGAGCACTGTGGTAATTTGCGGCACGCTGTATGTTTCATATTGTTCTTGTGACAACACTTGTTCTCTTTGTTTAGTAACCGCGGCATTTACATCTGTCGCATTAAATATTGTATTAAGCCGATTGAAAGATTTATCTGCAAACGCAGAGACATCGTGCGCATTTGTGGCAAGGGAAAAAACAAAAACCGACGCGGCAATAGCTGCCGTACTTGCTACAAGCGGTACTGGCTGTTTCCATAATACGCGTGCCGAAGGAACAAAATCTTCGGTATATACATATTTTTGACGTACAGCTAACTCAGTCAGCATATCTTCTACAGCGTGAATAAATACTGATGGACCACATATATAAAATCGGGTTGCATGAATGGAACGTGGAATTATGGACTCAATAAGTTCTTTTGAAACTCTTCCTTTTATAAAACCATGGGGCACAATATCTTCGCCTCCGGTGACAGTAATGGTTGGACGTATCCGCGAATTATCCTCTCCAATATGATTGATAATATCAATAAATGGAACATCACATGACGATCGAACACTATATAATAAATGAATATTCTGAGGCTGTTGTGTCTCATGTGCGTACCTCAACATGCTCACAAATGGTGTGATGCCAATACCCGCAGCAAAAAGTACACTATCTTTGGTATCGTGTTCACGCAAAACAAAAGAGCCATATGGACCACGCACTGCGATAAGAGAACCTATAGGTAAACTCGCGAGTGACTGCGTGAATGGACCAGACACTTTGATAGCAAACGAAATATGTTCATCAAGCGGACTGCTTACGATACTAAAGGAATGAAACTTTTGGTATTCTTTTGAAAGTTCATACGCAATCATGGCGTACTGTCCTGGTTTATAATACATCCTATCTCGTGGACGCATCGGAACAGCCGTCAGACGCAGTATACCGCCTGGTGTTAGTTCGCTTGTCTTGATGTTGTATAATAATGTGCGCATATAGTATATTTATACTATTTTAGTATAGTTTACCATGTGAACCATTGTCAAGTGAACAAATTGTTAACTAAACAGTCCCGACTATCTCGGGACTGTTTAGTTATGAGTTACATGTTATAGTTATGTGTCTCATATGCTATGTGCTACGTGTTACGTGTTCTTTACCATGATGATCTCTGTGCTAACCCAAGCGCATATTCAGGCCACCACTGCCCTGCCGAAGGTCCACCATTACATGAGCCATCTGATTCACCTGGAGTCTTAAGCCACAAGAACCCATCAACAAGTGAATTGCCTGTACTAAGTGTTGGCTTTTCACCAAGCGCTCTATCAGACGGATTGCACCATTGGCCATTTGATCCGCGTCCATTCCGTGACGTATCCACGACAAAGTGTTTACCATTAAGATATTGAGAGACTTGCGTTCCATAATTCACGTTGTCTTGTGTCGAATAAAAATTTGACACATTGAGCGCAAAACCATTTGCGCGTGCAATACCTGCTTGTGTCAAACGATTTGCCATATCTTGCGCGCCTACCCAGCTTGAGTGTCCTGCATCAATATATACGCGTGCGTTTGAATTTGCTTTGAGTGTATCCACGGCGTACGAGAGCAAACCAAAACGAGTTTGTTTGTCAGTGGAAGAAAGACAATCATTCAAAGCAACAGAATCTGGTTCGAGAATAATCATTGCGCTTCTATTGCCAATACCACGCGCCATATCTGTGATCCACTGGCGATACACGGCTGGATCATTACTACCACCTGCAGAATATCCACCGCAGTCGCGTTGAGGAATATTATACGCAATAAGTACTGGAGTCGCATTAGCACTTGCCGCAGCGTCTACATAACTTTTTACATCTGTATATATATTGGCATTCCAGTTTCCAAACCATCGCGCGCTTGGCTGGTCACCAATTTTTTTCATAAGTGCGGCATCAGCAGGACGAGAACTCTGCCATTGTTGCGCTTGAACCAATGCGGGAGAATTTGGATTTACATACAAACCAGAAACAGATGTCGCGGTTGGCGCTGTAGCAGTTTGTGCGGGTGCAGATGTTTGAGTTGGAGGGGAAGTTGTTGTTTGGGTCGTCTGTGTTTGGGTTGTATTTACCACAGGAGTTGTAGGTGTCGCAGGCGCTGTCTGTTGTGAAGATGTGCCTATGTAGATTGCTACCTGTTTTTGTGCAATCGTCTGACCGCTTGCATTCTTTGCCACAAAGTTCAATGTATAAGGGCCGTTTCCTCTCCAATTCCACCCCGATACATTTACCAGAGATTCTTTGTGCGGAACATCAACTAAACTATTGTTCATAAAATTCAACTGCCCGCCGTCGACCTGCCAATACATCTGGTAATCTGAAAGCGACGTAGCCGAAAGAACAGCCTTAAATGGTTGTACTCCTGATATGGTCGCATTTTGAGATGGCCACCACACTTGGGTTGTTGCAGCAGAAGCAGGCGCCACGGTTGTTGCTACTACAGGACGAACCTGCACTGAAAATGTTGCTGCTGTATTTTCCCATTGAATAAGTGATGACCAGTTTGATGTAAATACACCAGTTCGCAATGTATACGTGCCTGTTTGTGTTGGTTTCCACGAAAGGGTGTATATACGAGATTGATTTAACCCGAGAGTTTCATGCTCAAAAACTTTTTGAACGACTCGCTGATTTGAACTATTGTATAATTCGAAATCAACAAGCGCGTCTTGCAGTGCACTGTTTGCTTTCATTGAAACAGTGAGTGAATTAGTTTCATTGACGAAAAGAGCATTACTACTAGTGAGGGACATAGAGACGCTTGATGCTGCATATGCGACTGCAGGAGATACAAGCGTACTACCGAAAAATGTGAATAAAAGTGAAAGAGCCAAAAAGAACGAGAGGAGACGTTTGGGTAACAACATGGGGGATGTGTTAAAGAATTAGTTTTAAAAATTAAATAATAAAAACAGGCGTTGTGAGTATACAAACGCCTTGTCTAAACGGTCAAGCATTCTGAAGAGTGCAAAAGTACCATTTTGTGAATGAGTTAAGCAAAATAGTTATCCACAGAAAGCATACGTAAAAAATAATTTAACCAACTAAACCGACCGGCGATGGTGAATTTTCACTTAATATCTTTCTACGTTTTCGGGCTTTTCCCCCTTTTCTCCCTGCTTCTTTTGCCGCTTCGGGGCGATACTTAAAATTACCCTGACTTTTTTGTCCGCCTTTACTTCGTTCTTCAAATGTAAGTTTATGAGCTTTGCCTGTCGCATGGGCAGATTGTCCTCCTTTGCGCGCAATGGCTTGACGTTGTTTTACCGTCATGCTGAGAAAGCCCTGTTTTTTTTCTTTTTTCATATAATATACTTATTTGGTATACATTTATACTATACTCCACCACTTCACAGCGTGTCAAGATGAATAAAACCATAATATTAAATCACTTAAAAATTATAACCTCTCTTTAATATTTATAACCAAAAATACCAGTTTGATATGACAAATAGATTGCATAAAGACTGTAGATTTAGTAAAATACGTCTAATTAACTGACCTATTATGAAACAGCCAAATGAAAGGAACATTCTCGTAATCTATACTGGAGGAACGATAGGAATGAAACCGTCCTCTGTAAATGGAGGCTTAAAGCCAGGGACACTTGAAGAATTACAAAAAAATATTCCTGAATTACAGGATGTCCCATACAATTTGGAGTGGGAGGAATTCAAGCCAGGTGGTCGTTTTATTGACTCGTCCGATGCTAATCTTGAATTCTATAACCTACTTGCTAAAAACATTGCTGAAACACATCAAAATTACGATGGAATTGTGGTAATTTTTGGTACCGATACCATGGGTCCGTCTGCTGCTGCGATGAGTTACCAATTGGAAGGGCTTAAGCGACCTGTTGTATTTACCGGCTCTATGACCCCTGCTGCTGAGAAAGATTCTGACGGTCCGCGGAATTTGCTCGATGCAATTGAAGTTGCAGCACGTTCAGGCAATGAAATTCCTCCTGTTGACGAAGTCTCGGTCTGTTTTCATGGAAAACTCTTTCGGGGTACACATGCACGTAAGTATTCGGCAAGTAATGTAGATGCGTTTGATGGGGTTACTGAACAGCCTATAGCAAGAATTAATGCTGGTAGTATTGAAGTAGATGAGGACAGATTACTGCGTCATGATGATGGAGAATTTCATTTTAATGCTTTGCAACAAAAAAATATAGTACCCATTCGAGTTACTGGAGAATTGGCGAGTTCTATAGAAGCAAAATTGAAAGCCTGTGGGGATGCAGATGCCATTCTTTTATATGATTTGCCCAAAGACCCGCCATTAACTACTGAAAGCAAGTTCTTTCATATGCTGCGGGATTTAACTCATGACCAAACGGTATTTTTTGCTGATAACGAGAATCAACCACCTAGTAATGATTGGATTCGTTTGAGGGGTGTACCTGATTTCCAGCAATTGATGATGAAAACAAATTATATTTTGAGTAGAACTGATGATAGAGATGAAATGAGGGCGCTCGCCGAAGGTAATTTACGTGGAGAAATACAAGGTGATGTTATAAGAGAAACCGAGATATTACATGCAATGCGTACAGAAAAAGAGAGACCTATGATAGACAGACGTTAATACAGTTAGAATTCCATTCACTGCTACATTAAAATAAGTCCACCACATGTGAACAAAAATCCACTTCGGTCCTCGGAGTGGATTTTTTATAATAGATTTTTTCTCGTTATTACTGTGCTAAATACGTCACTCCGCTCCCCTGGAGATCTTCCGCCACCGCACGCGCCGAAATTCCTTGTGCCAACATACCTTGAGCTTCCATAAGCGTATATTCCAGGTCCCGGTGTGTATCCGCACTAATTTGCAAACCCATAAAATGAGAATCAAGACAAAATCTTTGTGACCCATCTCGATAGGTGACTTTGGCTACTGATAAAACTACCTGCTCTTTCCCCAAAGGGTCCTGAATGGTAATCATGCCTGCGCCTACCTTTGAGACTTCGATTTGATCCCCTCTACTGTCCTCTACGCCCATACATTAAAACAAAAATAATAATGGAATTGTACCCCAACGGACAATATATTTCAACTTAATACACGCCCAAATACCTATCCCGCTCCCAATCCGTTACATAAATTCTAAATTCATCCCATTCTTTCATTTTGATGGCATAATATTTCGCGTAAGTGACATCACCCAACACATTCTTTATTAATTCATCTTTTGCCAAAGCGCGAAGTGAACCATACAAATCTGCGGGCAATGTTTCAATACCGCGGTTCTTCATATCTTCCTCCGAAAATTCATACACGCTCTCTTCGACTGCCGTAGGTGGCATGAGTTTATTTTCTATGCCATCCAACCCTGCGGCGAGCATGACGGCAAATGCTAAATAAGGATTAGCCGAAGGGTCTGGACAACGAAGTTCTGCTCGCGTTGCCTTTGGCCGAGCTGGATTTATGCGTGGAACTCGGATAAGTGCTGAGCGGTTGGTCTGTCCCCATGACAAATACACCGGTGCTTCGTACCCTACCACTAATCTCTTGTATGAGTTTACGAGCGGATTTAGAACTGCATTCATGGCTTTGATATGTTTGAGCTGGCCTGCAATAAAATATCGCGCTAATTCAGACAAGCCATACGCGTCGTTTGCATCATAAAATGCATTATTGCCTCCGGTAAAGATACTTTGATGCACATGCATGCCCGAGCCATTAATTCCAAAAAATGGCTTCGGCATAAACGTCGCATGCAACCCATGTTTTGCTGCAATCATTTTGAGCGCATATTTGAATGTGGTTGCATTGTCTGCGGTTGTAAGGGGATCGCCATATTTGAAATCTATTTCATGCTGGCCATCGGCCACTTCATGATGCAAAGCTTCTACCTCTATACCAAGTTCTTGCAATGCATTGGTCATTTCTTTGCGAACTTCTGTTGCCGCATCAGTCGCCTGGTCAAAATACCCGGCGTGGTCATGCGGCATAGGCACAATATTTCCATTTTCACGTTTCAAAAGAAAAAATTCCAACTCTGGCCCGCAATAATAGACATATCCCATACGTTCTGCCCGAGCAATCTGCTGTTTCAAAATATAACGCGGATCGCTTTCATACGGCTCGCCATTTGGCTTGTACACATCACAAAATAAACGGGCGGTTACATTCACACTTTCTTTACTCCAAGGCAACACGGCAAACGTATAAAGATCCAATTTCAAATACATATCACTCTCAGATATACGCGCAAATCCTTCAATTGAAGAACCATCAAACCACACATTGCTATCTATTCCCTCTCCCAGTTTTTCAATAGGAATAGTTACCGCTTTGAGTTGACCGAGTAAATCGGTGAACTGCAAATCTACAAACTTGACTCGTTCTTTCTCGCATAGCGAGAGAACTTCCTCCTTGGTGTATGCATGGGGCATATAGTTTTCTCATTCCGAGCGTAGCGAGGAATCTTTCCTACGTCTGACGCTCTTAGTGAATTAAATTAAAATTTAAGATTAAAAGATTGAAAGATTAAAAGATTATTTTAAAAATTGTAAATTTGTAAATTCAAAATTTTCCTCGCTCCCGGGGTTGGATTCGAACCAACGGTATCCTCGTTAACAGCGAGGTGTTGTACCACTCAACTACCCGGGAATAAATTTTGTTTTCTTTTTCAGTGTTTCTCATTCATTCCATATCTCCGTATAAAAATAGTTAAACCCGCCGGTGACGGCGGGTTGTGTGTTGAGGTTGACTGGTGTTGGAGTTATCCAACAAGAAAACACATTCCGCCGATCGGACTGTTATTATTGTTATTATTTTGTCTAAACATTACTTGTTTCATAACTTATGTAGTGTAATGCATCTGTTCATAACGGTCAAATATGGTTATCCACATTATTAATTATGTTAATAATACCATAATCATGATGACCTACAGTAATGTATGCTTGACACCTTTGAAAAAGACGCCATACTACCTCTATAACCCAATTCTAACTAGAAGGGGGGTGAAAAATATGCCAACAACCATGCAACAACAAAGGATGTATGTAAAAACCACAAGCGGCGTAGATATTGTCGCTGGCGTATGGTTAATTTTGTCACCTTTCATCCTCAGTTTTACCGAAGTAACTTCAGCTTTGTGGAATAGCATTATTTTCGGTATAGCAGTAATAGCTCTTTCAGCGCTACGAGAAACAGAAGAAGGAACCAAGGTGCGGTGGCCAAGCTGGACAAATGCAGTAATAGGATTATGGCTCGTACTATCGCCTTTTATACTCGGCTTTACAGATAATCGTGTAGCCTATATTAATACGCTTGTGCTCGGTATTATTGTGTTAATCCTTGCTTCGTGGGGCGCGCTATACACGCCAAAAGAAACAGAAGACATGTAATTATGATGCTATGGCCATATCACCCATACTAGACTAAACCCGGTCGCAATAAGCGATCGGGTTTTTGTTTATAACAAAACGCAAAAAAACTGATAAAAAGTCCAGACCGTAATACACTCATTGACAATATCATGTTTTTCTGGTATTGTTTTTTCTCAAACCCTGGCAAAAAAGGAGTCTGCGTGGAACGCAAAGCGAAAATCCGAGCGCTCTTAGCGCTCACAACGCTGTTCGGGATCGCCGCCTATTACACGGCGGTCGCCTGCGAACGACGAGGAGTCTTCGGACTCCTTGAATTCCCCGCCGCCCTCCTGATCGAGGGAATCTTCTTCGGCTGCGCCGCCGAGCTCCTCGGCGGCCCTCTCGCCACCCTATTCGTAGACACGTGGAACTACACGTTCCACGTCCTGAGAAGCCTCAAGGGCTTCCTCGTCAACACGTGGGAGTCCATCTCCCGCGTCTGCCAGAGAAAGTAGTCTCTCCCGCCCTACCAATCCCCTTTCTTTATAAATATATTTGTAGAGAAATGTGAGGGCGGAAGAAAAATAAAAACAATCTCGAATCAATCGAGGTTGTTTTTTTATCATTAACAAATGTATAAATTATAATCTAATTTGTCAAAACATCATTTATTTACTACCACTGTTTTTACATTTACAAATTCTTTTATTCCATAATGTGATAATTCTCGTCCAAAACCAGATTTTTTTATTCCGCCAAATGGAAGCCGGGGATCAGATTTTACCATGCCATTAATAAACACACTACCTGCCTCAATATGAGATGCAAGTTTTTGTGCTTTTTCAATATCTTTTGTCCAAATAGACGCTCCCAAACCAAAACGCGTATCATTGGCTACTTGTATTGCTTTTTCTTCATCGTGCACAATGATCACTGCACTTACTGGCCCAAATGCTTCCTCGTCATACAAAGGCATTCCTTTGGTTACATGCGAAACAATTGTTGGTTCAAAAAAATAACCAGCTCTATCTAATTGTTTTCCGCCGTATACGATTTCAGCGCCTTTCAAAACACTCTCGTTAATCTGGCGTTTCAATTCTTCTATACTTGCCTGAGAAACAACAGGGCCAAGCTGAGTTTTTTCGTCCATAGGATCGCCAACAATATATCGGCTAAATTGTTCACGATAATTTTGAATAAATTCGTCGTAACGATCCTCAACGACGATAAAACGTTTGGCTGCAATACAGCTTTGTCCCGCGTTTTGCAAGCGCGCAGCTGTCGCAAATTCACACGTACGCACAATGTCTGCATCAGATAACACAATAAATGGATCACTACCGCCCAATTCCAATACCGACTTTTTAATAAGCTTTGCGGCTTGCGACGCAGACACAGACCCTGCGTGTTCACTTCCCGTAAGCGTAATTGCTTGCACATAGTCATGCGCGATAATATGTTCAACTTTCGCAGAACCAACCAGAAGTGTTTGAAATACGCCTTTTGGAAAACCCGTTTCCTCAATTATATGTTCAATAGCACGCGCGCATTGGGGAACATTTGATGCATGTTTGAGCAGACCAACATTCCCTGCCATGAGCGCGGGTGCTACAAACCGAAATACCTGCCAATACGGAAAATTCCACGGCATTATCGCAAGTATAACTCCCAAAGGATCAAAACGTATATAACTTTCTGCGTAATCCGCAGAAACATGTTCGGGTGCAAGCATATGCTCTGCATCGTCTGCATAATAGTCACATGCCCATGCGCATTTTTCTATTTCTCCCACGGCTTGAGTAATAGGCTTACCCATTTCAAGAGTTGCGAGTTTACCCAGTTCATATTTTTTTTCACGTAATAATGTCGCAAGCGTATGCATTTTTTCTGAACGCTCTGCAAACGAAACAATACGCCAATGTTGAAATGCGCTCTGTGATAATTCTATGCGTGCGTTAATTTCATCAATTGAAAGTTCTTCAAATGACTGTATATCTTTTCCTGTCGTTGGATTGTGGGATACAATAGGCATACACTTGTTAAAATGATAAATCTCTTACTGGGACTTACACAATTTATTCTTCAATTCTTCGCCAAACACCTTCACATTTTCGCTATAATCGATTGGCACTTCAATAACATGCACACCTGGTATATTCAATGTTTTTTCAAGTAAATAATGTAAACTCTGTTCTGGCGAAACGCGATATCCCTGTGCTCCATAACTCTGCGCATATTTCACAAAATCTGGATTGCCAAATTCAAGTCCAAAATCAGCAAACCCTCCTGCCTGTTGTTTCCACTGTATCATGCCATACGCATTGTCTACCAAAATCAAAATAACTAAATCAAGTTTCAGGCGAATGGCAGTTTCCAGTTCTTGCGAGTTCATCATAAATCCTCCGTCTCCTACAACTGAAATAACTTTTTTATTAGGATGTAACAATTTTGCCACCATAGCCGAAGGAAGACCTGCGCCCATAGTCGCAAGGGCATTATCCAAAAGCAATGTGTTTGGTTTGTATGTTTTATAATTTCGCGCAAACCAAATTTTGTACATACCGTTATCGAGCGTTACAATACCATCTTCAGGCACAGTGGAACGCACATCTGCAATAATGCGCTGTGGAATAAGCGGAAATGACATACTATCGATGCGCTGCGAAAGATGCGTTTCTAACTCTTGCTTAATCGTATGATAATATGAAAAGTCCCAATGCGTCTGAGGAACAATATGCCGAGTAATATATTCAAGTCCATTTCCAATATCGCCAACCACTTCATGCTGGGGGAAATAGACGCTATCCCATTTGGCTGCAAAAAAATTAAAATGAATCACGCGCGCCCCATCTCGCCGCATAATGAACGGCGGCTTTTCTATCGTATCATGGCCCACATTGATAATAAGATCCGCATGCTCAATCGCACAGTGCACATAATCACCTTCGGATAACGCAGCGGTTCCCAAATACAATGGATGGCGTTCGTCCACCACGCCTTTGCCCATTTGTGTATTTACAAAAGGAATGCCTGTTTTATTTATAAACTCAGTCAAATATTGGGAAATTCGTTTGCGATTTGCACTTGCCCCAATGAGAATGAGAGGATGCTTTGATGATTGAACGAGTTCTTGAGCAACACGCAGTGCCTCCACATATGGAGAAGGACGAAGCGCATGCAGTGGCTCATATAATTCAGAATTTGTTTCTTCTGATGCGACATCTTCGGGCAATTCCAAATGCACTGCGCCTGGCCGTTCTTCACGCGCAACTCGAAATGCTTCACGTACATATGACGGTATATGATCTGCATGCGTAATTTGCTTGCTCATTTTGGTGAGAGGCGTAAACATTTCAACCGTCCTCACAATTTGAAAATGACCTTGTTTAGTCTTGTTAATCGGCTTTTGCCCCGTGATCATAATCATGGGCATAGCGCCAAGCTGGGCATATGCTGCCGCTGTTACCAAATTTGTCGCCCCCGGGCCGAGCGTAGACAAGCAAACGCCAGGGGATCCTGTAAGACGTCCATAATTGGCTGCCATAAAACCCGCGGCCTGTTCATGCCGCGTAATAATAAATTTGATAGACGAGTAAGACAATGATTCCAAAAAATCAAGGTTTTCCTCTCCAGGAACGCCAAAAATATATTTCACTCCTTCATTTTCAAGCGCGTGAACGAGTACGTCAGATGCTTTCATACATAGAGATTAAAAATAGCCTGTACCAGGCTACTTTTAGTATAAGTAAATAACTGTCATTGAGCAACTGTGGACAATAATTATGCAGCTTACTAATCCGTTACCACAAGTGTGCCTTTCATACCCATCTGCCTGTGCTGGCCAACGCTACAATAATATTCAAACTCCCCTGCTTTGTCGGCTACAAACGTAATAGTCGCGGTCTGGCCTGTTTGTATTTGAGGTGCACGGACATTAAACTCATCAATAACTAAATCATGGAACCCTTCGCCATTGGCAATGGTAATAGAAACTCTCTGTCCTTTTTTTACTTCAAGGCGATTGGGTGCAAATGAAAAGTTTTTTGCATCGAGCGTAAATGATACCTCTGCATTTTCTGAATTAGTTGACGTAGTCGGCGAGGTAGAAACATTGTTGATTGGCGAGACAACGGTGCCATTATTGGGTGTATTGGATTCTTGTGGAGCAATGTTTTGATCATTTAAATTTGTGCTATCTTCTACCGATGCTGTATTGCTACATCCAGCGCCGATGACAAGAATTAGGGCAGCTAAACCAAAAAGTTTTTTCATAGTATATACTATTATAGTTAATGAATACTAAAATAGTATACAATTCTTCTGAATACTATGTCAAACGATAGCGCTGTGGATAAAATCAAGTTATAAATTGTCCCGTAGCGAGCAGGATCCAGCTGTGGCGGAAAAAGTTTTAAAGTTATAAAGTCAATGGGACAATGATTGAAAGATTGCAAGATTAAAAGATTAGTAAATTGACACGTGATACGTGTTTCGTGTTACGTGATTTTCAACGCATCCATCACCGCTTTTCGATAATTACAATAATCACATTCTTTCGATGGGTCGGGAAGATTATCGTCCAAAAGACAGTCATGTGCGTCTGTAATGCATGGTTCAACCCACGAGCCATCTCCCTTGTATGCAATTAACGTAATATCAAACTCAAGTTTTGCATCAAAAGATTTTCTATCAGTTATTCCATTACAATATACAAAATATCCCGTCTCTGACACTTCAAATCCGTTCTGGCGCAAAAGCCATTGGTATATTTCCATTTGCCTTTTGTATCCATCCTGCCAGTCTTTGTCCAATTCCTCTATTTTTTCTCCTTTACTCGTGGATTTGTAATCAACCACAATATATTCGTCTTTTGAATTAATCCAAAGATCATCAATCGCACCCGTGATAATTAAATTTGTTGCCTTATGGTGAAATTCAATCCCTTTAAAATTCTCTCGCCAGATATTTAATCTTTCATGTACAACCGGCCATGCATCAATACCATATTTTTTGAGTAACGGATGCGGCTCACCATTTGCTCTGTGTATATCAAACTCTTTTTTGAGCAATGTATCAACTGCGCTATTTAAAGAAAATGGAAACCCAGGCGGACGATCAACACCCAACCGGCGATCAATATAAAAACACCGAGGGCAATTCATAAATAACTCAAGCCGTGAACGGGAAAGTTTGAACGGCTCTTTTGATTTCGGATCAAATACATTGCGCGTGCGTTTTGGTGTGTAGTATTGAGACATAACCAAATTATCTATTCAAAAAATAAATTGCTCCATTCAAAATACTTGCAAACGAAACCCAGAGTATATACGGCACAAGCAACAAACCAGCAGTCTTATGTATACGATAAAACAATACTATATTTGCAAAAATGGCAATCCACAAAACAAAAATTTCTATAAACGCATAACCTGGATTTTGCATGCCAAAAAATAGTACGGACCAAAGAACATTTAAGACAATCTGAACTCCATATGCCATCATTGCAACATCTCTTTGCTTTGTCCTTTTTTGTGACCAGATAATAAAAAAGGCAATACCCATGAGAATAAACAGTGTGGTCCATACAGGGCCAAATATCCAATTAGGAGGACTAAATGAAGGCTTTTGTATCCCCGCGTACCACGTCGGGATATTGGGTGTGGTAAATAATGAACCTACAAAACCAGCGCAGAGCGGTACGACTATAGAAATAATAAACTTTACAATTTTATTCATATGTTTTATTTCAAACGTGCAGCAAATTGTTTTACCTCTTCGCTATTTTCAACAAAAAAGAAATGAAACTTCCATTTTTTATGTGTTGTCTCAATGTCTAATACGTTTTCATTATATATATTTTTTGAAACTTCTACATTTTTTATTTCTGATTTTGGAATAAATGCATTTCCTTTTTCTTGCTTCAATTGTTCAAGTGATACCGCGGCAATGCGCGCTTCACCCTCTGAAACTTTTTTGCCTTGTGAACTGCGCACAAAGTCTACAACCGCGGCGTTGATAGATCCACGTGTTTGTACATGCCGTCCTGCTGGGCCTGTATGAATAATATAGAATCCGTTATCATCCACTAAAAGCGAATAGGTTTTTGCGCTCCGGATAAGCCCTGCGGGGATGACCGCTTTGTCGATTCTGTACATATGACAAAATTATTGTGTTAAAATTATCCAAATAGAACATAATAGATGTAACCGATAAAACTGATCTACCTAAAGACAGACGTATTTCTATTGAACCAAACTTAGTATAACAAAAATAGAAAAACAGACAACAGACAAGCTCAATCAACTCCCCCGCCAAATCGAACCTTCAAAAGCTCCCGTCTTCGACTCTTATAGTCCGAGATTGTCTGTCCCACGAGTAGCCAAAATCGCTTTGAATGATTCATTTCTTGTATATGACAGAGTTCATGCACGACCACATAATCAACTAAATGTAGGGGCAAAAATAATAAGGTATAACGAAAATTCAAATTGCCTTTGCTCGAACAACTACCCCAACGCGTTTGCTGGTTTCGTATAGTTATATTTTTGTATGCAAATCCATAATGCTTATTAAAGTAATTCAAGCGCTCAGTAATAAGTTTTTTGGCTCGTGATGCGCATGCATGGTAGCCTGTCTGAGTAATATGAGCGGGAATATCGTGCGTTTTTTGAATTACCTTTTTTTGTGTGTGTTCCAAAATCCATTGTGTCTGGGACGCAACAAAATTATCGACCATTTTTTTACTTATCCTCATAGGCGCAGTCACAAGCACGCGCCCATCATGGCGCACTGAAATACGAATATGCCGAGAACGCCGATACCGGCGAAAAATATATGATGTATGCATAGAGTGGATAAAGTATACACAAATAAAGGGGATAAAAAAATAGGTTAGGTCTTGACAATACTGGACAAATCATATAAATGTAGTATTATATAAAGAGCCAATGTCCACATCACTTTTATCTATACTATATGAAAACACGCTTATACCACATATTTTGGATAGTGCCAGCCATCGCCATCGCCATATTTTCTATCAGATTTTTTGTTACTCGACCGAACACATCAAGCGTAACGACAGCACAGACTCTATACACTACGACATCATCGGACTTTGCAGTAGAAACTGTTGCAGGCGGGTTGAATTCTCCCGTTGCCGCAGCGTTCACGCCAGATGGAAGAATTTTTATCACGGAAAAAGCAGGGAATGTACGCGTAATCAGTAATGGAGTTCTCTTGTCTGAACCGCTTGTACGTCTGGATAACGTGAGCGTCCATGGTGATCATGGCTTGCTTGGCATTGCCGTTGACCCGAATTTTGAAACAAACGGATATATATACTTGAGTTATACGTATGAAAATAACCCTTCTGATGAAGAAGGCCCAAAAACAGGACAAATAATACGCCTCACGGTCACGGGCGACACTGCTAACTTGGATAGCAAAACTATTGTGATGGGTTCTGTTGTGGGTAATGAGGAACAACCTTCATGCAATGATTTTCCTAAAACTTCAGACTGTATTCCAAGTGATGCGGGCAGCCACAGTGTGGGCGTTCTACGATTTGGATCCGACGGAAAATTATACGCGAGCCTGGCAGATGCTTCTGGATTTGATGAAGCAGACCCGGATGCCTTGCGCGCGCTTGATCTCGATATCCTGGCTGGAAAAATAATTCGCATTAATACCAATGGCACGGCACCTCCTGACAATCCATTTTATAATGGCGATCCAAATGCAAACAGATCAAAAGTCTATGCTTATGGTGTACGAAATTCGTTCCGTTTCAATTTTAGACCTCTAAATAATGCCCTCTATATTGGGGAAGTCGGGTGGTATGTCACTGATGAAATAAATCTTGGGAGCCCGGGTGCCAACTATGGGTGGCCCTGTCGAGAAGGTCTTGGAGAAACTCAACACTATGAGTGTACAACCGAGGATTATGTAGATCCACTCTATACCATTCCAAATGAACACACAGCCACAAGTACATTTGCCATTATGGGAGGTGCATTTTCTGGTGCTGCATACCCTGCGCCATATCAAGATAATTATTTTTTTGGAATTTTTGGAAAAGACTACATCAAACGCATGGTATTTGATAAAGATAACAAGGCGCTTATTCCTGCTGAAGACTTTATCCTAGGAGCAGACGGGCCTGTAGATTTTATTACTGGTCCGGATGGGAGCATATATTTTGTCTCCATATATACAGGGGAATTGCGTCGCATTGTGTATGCGCCCAATAAACCACCGACAGTTGTAGCCAAAGCACAACCGCAGATCGGCATTATCCCTCTCACGGTCACATTTTCGGGTGAAAAAATGCAAGACTCACGTGGCACAATAACTTCGTACCATTGGGACTTTGGTGATGGATCAACATCTACGCAGCAGTACCCTGAACACACATACACGCAACCCGGCGTATACAATGTAACATTTGAAGCGCGCAATGACACAAACACAACATCAACCGCATATATCACTATTCGAGCGAGCGCAAAAAATATAGATAATGCGGATTCATCTATCCAACTCTTGCAAACCAGTGTGATACCTAAAAATAT
This sequence comes from Candidatus Magasanikiibacteriota bacterium, assembly GCA_041665025.1. GTDB lineage: Bacteria > Patescibacteriota > Patescibacteriia > Magasanikbacterales > UBA922 > JBAYJP01. The sequence continues at coordinate 5,843 of JBAYJP010000005.1, read as the reverse complement.
GGTAGTTGCAGAACAAACAACAATATCTGCAATTATTGGAAACGCGAGCAGTACTGAACCTATACTTATTGATATAGAAATACATGATGACAAAGGAGGTAGCCATGTTGCTCAACAATATTATGATAACATAATGATAGACCCTGGCGCACAACAAACATTCAAAATAGGATGGATACCAAAAAATCCAGGTACGTACAAAGTATCTGTCGGACTGTACAGTGCAGGATGGGGCGAACTCAAACAATGGATAGATAATGCACTCACCTTTACCATACAAGCCCGCCGGCCTGAAGGTACATAAGATATAACAAAACACTCCTTGGTAAGGAGTGTTTTTGAAATATTATCTAAAACGTCTGCTGTCTGATCTGCGTGGGTTTCGCGCGTGTCCTCTGTGTGCACTGTTTGGACGATGGCTACGAAAATTGTTATTAACTATATCGCGCGGAACAACAATAGCAGGCCGTTTTGCCGGGAGCACGGGAATTTGCATAATAGGAAGCGTCTTTTTAATAAGGCGTTCAATTTTTTTGATGTCAACGCGTTCGTCAGGAGCGGCAAATGAAATTGCTTTGCCACCTTTTCCCGCGCGTCCAGTTCTTCCGATACGATGTACATAATCTTCTGAATTGTCTGGCAAGTCAAAATTGATGACAAGAGAAATACCCGTTACGTCAATTCCGCGCGCGGCAATGTCTGTCGCCACAAGTACGCGAAATTTTCCTGTTTTAAATCCTTCAAGCGCAGCTTTGCGCTGGCCGAGTGACCTATTGGAATGAATTTCCGCGGCAGTATGACCCATTGCAGCAATAGCACGCGTAATTTTTTTAGCGCCATGTTTGGTGCGAGAAAACAAAAGCACAGTTCCAGGGTACTGCGAAAGCAGTTTATCAAGGAGTTGCATTTTTTCATCTTTACGCGCGATAAATACTTCTTGCTCAATGTGTTCGGCTGGTGTACCTGCTGGTGCCACTTCGATGCGAAGGGGCATTGCCATAAATCGTGCAGCAATAGCCGCAATTTCAGAAGGCATGGTAGCAGAAAACAACATGGTTTGACGTTGCTTGGGCACGAGTGTGAGTATTTGTTTTATCTGAGGCATAAACCCAATATCAAGCATTCTATCTGCTTCATCAAGCACAACCATATTAATTTTTTCCAAAGAAAATTTCTTTTCTTGGATATGATCAATGAGACGTCCCGGTGTAGCAATCACTACATGCGGATTTTCTCTCAGTTGTTTTACCTGAATATGGCTCGGGGCGCCACCGATGACTACTGCGGTCTTCAGACCCAAAGGCTTGCCAACTTTTTGAAATACTTCATCAACTTGCAATGCAAGCTCACGAGTAGGCACCAAAATAAGACCACGGCCCTTGTGTATACCGAGGCGTTGAATAAGCGGTATGGCAAAAGCCAAGGTTTTACCTGTACCTGTTTGCGCAATGCCGATGACGTCTTTTCCTTCCAGTGCAATAGGGATAACCTGATGCTGGATAGGGGTAGGAGACGTATACCCTTTGCTCTGAAGCAAGCCGAGAAAGTTTGTTGCAATCCCAAGTTCGCTAAAACGAGCCTGAGCTGTTGCTGTGTTTGTCATATAAAAATTGTGTGACCCGATTCCTAAATTCTTTTGGGCCACAGCATATATGACACGTGAAAGAGGTTCGAGTCGTCCCGAATAAGTCAGTCGGGATGAGTAAGAATGCCAGTATATCATATCATACTGTTTTTGTCAATGATAGCACCCCCTCACATGGTACTTTTATGCGGGCTAATCCATCCTCGTCCTATCGGGCTACGCCAAATAAAACGTATATTACACGTATTTTGGGAGGGCTAAAGTATGTGCATTTCATTAACACATATTGGTGGTACGCCCTACATAATAATATCTGAAAACCCGCCACGGCGGGTTTTCAGATATTATTATGGGAAATCCGAACCAACCAAACTCCTATATAACACTATATATACCAGAGGATTTGTTCATATCACAACTTAAAATAAAAAAACACTCCCCAGTAAAACCGAGGAGTGTCTTAAGTGTATAGTATTAAGCTACACGACTTACTTTGACAGCGTTAAGTCCTTTTGGACTTTCTTCAATTTCGAATTGAACTTTATCGCCTTCGCGAAGTTCATCGAATTGTACGCCGACAAGCTCGTTTCTGTGAAAGAAAAGATCTTTACTTTCACCTTCGCGAGCAATGAAACCAAACCCTTTATCAGTAAGTCTGGCAATTGTACCTTGTTGCATAGTTGTAAAACAAAGTGAGTAAATGTATCCGCCTAGGGCGGAACATCAAATGTGTGGTAGTAGACGTAAACTCGACTTTGTTTGTCCTACGACATTGATTTGACATCTATAATAATACCATATTTAAGCAATTTTGTCAACTGGGCCAAATATTTCACTCAAAAATAAACAATTCTTCTATCTGAGTATCAAGCGCGCGAGCCACGTCATGCGCGAGTTGCAATGAAGGATTGTATTTGCCTTTTTCCAAAAAAACGATGGTCTCCCGTCGGACTCCAACACGTTGGGCAAGAAGTTCTTGCGTTATCTGTTTTTTTGCTCTAAATTCTTTGATTCGTGTCTGCATAATGGTAAAAATTACAAACTTTTACGCTCATATACAACATTTGAAATACCTTTTACTATGACCCCCGCAAACAAGGTGATAACGAGAAACCAATCAATTTCTACAGTCTGAGAAAATCCACTTTTAATTATTTGATACAATAAGCCCACAACTATTGCGGCGACCATTGCCCAGGCGGCATTACGCTCTGCCAAAGCTTCAATTTTTGTCTCCCGTTCATCATTTTTGAGCACCATCATAATGTGCAACACGTCTATAAGCAAAAGCGCTATCCAGCCAATAGTCACGCCAATACGTAGCGAGTCAGACCATATAGGGAAAGCCTGAAATATGGCAAATGGAATTAAAAAAACGCCAATATACACCCAGCCTTGCCATGTGGCTGGAGATAATCCCCACCCTCCATATTTGCGACGTTTGAACCATTGTGGTTTGCCGAACATATGATAGTTCTTAGTTCACAGTTCATAGCCAATAGGATTTGGTTATGAATATAAAATAATATGTTATGTATTTCTAACTATATGTTATCTATTTCTAACATATATGTCAATAATACCTGTGGATAACAAAAATCGCCTCTTGGAGGACGATTTAATCTAGGATTAAATTTTCTTCTTCAAATCAATTGAAATTTCCTCAAACCCATACTCACGATAAAATTCTCGTGCGATACTATTTGGCGCAAATACTTCGACATACATAGTCTTACATTTCAACTGCTTAAAATACTTGTTCATCATATTCATCAATTTCAAACCAATTTTCTGCTTACGATAGCGCGCATCCACATACAGATCAACTACACGCCCGGCTTTTGCAGGACGCAGTCCAATAGCCTCTGCAGTCCGCGTGATATTGATCGCCCCTGCACAATACCCAATAATGCCCTTTCCATCTATAGCAACAAAAATCACACCTGTACTTCTCTTCAATTCTTTTATCATATTATTAACATATTTCAATCCATATCCTTTTGGACAATACAGCATGTTTGAATCATCAATACCCATTAGATATTTTTGAAAATCTTCCACACATTGTATCAAACCCTTTTTGTCAGATGGTTTATATGCTCTAAATTCAATAGACATATTTTTGTTATGTGTTATGTGATATGTGTTTTGAGCGTCCACACCAAGTCTTCGTTTTGATCGTGCTCTGGCTTCATCGTCTCACTTCCATAGAGCCACTGCAAATAATTTTGATCTATATCTGCAACTTCTTCAAATGTTTTCCCTTTGTATTTTCCAAATGTAAATGATTGCAAAAGAACTGGCATCTGTGTGAGTTCAAACATTTTTTCTAAAATTTCTTGTTCAGAACCCAAAGAAAATTTTTCTGCAATATGCATTTTCAAGTATTCAAATAATGCCTCAAGTACCATGATATCTCCAAGCGCGTCGTGGGCAACTCCTTGCACACCTAGATTTAGTGAGTAGCGCAAATATTGAAGGGCATATTGTTCACTATCGAGAATATGTCGTGCAATGCGCAAGGTATCAATATACTCTTGAACCTCAAGCCCGTCATTTTTCAAAATCATAATATCAAACGGCGCATTGTGTGCAACAACTGCGCTCGTTTTTAGCAATTCGCGAAGTGTATTCTGGTGTCTGCTTCCTTCAAACATTGGTTTATCTGCAGCCATTTCATTGGTCACGTGATGGGTCGCCATGGCACCAAATGAAATAGGAACTGGAGGCTTAAAATATTCATTCACCACCGTACCCCCAGGCATGTGTTTATATGCAAGCTGAATCAATCGTGCGTTTGCATCGCAATCGGTTGTTTCGGTATCGAGAAAAATAAGTGACATAACAAATAGTATGTTAAAAAATTACCAACTTCCTCCCCCGCCTCCGCCAAATCCTCCCCCGGAATGTCCACCAGAAAAACCACTGCCCCCGCCTGCAGCTGAATGAGGCGAGGCATATATCGTACTTTGCGCGGTTGAATTAAAACTATTAAGACTATTCAAAAGTAACATACTATTAAATGCGCTACCCGCTGGACCACTATACCAATCAGGCTGTTGAGTATAAATCCCTTCAAATTGCCCTGCCCACTGTGATTCAACGCCAAGTACCATGGCATAGGGCAATAATTTTTCAAACAACTGCGGATTTTTTTCTGGCGCGTTATGAAATGCTATTCTATCCTTTTCCGCAACCTGCAAATAATTCTTCAATCCCAAGATATGTTCGTGGGCTAGCACACCTTCTTTGGTTCGTGCTGGCATAATCCGGCCAAAAACGATAATTATAATTCCTGAAATGACAAAACCCGCAACGCCAATAGGCCCTGCAAAACCACCAACAAAAAAACCAACAAGCCCCACGCCCACGCCAACACTCAGATAGGTATTTTTTACTCTGGAAGGACTTTTTTGAAAATATTTCTTATTAACTAAATCTTTATTTGCATCTTCTCGTATTTCCTTTACTGTTTTGATAAATTTTTCCTTTAAGTCTTTCAAACGCACCACAGGTTTATTGCCAAACAAACGATTCAATAATTTTTGATCTACGGCTGACAACACATCATCGGCTTCTTTTAACTTTGTTAATTCATAATCAACATTTTTTCCAAACAAACCCTTTCCTTCAATGCGATTTATTTTGATATACCCACGAATAGCAAGCTGTATAATCTCGGCTGTAATATCTTTGTTGTGTGCTGTCTCGTCAACAAGTATACCAACTTCAAGAGCACTTAATTTGTCTGGCGCATCAAACTCTGTAACAATCGTCTCTCTGCCTTTTGGATCGCGCCCATATTTCCACCATCGTCTAAATAAAAAGACAAATAAAAATATTGGCCACAGTACAATTATAATAATAATACCGGTAATAGCGGGTGATGATGCGGTATCTCCAATAATAAAATTTGAAGAACTATTCGACGGAGTGATGTATGGTAAAATATTTTTGGGAATTCCGACAACAATGGTAAAACCAGATTGGGGTGCTAAAAATTTTTGTTCAAACTGTACTGACTCCACAATTCCATTCTCCCCTGTGTGTGCCTCTGACAAACTGCACGGCGTCGTACTCTCAGACGGACCGGCAAAACACGTGTATGAAATTTGTTCTACACCTAAATCGCTTGGAAGTAACACGCGTGCATATGATTCTCCTATAACGACATCCCATTCATTACCTGTCACATTCCAATATAATTCATCGTGATCTTCGAAATAATTTATTGCACCAGTAACCACATAGCTCACTT
>JBAYJP010000004.1:0-115850 GCA_041665025.1 Candidatus Magasanikiibacteriota bacterium | reverse complement strand
TCCACGCACTCCGAGTCCTGGTGGCAGCAGCCGACCACGGGCGTGTAGACGCAGGCGTTCGCCTGGCACGAGTTCGTCGTGCAGACGTCGCTGTCGTCGCAGTCCGCGGCGGCCACGCACTCCGGCTCGGTGCACCCCTCGTCCGTGACGCCGTCGCAGTCGTTGTCGACGTCGTCGCACAGCTCGGGGGCGCCCGGGTACACGGAGTCGTTGTGGTCGTCGCAGTCGCCCCAGGTCAGGGCGGCCTCGATGACGGCGACCTCCACCTGGTCCACGCACGACTCGATGATCCGCTCGGGCACGTTTGCGGACTCGCACGCGTCGTTGGCCGAAATCTCGGCCAGAACGGTGTCGGAGTCCATGTCATGCAGGATCACGCGGAAGATGTCCACGTGCCGGCAGGTGTTCTCCACGTCGCAGATGTCGACCGTGTCCGCCTTGCCGTCACGGCAGTCCGCGTCCGTGTCGCACTCGAACTCCTCGACGTCCGACGGGGGCGAGATGTCGCCCCCCGAGACGTCGACGCTCGGCTGGGAGTCCTCCATCTCCCAGCAGCCGAGGCTCAGCGTCATCAAGCACAGGAACACGCCCATCGCCGCCTTCTTGCCGAAGAATTTCCTCATGTCTCTCATTCTCCTGTCGAAGATCGTCACACCCACCGGAGTGTCGCATTCGCGTTTCGTCGCGACCGACTCCGGCTGACCTAGAACCGACTCGAACAAACCGAGCCGCCTGTACAGACCCTTGACCGTACACTCTTGAGACCCAAGTTCTCACATCTTTTCACGCATACACCATCATGGTGTTGCGCGTCCATATATGTCGCACCTCTTTCCTAGGTGGTATGGATGTAAGAGACAAGAGTTTCAAAAGCATGTAGCTTTGGATCTGCCAGACGGCAGAGAACTTGTGCCCCGCGCGTGGGCACCACCTTTTGAAAGGTGTGCCCCGTTACGAGGGCTTGCTTATTTTGGGAACTTACGGGTTCCCGGCGCGGAAAAAGTAAACTACTATCGCCCCTCCCCTTTGTAAGGGGAGGGAAGAGAGGGGTTGCGACGCAACCCACCACCTAACCTCCTCCCTTACAAAGGGAGTAGGAACGCACGATTAAGTAATTCTCTTTTTCCACGCCAGGAACGTATTCCCATGTGAAAAATTATTTTTGAAATATAATCGCGTCAATTGTAATGAGCAATCGTGTCTTGCGACACATACCGTTTTGCACTAAGTTTATTACAGTTTAGTGCACAGTATGTAGCGCCGACAACGGGAGTCTACTATGTTTTCTAAGTATCTAAGTTGACTAAGTTGTGAACGAACTATTTTTTAAATCTTTACTTAGAAAACTTAGCTACTTAATAAACTTAGGACACAGTCCACCTCATCTTAAAATAACATACAATTATAGCATAAATAAGCCAGTTTGTCAATAGAACGATCTTTCACTGATTTTCTTACATAAAATACTTATTTTTTGGCTTAAATTACGTAAGACTTATAATGTGTAACCTGTAACTTACAACCCAAGACAAACAAACAATTTAACCATACAACAAGGTAACAAATATTCATCATTTTGCATTCATCATTCATAATTTATAAAAAGACGCCTTCCGACGCCCTTTTTATATTAAAATTCTATTTCAAATAATCTTTAATCTTAGGCCCGCAGGGCCGCAATCTTTTAATCTTTCTTTTTTGTTTCCGTAAACTGTTCACTACATTTCTGTAATGCTCAATTTTTCGTGGCCCTGGTCGTTCGCATTGTGCGTACGAGCCAGGGCCGAGGCGAGAGCCCCTCTTCGCTGCCACCTTGCGGTAGCTGCAGAAGAGATCTGGGCCGGGAAGTGTGCCTCACTGTCTTCCCTGAGTTGTTGACGTGTCACGTCGGACGCCATCGCGTTGCGTCCGAGATCACTCGGCCGGGGGGGCCTCGATCGGCTCGGGCTTCTTGCCGAGGCGGGCCTTGAGAACCGCGAGGGCGCCCACCGACCAGCCACCGGCCAGGTCGTCCCCGAGCTCGCCGCCCTCGATCTGCACGCCGACGAACGGCTGCAGCTCCAGGATGAGCCAGGGCGTGCCGAGCTCGATCTCCAGGACCGGACCGAAGCCCAGATCGACGTGATGGACGGTCTTGAAGCCGCCGCTCCACGCCACCAGGGCGTTGATCTTGGCCCCGAGCGAGACGATGCCGCCGAGCCGTCCGAGCAGCCCCGTACGCGCCGTGAGAACGGTGCCGTGCTTGCCACCACCGAGGGACGCGGACAGCTCGTAGCTGCCGGACTCGGCGAAGGGCACCCACAGTCCCGTTTCGAACGCGCCGTAGGCGTCGGACTGGTCGAAGATCGCCGCGATGCCGAGCTCGGCCTGCGGGAACGCGATCTCCAGCCCGTGCACCCGGCGCTTCAGGTCGCCGATCGAGTCGCCGTGCTCGGTGAGCCTCGTCTCGGCCTGGCTCATGCGCCGCTCGAGGTTCGCGATGCGCTCCTTGATGGCGTCGATGGCGCCCTGCAGCCCGGCCACGTCTTTGGCCAGGGACTGCACGTACTCGGGGCCGAAGCCGACCCCGAAGTACATCAGGAGGACGCCGGAGCGCGCCTCCACGGTCGCCGTCGCCTGGATGGTGCGGAAGCCCTTCACCTGGAGCTCCGCTGCGACGATCTCGGCGCGCTTGATCGCCCACTGCGCCTGCGTCTCTTCGCTGATGTGGCGCATGCCCGGGCGATCGACCCCACGGGCCGAGAAGCTGCCGATCACGAGAACGGTGGGGTAGTCCTTCGAATCGGGGAACTGCTGCCAGATGATCTGACTCTCGTCCCCGTCCTCGAACCCCCACACGTCCTCCGGCATGTCCGCGACCGAGAACAGCATCGGGCTGACGCCGGCGTCGCTGTAGGCCTGGATCTGGCGATCGCTCGCCTGAGCCCTCAGCTCGTCGCGCGCGATCTCGGCCAGCTCCGCCTCACCCTTGGCCTCCTCCACGGCCTGCAGGGCGAGGCGGCGCGCCTCGCCGCTCTTGTAGCGGTCGAGGACACCCTCGAGCTCGGCCACCCGCAAGCGGGTGGACTCGAGCTCGCGCTCGGCCCGACCCAGCTGAGCCGCGGTCTCCTCGCCGCTCCGCTGCGCGGTCCCGAGCTGCTCCCGCAGCCGGTCCCGCTCCCCCTCCGTCATTGCCAGCTTCGTCTCGAGCCGATCGCCCTGCCCTTCGAGGGAGGCGACCGTCTCGAGCAACTCGATCATCGTCCGCCCCTGAGCGAACGCGCCCGCCGGCAGAGCCAGCAGGAGCGCGATGCTCAGCAGCATCATCCTGGTCTTCATCTTGTGTCGTCTCCCTCGTATCGTAGTGGTTCTGGTTCAGTCCGCGCAGCGGGTCCGGCCGTAGGCCTGGATGACGCTCGCACACTGGTCGTAGTTGGGCACCGTGGTCTCGACCTTCGCGACCTTGCCCGCGCACCCCTTGAACGCCAGCGCCCGCACCTGAGTGCAGTCGATCACGGCCGGAGCCACCGCGGGACCCGCCACCACCGCCACCAGCAGCGGCGCGCCCTCGACGCCCGCGACCATCTGCGGCCGCGCGTCCGTCGCCTCGATCGTGCCGCCCGTGGCGGTCTCGACCCGGCGCACCTTGCGGCCGGCCTTCTTCGCGATGCGCACGGTGGTGGTGGGATCCTTGTAGCCGAACTTCTTCGCCCACTCGTAGACCATCGTGGCCTTCTCCACCATGTCGCCGTCCACGAGCGCCTTGTCGTCGATGAACTGCTTGAGGATCTTGGTGTTGCCCGCGAAGGCCTTCTTGACCAGCTCCTGGATCGTGTCGAAGGTGGTGTCGATGTCCGCGTAGTCCGCGGTGACCGTGTAGCGGGCCGCCGCGATCGTGAGCGCCAGCTCGAGCGCGGTCTTGCGAGCCGCCTCGTCCTGGGTCCGCTTGTCGATCACCGGCACCGCAACCCGAGCCGCCGCGAGCCGCGCCTCCGCGCGCGCCTTCTCGAGCGCGCCGCAGATGGTCGTCTCGTCGGCCTCGTCGCCGCAGTCGTCGTCGTCGCAGTCGATCGCGTCGTCGCCGTCATCGTCGATGCCGTTCGTGCAGGTGGCCATGGAGTCCTCCACGGCCGCCGCGAACGCGTTGCCGCCGATGCCGAGCAGGAGGGCCGTCAGACCCAGGAAGTAGATGCGCTTCATCTCTGTCATTCTCCGTTGGTCGAGAACCGTCGTCTGTGTCCGCCAGCCGCGCCTGTCGCCTATCGTAGCGATGCGGCGGGCGGATGCCTTGAAAACCAGTAACCAACACTACCGTCGCCACACTGGCAACCCACTTGTCCCTAGACAACCGTTGCCTACACATTTGTTCATGTGACCTACACCAACATGGTGTATGCCACATGCCATACTTTTTGCTCATCTCCTTTCCTAGTAGATGAGACTGTATGGATATGTGTAGAACGCAAGTTGCTTCGAGATAGCGAGTGCCACGTGGCACGAAACCTTGTGCCCCCGCGCGTGGGCACCACCTGGTGAAAGGTGTGCCCCGCGAATCGGGGGCTTGCGTTTGTGAGGGATGTCGAGTCCCTCGCGCGGAAAGAAAAAGATGATATACATCATCTGTCTTCTGCCCGCGCAAGGAAATTCTCAACTCCCAACAAAGCATTATTTGTTATTAATGTTATGACACGTCAATTGTAATGAACAATTGTGTCATGAGACACATACCGTTGCACTAGATATTCTTAATGCGACTGGATGTGACAATGACATTATGGCTTTCTTAGCCTCTTAGCTTTTTTAGCTATCTAAGTTATAAGGCTTAGGAAGCTTAGACAGCTTAGTGGCCCAGATAGCTTAGGAGGACCGACACATAACCCATTTTTTAGCATAACGGCATAGTATAGCACATATTACTTCTTTTGTCAAGTCCTGTACGTCATATATAGAATTAAAATACTTAGCTCTATTCAGCAAAAAAATTTGATAGATATTACAATCACTCTTTATACGTAAAATAGCCAATATAAGCTATATTTGGCCATAGGCATTTTAGTCTACATTCCCAACCACATAAGCGGTATGGACATACACATGTCTTACACCTGAAAAGGTGTTTTTGTCAAGCATAGGCCGAGCAATCCAACTACTCTTCTCTCTTCCAATGCAACCTACCTCCTGTCCTCCTCCCTTATAACGGGAGGAGGGACGTATTAACATGTTTGGCTTTGATGTATAAATGGGTTCTCCCTTCCTAGTAAGGAAGGGAGACAGAGGGTAGGTTGCATTGTAAAAAAGAACAAATGGGTTGCTCAAACGTTTCAAAAAATAATAAACAAAAAACTCCGAGTTTACACCCGGAGTTTTATACTACTCAATAATTTTTCTGCGTTTAGTCTGCGTTAGTCCGCGTCATGTTAGAATCCCGCCTTTTTCAGCATATCCGGTTTGAATAGTTCGACAGCTCCCATACCGCCACCAAATTTTTTTGCAAAAGATTCCATATCTGTCTTGAGTGTCCTTGCCATAAAACTACGATCACTTCCCTTCATTTGATCCAAAAGTTTTTCATCCATATAAATTTTCATCATGGATTTTGATCCTTCCGATCCAGCTATAGTCTGACTATGAGGAAAGTCCGAAGTAAACACGGCCTTATGAACATCGGCTCGGGGAGGACCACCAAGTCCATCTACAGATGCACCACGATACCCTACCATTTTTCCAGAAACATCCCGATCAATCTTGTATTCCATACCCTCAACTTTTATGGTTTGACCCATCTTACTTCCAGCTGTTTCTAGAGGTGTCGTTTCATGAGGCTCATCATCCAGGTCTTCGTCATCCACGAGTGCCTGTTCATACGCTTCCGATTCTGTATCATCCAATGCATCACCTGTCGCAGCCCCAGTTGTTCGACCGTAGTCATCGAGTTTGAGATCAAACACACTGCCACGTGCCGCACCTGTGGTTTCCTGCCCGGCAACAGCAAGCAACTCATGTACCGTGAGAGGAATGGAGGGACCGACTCCATCAGAAAGATATGGCATAAATTGATCACCAATCATATACCCTTTGAGCACATCCCCTTCATACGCGAGCCTTACATCTTCAAAACCAGGCTGATGAGGCGCGTCATACACATCATAACTGTGTCCTTCAACGGTTTTTACCGCATGGTGTAATTCCTTAGCTTGTGGAGGTTCTACATCTTGTGAAACAGACGGTTGTTTCTCATACACACGCTCGTCCGCATTGCCATGCACCAAATTTCTCGCGTCCCCCCCCTCTGTTTCGTCCATTCCAAGCATACGTATAGGCCCGCCCTTTGTACGAAAACCTGCACGCTTTCCTTCATCAAACAATCCATGGCCTTTTTCGTCTTTGTATGCATACATGTCTCTATTTTCATCAGCTTGCAAAGTACTACCCAACTTATGCATGAGGCTTGTATCTTTATTTCCTTCTGAAGCATCAAGCACTGACGTCTTGTAGCTATGCGCAAAACCTTTATAATCAGGATGTGATGCATCAAGTCCGAGATGACGTAATGCTTTGGCATTAAATCCTCTACCTTCCAAATACTCTGCCGCGCGAGCCTCACCTCCATGCTTTAATATTTCTTCAAACTTTACCATGTCTGCCTGGCGCGCAGCCTCAAGTGGTGTATCCACGTTTCCTTTGAATGCATCTCCAAACATAGAACCTTTTCCACGCGCGTATTGTCCTGCTTCGAGCAATTTTTCAAGTGAACTCTCATCCTGCAATAATTCTGGGTATTGCGCAGTTAAACGACGAATATAATCGCTCTCTGCCTGGCTTAATTCCTTGTGTGATGATAAAAATTCATCAGGACTCAATTCAGCACGATGAGCTCCCAAATCATGTCCTTCTTTTTGTGCAATTGCTCCTCCAAGACCCCGGTGAGTGCTATCTGGTGAGATAGTCCCCCTGCCCGCTCCGCCAGTCGGTTCAGGATTAACTCTCGAAGCTGCAGCAATTTTTACTCCTTGTTCAATTTGCTGATGAGCATGTCCCTTTGCTTCTTCGATAACATGTGAAGCCCGAGCACCCGCGGTATCGTGAGTAATGCCTCTCAACTGTGCCTGTATTGCCTGGCCAGTTTCAGATTCTTTTGCATAATCAATTACTTCACCTACTAGCACAGCTATGCCTATGCCACTCGCTACATCTCTTGCTATATGTTTAATTCCATGTTTAATACGTTTTCCTATTTCACTAAATCGCTTACCCCACGAACGCTCCTTGGCCTTGTCTACACGCTCTCTTTGTTGCTGTAATTCTGCAAGAGCTTGTTGCGCATTCAGTTTCATAATCTCTTGCGTTTCCTTTACCACGCGTTCCATAAGATTTCGCGTTTCTGAACGCTCAGCACGCACACGCTGGTCTACTTTGTCTTCTCCACCTCCCAAAATATTTTGAAATTTATGGAACCTTTCGAATAGTTTGTCTCTATTTGCAGTATTGCCTGCACGCAATTCTTGTATCCACGTAAATGCCTCAACCGCATCTTGATTTGTTCTTCGTGCCTCTTTACTGACCATTTCAATTCCTGCTTTTCTATATCCACTCGCAAAACCACCTGCTGCACCTAAAGCAGCACGTGTCGCCTCACCGCCTGCGACAAATGCGATAGACATAGCCCCGCCAACAACTGCGCACTCTGCAGTACCGCGTACAAGTCCGTGTTTTTCGCCAAGCTGACCACTCATACCCTGAAATGACCCCTCTAACATGCGAAACCAAAATGGATCAACATTCTCCATAGCTTTTTGTACAATGTCTGGACGTCCATCATGTATGTGAGCAATAACAGCAATAAACTCAAGCTTCTTTTCTACAGATAATTCTATACCTTCCTGATCTCGAGCACGTGTAATACCTCCAAAGTACATAGCTCGATGTTCGCCACTCAACCCGGCAAGTTTTTGTTTTACTTGCTCATCAGTTTCCTCGCCTTCCTTGGATACATGTTTTGAAGTACTTTGCTCAATGCCTTCGGCAACCATTCCGGCAAAAATATATTTATTTGTATCATCAGCAAAATTCACTATCTCTTCCTGCGAAACTATGCCTCCAAAAACATCTTGATACCATCTTTTGATATGTCCAAAAAATCCATTGGCATCCTGGTTTTTTTCTTTGGTAAGTATGGCAGCGGTATCAACACGTAATTTTTCTTGTTGTTCTTGTAATTTTTTATCTCGATGTTTTCTCAGACCTGGAATTTTGTAAACTAACCCTTGAAGCAAACCTTTTGCGCCTCCTCCTGCAAGTCCGCCGGCAACAGTTACACCAACTGCTGCTAAAGCGCTTGCTGGTGCCAACAGAGCACTAAGAGCCAATGCTCCGCCGCCAACAAGAGCAATATTCGCAACCGTGCGTGGCAAGGCATGCATCCATGTTGCTTTCATAACCGCGAGACCACTCTGGCGTTTTGCTGTCTCTGCAGTAAGGCGCTCATCTGCCATCTTGTGAATCATAAGGGTAAGAGATTTACCCATCTCTCCTTCTAATAATTTTTGGAAATGCTTCCAATCTTTTATCCCAAGTTTTCTCAATTCGACTAACACATCAGCAGAAGGTTCTCCTCTAAAAATTTCAAGAACTGCTAATCTCACTGTTTCGTTGCTTCGAGGAGCAGAGACGCCTAAACGAGGATCAACATTTCTTTCTAATTTTTCTTTATATGCAAGATTCACCGCGTTGGTCACCTGTATATTCCATCGTCCATCGAGTATCTTCATCATGAGTTCAGTGGGGATGGAAATCGCGATATCTTCTTTTCGTTCTATCTGCGCAGCATCCACAGGAGCTTGTGATTTTTCAACATAATACAGATCTACTTCGACTTTTCCCACAGCTCTCCAAAAATCAATAATAGCTTTTTCAACATCTGTCTCTGTAGTTAATGGAGAGGCTGTCATAGTCTTGGCTGCCGCGTCAATACCGTCTACAGCCGTTTTTGCAATTGCTAAATCATGCTCTAGTTTAGTTCTCGCTACCCCCAATGGCAATGCTTCGATCCTTGTCTTCAACTCATCTATTTTATCGTGTAATTCTTTTTTTTCTTTTTTCAAGTCGACCCCTTCAACAGCTCCGGTCAAATCTTTCCACTCACTAAGAACCTCTGACATAATTTCAGCCGTAATTTCTTTGAAATCTTTTGATTTTGGATCATAATCAGCATGCCCTTCAAGCCCTGCTTTTTCTTTTCGACGTTTATCTACCTCATCTTTTAATTTCTTTTGACCGGGAATTGTATCATCTAAACCATTATATAGCTCGAGATATTTTTTCTGTTTTTCTTTTGGTTCTTCTGCTGGATTTTTGAATTGAGGTTCATCCCCTGGCCGTGTCGGTTCAGGAGGTGGTAAAGGAGGTTCTGGACCTCGTGTATCTGGAGGCATCGGACCTTTTTTGGGTCTCTGCGGCGCAGCTTTGACCCATGCATCGTGCGCGTCTTTTATTTTCTTCCAGTCATCATATGTTTTTTTAGTTTTCTTCCAATCATCATGTTCATTTTTATTAAATTTATTTCGAGCTTCGTCTTCTTTACGTTTCATCTCACGATCATAGCGAGCAGAAAAGCCGCGGGCGACGTCCCCTTTTTCTTTATTTTCTTTTGCGCTGCCACTTTCACTCGGGATAGCATCTATCTCGCGCTCCATGCTTTGTGCTTCAGCGACCAACTCAGCTTTTATTCTCTTTATCTCTTGTCCTGACTGGAGAAGTTCTGCAGACTCTTTGGCATGCCAATTACTGCTTGGACCAATATGTTCATATAAGTCCACAATCCTTTTTTCTATTGCAGATAACCTATTCATAAACTGCGACCGCTTTTCACCCACAATTGTCTTCACTTTGTCTACCAGTGTTTGCATTTTCGTCTCTAACGTGTGTTCAGTATCTTCTAAAACATGTACATTATCCAAAGACTCTTGTTTAATATGTTTAAGCGTACGCGTACCATCAGTTAGTTCGTATTCAATATCTCCATTAGTACCCGGACCAATATCATGCACTGAGTAGGAAACACCGCCTATATCTATACTTTGGCCAATATTATATTCGACCTTCTTGGGAGGTCTGCGTAATTCAATCAAACTAGGCAGCCCGCTAATTTTCATGGCAACTGTGTCTCCTGTTGAAGACATCTCAAATACGCCGACCCGTGAAACACCCGGAGCCCCAGGAGGTAAATCATCCAATTTTCCTATGTGCCATTCTCCATCTGCATAAAACAATACATGGTCGTCTTTTTGAAATTTAGTTGGATCAAAACCCCTAAAATTCTCGGGGATCACACGACCCATTTCCGGTCTTCTCATAAAAATAAATTAGAAAATTATAATTTATGTATAGTGTCCATTGTCTCGGCTATGTCTTTCTTTTCTTCTATTGTCTTCATACGCTGTTCTAACATTTTACTTTCTTGTTCCAAGACACCTATTTTGACCAAAAACTTTTGTAATAAAAAATTAAGCCTCCTTGATGCCACAGGCACTTTTTGATCACCAATTTTTACCTGAGGATCTTTGCCCATACTATTACTTATTTCCAAATGCTACCGCAACTTCTTTTGCGTAGTCATTTAGTGCTCCTTTGACAACTTCCAAAAAGTTAGGAACATGCTTTTGCCAAAAATTCCACAATTCTTCTGGTTTAACTTCCTGCTGTTTTAACAATTTATCAAAATCCTGTGCTGCAGATTTATCAAGCAAAGGAAGTAACCGCGCTCCAAGACGCTGTTCTGCTTCTGCCATAAATTGAGGAAACATTTCTTGCTGGCTTGTCTCATCTAATACTGAAAAACCTTGCTGATTGAGTACATCCAAGACATATTGTTCAATGGTTGTGCGTGGTTGTATAGGCATAAAAAATTATTAAATAATAGTAATAAGTTATTTTTTAACTACCACAAGTCCAGTCAGAAGAACACCGACCACAAACCCCAACACTGCATTCAACGCAACATTTGGCCGTACGGGCCATTTGGATACGACTGGATCATTGACTACTTTTATAGCCACATCCCCTCCCACATATTCCCAACCCTTTGAGGCTAGAGCACTTATCGCGGCTCCTGCCAATTGATTTGCCTGGTCTGGATTTGGATGGTACGCGCTCACTTGCAAAACACCTGTCCCGTATACCACAGAAGGGACGATGGTCTTCCCCCAAAGTTTTCTTTTTTCACGTTCATTTAATTTTTCAAAATAATTCCAATCAATAACATAGCTCGTCTGTTCTTTCACTTTTTGATAGAAATCATTGGTCCTCATTACTTGCGCGATATTTTCGCCAACACGCTCGGCAGAACGGACAACGGTATATGGATCGACGCCATACCGTGATTGCGAAATAATAAGCACCTGCGCGTCTGCACGGTAACTAAGTGGAAACAAAAACGTAGCACCTGCAGAAAGAATGCCAACGATCAGACCAAAGACGAAGAGAAGTTTCCAGCGACGAAGTAATGTGTGTAATGGGGAATTAAACATATATATGAATAAAAACGTTTAAATGAGTAAAAAATGTTAAATACAACTCAAAATTCAAAAGTCAAAATTCAAATTTCTATCTCAAAAATGAAAACTATGAAAAGAAAATTTTAATTTTAAGTTTCACTTTTGAGTTTTGACATTTGAGTTTTGATTTTTTATCAGGTCAATTAGAATAATTCAAGACTAACTAATTTGAAACAGATAATCATATCATAAAATGCCCTCTCCGTCAATAATTTTACTTCTCCATCAGTATATCAAATCTCTCTCCTTTACGCCACACGGTCACCGTGAAAGGAGAAGGGGCTTGGGCCAACATACGATCAAAGGTAAACGCGCTGACTGACGAACCATTGATAGATACAATTACATCGCCGTTGATTACTTTATCAACATTTCGCGATGCAGTTTGCAAAACATAAAAACCGGAATATTGCTCTGCAATATCAGTACCCGAAGAAATCTGTTCTACAAAGTATCCGCGCCAATCAATAGATAGTGATTTGCGTTCCCCTTTTTCCAGAAGCGAAGGCAAATCCTGCTCTACCTTATATACCATATGCACAAGTCCTGTTTCATCGGCAAAACCGACCAATTGTCCCTGATCATTAAATGCCAAACCTGATGTGCCTACGGGATTTAGTGACAACAGTGCATAGGGCAGGCGGGCTTCGTACAGAGGCTCTGCAACAACCTGATAATCAGAAATAGTATGTCTTCGCCAGTTGCTTCCACGAGCAACCCATACTCCTGATCCTCGATCCATTGAATTCCAGTCAGGAAAAGATGCCACACGAAATTCATTTCCTGCAAGCTTTATATATAGTACACTGCGATCTTTGTCATACACTGTCTTTTCAATAGTATGGATAACACCTTGATAATCAATAGCAAGCCACGAAGACACGTTGCTTGAAACAAATGAATCAGTGTATAGCGCTCCCCATCCATTTGACGAAAGCATGATCATGCGTCCAATCAATGAAGATTCAGGGTAAAAATCTGTATTCACCACCTGCTTACCATCTACAATACGGACAGTTGTGTATTGATAGCGTTGCAGCAATGCGATATCGGGCTGCTGCCTGCTATCAACAGTATTATTTCCACGATTTAAAAAATAAAGGTTGCTGTCTGTGTACAACGTCGGCTCTATCCATGCAGTTGTGACGAGTGAACCCGTAATCCCCGCGCTCAAAGATAGTACGACGAGAATAACAACAACGTACGTCTGACGCCAGACATGATGCAAAGCTGTTGAACATGTTTTGAATGGGAGATGGGGAGGATACATAATGAAATTTGAAATTTCTAATTTTTAATTTGAAAACAATTCTGAATGATTTAATTTTTGAATGAAGAAATGATAGTTAGATTTTATTGAATAATTCAGATATTTAAAATTGTTTATAAATTTTAAATTTCAAATTGTAAATTTATCAAATCAAATCCACCTAATACTATACAAAAATAATACATACAAAACGACATTTGCGATGAGAAACGCGCGTTGATTTTTCCACACAATTCCCAAAGGACTTAGATGGAAACGGATAAGCAATAGCATAATATACCAAAGCCAGACTGCAAGCAACCCCGACGCAAGATAACCAAATGGAAGAAATTGAATACATAGCAAAATCTCTATCATGACAATACCAACAACGAGAGTATATATCCATTCCTTTTTTTGCAACGAACGTTCATAAACACGTACAAAATGATAAAAAAAACGTTTAAAAATACCAAGCGTCTTTTTGATTTTTCCCCTCTCATCAGAAGCTCGGGTGTCGGTAGGAACAAAATATAAAAGCCAAATCATATGCGCCGCGATACTCGCATACACTCCGCCGAGTAGCGCTGATACTATAAATGGCACGGAAGGAAAATACACGTCTGCGGCAAATATACCAATAAAAAATGCATATACATTGAACACATAGAGCATCATCATCATACGACGAAGAGGTTTTTCTTTTATATGCAATGCATGTTTTATTTTTGGTTCAGACCAATATGCAATAAAGAAAAAAATAATCGAGGAACAACCGACAAAAAACCACCGGAAAAAAATAGACTCAACAAGCAATAATAAAACAATAAAAGAAATAGCAGTTGTGGTATTGAGTGCTGTCTGGCCTATCGAAGCATGATATTTATAATACAATACAAAAAAAGAAAAAAACCAGGCAACCAATACTCCCATAAATACCGGCATGTGGGGAAAAACAATAACACACGCCAGCATAAGAGGCGCGGTAAATGTAGAGATTATACGGACTGCAGCAATGGAAGGAGAAAAAGATTGAGATTGTGAATCGTCCATAACGTAAATTGTTCTAATTATACTAATTATTCTAATTGACCTAAAAAACATCTACGTGTCCAATTATTCATTGAAATTTATTTAGAATAATTAGAACAATTAGGTTAATTAGAATAATTAATTCATTGTATTAGTCCACTCAAAATCTCTGCAACACTGGTATTAATTTCTTCATCACTTTTTTGCGAAACTTCCAACCTCAACTGTGCAATTTTCAAAACTGCCTGTAAATGTCTATCGCGATATTCCATAGGCATCCGGATTTGCAACAATGAATCTTCGACAAACGAAAGCATTTCGTCTTTTTGCACATGTGAGGATAATTCACCAGACAATTTTTCTACTGATGAAACATATTGCGTTTGAAGCTGTTCTGGAGTTAAGCTGGGAGCTGTCTGTACATTTGTATTTTCAATACCCGGCAATTCAGTTTGTGAAGAATTTTGATCAACTGCGACCTTTGATTTTGAAAACAACGAAAACAGCAGAATAGCCACGGCGACAATAATGCCAAGTGCGATAAAACCAAACACAAAAAAAATGAGGCTGGATTGGTTATTTTTACGAAAAAACATACAATTTTAATTTAAGATTGATTAAAGTATACACAATTTACCTTAATCTTGCAAAATGATAAAAAACAGATATACTGTAGTCACTCTAGTACTAGAGGACTCAATCATTAGACCTAGATTAAACACGTGCTACCGTGAAAATATGCCAACCTACGCAATAAACAAAAAAGCCCGATTTGATTATGAAATCCTTCAGACGCTCGAGGCTGGTTTGATATTGGAAGGCCATGAAGTCAAATCTATACGAGGTAAACATATGAAACTTACTGGGGCGTTTGTAACTGTTCACAATGATGCGACATATCTGGTAAACGCCCACATACCGGCGTACAAATTTTCTGTGGTACAAAATTACGATCCAACCCATAGCAGAAAATTATTGCTTTCACGCAAAGAAATCAATTATTTAAGAGGAAAATTGAATGAAAAAGGCTTGACAATTGTGCCAATTTCAGTGTATAGTAAGGGTCGTCTATTAAAAATAGAAATAGGTATTGGAAAAGGAAAAAAGCTCTTTGATAAGCGAAAAACAATTAAAGAACGAGAACAGAAGAGAGAGATGAGGAGAAACCTAAAAGAGCTTACAAACTAATTATCTTCTATCACCTCCACGAAAAATGGCGAGCCACGAAGCGGCGTTGTTGTTTATACAATGCGCCTGCCACGTAAAAGAGCTTCTCTCTTCACGTGGCCACTCAAAGTGGCTACGCCGCTTTTCGTGGGGGATGACAGGGTTCGATAGGTGGACCTTTTGTTACCTCTCATACGCATGTCGAGGGTGTATGATACCTCGTTAATGCCATCATACAATTCCTAAGTGCAAACTTAGTCAGCCGTGTTAAAAATGCTGTAACAGCAATGTTCAGCGTTCCAACATTGGCTTCCGCAGTCGCTTAATAAGCCACTGCCATCGTTTCTGTGATACTCGATAACAGTACAACGGTGTCAACCTATCGAGCGTAAGATATATCCGCCTCCTGACGAATATATCTGACATCATTTCAGGATCAGCTATGTATTATTTTGTTGGTTTTTACATACATAGCAAAATACCAAACCAGCTACACATGTAGGGTGTGAAGTTAACCCATCTAGACCCGGGTTCAATTCCCGGCATCTCCACGAAAAAGGGCGAATTTATGAGCCCTTTTGAGTGCCGCGTAGGAGCGTTAGCGACTATACGCGGCAAGGCGCGTTGATGTATATCGCCCTCTCGTGGCGATGCCAAATATGACCGAAGGTCATTTTACGCAACAACATGCATTGGTAAAAAATGGCGCCATCTCGTGGCGATGCCGAAATATCTAGGAGGATTTATGTATTACGTTGTCTATTTTTTAGAATCAACTAGCTATCCCCATCGTCATTACATTGGTTATACCACAAATTTAAAAAATAGAATTAAATATCACAACCAGGGATTAGTTACATCCACAAAAAATTTTAAACCATGGAAAATAATTTATGCTGAAATGTATCTCGATAAAAAAGACGCCATGGGCAGAGAAAAATTTTTAAAAAGTGGATCTGGTTGGAAATTTTTAAAAAAACAATTAACACATTACTTTGATAAAAATATATGCGTATATCCCGTAAAAAACGTCCAGAAAAACCCCTTATCCCCTATTATCGAAAAAATACGGAAATAAATACTCCGGAAGTTATGGTGCTTGATCAAGATGGAGGAAACTTAGGTGCTATGAATATACGCCAAGCACTTGATTTGGCACAGGAACGCGAACTAGATTTAGTTGAGATAAACCCGAAGGGAATTCCTCCGGTGGTTAAACTTATTGATTTTACTGAATTCAAATATCAAAAAGAGAAAGAGGTTCGCAAACAAAAAGCGCATTCCCATGTCAGTGAGACAAAAGGCATCCGTTTATCAGTACGCATTGGCGAACACGATCTCCACATACGCAAAGATCAGGCTACGAAATTTTTGGAACGAGGCGATAAAGTCCGCGCTGAAGTAATTCTCAAAGGCCGAGAAAATGCCCACCCTGAGCTTGCGCGAGAAGTAATACAGCGCTTTATGCGTCTTGTGTCAGAATCAATAGAAACCCGGATGGAACAAGATATCAGCAAACAAGGAACCAAAATGTCTGCTATTATAGCCCGAAAGTAACACCCTTGACTTTTCCTTTAAAAAAAGCTACAATGTAGCGGACTTTTAACCTTTAAAATTTGTATAACAAAAAGATATGCCAAAGATGAAAACTCACCAAGCAACCGCAAAACGCTTTATGGTGAAAAAAAATAAAAAAACAATCGCGGTAAAAAAACGCGCTAATGGCCAAGACCATTTTAATTCTCGCGAAACCGGCAACACCAGACGCAATAAGCGGTCTGACAACACTGCATCCACACAGCTCAAACGGCGTGTCGTCGAAGCTTTACCTTATATCCAATAATTTTGAATTTTTATTTTTGAGTTTTGATTTTAAATTATATGCCACGAGTAAAACGAGGAATGCACCACGTCAAGCGCAGAAAAAATATTCTGAAAAAAACCAAGGGATTTGAAGCTGGACGCAAAAAACTTATCAAACTTGCTCAGACAGCTGCCAAAAAAGCAGGAGCACACTCATATCGCGATCGCAAGGTTAAAAAAAGACTTAATCGCGGACTGTGGGAAGTAAAGGTTAATGCCGGAGCTCGCAAGAGCGGAACCACCTATAGCGCCCTGATGGGAGCTATGAAGAAAAAAGGCGTTATACTTGATAGAAAAGTACTTTCACAAATCGCCGAATTATACCCAGAAGTCTTTAAAAAAATCGTTGAGACAGTAATAAAATAAACATCTAACATCTCAAAATCCCGCTTATAAAGGCGGGATTTAAAATCCACAAGTTTTCAAGAAAACACCTTGACAAAAACCTATATATATGGTAATATGACGTACCAACTAAAAACCCTTATCGTGTTTGGCGATGGCGGGAGAGCCCCCTCCTTCTCTCCTATGCCGCGCCGGACACTATGAGGGTTTTTGCTTATTGACATTGATTCAAAAATACGATATCATATTCCCATTATAATGAAACTACATATGGGCATGAGAAAAAAAGTCCGAGCAGTAGAAAAAATTGCTCGTGAGAAAGCAAAAATAAGACGAGACAAAAGCAAACTGAAACGTCTCAAAAAAAGCAATGCACAAAAAGGAGTTAACTAATTATAACTCCCCTTTGTGGGTCGGTAGTTCAACTGGTTAGAGCACTGCCCTGTCACGGCAGAAGTTGCGGGTTCGAGTCCCGTCCGACCCGCTCAATAAAACGGCTTCTTAGGCCGTTTTTGGTTTTTTAAAATTTAACAATCTCTCTACCCCATTTTCAATTAGCCAACCAACGCCTAAAAATACAGCAATATACAATGCCGTCGCTACCCATGCCGGAATAAACCTATATAAAAAATCAAACCGATACATTATAGGCCAATGCAATAAATACATTTCGTAGGAATATATTCCCACAATAGTAAAAAACTTAAACTCAATATGCTTGAGTAATGCTATTGCAATGATTCCAAAAGATAACGCAATACTTAATTCCTGAGGCGCCCATTTGCTCCAATCAACTTGGGAATGCAAAGAAAAATATCCGACCAAAATTGCTAACGCAGTCAACATGCCATAACGGACACCATATGCGATAATTGTATTTAGAGACAACGTCTTGCTCAACTTCTGGCGTATATATATTAGCACTTTATTATTTCTATAACTTAATTCAGCCAATATAATTCCGAGAGGAAATGCCATAAAATGCAATTCATATAATCGATTAACATCTCGGATTGCTTCGATATCATGTGTCACCAACTGATAACCCGCAATAAACAAAACGGCCGATGAGATAAAAGGAACCTTTTTGCTCCATACTAAAGGAAACAATATGTAATATGCAACAATAATCGTAAAAAACCACAACGGCGAATTGATGTCATTGAAAATATCAGCGCTTGGAAAAAATCCTAAAAAGTTTTTTATAGTAAGCGACAGAGGATACGTCTTGTGTAAAATAAAAAAATCAAGAATTAAAAAAATAATAAGCGTGATCCACATCGGAATATAGAGATGAGGTAATCGTTTTATATAAAATGTACCTATCGAGACAGATTTGCGAAGCGCTGACACCGTCAATCCATAACCCGATAACACCAAAAACAAATCAACACCTACGCCCGCCATTATGGACAAAGGGAAAAGAAAGCGTGTATCAGAAGACAAAAAATAACCAATGTGAGAAATGACAATGGCAAGCATAGCAAAACCCTTGAGCTCGTGGGTAATTTCAACCGGAAACCATCCCCCATTCTTTTTCCTCAAACGAATAGAACTAAAAATCACTACAATACATAGGACAATAAACAAAAGAGTCTGCTGTTCTGGATTAGGAGTTGAGATTTGCATAAATGTACTCTGCCCATAGATAATATCCCGTGGCTCCAGGATGAAATAAATCTTCTGAATACAGCCCTTCGTCTTTTTTAAATGAGCCTTCCATTGCTGAATACAAATCTATATATTGCAGAGAATACGTATTAGCAATATTTTTGATCACTCTATTATATTCGCGTGTCTTATTATCAAAATAATATTGGTACGGAGGCAAAAATAATGATGGCGCTCCGACATATGGTATTGAGATAACGGCTATTTTTGCGTTTGTTTCCTGATTAAGTCGTTTTACTATTTGTTCATATTGATTTTCAAAATCAAGTAAAGGTGTTCGCGCGTGCACATCG
The DNA here is from genome assembly GCA_041665025.1 of Candidatus Magasanikiibacteriota bacterium. Classification (GTDB taxonomy): domain Bacteria; phylum Patescibacteriota; class Patescibacteriia; order Magasanikbacterales; family UBA922; genus JBAYJP01. Next base: position 96,699 of record JBAYJP010000004.1, on the reverse strand, counting down.
TTTACGCCAATAAGTAATGTAATATATGTTGGTTTTTGTTCAATAGCTCGCGTGAGCTGAACATCCAAGAGATCTTTTACGACAGCCCCCGGAACTCCAAGGTTAACAAACTCAACTTTAGCAGTCTGTTTTTTGGCTATACGCTCCGCAATTCTATATGCGTACATGTCCTCCGCCCTGTCCACTCCTGTACCTGCGGTCAAACTATCCCCTAGCGCAATATAAGTAACAGTTATAGCCGCCTGTTCATTGCCTAGTGTAAAATGAGTTTGTTCACTAGGGGGCAAGAGATGTTTTGCAGACATAGTAGAATACATACGAGCGTAAGAACGATTGAGATATAAACCAATCAAAAGTATTAAGCCAAAAAAGACAAAAATCAAAATACGTAATTTCATATAAATTCAGACAGGCTTATAAACACAAATTATCAGAATTTTTTGTTTGATACCATTTGACTTCGGGTAATTTTCTAAAAAAATTATAACCTAAAATTACGTCATTCATTTTAGTACATCTAATTACTTATAAAAATCACCCGAAGTCAAACCATGGGATCTAAAATTCCAATAAAATTATATCCTAAACACGGTTAATAATCAAAGACGACCACTAGGGTCGTCTACCATCTTGATGCTAATTTTCATCATCGCACACCTGCCATCCATCTGGGACCTCGCATGGCGTAGAAAACATTTGACACGAAGCATCTTTTGATTCTCGCGCGTATGTCACCATCTGCACGCACAGCCGTCCTTCTCTCACGTCCCAATGCGTCGGACTTCTACCTAAGTCGGTGCTATCGTCTGTAAATTCAAATGTCCCTCTTACAGCATTGAATGTCGGCGTATCAAGCGTAGAATTTATTTCTAAAATATCTCCGTTGTCCAATTCAACTTCTGCAATAATCGTTTGCCCTGATTTTTCTGCATTCACTACCGTATATGCTTTACCTGATTTGCTATCGAGAATAAATTCTGAATCGTCCTGTCCTTTGGGATGAGCAACCAATTGTTTAAAAATACTTATATATTTTCCTGTTGTGCTGTCTGTCAACGTAATGCCTCCATCCCATTCGTTAACATTCCAATTTTGAGGATACTGCAACGTAAAATTTGCAAACGTACGTATGCTCAATTTCTGCGTAGGTTCCTTGCTTTGTTCTTGCTCACGCTGTCTTAGCCTATCCTCCATGCGTTCACGCATCAAAGCGGGTGTTATAGAATCAATAGTGGAAGTCGGTTGTGAAAGAGACGCGGGATTAAATATAGATGTACAACCCCCGCCAAGCATCATAAACGTACCTGCAAGTAATCCAAAAGCAACCAAAAAACCGAGAAGTGGCGCACTTGTTTTATTTCCTTTTTTACCTAATGTCTTTTCAACATACGCAATACGCTCGCGTGTGGAAATCACGGTGTCAGGATTGAGTGAAATACTATCTATACCTTCGTGTACTAGCATTTCTGCAAATTCTGGATAATCACTAGGAGCTTGTCCACAAATACCTACCTTGCATTTCTGCGCATGCGCAACTTTGATGACATTTTTTATCAGATCAGTAACTGCTTTATTTTTTTCACTATACACATGGCTTACCAGGCTCGAATCACGGTCAACACCAAGCGTGAGCTGGGTAAGATCATTTGAACCAATGCTAAACCCATCAAATAATTTTGCAAAATCCTCTGCCAAAATAACATTACTTGGTATTTCACACATCACATATACTCTCAAGTTTTGTTTCCCTCGTTCAAGCCCATATTCTTTCATGGTGTCTAACACGTGCTGTCCTTCTTCTGGCGTACGACAAAAAGGGACCATCACCACAACATTTTCAAGCCCCCACTCCTCGCGTACTTTTTTCAATGCTTCGCACTCGAGCTTAAATCCTGGTTTATATTCTTTTGAATAATACCGTGACGCGCCACGCCATCCAAGCATGGGATTTTCTTCTTTTGGCTCAAATTCTTTTCCACCGATAAGCGTGGCATATTCATTGGTTTTGAAATCACTCAACCTCACAATGACATCCTCCGGATAAAACGCTGACGCAATACGTCCAATGCCTTCTGCAAGCTTGTCAACACAAAAATCTGTCTTCTTTTTGTATCCGCGCGTGATATCTGCAATTTGTCTTTTTGCTTTTTTATCTTTCAACTTGTCATAATGAACAAGCGCGAGCGGATGAATGCGAATAAAATTCGAAAAAATAAATTCCTCCCGCGCAAGGCCGACTCCATCGTGCGGTAAAAATGATAGTGGAAATGCGTTGCTTGGGTCGCCCACATTCATCATAATTTTTGTTTTGGTCTTGGGGATATCTTTTATTTCTGTTCGTTTCACCTCAAACGGCAACACCCCAGCATATATCACCCCCTCATCACCCTCTGCGCAGCTTACCGTGACTTGCTGACCTGTTTTGAGCAGTTTACGAGCGTTTCGAGCGCCAACCAAACATGGCACACCAAGCTCACGAGAAACAATAGCTGCATGGCTTGTTTTGCCTCCCTGTTCGGTGACAATAGCGCTTGCAATACGCATAATAGGCTCCCAGTCAGGATCTGTAATACGGGTAACCAAAATTTCGCCTTTTTTGAATTCTTTCATTTGTTTTGGATTGTCAATCACACGCACTTTGCCCGCGCCAATTTTTTGACCAACAGCTGTACCATTCAAAAGTACTTTACCTTTTTTCTTAAGCAAATATTCTTCAATAACAGACATGTTTACATGAGCCTTTACGGTCACGGGACGCGCTTGGACAATATAGAGTTTCCCTGTCTTGCCATCTTTTGCCCATTCAATATCTTGAGCACGTTTATAATACTCTTCTATCTCCATACCCCACTTGGCAAGCTGAACTACTTCATCTTGCGTAATAGAAAACCTATCTCTATCTGTTTTTTTTACCGATATTTGCTGTGTTCCCGAAGATGAACCATGCACAAGTTTCACTTCTTTTGTGCCTAAAATATTACTAATTACTGACTTCTTCCCCTTCTTAACACCATCTTTAAATACATAAAATTGGTCAGGTGTCACTCTACCCTTTACGACGTATTCTCCGAGCCCATATGACGCATTGATAAGTACAACACCAGGAAAACCAGACTCGGTATCTAGGGTAAACATAACACCAGAAGACCCAAGGTCTGAACGAACCATGGTCTGGACAGTGACAGACAATGCGACACTGAGATGATCAAATCCTTTTGTCTCTCGATATGAAATCGCGCGATCAGTAAATAATGACGCAATACATTTCTTTACTGCTATCTGAAGCGATGCAATTCCTTTTACATTCAAATATGTTTCTTGCTGTCCCGCAAAACTTGCGTCAGGTAAATCTTCAGCCGTTGCGCTTGAACGCACGGCAACTGACACATTTTTTGTCTTTTCAAATTTTGAAAGTTCATTATATGCTTTTTCTATTTCACGCTCAAGTGTTTTTGGCAAATGCGCATTCAAAATAATATTGCGTACTTTTTTACCTGCCTGCGACAGCTGTCTTACATCAGTAACATTCAAACCTTTTACAATGTCTTTAATCTTATTCTTAATCTTGTTCTCTTCAATAAAATTCCAATATGCCTCGGCAGTTACGGCAAAACCATTGGGTACCACAATACCCTTTTTGGTAAGATTTGAGTACATCTCACCAAGACTCGCATTTTTTCCGCCAACCAGAGGGACATCAGCTATACCAATCTCTTCAAACCATAAAATATTCTTACCTTGTTTGGAAGATGCTACGTTCACTTTCAATACCTCCTTTGTGCTCAACATAAAAAAATAATTTTAAACCTGTAAAACACAGTATAGCACACAGACACGAAAAATAAAAATCTCGCTATTATCAAACGGAAAAAATTATTTGCTATGTGACACACGTAATTAATCTGAAAAAACACTAGGTATCTTCTTCCTTCTCAGCTTTTTCTTTATTTGCCAAACGATTGATATATATCGAGAATATAATCACGACAATCGTGATAAGAACAGCATAGAAAAGTTTAGCCAACAAAGAATTCTTGTCGACTTTAAAAAAGTACTCTATCAGACCGCGGATTGCATCATTCCAGGCAAGCCCTGCAACAATACCAAGCGCAGCAACAATATATGATGCAGTCTGTTTTTTCACTTCAGAACGTATCTGCTTGCTTTCATTTTTTATTTTATCTAAATGTTTATTTGGCATACAGCAAAATGTACTATTTCTAGTATATCGACAGATTAATTTATACGTCAAGAAGACGCGCTAGGAAATGGTGCGCACCTCAAGAAGATTAATATTCCCTGCTTGTCCCACTGGTTCTCCAGCGACAACTACGATGTTATCGCCCTTCTTAGCGAGCTTGTTCTTTTTTACTTCGAGAATAGAGCGCTCTACTAATTCTTCAATAGAATTGCATGGTATCAGTACAAAGGGATGAATACCCCATGACAAATTGAGTTGATGCAGTACACGCTTTGTACTCACCGCCACGACAATCGGAACCTGCGGACGATATTTACTAATAAGCCGCCCTGTTTCACCGGAAATAGAAGCACCCAAAATTAATTTTGCTCCAACTTTTTCAGCCACTACGCGCGCAAGCCCGCAAATAGTTTCATCTACAATATGGTATTTCCCACTAGGCTCCTGAAATGATAAATCATCATACCTTGATTTTTCTGTTTCGACTATGATTTCACTCATGGTTTGCACAGCCCCTACAGGAAATGAACCCGTTGCGGTCTCGTTTGAAAGCATCACCGCGTCAGTATGGTCAATAACCGCATTTGAAACATCCGAAACTTCTGCACGGGTCGGACGCGGATTGCGTTGCATAGAGTCGAGCATTTGAGTAGCAACGATGACGGGTTTACCGTGGCTCAGAGCAGAATCAACAAGACGTTTCTGGACAAGAGGAACTTCTGCTGGACGTATTTCAACACCCAGGTCGCCACGTGCAATCATAATGCCATCAACCACCCCCATAATTTCGTCGATTCGATCGACTGCTTCACGTTTTTCTATTTTTGCAATGAGACGGATTGGTTGTTCATTTGTAATATGGAGTTCTCGTTCTATCTTTTCAATAAAATAACGCACATCGAGCACATCATGGGGCGTCTTTACAAAAGACAACGCAATAAGATCTACATGCTGTTGTATACCAAAACGAATATCCTCTTTATCTTTTTCAGTAAGCGCCGAGATTGCAGTAAGTTCTGAGTCAGGCAAATTAATTCCTTTATGTGGCAATAATGTGCCTCCTACGACTACTTTGGCAGTAATAATCCGCCCCGCAACAGACAAGACCACGGCTTCAAGGCGTCCATCATCAAACAACATCCTCTCGCCTTTTTTGATATATTGATGCAACTTTGGATAGTCAATAGGAATTTCTTTTTTAGCATGCAACGCTGTGCTAAACAAAATAGTCTTTCCATTTTTCAAAACAATTCCCTTTGCGTCAATACTTCCGACACGAATTTTTGGGCCTTGCAAATCCTGCATGATGGTAATAGGCATGTTGAGAACTTCTTCAACTTCGCGTATATGGTCAATTATCATTTTGTGATTTTCATGTGTACCATGAGAAAAATTAAGACGTGCAACATTCATGCCTGCTCTGGCCATTTGTTTTAATGTATCAATGCTTTCTGATGAAGGTCCTAATGTGCAAACAATTTTGGTTCTTTTATGCATAACAAAAATAAAAAATGAATGGAGAAAGTATACTATATCTACTTATTTATTTCAAGGAAAACATTCCTCAAATATAGAAGAGTCAGCCACTATAGAACAACTATTTGGGATCTAATGGATATTCCTCTAATTTTGCTTTTATTTCTTGTTCTTCCCCTTTGTGTATTAACTTAAGCCTAATTTCGTCATTAACATGATATTTAGCAATCTCAGTTGACAATGAATTTTTTTCATCCAACTTTTTACCGTTTATTTCTAATATAATATCATTTTCAACAAGACCGGCTTTGTCAGCAGGAGAACCGGGTACAACCGCAAGATCTTCGGGGGTTTCACCACGCTGAATAAGCACGCCATAGGTGACAGGAAGTTTATTTAGTTCTGCAAGACGGGGCGTCACAGGCACATATCGTACTCCAAGCCACGGGCGTACAATACGACCTTCCTTTTGCACTGATTCAATAGTATTTTTAAGACTATTTATGGGAATTGCAAAACCCAATGATTGGCCTTCTTGAGACACAGCAGTATTTACCCCCACGACCTCACCATTGAGATTGAGCAAGGGTCCTCCAGAATTTCCTGGGTTAATGGCCGCATCAGTCTGAATGGCCTGTTCAATAACTTCACTCATACCACGTCCATCTCCTGCTTCCACACGCCTCCCGATGCCGCTTACTACTCCTTTCGTGACCGTGTTGCCATATTCAGCGAGTGCATAGCCAATAGCAACAACACTTTGCCCGATTTTTAAATTGTCTGAGTTGCCCAACGTAAGCGTTGGCAAATTCTGTGCATCAATCTTTATAAGTGCGACATCAAGCACTGGATCGCGTGCCAATACTTCGGCATTATATTCAGCTCCATCAGATAACACGACAGTGTATACCGCCGCCTCATCGGCTACCACATGTTTATTTGTCACAATCAAACCATCTGCTTGAACAATAAATCCGCTCCCCCCGCCTATACGCTGCAATTGAGAATTTTGTATTTCGTCTTCTTCCTGCTCAGGTCTTGGTCCCTCTAACTCACTAAATGGAAAACCAAAACCAAAAAAATCATAAAATGGAGAAATATTTTGGTTATTGAGTTGACTAATATCTTTCTTGATTACAATGCTCACAACGGCTTTGTTTGTCTTTTCCACTACGTCTATGACGACGGGCTCTTCATTAAGTACTTTTTGTGTCAAAAAGACATTACCTCCTTCGCCACCATTATTCCTTATTATTTTACTTTCAATAAACGAATAGAAATAAGGAGAAATAAGGCCTCCAAATAACCCAGCAAGGGCTGAGATAAGGACAACCTTCAATGAAAATGTTTTGTATTGATGTGTATGTTCCATACTAAAATATACATTTAAAAATCATACATCATACGTGCCCGATGTATGATCTATGCTTTTTACCTAAGACATAGGTACGCTACCATTTTTTTCTAGTCAAATCAAGAAAATATTTATGCAAATCAACCTTATTATTTTTGACTTCGACTCCTTCTCTCCGAAGCAAAACTATTTTCTTCTTTTGTCCACCCGCATACCCTCCTATTTCCCCATTGCTACGTACAACTCGATGACACGGGATATGCACCAGATTCGGATTTGTATGAAGTGCATTGCCCACTGCTCGCGAAGACTTTGGATTACCTAAGGATCGGGCAATAGCCATATAGGTAGTAACTTTGCCTTTGGGAACCCTCTTTATAATACGATAAACTCTATCGCTAAATTTCAACATACATCCTATTGTTGTCCCATCTGGTTTAATATATTTTGCAACTGCTGTCTATCTAATCCTGAATTATTAACCGTATTTAGTAACGAAGACATGGTGTCCTGAGAATTGATGTATGTATTGATCAAAGGTTCGTATTGTTTCCACAGATCTTCAATATACGGAGGCAAATACACAATAGCCAAAATTAAAGGAACGAGAATGAGCAATAACCTAAAATAATTTCCCAACACCAAAAGAGTCAACCGATGTTTTATTTTTTTGTTTTGATTATATATAACCTGAGACCATTTAATATTCTTTTCTATCAGTTCTTTCAAACCTTCAGTTGATTCTTGAGATACGTTTTGCTTTTTTTCATGTAACACGACCGTTTCTTTTTCTTCGTCTGCATCTTCCACAACACCTTTCTTTTTGAGTTCTTCGACTTTTTCTTCTTTCCCAATGTGAGACATATTATGAGACATAGAGTACTAAGGTTAAATTCAATTATTATTATCTTTTTTTTGCAATGAACGGACTTCTGACTGAAATTTGTTCACGTCTTCAAAAGCCCGATAAATCGATGCAAAACGTATATAGGCAACTTTATCAAATCGTTTAAGATGTTTCATCACCAAATCCCCAACTTCTTTGCTTGTTATTTCTTCTTTATGTTTTTTCTGAATATCGCGTTCAATACCGTGAACCATGCGATCAAAATTATCTTGTGTATACGGACGCTTGGAGAGCGAATGCAAAATACCGGTCTCTAATTTTTTCCGAGAATAGGACTCACGATGCCCATCATTTTTTACCACTACAATATCAAGCAACTCCATTTCTTCAACTGTGGAAAATCGATACTCGCATTTTTCGCATTCACGACGACGCCGGATGGCATATGCCCCATGTGTAAGACGGGAATCAACAACTTTTGTCTCTTTTGAACTACAGACGGGACAATGCATACGAAAGTTATAAAGTTGAAAGTAAAAAGTTATAAAGTTACCAATTCGTACGTTATAACTTGGAACATTATGACATTTAACTTTGTTAGTATACCACATTATCTTTCTTAAACACAAAATGTGTAAAATACACAAAAGCCATACAGAATGATGGCTTTTGTCAACTTTATAACTTTTAACTTTACAACTTTCAACTTCGTCTACATCCCCATTTTCTTTCGTATGAATGCAGGAATTTCAAGATCTTCACTATCGCCGTCTTTACTGGCATCAGAGGCCGATTTGCTCGATTGAGAAGCAAGGTTTGATGATGGATTCAACATACTCTCCACTGTTTTTTTCACAAATGGAGTTCGAGGAATTATCGGGATATCTTCCATGTCATTGTCATCATTTGGCTCTGTACGTTCTTTTTCTTTTGCGTCATTATCCGAACGCTTGGTAAATAATTGGGAAGATGAAAATAATGGCCGTCTAATCGTAAATGCATCCAATCCAGGATTTTGAGAATCATTTGATAATTTCGGCATATGGTCACGTTCTTCAAACCCTGTCGCCACAACAGTAACTCTAACATCATCACCCATTTGTTCGTCGATAACCGTACCAAAAATAACTTTCACATTATCATCAGCCGAACTGGTAATAACTTTGGCAGCTTCGGCAACCTCTTGCATTCCCAAATTGTTTCCACCAGTAATCGTAAACAAAATTCCACGCGCCCCATCAATAGATAAATCAAGCAACGGACTAGATATCGCAGCCTTTGCTGCGTCTATCGCACGATTATCTCCTTTACCCACACCAATGCCCATAAGGGCAGAACCCGTATCGCTCATAATAGTTCGGACATCGGCAAAATCGACATTGATAAGACCTGGAACCGTGATAAGTTCAGAAATACCTTGGACCCCCTGGCGTAATACATCATCAACGATTTTGAATGCTTCAAGTAGAGAAGTCTTTTTATCGATAATCTGCAAAATGCGATCATTTGGTATGGTAATAATCGTATCCACGTGACGCGCGAGTTCTTCGTGTGCTCTGTCAGCAATAAGCTTACGCTGAGGTCCTTCGAAAGTAAAAGGTTTAGTAACAACGCCCACGGTTAGAACTCCCATGTCTTTGGCTATTTGTGCGACGATTGGAGCTGCTCCTGACCCTGTACCGCCGCCCAAACCGCACGTGATAAAAATCATGTCCGTGTCTTTCAAAATTTCACGAATTTCATTTTGTGATTCTTCAGCACTTTTTTTGCCTCTTTCAGGATCCATTCCTGCACCAAGACCGCGTGTAATGGTTTTACCAATGTGTAATTTTTTTGGTGCATTATTATGATGCAAAGCCTGTACATCAGTATTAAGTACAATAAATTCTACGCCACGAATTTTACTCTCAACCATTCGGTTGATAGCCGCCCCTCCGGACCCTCCAACTCCTACGACTTTTATTTTAGCAAATGTTTCGACTTCAGGTTTTACTTGAGGCATAAAGTGATAGTTAAAAATTTTAAAGTTATAATGTTATAAAGTTTAGAGAAAAAAATTTATTTGAACACTATTTTTGTTCATTATACAAATAAACTATTCAAAAACTTTTTGATGGTATTAGTGTAACGATTATAAAAACATGTGTCAAGGAATTGAATACAATTTGTATACTATGAAGTTCTTTTTCTTTTACTCTGCAACGCAAACCACCCTCTAACTCCCTCCTTTCGGCCACGCAACTCACCCCCCCTCTCTTACGAAGAGAGGGGCGACGAAAATATATTCCCTTCTCTTTTTAAGAGAAGGGGTAAGGGGATGAGTTGCATCGCCGAAGGAAAATAAAAAACACCACCCTCTCGGATGATGTCTCAACTTTCAATTTTTACTACGGAATCAAACTCTTAAAAATTCCTTTAACTTTTTCAGCAACTTTTCCAACTACATTGCTTCTTACAAATTTCCTTTTCCCAACGTGCGAAAGTGTGCTCCCCCATTTCACCAAACCAATAGCTGGAGAAAATGCAATATCATTAATTTTATCTGAAATACTATCCATACCCATTGAATAGCCCAATTGCGCAGGCAGAGACAAAACCTCTTTGGTGCAATCCACCATTCCTCGTATTTTTGATCCCCCGCCAATGCAAATAGCGCCGGCAGGAAGCATACCACTACGGTCAATACGCGATAACTCAAGATCAACTTTTTCAAGTATTTCACTGACACGCGCTTCAATAATTTGGGCGATATAATAACGTGAAACAATCTCTGATTTGTCTGCACCAAAATCCTGTAAATCTATGACATCTTTTTTTGAGATGCCTTTGCTTACGCATTCACCATGTTCAACTTTTACTCGCTCTGCTATATCAATTGATGTTCGAAGCCCTAATGCTAAGTCATTGGTAATATGAGAAGATCCAATAGGAATAACTGCGGTATGTAAGACATCTCCATCTTCATATACCACCATACTCGTAGTGGGACCCCCTATATTGATAACTACGCACCCTAACTCCCTCTGTCTGCTACCTGCGACAACTTCTCCCGCAGCCAAAATAAGAAGTACACAATCATCAATATCAACACCTGCTCGGTACACTACTTTACTCAAATTTTTTATATGAGAACTAACACAATGGATAATCTTTGTATCAACTTCAAGCCGAATGCCTGTCATGCCAACAGGATCCTTTATACCGGTTTGACCGTCTACAGCAAACGTACGCGGCAACACATGCAATATCTCATAATTCAATGGCGCGGCGACAGCTTTGGCAGCTTCCACTGCTCGCTCAATATCCTCATCTGCTATTTCGCCATCTGTACGTGAAACAGCTACAACACCTTTGCTCTCTTGAGAAATAATTTGCGTACCTGAAACCCCAACCCATACATCTGAGATGGGGACGCCAACAAGCTTTTCTGTTTGTTCAAGAGCATGCGAGACTGCAGATACCGTATCCTCAATACTTATAATCTGCCCCTTCTGTATACCCTCAGAAGCAACTTCTACCGCACCAATAATCTGTAAGCGAGGTGTGCTGTCTTTGGAAGAAGAAAGTTGTCCGACTGCAAGCCGAACAACGCTTGAACCAATATCAAGCCCTGCAATGAGTTCTGTGTGTACTCTATTTCGGACCATACACGCACATTAATAAAGGATCCTCGGATCAAGCTCGCGAGGTATATTATCCTGTAGTTACTCCTCGGCTCGGAAAAGTAAATGCGAATTTACTTTTCTCTCACCTGCGTCGTAAATAAAATATTTTCACCGTTAGCTTAGTATAACATTTTTATACAACCAACTCAACAATATGGGGAGTAAAAACAACGAGACCCACAACTACTGCAACAAAAGACGCTACAAAAACTGCGGCCGCCATAATATTTTTCACTACTTCAACTTGCATATCAAAACGTGGCTTAATTAAATCTAAAAATTTTTCAACTGCGGTATTAATGAGTTCAAGAATGATTACCAAAAGCACAAGCATGAGCACAACTATTTTTTCAGAAACCGCAAGATTAAACAATTCAGCAGCAAGAAGAACAATAATTGAAACAAATACTTGTATTCGAAAATTCTGTTCGTATTGATATGTATACGAAACTCCTTTCCATGCATCTTTGAAACTCTGCGCTAGGCGCTGTAACTTCATAATAATAATTTAACTAATTTCTCCTGACGCGCAAACATACGCGTGGCAACCCGTTCCTCTGTATGATCATACCCAAGGAGATGTAAAACACCATGTACCAGCATCCGCATAAATTCTTCCTTAGCAGAAACATGGTGAGCCAATGCCTGACGCTTAATTTGCCGCGCACTTATAAAAATATCACCAAGTTCATCTGCATGAGCTATGCCGGGGAAGCTGGCGCCATCATGTATGGCAAATGAGAGAACATCGGTCGTCCTGTGAATATTTCTATATGTGCCATTAATATGTTTCATCATGGCATCCCCCACAATATGAATGTTAACACTACAGTCAGAATGTTTTTCTTTGTCAAGGATACAGTCAACACTTTTCTTAATGACAACTTCTGAAACAGGCGACGTGTGGACCTTTGTATATACCGTACACGCCATATGCTACAAATTAACTGACGTGGAACTCGTCACGGTATTATTTGGTGTTGAAGTAACCAGGATATCTGTGTTGACTGTGGATGTAGTTGTACTTGTTGTCATACCCGGAGGCAATATTTGGTCTGGAATATCGATGTCAGACTTTTGCATACGAAAACTCTGATACATCATCTGTATAATATGGCGATACTCGATAGGTCCTCGTTCCGACGAATGGTATACAAACACATACACGCGCGTAGGAGAAATAAAATATGCGACCAAATTATCCTTTCTTTTCCATCCCTCCTCCTTAAAACGATTTGTTATTTTCACAAGATCAGTGAATTGTTGACCTTCCGCATTTCTCCCAAACCATGTGGTAAAATCAATGACCGGATCTTTTTCAAACACCCTAATTTCAATATAATCACCCAGCAAAGCGCTAAATAATACCTGGGATTCTTTCACGTCTACGGCACCCTTTTGCCAACCTTTTGGATAGTACACACGGTAACCTACAAAAGGATTCGCATACTCCTGAATTACACCTGAGTCAATGATTTTTATTGGTGCAAAACCTCTGGGATTATATAAATTGAAGACCTCCTGACCATCATAGAAACTATCCTTGTCAGTGTCCCACGTGCCGCTATCAGTACCAAAAAATTCTTCTTCTGCGTCGGTTAGTTCATCTGAGTCAACATCAGCACTATCAATAAGTGTTACTACAGGAAATTGTATATTAGCCGCATCGAGAGTGGTCGTAGGTATCTCAACTGGCTGTGTACTTGTGGGCGTCTGGTTTTCTACTATTTCAGCAGTGGATGTGGGTACAACTATAGAGGGAATACTCGTAGGAGGTGCCCCATTTGTTTGTGTGTTTTCTTCGGTATTGGTAACTAGACGAGCATTCATATAACCGCGCACATAATACCAAGAAATTCCGGAAATGACGACGACAAACACTGTGCCCCCAATTATCCACGTACTCTTTTTGGATAGAAAACTTTTTTGTCCGGCACCACTTTGAAAATTTCTTGTTTGCATCTGCTTGGCATCTTTTTTAGAACCCACATCACCCGATGGCGCATGATATATCTCAGGATCTTTTCCACCATAAAAAACATCAGGAATACTAATGACATGAACGTCTGGTTCTGGTTTGGGTAATAGATTTTTTGGCGTCTTTTTTTTGAAAAACATACATTAATTATATACACGAAATATATTTTTTCGTACCTTTCGCAGTTTTCGTATTTCGTACATAATTTTATTGCACAGCCGATTCTGTGGTTGTTGGCACTTCAAATAATTTGCCCGAGCCAGTCGGACTATACCCATTCTTTATTTCAGCACCATCTCCATATCCGTCGTTATCACTATCACTATCAAGCGGATCTGTTTTCCATATCGTCACTTCGTCCCCATCAGACAACTCATCGCCATCACTATCCCAATTCAAGGGGTCGGTGTTCAAATCTGCTTCACGTACATCATCAAGACCATCGCCATCAGTATCAATTGGCTGGCCAAACAAAATACTTTGGTCAATATCTACCTGTGTGTTCGCGGTATCTCCTTGATCTGCATTATCTGGTTGTGTCGTGTTTATGGGAACAACATTTGTATTTTCATCAGGAGTAATATTTTCATTTGTTATATCTCCATTATCTAAATCTGTATTTCCACCATTTTGGATAAATGTAAAGTACATCCACGCACTGCCAGCTCCAAGCACAATCACGATAACTCCGATAATAATCCATAAAATTGCTTTTTTACTTCCCAGAGGCTCTTTTACCGTGTAGGCTGAAGGATCCCCACCCATTTGTTGAGGAGGTACGACAAAACGTGGGTCATTATTCACAGGCGGTTGATATGGAGAATTTTGTACCTCAGGCGCAGGCCCAACTGGCGGAATTTGTTCTTGAAATGTATTTACGCGTGGCGGTGCAACAGGAGGCATAGCCACTGGCGCCATTTCTGACATATTTGAAATTGGTTGACGCGGTTTGAGGACTCCTGCATCCAGTGCAGACGTAGGGGCAGCAGGTTGAGGTGCTGATATATCATCAAGCTGCACGTCTGCTCCAGAAAAAATATCTTCTGGTTCTGTAATGGGTAAATTCCCTGGAACTTGTCCTGATTTTTTTGGTTGAACGTCGTCGAACATATGTTATAGAGTTATAGAGTTATAAAGTTATAAAGTTATAAAGTTGAAAGTAACAAATATTTTATGAACTTTACAACTTTATAACTTGGAACTTTATAACTTCAACTTGAAGTTATAAGTTTCCCTTCTCCTAGTGGATTATATCCACTTTCAAGTTCAACTCCATCCCAAAAACCATCACCGTCCGTATCAGGATTTCTTGGGTCTGTCTTGAATTCATTGATTTCTACAAAGTCAGAAATCCCATCTCCATCAGTATCAGCTGCCCATTTATCTAATCCCAATTCATCTTCTTTTGTATCTTCTATACCATCCGCGTCTTTGTCAGTTGCATACCATTCAGGTATGTCTGTAGTTGTAATAGTTCCTTGCGATGTGGACGAAGCTGTTCCGTCCTTATCTTGTTTATCAGTAACAATTTTCTTTCCACGAGATACAAAAAACCATAGACCTGTCCCCAACAGCACAAGGAGAACACCCACACTAAATAGTATAACAGTTTTTTTTAAATTCATAGAATAATTTTAAGTCCTTCCTGTTGTACATTGGGTAGTATTTGGCATATTGGCCCTGATGCGGCACATGTCGGTCTCTATAGAACCATTTTCTCCACCTGGAGTTTCGACAACATACTGCGTGCCTTGTTTTCTTAAAGTGAATACATGCCAATATCGCGCCGATTGATTGGTACTGCTCGATCCAGTTCGGTTGAGATAAAATGTACGAGTCGGTGCATATATAGAATACGCGGGATTTTGTCCTTCATGATATTCATATATTTCAACCCACACATCATAGTTCTTAAATTGATAAATAGGACCTTCCAGAGCTTGGACATAAAATGCTACTGGTTTGTCTGGTTGTAGCAGTTCGAAAATACCGTCCGAAAAAGTAAATGATTGAACCCTATTTGAGTCAGTGTTAACGAGGTCGTGAATCCAAATGTTATTTAAAACAGTATTGCAACCAGCAGATGGAAGCCAATATTCTTGTGCACCCTGTTCTATCATTCTACATCGTACTCCAACGCCGGCACTGCCCACGGGATATAAAACCTGCCCTATTCCATCAGCATAAAAACCACCCACAAATCGAGCATCAGATGGTTGATTCTCTCTTGAAGCACGCACAGCAATCCTCAACATAGATGTCGGCAGGGCAGGAGAAACAAACAATTCACGTTCTATATTTGTTGTCTCATTATTAACTATATAATCAAAGTAAGTTCCGCCACGTACTCGATCTGTTCCTGTACGGCCACTATTAAAATATAACTGGTAATAATGTTCAAAAGTGTTTGATTGTACGTCTGTATACTTATTACATTTGACGTTTGTATCGATCCCAGCTACAGGATCATCTTCATCATCACTCATATCCGAAAGACCATTCCCATAAGCGATACGCTGTGGATTGTACGGAGTAGCACCTAAATTTCGAGAGGCAACATATTGTCTTCCACTCGTCCGGTTGGAGTATAAGCCTAAATGCGTTTCGCTACCCCATACCCCATTACGCGTATCCTTACCCGTCAGCACGTTGATGACTGAAATGTAAGGTGTCTGTGCTCCATTTACAAATTTTCTCACTCCACATTCAACACAATCAGAAGTATCAAGTGTCAGGCAATCTGGACTGCATTTCAAAGAACCGCGTACTTCATTGAAATCCGGATATTCGACAGGGCCCAACTGGTCAACACATGTAGTTTCACGGCTGTTAGGAGGAGTTGATGTGGTAAATATCCTTGTTTGTCGGCCACCAGACTGAACAAAATCACACTTTTCGTAAGGTCTATTTTGTGCGTCATAATCAATTCTTCCATTTCCGCATTTTTTTGCAGACTCAACAGTAATACTCTTGCAATCAAGCGAACAATACACGCATTTTTCATTATAGCCATTTGCACTGCAGGCAACTCCATTTTGATTTGCCAAATCACACTCCTCACCTATTTCCGGCTGACGTTCACCATCTCCGCAACGAGGTTCATCCGTTCTTATTACGCACGAATTTAAACAACTGTCACTATTTATTGTATTTCCATCATCACATTGTTCTCCCACGTCAACACTTCCATTCCCGCATAAGTCTGGATTGACATGGACCATGCAATCGTTGGTACACGCATCGCGATCATTGGTATTACCATCATCACACTGTTCATATTGTGGCTGTCTGACGCCATCACCACAGTACGCGCCATATGACTGGCAGTTCCACGAACACGTCAAATCCCTTTCGTGATTATAAGGAGTACCAAAATTGCCAAGCGCATATTCTCTACAATATCCATAATCATTTAATGTTGTGGTTGCCACGTTTGTTACTACATCATTTATGTCTAAATTATCCAGATAAGCCATGGCAGTCGCACTAGGAGCACGACATCCTGCATTTGGATTGCTCGGACCCAAACCTTCATCCGGATTACAGATAAGTGTAGAATCACCGCTGCAACGATAATTAAAATTGTCTATATCATTTACAAAACGATCCACATACGTATAAACTAGTACAAAAAGAACATTACAAATACCTCTTTCAAAATCCGTCTCATAATGACTACAGTATGTATTTAGAAAATCTGTAGCATTCATGGATTCAAGATTCGCCATAGACTCGCCCAAATTAAGTCTCACTTTCTTTCCAGCAATTGGAAACGCAACTGAAACTTCTGCGACTCTCTCACAAAATTCTTTTCCGCTCTGATATACATTATCTCCACAATACTCAGGATGTAGATCCAAACACGTACTATTGCAATACCCATATGTCCCATTTTTATTTCCATCATCACATGCCTCACTACCTTGTATTTCTCCATCGCCACAATTTTGAGCTGCAACATGGCAAGCGCTGTATGTCCACTGACATGTCTGACTGCATGTAGAGGTCGCAAATTGACCCGCTGGACATGAACTCGTTCTGCCACCATCAACAACTTGATACGTAACTCTCTCTCTTCCTGGGGGTTCGCACTGCTCGCTTGAAGGGTTGAGAATGCCATCTCCGCATGTACCTTGGAATGGTGTATATACGGTGGCTGGCGTACACCATCTTTGCCCCAGTCTAATGCGGGAAGTATCTACAAATTGTTCGACAATGTCATCACTAGCGTCCATGTATTCAAACGGAGCATAAATATTATACCCTAATGTCGTACTTACAAATGCATATTCATACACTTGCGCAAACTGAGGACACCTGAATGTCGAACTTGCCGCGTTCCAGCATGTAAGTGAATCATTGGGGGAACACCCGCGCCAATCATTGATAGGGTCAACAGTCAGTCCATTTACCAAACCTGCCAGCGTACCCCATGAGAGCCACCGTGAATTAGTATAGCCAGGAATATATGATCCGCCTTGCAAATCTGCTTTGAAGTCAGCGCCAAATACATTGCCTGCAAAATATCCATCAAGCTTGGACTGCGTGATTTTCAAATCTTCAAGGCGTTTGATGTCCCTAAAAAATTTGGTCTTTTCATTGGCACATATGCCACTTGGATGTACATTCAATTTTGCTTGTCCATTGTCATTGATACAATCAATGTCTGTCGTACAATCAATTTCCGGGTTTGCAATTGAAATCCTCTCACTGCTACTCCCTCTCAAGTCGCCATCAGCATCAAGACATTTGTTAATATCGCGTAAATTTGTATTGAACTGGAGCGATGCAATAATTTGATCAAATACTTTTTGCGTTTCTGGCTGTGCGCCCTCATTGATACTAAACAAATAGACATTGTTGTACATCCCCGTAGACGTGACATTGTATGCGTTTACATAATAATTTCTTCCATCTGTCAAAGCTTCATTTCCGTCTACACTCACTCTCCTCATATTACCCAGATCTTCAAATCTATCTGAATACCAATCACCCAGCGTACGGCGCAAACCCGTCAATTCATCGGGTGGATTTAAAAATATTTGTATGCCAATAACATCATCATTTTTTGGATTGAAAAATAACACCTTTTCAAGCGTACCTGACGCGGTAATGGCCTCAGATGGATTAATGCCTGTCTGGAGAAGAGGCAAGTCATCAAAATCATACAAAGGATTTTCTGCGTCAGCACAATAGCGGGTACGGAAATTATAATAATCATCCTGAAAATATTCACCTGTAGAAGGCCACGGGTTCGCACAGAAAAATGCGTTTAATTCAAATAGCCCATTAAATTTTTTACCTGTGTGATTGTCTTCGCTATCTGCATCATACGTTACTTTTACTTCGGCTATGGCATTTATAAGTCCTTCAACACCTTTATTTTGGATAGTGATATCTGGAGTATTTGGACTAGTGGGAGGGGTGGTCACTTTTGGAATATCAAACACTGGATTTTGTGGATGCCAGATATACTCCCATACATAAGCCGGCGTGGACACTATTTGTTGCGCTCGTTTGCTTAGTACCTGAGCATGAAATGTATGTTCATCTCCAGGTTCTTGATACATCTGCGTTGCAGGATCGACACTCACACTATCAATTTTACAAATCTCACTGCCCGTCTTGAACATCCAAAAATCAGTACGACTCGTGCTGTGCGGATTTTTGATACCTACCCCATTTATATCGCGCACTCCATCTTGTCCACCGCGCAACATAACCGCCACATACACATTGGGGGGCAGTGCATTATCAAGATATAATGCCGCGGTACTTGTGCTCACCACTCCCGTTTCATTGAGTTCATACCTGACACGAGGATCCAATGTATTGTTGCTATAACACCACCTAATGGTCCTGCCCGTAAGCTGGTTGTTTTCATCAACCGCAAATACATCGCCCGTAAATAATCGGACAAAAAATAATTTTATAGAATTCCATATCTTTTTCAAAAAACTGACATGCCCGGTAGGCGCTATTGAACCGGTCAGACGACTCATGTCCTCGGACACGTCCACCATACCCTGGCTTTCACAATTGAAATTCGGGTATGCTGCGACTTCATATCCCTCGACCACATACGCATTATCAAAAAACCTCACCAGATCATTTACTTTGTAACTGCCTCTATCGAAAGAAGTGCTGTCCATGAATTTATCAAATGATACCTCTAAATAGGTATTGCGGCATACTGGTTCACTGCCATCTATGCCCGCGTTTGCTGCCGGATACTGGTCTACGCGCTCTGGGCGGAGCACACAGCATGAATTTTTTGCCACGCCATATATATTTCCAGGGTTAGGCGAACAATCATTATATACAGATTGCGTTTGTTCTATTGTCTCTGACGCAACCACACGTTTTCTTTTGATATTTATAAAAATTTTCCCCGTAAACGTATCATCACCCCGTTTAGCACTAAAATCAAAAGATAATATTCCCGCTGTTCCTGAACTTTCTGTAATATCAAAAACTTCATGTCCTGGTAGCAGACTTATATCAAGTTGAACATTGGGTAATAGACTACCGACAATTGAAGAAACATCAGAGACTTCTGTGATTGTGTAAGGGTCAATTCCGGGAGGGACACGGAATGTGTCAAGTTTATCAACATGAATTGCAACAACATCACCCTCTTTGAAATCATCCAAATCAAA
This sequence comes from Candidatus Magasanikiibacteriota bacterium, assembly GCA_041665025.1. GTDB lineage: Bacteria > Patescibacteriota > Patescibacteriia > Magasanikbacterales > UBA922 > JBAYJP01. The sequence continues at coordinate 76,519 of JBAYJP010000004.1, read as the reverse complement.
ATTATCAAAGACAATGGAACGAAAAACATTAGCAACATCATTATGTATATGTAAAGCAACCTGTGCGCTTTCCTGCTCCCCCGTTGCAATATCTTTTACTTCGTATTCAAGGTTTACTTGTGTAATTTCTGCAGGAACTTCAACATGAAGCTTCTCGATCTCATCTTCGGTGATAACGGATACTTTTACGAGCTCGTCACTTGCTGCTACGCTCAAAATGTCTAGCTGCTGGCCAAAATCATTTAAAAGTACATCCAATACATATATTCCGTCGTCTGCTTTATCCAATACAAACATGTCATGGTTTGATGCAAATTCCTCAAAAACTACTGTCGTGCTCCCGATATCTTGGCCTGAGGAAATATTTTCCGTGTATCCACATTGTAATTCATAATCCCCCTGTCCTCTTATCGTACTTGTCACATTGCCAATGGATGCAGGAGAGAATCTAATTCTTTCAGGATCAGCAAACACAAATGTTTCCAGAGAATCAAGTGGTACAACAGAGGATGCACCTGCAGGCGGTTCACCAATTGCTGTTACCAGCTGAACTGGATTTCCTCCCAATTGGCTTCGTGCTTCATCTGGAGTTATTTCACAACCCGCATACTCGCCAATACCGACTTGGCCATCGCCGCATAACGATGGAGTTGAATATTCAATAGATGAACCTGCCCACGTACAATCTGGTGAACAACCTTCATCATCTTCAGGATCACATTGTTTTTTTGTTGGCTCATTGCATACATTGACGAGCAGGCATCTATCTGTACAATAGGCAACACTCTGATTACCTATAGGGTCGCATTCTTCGCCATTTTCAACAATATCATTTCCGCAGACGCTTGTCGCATACGGACATAGTTCGTATGTTTTGTCATTATCATTTTTATGAGTATCGCACCATGCTTGAGAAAGTGGCGTACCTGTATTGAGACAGCGTGTAGAACAACCTAGTGTCCCATCACAATCCTCGCCTGGTGTCACACTCCCACTGCCACATATAGGCGTTGTGGGATTCCCCGTAGCTTCTACCGAAGACCCCGTCCATACACATGTATCAGTACAAAATAGTTTATACGGAACAAAATTTGAATCCAAATTATTGGGATCGCATTCTTCTCCTCTTATTTCTTCCACAACTCCGTTTCCGCACTGGTTTGCCCCATTACCTTTGTTTGAGTTTCCCAACCTCAAACAATTATAGGCGCAGCTAATGCCGTGATTTTCATTTGCACCACTCGGCGTTGTGCTTGCTATATCGCAATCTTCTCCAAGTTCTACTCTACCATTCCCACAAACAGGATAGACGCCTGTATATGTCCCCTGTGGAACGTCACTTCCTGTTGGAATACAATTGAGGCCACACGCCCTGTTTATATTTCCAGAAAATCCAAAATTAGTTGTGGTCGCAATAGTTGAATTTGAACTTGCTACAGCTGAATCGCGCACATACCAATTCCATCCATAATCCCATGGATTTAAAAATTGTCCCCGTGGATTACAGCTATCTGGAGCACCTTTCGGAACCGCGCTATATCGCTGGCGCTGGCCAATAAATGTTGCCGTAAATGGATCAGGACGCACGTCAACAGTGTCAACAACACATGGTTCAGATGATGGCTTGGTACGGAATTTCCAAGTCGTCCTTTCAATAGATTTTCCTCTATTATCTTGTAACGCCCTGCCGCTTGGATCTACTCCGCTCACACCCTTGATTCCAGAAGTTAGCTCAACTAGATACCAGGTGCTTGATGTGAGAAGTCCTTGGGGATAAAAACGAAGAATGTTGTCGTCATGACTGCCAGGGCTAATTGACGCCGTTGACGTGACGGTGCATGTCTCATCACTACACCTATATAGATGAACATTATCAGTAGTAAACGTTGTCTTATCCATTATCTGATTGAATTGAGCCCCTATTTCTGCATTTACGCATGCCTCAATACATGATGGCCATTTGCTTACGACTTGGGGATGGGTAAGATCTATATGCAACGTACTTGTGGCGGTAATCACTGTGGTATCGAAAGTTTCTACCGTTGACGCACCCATTCTATATGCTATTTTATAAATACTTAAAAACGGCGTTATAGTATGAGCCACTGCTACATATTGTGAATTGGGAGAAAATGCCACATCCGATGCGCCATTTACCGGTGTTGATGGGACAAAGGTATTTATCTTGGTAATGGCATCATTGTCTCGCCTGTAGAAGCTAAAAAAAGGTGTGGAAGAAAAAGAGCCATGTGAAACTACCACATATGAACCATCCGGAGAAAAGTCAACGCGAAAGCCAAGGAGAGGAAGTTGATCCACATTATCGGCTATCCTCGTAAATGCGTCACCATTTCTCTTATAAAACATAATGTTTGTCGACCCGTGGGTTGTCAAGACTAGATAATTGCTATCTGGTGAAAATGCAATTCCACCTCGAGCACCATCTGTCGGCAAAGGTGAAGGATTTTCGAGCTTTACAAAAGCATCACCATTTCTCTTATAGACAGTTAAATAAGGTGATACGGCAAAAGACGTTGCCATATAATTTCCATCCGGAGAAAAAGTCACACCCTTACCACTTCCTGTGGGCAAAATGTCTGGATCATTTGCTCGGCTAAACGTATCTCCGCTTCTATGATATATAGTGATATATGGACTGGTTTCCTGAGCAATAGCTAAATAATTTGTATCTGGAGAAAAATCAATAGTCCATCCTCTGCTACTTCCAGACCAATTACTTGGGCTGGGAGTGGCTAGTTTGGTAAACGTATCACCATTTCGTTTATACATGGTCACAAAAGGGGGAATTTGCTGCAATACTGCCAAATACACACCATCCGAAGAAAAATCCATGCTTACTATCCACTGAGTTGGTCCTGATGGGATATCGAGTTTGGTAAATGTGTCACCGTTTCGTCTGTACATAGAAATGAAAGGTGCCACATCATGACCTACGGCGAGATAATTGCCATCTGGAGAAAATTCAACTGAACGTCCAAAACCAGCGGGTATTATAGTAGGATCAGGAAGCTTGGTAAGCCTCTCAATAGTGTCGCTCTCCCTACTCACGACAATGGTACTGCTCACATTTTCAGGAGTAGTCGCAAATATATTATACCCTTGCGGCCAGTCTTCCCATGCTTTTGCAATACCACGGCTATTTACATATCTTCCTCGGGCTCTCTTTTCACTTGTCGCAGGAACAGAGCCTGTTACCGGAGGATCAGTTGGGCCCCAGATCCAAGGCTTGCTATCTACATTTATTGTCGTACATTCCTGATTGGCTACTCCTCTCACCATATAATACAAGGGATTCAATCCAGGAGTTCCCGGGTTAAATATCCGTGTAATATCATACATACGGGGAAAAGCATCATCTTGGACGACACCCAAGAGATTGGTCGTCTTCCGTGGCGGGTCAATCAAAGCATCTTTCAATGTACATATAGTACCCGGAGCACCAGTCTTGAACTCAAAACAAAAGGCGAAGGAAGAACCATCATTACTTTCGCACGGACGGGTCGCAACCAAATTTTCATTTCTTTCTTCTTGGACGCCAAGTATATTTTCAGAATGGGCCGATGTCACCGTTTCTTTCAAAGAAACACGGTGCCAGGTATTGGGGGTAAGCGTATCAATATTACCTCCATCTTGATCACGATATCTCGCTATCGCAACAGATGTTTCTGTAAAAGCAGGCCTGAATTCTGAGGTAACATCAGCAGAAGCGCTGCAATCTATTTGTTGTCCGCTTCCGCATGTTTCAACTTTTATATTGCTTCCGTCGAGCCCTTCTTCAAAATCTGTGCCCGTTCCTATAGAACTCTTTTTTACAGGCAAACTAAATACCAAGTCAATTTCAGCATTCAAACATGCCGAATTCCCCTGTGGTCGGTTTGCCCAAGGGCTGGGTGAAGGAACTATGGTGCCGTCCTGACATTGTTCCAGTACAAAAAATCTGTCAGGAATTTTGCCAGATGTAAATCTCCACGCATAACCAGCTTCACGCCTGCCTCCCTCGCACACAAACGCATTGCTTTTCCATCGGCCCGCTTCACGACCTTCCTGACAACACTGAAATCCTACCAGAGACCCGGTGCCAAATTCGCGGCAATCCCGTACATTGTATATCATCTCATTACTCACAACATTACTTGCAATAGGCTTGACCACAATAGGACCTGTTATCATAGTAAATCCCGCAGTAGTATCAACAGGTATAAATGCCCTGATCTCTTTTCCTTCGACAACTCGTGAAGATCCTGGATCATTTGTGGTAGTATGCAGCCAGGTAGCTATGTCTCCTGCAATAGAGAGAGGACTCCAAAAATATATTTCACTGCCACTAGCATTTTTATCTAAATTTTCTCCTTTTATGGTCAAGTACTGTCCCACTGGCAATGGAGCTGGCCCAGAACTCGGCTGAAGGTAACAGATACTCGGCCGCGGATCTCCATCTGTTACTTTCTCGACAACTTTACTTACCCCTTTTAGGTTGTCATCTCTTACTACGACAACATGATAGTTACCGAAAATAAACGAACCATCTGTCGGGACTTTCGCAATTATTTGATTATCATTCCATGTGTCTTCGCAATAATCGGGCAACGATGCACTCGCAAAACAACCTTGGCCTGGACAGCCAATATCTTCGTCCGTATTAAAATAAACAATTCCGCTATTTCCAAAATTTTTACCTTTTATAGTAATATAGCTTCCTTTTGTAGTTGAAGATGGGCTAATACTTTCAATAATAGGAGGATACATGTCTGCAAGAGAACTTACCCAAAAAGGAATGCCATTACTTACTTGACCAGACGGTGCAGTAACTCTCACAACTGCCTTCCTCTGCTCTTGCATGATAGGGACAGCTGACAAAATTAAATTTTCACTCCAACTATCAACTGCGGCATTGGTACTTTCAAAACTAAGAGATCCTCGCGCGTTTCCAAAACCTTTACCCACAGCTTCTATGGGCGTATCAGGAGGAGCTTTGGTCGATCCTGCAGTAGTCGTGACTGTAGTGCCGTCTGCTAATGTATGAACAATATCGCGCGGAACCGTGACACTACATAACCCCGGACGCTGAATACTATTATATTCAAATAAAGGTAGTCTAGTACCAAAATCATCGTCCGTGTTATCCGTAAATCCTGTTCCAGCCGTAGTCACAGAAATACTAGGCTTGTCAACGGTTGCCGTATTGGAAATAAAAGGTCCGCTTACTGCCTCTATACCCCCATGATATGTCCCATGAAATCCATTTCCAGAAATATCAGTTACCTGTGTATCCCCGGATTGGAAATTAGAAAATGTCCAATACGCGCGCGGAGCTATAGCGTTTACTAATGTTCGATAAGACTCAATGGTTCCTATATTTTTTGCATTATAATGTTCTACTATTTGTGCCTCGGTCAAAACGCCCGCATATACGGCAACTTCATCAATAGCGCCCCGCATATAGTCATCATCTCCCAAAAAACCAATAATAAACTCCTCAGCTTCCACATATTCAAAACCAGCACCTTGGCTTGTAAATGGTTCTTTATCCAAAGAATTATGATTAATATATAATCTTACTTCACTTCCGCCTTCAACACCTTGAGTAGTCATTACGACGTGATTCCACTCATTACCCAGTAGTTGTCCCGGATCTCCCACTACAATATTATATTCACCCCCAGCATCTCTAACCCATGCCTCTACGCTTCCTAGATCATCTGAAGAAGTAAATATTCCAAATTGACCCCCCTCTTGCGTACCTGCGAGTAATGTATGAGGTATTATTCCATTTGCGGGTGGTTTGACCCAAAACTCAAGGGAAAAATAACCGTCTTCAAATCCCCAATCAAAAATATTGAAAGGTGCGCTCACGTAAGCGTCCGTTCCATTGAGTTCAAGGGCTGGATCTTTTGCCGCTTGAGGCGTTATCTGTTCTGGAACTTCTGCAATAATCCACGAGTCTTCCCACACATCATTCGCCCGACATTCCGCCAACGGTGCAGTTTGTCTTTGTCCACCAGGATAGTCAAATGTTACTAATCCTGGATCATAACCAAAATTACGCCCAAATATGGTAATCCAATTACCCTGTGCTCCATTCATGTACTCTACGTCAGTAATATATGGCCATGGTCTGCAAACGCATGTTGTATCTGTAGCACTACAAAATTGATTACTCGGATTTAAGCATTTAAGCCAACTTGAACAATCCGTGTCTACACGGCACGCATCGCCATCTCCCCCTCCGCATGGTCCGCCTACATCAGGACTCGTTTCACCAGGATCGAGTTCGCCATTATCACAGCTCACAGGAATGACTCTAAAGGTGAGCTGGCTCGTTACCGTGTTATTGTCTATGTCATTACCAACTGCTTCAGCCACATATGTTTGTCCAACCTCTAAAGTATAAGGAACTTTGAAACCATACAAGAACGGAAACGCGGGACTAGAACCAATAGATACTGCAGGACCATTGATATGTTGCCTTATTTTATTTCCAGAGTCTCCTTCTTTATATATATTCAAATGTACATAAGCATTTCCGCGATTATCTGAAAGAGTGGTCGCTATCGGATATGTCCTGCCCTGTACCAAACGCACGTTTGGTATAATTCCGCCATCTATGGTAACTTGAGACAAATTTGGCGCTTGAGTATCAATAGCAAGTTCTGCTTCATCTCCTGTCCTAAATAATGCATCTTTGGGAAAATTGCCACATGTAGTATCGACTTCAAGCTTGTTGCCATCTTTGTCACGCACATCACCTACTTTTACTTCGTATTCGCCTGCGAGCAAACAATGGACATCATGCCCCTGGTGTTGGCCACACACTGTTCCTTGTACATACTCGGCTTCAGCAATTGTGTCATTCCCATCAAAATTAAAACTAAAATCTTGTGTGACATCTCTGTTTACACCACCATCCTCTTTTTTGTAAATTTTAAATGCATCGCTTGGACTGCCTGCCACTTCTCTACTAAATACCACGCGAATGACCGGATTATTCATGAATATTTCTTGATCTGTTTGCGGAGTACTTGGTGTGATGCTCTTTACAATAAAATGATCTGTGCTACAGCACTGCGAAGGAAATCTGGTACAAAAATTTCGACATTCAATTGTTTTCCTACATTCACTCTCAGGAGGTTCTGCACACGTACAACGATCTCCTCCTGTTGTGCCTCCCCCGCCACCAGTGGCTTCAATTAATTTACTCAACACAAACCACGTAATAGTCCATGCAGATAAAATAATGACAAGCCCAATGGTGCCATTTACTAAAATTTTACGCGCAGTCGCAACCTTTTCTTCATTGCCTCCCGCAGTCATCCAAACAAATCCTCCATACAGGACAATGCCAAGCGCTACAATACCTAGTAAACCCAACGCAATATTTATGATTCTAACTATGGTAACTCGCAAATCTCCTGAACCAAGCGCGATATCTCCTTCATTTTCCACAACATCCAACCCAAGCGTATCCTGGCCAAACACGGGATTAAAAAACACGAAAAAACCAACAACAAATACTGCGGTCAATAACCCAGCAAAAAACCATGTTCGTGCGCGTTGTTTCATAGGCTACTATTGATATTGGCTCTCACTCTGAGTTGTTAAATATCCAAGACATTGTGCAACATCTGGCTTCAAAAGCCGTAAATCACTTGAACTTGTCATGTCTAAATACGTATATGCACAGCCGGTATCTGTGGTGCTTACTGATGCAGATACATTTACACACCCAGAAGCACTCGTCACATTTCCATTTGAATCATAGCTAACTAAGCATGGCGATGGCGTCGTACCATTTGGCAATCTGTTTTGTTGCCATGGACCATAACCCGGGTAAATACAATTTTGAGTTACGCTCTTTACTGAACTTGGTACTGATGGAAAATAATACAGATCCAAGCTGTTTGGCCCAAAATCTCGGTGTCGAACTTCGGACTTTGTTTTGTCATTTATGATATTTGAAAAGACCTTAAACCAAATGTCGTCCATACGTTCATCCTGAAGACAGACTTTTGGTGTCGATGTATCAAATGCGGCGTCAAAGCACACACGCTCAGGGTGTTCTCTAAGTTCTACATTATCCATTGTCGACAATTTCATGCGCTTTGAAAATGATATATAGAGCGGATCGCGCTCTGCAACATCTTGACCGTCAACTCCAGGGACAACCTCTTCAACATAAGGAGCAGACCGGTCAATTTCATTAATAATATTAAAACCCCACCAATAGTTATCTACTCTTTTTTCTGAATCATATACAACCTTTTTTGAGGGAGTAACAACTTTTGGCTGTTTATTAAGTCTTTGCGGATCATCAGGAGCTATGTGTTCGTTTGTTATATTATCCAAACCATTGAACGCAAGATCATATACACCGGAAAAAGGTATTGCCTCAAATGGCGCATCAGCATTTTGAGTTGATTGCGCAGTACGAATAAGCGCCTGATATGGTTTTGTACAATTTTCTGCCAGTCCGGTACAGTCAACTTCAAGGCAGTACATCATATCTCCACAACTATTTTGCCCGCATGGATTGTCTGTTATAAATTCAATGGTACGATAGCCATTTGTTATGCTCCATGTGCCAGTTACACTAGCCACTGCTCCGCCAATTTCAGTATTTACCAAAATATTATCAAAGCCATTAGCTGGATTTGGCGTATAATATCCTTGGACGGTCGTAGGATCTATTGCTTCGTCAAAGGTAATTTGTATAATATTATTTTTTTTCTCTGTCGTCCCAGACGCGGGGTACACATCTATTACATGAGGAGGATCGAGGTCTATGCGTGTGTCAGTTGAAAAATCCCATGTATAAAATTTATTAAATAAACTCGAAAATATGCTCTCGTCTTTGCCTTGCTTTTTTATTTCTTCGCCCAAATCAACTGTGTATGCAACTTCTCTCTCAGCACTTCCCAAATATTCATATGGCTTAAATACAAAGGTATAGGCATTCCCCTCCACATCATACGAGGCAAGGGCGGCAGCTCCAATGCCCGCGCTATCTGATTGTCTATCTGTACGCTCGTCGACTTTGTCATGAGTGTCTATTTTAATTGTCGACGTGTTCAAACGGTCGCACTCTGTCTGCCAGCTTGTCATTCCATCATTATTTGCGTCAAAACAATCTCCAAAATAAGGCCTATTATTAGTGGCATCACATGGCACCGAGGTATTGATCCCGCTCCAACAGGTGTTATTGCTGTTTTCAATAAAAGAAGATGTATCTACCGGCAATGCAAAGGTAACAACAATACTTGTATTGCGCGCAACCCCATTTTGATCGCGAAATGGATAATGATCTTTCACCACCCTGCCCAGTGCCCCACTCCCTGAAAACGTCTGCAATCCTGGCGGACGCCTGCCTCCGGGCGGACCTTGCTGAGTACGCCCCCCCAATGCATTGAGAACAAACTGAACAATCGCAAATGCTGAAAAAATAATAACCAACCCAATAACTGCATTGATCATTATCTTTTTACCATAGGCGATGCGCTCTTCATTGCCCCCAGACAGCATGATAACAAATCCGGCATACACAATAAGACCCACGGTCACAATACCAAGCAACCCCAAAGCTACGCGAATAATCTTTACCACAACTATTCTAATATCGGCATTCCCCAACGCAATATTACCCTGATCTTGGTCTTCTACTACATCAATACCAAGCGTATCTTCTTGTGCATACGCAACATGAGATGTGAAATTAAAACCAATTCCAACAAAAATTAGTACGAAAAAACAGACTGACAAGACAGCCTTCTTATATATATGTATAGATGAACGAATCCAAGGGAGCATGGGAAAAACCTTAGACTCTGAATTAAATTATGTACGAAATTCGAAAGTTGCGAAAGGTCCGAAATTTCGTATGTTTCGTAGCTTTCGAATTTCGTACATATTATACGAGTAACTCTTTAACAATTTTTTGTACGGTCGCGCCGTCTGCCTGACCCTTAACTTTTTGCATCACCATACCCATCACACTACCAAAATTAGGAGTGCTTCCGGGTGGCAATGCAGAAATAACTTCTTTGGCAATAGGGCGTATCTCATCTTCGGACAATTGACGCGGAACGTACACTGACAATAATTCGATTTCCTTTTTTGTTTTGTCGACGAGATCACTGCGTTGCGCTTTTTCAAAATCGACAAGCGCATCACGGAGTTGTTTTATCTGTTTACCAATAACAGACACAACATCTGCATCGGATAAATCTTTTTGTTTGTTTATCTTTTCATTTTTAATTGCAGCAAGAGCGACTTGCAATATTGAAAGCCGCTCTTGCTCATGATTTTTTCGTGCCTCTTGCTGAGATTGTAACAGCGTGTCATATAATGACATACCTTGAAAAAATTATTTTTTATCCTCGCTTGGCAGCTTGCCAATTTTGCGCAGATAATTCATCTTACTCGTGAGCCTGACGCGCGTTACAGTTTGTTTTCGTTTTACATTCTTACTTTTATGAGGTTCGAAATACTGAACCTTGCGTGCCTGCAACACGGTGCCAGATCTCTGCCACTGTTGCTTTACACGACGCATAAACGCCTCGAATGATTCATTCTTTTTGCGTTTTATTTCTGACGACACAATACGTTTCACCTCCTCAGGTGTTAATTAACCACGTAGAACGGGTGCCTCTGCCTACTTTTTTTAGAGGGCACAACCTATTTAAAAATTCTACGTAGTGCCTTTATTTACGTGGTAAATAAGTGTTATAATGATATAACAAAAAAACTAAAAAGTCAAATTATAAACCAAGCATTTTTCGCACATGTTGGGCAATTTTCTTCTGGTCAATAATTTCTTGGATGCCTGAATCCATATTGCGCATAAGCACCGTGCCATCTTGTACTTCTTTCTGTCCCAAGATAAGCGTATGTTCCACCCCAAATTTATTGGCCAATTCCAACTGAGTCTTGAGCGAAGTCTTTGCCAGATTATGATGTACGGTCAAGTTATTACGACGCAATTCTTCAATGAGGTATAATGTGCGTTTTCGGGCTTGCTCCCCTAAATGGGCAAAGAAAATCCCGCTTTTCTTTTTTTGTTCAATAGGTGCTTCTCCGTCTGGTATTGTGTTATTTCCATTTCTCATAGCGCGCACCGCATGAGCAATACGTTCCATACCCAAAGAGAATCCTGAACCCGGAGTTGCCTGCCCACCCAGCAGTTCAGAAAGTCCATTGTATCTTCCTCCACCACCCAGTGCACTTTGAGACCCATCTTCAGTCCCCTCGGTATAAAATTCAAACACCGTATCGGTGTAATAATCAAGTCCTCGTACTAATGTCGGGGTCAAGACATACGGAATTTCTGCTTCATCAAGATACTCAAGCACACTCGTAAAAAACTTTTTTGAATCATCAGAGAGCCAATCAATAATTTGAGGAGCCTCTTCCAATACTGCGCGGTCATGCTCGTCTTTTGAATCTAAAATACGCAAAGGATTTTTTGTTAATCTATATTTTGAATCTTCGCTCAAATAACTTCGCTTGGTTCTCAAATACCCTACCAACTCAACAATATAGCGGGATCGATCTTCGAGCGTTCCAATGCTATTTATATGCACAGAAGTTTCCAAACCCAAATCACGTAACGTATTGTATGCAACAGAAATAAGTTCGGCATCTACAACCGGACTGTGCTCTCCAATAGTTTCACAACCAAACTGGTGAAATTCACGATATCTCCCTGCTTGTGGACGATCATGCCGAAACATAGGGCCCATGTACCAAACTTTTACTGGTTGAGGAAATGTTTGCATGCCGTGATTAATATACGCGCGAACAATAGACGCGGTCATCTCGGGACGCAAACAAATTTTCCCTCCGTCTTTATCATCAAATATATACATTTCCTTATCCACCACATCTGTTCCCTTTCCAATAGAACGTATAAACAAAGAAGCCTGTTCCACAATAGGCGTTTCCATATACGAAAAACCATACGCAGAGGCTACTTTTTCTGACACGTGACATATGTCAAGCCAATCATTTCCATCTTTTGGCAGGATATCTTTCATACCACGCAAAGGCGCATATCCCCTTTCACCTTTGTGTACGTGCTCTTCTTTTTTCTGCTTATCAGCCTTTGGTGATTGTTCATGGTCTTTTTTCTTGGTATGTTCTCGCTTCATAGCAGACTTCACTGGACGGACACTATTTTTTTTTGCAATTTTCTTTGGCATACTAAAAATAATTAAAGTCGTAAAGTTATAATGTTCCAAGTTATAAAGTTATAATGTTGTAAGTTATATACAAAACTTTACAACTTTTAACTCTGTGTATATTCTGGCACGGTAAACGTAGACACACGGCTAAATGGCCATCCGCGTAGCCATACGCGTCCGATAATCTCACTACGGTTGATAGCACCAAAACGACGGGAATCATAACTTGCATCACGATTATCCCCCAAAACAAAATATTGATTATCTCCAAGCGTGATACTCAAAGACCCCGGAGTATTTTCTGTCACATATTCTTCCTCAAGTACCCAACCGCGAGGGTATGTGTCATTATATATAATAACTTTTCCTTCCTCTACTTTTACACGATCACCAGGAACTCCGACAATTCTTTTTAAATAATGGTCACTATTGACTGGTGAATCTAGAACAACTACTTCACCCCGTTCTGGCAAACGAAATCTATAGGTAATTTCATCGATAATAAGATAATCTCGTTCATAAAATGTCGGCTCCATGGACTGGCCTTTTACATAAAAAGGCTTAAAGAGAAAATACCTGACTAAGCCAATAGTAATGCCTGCGAGTACGACAATTTTGATTACTTCCAAAAAAAACAAACCGGCCTTATTGAGAAAGCCTTTTTCATGAATTTCATCAAGGTTATTGATTTGCTCTACCCCTTCTTCATTTTGAATTTTTTCGATCTCTGAAGAGTCTTGTTTTACCATAAAAAATGATCATAAATATAATCATGAGAATATAGGCAGTATATCTTACTTTTTGAATAAAATCAATACTGTTGACTTTTATTTTTTTTTAAGTATAATATGCTAGTCTTTCACACACACCAGAAGGACTCATAGCTCAGTTGGTTAGAGCGTCGCATTGACATTGCGAAGGTCAGTGGTTCAACTCCACTTGGGTCCACGAGAACTTGATCTTTTTATATATATTTAGTATTATAAAGCCCATAAAAAGGGCGTGTAGCTCAGTTGGTTAGAGCGCGTCACTGATAATGACGAGGTCCCCGGTTCGATTCCAGGCACGCCCACAAAAACTTCTATTTCCATATAGAGGTTTTTTATTTAAGTGTCATCAATGCTAAAAAAATAAAACCTCCCATGTTTCCACGGGAGGTTTTGAATATGATGTATCTTAGATGCTAAGATTATCAATTGCGCTTGTGTCGACTTCGTCATTGCCCATAGTACCCATTGGACGAGTACTGCGACGTCCACCTTCTGGTTCATTGATTTTCAAATTTACGAGTGCATTGTTCTTTGCGCCGACAACCTTGAGTAAGGTTCGGATAGCGCGGACAGTGTTGCCACGGCGGCCGATAACATATCCAATGTCTGTTGGCTCTACATCCAAGGTGATAAGTACGCCACGTTCATCAACGGTGCGAGTGCTCTTTACCTTGTCTGGGTTATTCACGATTGCCTTGATAATTACTTCAAGGAATTCTTGATCTTGATATGATGCCATATCGTTTCTTAAAGTTACAGTTGAATAAATATCTTGAATGGTATGTTCGACTACAGTACCAATCCAATGAAATTATAGTATCAAAATCTTGTTACTGCGTCAAGCATTTCTTTTCTCTCTATCAAACTATTTGTAAAGGTCGTCCTATTCTATCCGTAGTTCGTAATTTCGTATGCTTTCGTAGTTCGTATCTAAATTTAAGCCGCTGGCGCTTCAGCTGGTTTTTCCTTCTTTGCCGCAATTTTTACTTTTCTACGTGTGCTCAAAAAAACTGATTTTTTCTTTTTTCCGTCTTTGATAATGCCTTGCGTAATAAACAAATTATTAACCGTGCTCGACATTTGTGCACCAACCTTGAGCCAATATTCAACTCGTTCTTTCTTGAGTTCAATAACCTTTGGTTTGACCATTGGATTGTAAATCCCCAAGACTTCTACGTTCTTTGATTGGGTATCGTGCAATTTGTCAGAAACAATAAAACGATAGCTTGGTTGTTTCTTCTTGCCTACCCGCTGTAATCGAATCATTAACATAATTATTCTTATTATTTATTAAAACCGATATCGTGAGAGCGATGTTTGCCCGCTTTTTAAGAAGGACGGGCGACGGTTTATACGCTCCAAAGGATACCACAGGACCCTAATCATGTCAAGTTCTTGGCTTGAACGAGAGAAAAAAAGATACTAAATACCAAAAACTATTAATAATACTAAACAGTTGGCAAAAAATGCATATTTGATATAATAAAATTAGGGTGTATAAACCAAAGGTATAATAATCATTGTGTATTAGTCTAAGGTCTCTTATTTAATTCAATTATTATATGTCAAAAGAAAAAATTAATATTAGAGATATCTCTAAAGAAATCGCTAACGCTATTGGTCCTCATGGTGATCGCTCACGTGTCTTTCATTTATTGAATGAACGAGGAATTAAAGACATTAAAACACGAGAGGAAATATGTATATTTGTCGGGGTTACGCTTGATGCCCTAAGAGAAGAGATAGGTGAAAAAAAACCCATTCTACCTAGAGAATCTCACAAACCAGTATCCTACAGATCAGCACCAAATACTGAATTACCTGTCGATTTATTAACAAGAGGATTAAAAAAACTTAAATAATAATTTACAAAATTTATAGAATTGATGAGAGACCGATTTATTACTACTTCATCCGATAACAATGACTCGCAATCTCATTAACTTAAAAACCACCAATTCTCACTAGTGGTTTTTTTATTTGGTCTCACAATTCATCATTTTGCATTCACCGTATCAAGCTTCACACTCACCAACTTACTCATCCCATCGTTCCCCATGGTCACGCCATAGAGTGTGTCTGCCGCGTGCATAGTAACGCGGTTATGCGTGATGACAATAAACTGTGACTGTTCTGCAAGTTCGTGAAGAATTTTGGTAAAGCGCAGAGTGTTTGCTTCATCGAGTGCAGCTTCGACCTCATCCAAAATGACAAATGGTGATGGATTGGTTTTGAGAATGGCACAAAGTAGGGCGATCGATGTGAGTGTGCGTTCACCACCAGAAAGTGCAGCAATATTTTTGATCTTCTTTCCTGGAGGACATGCAAACACTTCAACGCCCTGCAATATTTGCTGCTTCTTTTTACCTACGTGCAAAGTTTCAGTCTCCCCTGCTTCTTCACTACCAAGCACAGGCTGTGAATCTGCCGTAAGTGCGGTTTCATCGTCTTCTTTCTTTTCTTCGCCATAGAGTTCCGCAAGTTCTGCTTCACCGCCTTCAAATAATAATGAAAAATAGCGTGAAAATTCTTTTTTAATTTTCTTAAAAGCCTGGGCATGTTTCTTTTTCATCAGTTCATCAAGTTCAACGATCATTTCTTCCAAATCTTCTGATGCTTTACTTAAATCTTCAAGTTCACTTGATAATGTTTCATAGCGCTGTTTGGTTTCTTCAAATTCACCCACGACTTCCACGTCAATGCCTCCAATAAGACTCAAGGTATATTTTAATTTTTCAATTTCCACTTTTGCGCGTTCTGTTTCTTGTTCGTCTAGTATCTTAACTTTTTTGTCATACAAAGCAACAACGCCCATTTTTAGTTCATTGAATATTTCTTGTTCCAAATCTTCCTGATGTGTTTGCAATTTAGCAATTTCCAATTGCAATGAATGGCGCCTGTCTCCATGCGTATTTACTTCTTGCTGTTTGTGTTGCATTTCATCTTGCAAAGAAAAGATGCGTGCTCTTTTTTCGTCTTCCTCGGCATTCAGACGATTCATCTTTTGATTAATACCAGTAATCTTTTTTTCAAGTTCGTCAATATTCACACGAATGGTATCACGATCTGTTGATAATGAATGTTTCAGAGTTTTGTATTCTTCTGGATTCAAGGTAAACAAGGAAAGCTCTTGCTGCAAACCAGACAATTCTTGCGTTATCTCGCGCATGCGTGTCTCGAGAAGTGATAATTTTTCTTCCGCAATACTATCCGATGTCTTGGCTTGTATCAGCTGTTCGCGTTTGTTCTCATAATCCCGTTCAAACTGCATCATTTCTTGTTCTATTTTTTGCACGCGTTCACGTATATGCTCAAGAGAATTATGTTGGGCATCGCGTCCACCATGTCCAAATGATACTGCACCACGCATTTTGCGACGATACCCGCCTTTCATAGAACCGCTGACTTCAAACACATCACCTTCGAGCGTTACCATACGCACACGCCCAATACCAATCATACGCGCAGTCTCAATCGAATCAATGACAAGTGTGGAACCAAACACGTATGAAAAAATATTTTCAAATTTTGCATTATAATTTACCAAATTAGTCGCAAGTCCACACACGCCGTCGTGATGCTCCAGGTCTCTGACATCATTGGGAATAAGACGTCCTTTGATCGTATTGAGTGGTAAAAAGGTTCCCACGCCCAATTCTTTTTTCTTCAAATATTCAATACATGTTTGAGCCACGCGATCATTTTCTACGACAATCGAGGTAAGATGACTTTGTGCCGCGACTTCTAGAGCCAAACGATATGTATCATCGACTGTTGCAAGTTCCGCCACCATGCCATGAATAGCACCCTGCGCTACAATATCTCGCTCGCGAAGTATAGCGCTCACTGCGCGCAGACCTTCTATTTGCGACAAATCCTTGCCTTGTTCAATATCGCGAGCTTGCTGTTCCAAACGCAGCCGTTCATTATGGAGTAACACGCGTTTTTGCTGAATTTCATCGAGTGTCTGCTGAATAGTGAGGATGTTGCTTTGAAATCCAGCGCGCTCGTTGCGCATGCGCTGAAGTTCTTGTTTTAAATCTTTTTCTTGTATGCTTAATTCATCAACTTTTTGTTCAAGCCAACTAATATTTTGCTGTCCCGCTTTTGTATATTCAGTTTGGAGTTTTCCCGAAAGCTGTGCATATTCACGCTCAAAATCATTTTTCTTTTGCACAAGTTCTTGATACTCACGCTGTAACTCCACAAACATTTCTCCGCGGGATTTTTCTTGTGCCAAACGTGCAAGTTCATGCTGGATAGATGACAATTGTTTTGATAATTCGGTGTATACGCTATTCAATTCGTCGTACTGCGATTGAATATCTGCGATTGTCGAAGCCAGTTTCTTATGTTGCGTATAATAATATTGTTCCTGCCAATCGCGCAGAGAAATTTCTACTTCTTGTCTTTTTTCAAGTTTGTTCACTTGGCGCTTAAGCGATTTGAGGCGCGGTTCAATTTCTTGTAATAGAGCTTGTGCTTTAGTAACATTTTCTTTGGTATGCGTTAGTTTGAGCATGGCATGATGCCGTTTGATTTGAAATTCTTTTATACCTACCGCTTCGTCAAAAAATCCTTTTCGTTCTGCAGGAGTTTGAAGTAACAGTCGGTCAATCGTTCCTTGTCCAATGAGTGAATACGATCCTTGCCCAAATTGGGCTTGGGCTAATAAAATTTGCAAATCCAATAAGCGAACAGGATTTTCATTGAGTATATATTCACTCTCACCCGTGCGATAGAACCGGCGAGAAATTATCAATTCTTCGTATTCAATAGGCGCGCGGTGATCCACATTATCGAGGACCATGGTAACGCTTGCCAAACTCATTCTGCCTTTGCCCACAGAACCAGCAAAAATAATATCTTCGCTTTTTTTACCGCGAAGATTTTTCATACTTTGTTCGCCCAATACCCAGCGAATCGCATCCACAATATTGCTCTTTCCGGCCCCATTTGGACCTACAATTGCCGTAATACTATGCCTGCCAATATGGGGTGCAACAAACTCAAGCACTGCATGTGATGCAAACGATTTGAAGCCATTTATTTCTATACGTTTAACGTACATATTTATGACAAACTCAAAACTCAAATGTCAAAATTCAAATAAAAACAGAGATAGTATACACCCTCTATGAGAGCTTGACAACAATATAAAACTCTTATATACTGTCTAGCTCTCGTAAGAGATATGGGTCTTACTAAGACTACTTAATAGAACACGGATTTAACGGATCAAACTGATACAAACGGATCTGTTAAAATCTGTTTCATCTGTTAAATCTGTGTTCTACCTGGACTAATACAAGTTGTTTACCGCATATGTTGGAAAGAACAACAAAACTCATTCACAATATCATCACTGAACATGACAACTTTTTGGTTGTGGCACATCAAAATCCAGACGGTGACGCGGTTGGTTCTCTTTCTGCCATGGCTGGCATGCTCCAATCACTCGGTAAAAAATTCCAATTATTTTGCGTCTCCCCTATTCCTGCACAATTCCACTATATACCCTATATTTTAGAAACATCGCAAGACACAGAATTATTCAAACAAAACTGGGGTGCGATAATTGTATGTGATTCGGGAGATCTGAAGTACGCAGGAATCGAGCCATTCCTGCCAAAAGAAAAAATATATCCTCTTATAAACATAGATCATCATCGCACCAATGCTGGTTATGGGGATTACAAGCTTATTATTGAACAAGCTTCCTCAACCACAGAAGTCATATACTATTACATGGTGCAAAATGGAATTAGAATTACTCCTGACATAGCAACTGCGCTTCTCACCGGATTATTTACTGATACGACAAACTTTTCCAATTCAGGGACTTCGCGCAAAGCACTGTCTATTGCAAGCAGCCTCGTAAAAAAAGGAGCTCATATCTCGCTTATCAGAAAAAATTTACTACATGATAAAAGATTTGAAACGCTCAAGATCTGGGGCATTATATTAAACCGGCTTATGCATGATGAAAAGACAGATATGGTGTATACCTATGTAACGCAAGAAGACATGAATATATATCATATTACCGAACCAGAACTCGAGGGCATTGCCAATCTTATGAATAATTTGTCAGAAGGGAGAGCCACGCTTGTATTTAGAGAAAGAAATGACAATACTATTAAAATAAGCATGCGTACTACGCGCGATGATATTGATGTTTCACATATTGCACATGCGTTTGGTGGCGGTGGACACAAGAAGGCGGCGGGATTTAGTGTGTCGGGGACAATGGATAGTGCTTTGCGGGAAGTCTTATCTACAATTGAAAAAATGGCATAAATAAAGTACTATATGATTATAAGATCGTAAGATCAAAAGATCATATATGTACAAAGAGTTTTATGAGCTTGGTATATGGAAAAATGGCTATAATGCTCTTATGTATGTATATACCATTACGGAAAAATATCCTGAATGGGAAAAATATGCTCTCGTGTCACAGACAGTACGATCTGCAAATAGTATCATTGCGAATATAGCTGAATCTCATGGAAGATTTTATTATGCAGACAAAAAAAGAATTCTGTATATATCACGCGGTGAAATAGCCGAAGCAAGAAGTCACTTGTCTGTAGCATTCGGCAAAAATTATTTAACAAAAGAAGAATTTATTCATATAAATAATCTGTATAAACAACTTACAAAAGATCTTAATTTGTATATTAATTCACTCAAAAAATGATCTTTCGATCTTCTGATCTTACTATTAACAATAAAATATGTCTATCGACACATTATCCCCACTCCATAACCAAATCCTCGTTCCAACAGTTATTGAAAAGACATCGTACGGCGAACGAGCCTATGACATTTATTCACGCCTGCTCAAGGACCGTATTATTTTCCTTGGTACAGAAATAGATGATCATGTGGCAAATATTGTCATTGCGCAATTACTCTTTTTGGATAACCAAGACCCGGATAAGGATATCAAATTGTACATCAATTCTCCTGGTGGTTCAGTCACTGCTGGGCTTGCGGTGTACGATACCATGCAATACATCAAATCCGATGTTTCGACAGTGTGTATCGGGCTTGCAGCCAGTATGGCGTCAGTGCTATTGGCAGCGGGCAAAAAAGGGAAACGATTTTGTCTTCCCAACAGTGAAGTCATGATCCACCAAGTCATGGGTGGCATGCAAGGCCAAGCAAGTGATATAAAAATTCATGCAGAACGCATCTTGAAAACCAAAGACCAATTAAACCATATCCTGTCAAAACATACAGGACAAGAAATAGCAAAAGTTGAAAAAGATACTGATCGAGATTATTTCTTGACTGCAAAAGAATCGGTTGAATATGGTATAGTGGATAAAATGATTGAGTAAATAAGTTCATTCCGATCCGCCCAAGGCGGGGAGGAATCTTTCCTACCACATGTTTATAGAAACAAAAGACTGACGTCTAACGCCAGTCTTTTTTATAAAAATATTTTCTCTTCTTCTATATATCAACATTGATACACAAAAGAAGGGCCGGTGACGATCGTCTCACGACGGCGTCACCGATGGCGTCCACGGCCCCGACTTGGTCGGGTCCGAATCACCACACCCCTCCTCGTCACTGGCTCGGCAGCACGACCACCATCGGCTCGGCAGCACCCCCGAGGGCCTCGGGACAGCTCGGCATGCTGCCCGTGAACGGGCACATGGCCGTGCTCTTCTCGGGCCAGACCGCATGGCCCGTCGCGTCGATACATCTGATATACTCGACGCCTAGGGTGCAGTGCCATTGGAAACGTTCATCTTCCTCGATCACAATCGCCTCGAGGAAATTCGCATCGTAGTCGAACAGATCGCAGCTGTACACCTCCTTCCCCGGCAGGAACCCTGCCGTGATGTCGCACTGCTCGATCTGGATCGACTCCATGGCCGACGGCGTATACAACGCGACCGCGAGCCATAAGTTCACTCCGATCAGCACAACCACGGCGAGACGCTTGCTCGTCGTTCCCTTCTGCTCGGTATTGGAACTCTCCTGTCTTCTCGAGTATCACTCACCCGATAACTTCGGGCGACACGTGAATAGAGTATTTGAAAATATTTTTCAATAATCCCAAATACTCTATTCACAAAAAGTGTGGTGAATTGTAATGGACGTTGTTTACAACACGAACCACAACAATGTTGCTATTGCGTGTATAATAAACGGATCACTATATCACATATATCTTATTTTGTCAATAACAAAACCCTCCGGAGATTATCCGGAGGGCTATTTGCATGTAAGGATGAACCTTACCCGTACCCAAGAAGGTGTGTTAGAGGAAAAGACGAGCCGTAGCCTGTGCTACCCTACAACACACCCCCATGCTTGTCGTGGATACAGGATTATACATATTTATTTCACAAAACTTCTTCTAAATATGTACGATTCTGAATCCTCGTCTCTTTGGGGAGATGTATATTGAATTGTGTTCTTTACTATTACTGTACAACCACATTCAACAAACTAACAAACCGATACAGGAGAGTATGTGTTTACGTTGTACAGGACAACAAAACACATATTCCTCTATATCACTTTTACTTTCGTCTACTGTTAAATAACAGCATATAATAACATACCCAAGCATTATTGTCAAGACACCACCTGTGGGAAAAACAAAAAATTGGCTTAAATTAGCCAATTTTAATATATAATCGACAAGTTCAATAGTCCCAATTACGAAATTTTCCTGTTCGATAAAAATACAAGTCTATTTTTTCTTCCACACAACTCACCCCCGACCCCTCTCTTAGTAAGAGAGGGGTGTCCCGAGTATTCGGGACGGGGTGAGTTGCGCTGCCGAAGAAAAAAATAATCTATACGGATTAAATCTTACAAAAAACAACTTAAAAAATACAAACTAATTAACCGTACTCGTACCAGCTTCAGCTGGAGGATTACTCCCCCACAAGTCAACATTTGGATCAAAACCCTGTTCGCCAATTGGTGTGTCTGAAGGGATTTCAGTTGTTGGACATTCTTGTCCTTCTGGACATGTAGTCTCAGCCACTTTTTCTACGCCTACCAAACAAATTTGAGGAAGCGGACGATAATAGCTTTCAAAGACTTTTTGTATTTTTTCTCCAGACGCAAGTTCACGTGTGTAGGTAAAACTAGCCTCTGCCCCCATATGTACTTCCTGACACTCTTTTTTCCCTACAGGAAGTTCTGTAGTCTCTATCATACGAGGTTCACCAGCGGGAATCCACCTTGAAACTTGCGGAGCAGAATAATATCCTTTCCTGCCATCGTTTGTACCCCAAAAATAAAAATACAAGTCAGATGTTTGTGTATTGAATTCTGAAGTTATGAGGATGTGTTTACCTGTGTCATTTAAAAATCGAAAGTCCGGATGAGGTTCGTAAATCGTCGCATCTGTCCCCGGATTTCCATTGGATAAATCATTGTAATAAGGGACAACCAACGAATGATTTCTACGTTCAGTGATAACAAGGCCGGAGTTCATAGCAGCACGAAACATGGTCGTACCCACTTGGCACAAACCCCCACCCAATTCTGGCACTATCCTATCCCCTTTTATGACCAGCTCAGGCAAATATCCATCTTCTACCGTAAAAGGTTGCAAAGCTTGTATCAAAGAAAATTCTTGACCAGGTTTGATCAAAAGTCCATTCAATTTATCAAATGCCGCATGACGAATATTTTTTATACGATTCCCTGGACTGCCACGAAATTTGGAATGGCCAAAACCAAGAACTTCAGAAATTCCCAAGTCATTCACCTCGCCTGTCTTTATATTTGGTTCGACCTGCATGGTAGTGAGCGTGATTGCCTTCACTACCCCTTCGTCATGCAATGTACGCCCAATAAATGCTTGATTGATATCTGCATATGTTTTTTCAAGGTCAACCGTAACCCCAGGACGCGAACCTTGGAATTCTACCACCTTACCATTTGAAGCCACGTTAAATTTTGCATCTTCAGCTTCCACATTCACGACGTCACTAATATCTTTTTTCAAAAAAGCTACGGTACGCTCATAGTTGAGGCCAAACACGAGTGAACCATCAGATACGCGCTCAACTTCAATCCACGAAGCCATTTCTTCTGGAGAAACAAACCACGTATATTCACGTGTAGTGTATGGATCAGTAAAAAGTATATCAAGCCGGCCCGGTGTAAAAACCGCTTGTAATCGGTTACTCATTCCTTGCACATCAGATTCAACAATGGTTGGATTTTTTGTGTATGAAGTAATAGCTACTTGTGGAGAAGTTAATTCTGACCATGAGCGTTTCACCGTACTTAATACCTGTTCATAATCAAACGTATTTCCCGGAGTAGACGATGTCACTTCATACGTAAGAGGTGCGAGCGTCTTTATACGTATATTTGAATCAACAGGCTCAACAATGTACCCCTCAAGAGATCCACGAATCTGATCTAGAATATAATTTTTCTGTATTTGTACTGTTTGTAATGTGAGATGAGGTTGACGCACGCGCGTCAAGACTGTATTTACGACTGTGTCAAACCAACCACCTCCGCGTCCATACTGCAAAAGGTATGATATTTCTTTATCTACGTCTAATGTAATCAATTCTTCGGCAGTCTGATCCCCCACGGTGACTGGGTTGATAGTGAATTCTTTTTTCTGACCATCAGACTGGAATGAAACAAAAATACCTTCATCCAAAAGTTTAGTATTCATCTGGCGGATAAAATTACCCAGCTCCTCTTTGTCCATTCCCCCGATTGATATATCCCCAATAAAAATCCCGGGTAGCACTTTTCCTTCATATGCTTTCACATACCCAAAACCCGCCAATAAAAAAATACCCACAAGCCCAGCAACGACAAGAACAGAAACACCAACACGACGCCAAGAAAAAAGTATTGGTTTTATGTGATTAGAAAAAAAACCTTTAAGGTCCATATGTGATATACGAAATTACGACGTAAAGTCGCGAGGCGACCACGTCGCTTTTCGCGAAAAGTTTACGAAAGTACGAATTACGAAATTTCCGTAGTTCGTACTTTCGTATAATTTCGTAGTTCGCACATAGTTATTCTTCCACAATACGAATAGGTATTTTTGCATCAGCCTTTCGTTTTGGAATTTTTATAAATAAAATACCACTTTTGTATGTCGCTTGTGACAAATCTCCTTTTACTTCTGTGGGTAATACAATGGTACGAGAAAACACCCCCCAAAAACATTCGTTGTGCACGTGCATGATATCTTTCTCATCTTCAAGCGGGTCACGACGCATACCGCGTATCGTCAACAAATCGTCGTGAACAAATACTTCTATCCGGTCGGCGACCGCGCCTGCCATGGTAGTCGTCACAAAAACACACGTATCATTATACGCCACGTCAACTGCCAATTTTCCCTCGTCTTTGGTAAGTTCCCACATTTCGCCTTCGGTTCCAAAGACCGGGTGAGCATCAACCTCAGTTTCATCTTCTGAAACTGTGTTGTCCAAAATCATGGCAAACCCATTAGGTGTATTATCTTCCATATGAGAACAAGTATAGCAAATTTGCATAAAAGTTAAAGAGATGCCCATGTACTGTTGACGAACAGCCTATTTTGAGGTATACTGAGGGCTACTTATATACGAGAATACGGAGAGATGGCTGAGCGGTTTAAGGCGGCGGTCTTGAAAACCGTTGTGGATGAAAGTCCACCTAGGGTTCGAATCCCTATCTCTCCGCGCCGAAGTTAAAAGTTATAATGTCCAATATTGTTACGTTATAACTTTATAAACTTTCAACTTTATAACTGCGAGGAGAGATGGCTGAGTGGTCGATAGCAGCAGTTTACTAAACTGCAGTCCGCGAAAGTGGACCTAGGGTTCGAATCCCTATCTCTCCGCCATTTAAAAAACAATTTGGGAGAGGTGTCAGAGTGGTCGATCGTCCAGCTTTGCTAAAGCTGCAGACCGCAAGGTCTCGAGGGTTCGAATCCCTCCCTCTCCGCCAAGAATCACCCTGCAGGTGATTTTTTGTTATTTTAGTGGTATACTGGATGCAATTATTAACTAATATTTACTATGTCATCACTTTTTTGGAATAATGTTCCTCTACTCGGTCTTCTTATTATCATTACTGTACTTTTTTTGGCAATACATAAAAATAAAAATAACGCGGGGGCAAAAACGTATGCCCCATCTTCCACTCCCATGCTTAATTCTTTTTCTATTGATTTCACTGCACTCGCCCGAATAAAAAAAATAGATCCGGTAATCGGACGTGACGATGAGATACGCAAGCTAACCCAAGTCCTCATTCGCCGAAATAAAAATAATGCCATTCTTGTGGGATCTCCAGGCGTAGGAAAAACTGCAATTGTAGAAGGTTTTGCAGTACAAGTTGCTGAAAATAACGTCCCAGACATACTCAAAAATAAACGTGTTATTTCTCTCGAAGTTTCCAAGCTTCTCTCTGATACCAAATACCGCGGAGAATTTGAAAAAAGAATTCGTAAAATTCTTGAAGAAATAGAAAAGGCAAACCGTTCTATTATCTTGTTTATCGACGAAATTCATTCTATCGTACAGTCGCATGGTACGGAAGGATCTGTCAATTTTGCCGATATCCTCAAGCCTGCTTTGGCTCGAGGAGAATTACAAATGATCGGCGCCACGACGACAGACGAGTATGCAAAATATATTTTGACCAACCCAAGCCTTGAACGCAGATTCCAACCAGTAGAAATACAAGAACCTGATGTAAAAGAAACGTTAAAGATACTACAAGGCATCAAAGATAAATATAGGACGTATCATAAAGTTGAATTTACTGATACAGCTCTCATTGTAGCTGCTGAATTATCACATAAGCTCATAAAGACACGCACATTGCCCGACAAGGCGATAGACGCGATAGATGAAGCCGCAGCAATGATAAAAGTATCTCATGTACATGAATCTATAGTCCCTATCCTTTACCAGGCGGCAGTGGAAGCACATCCGGAAGTTGCACAAATTTGGAAAGAAATTCAAGCCATAGATACTGGCCTACAAAAGACACCAGAGAGCAAAAAAAAACAACTTCTCAAAAAAAGAGAAGCTCTTGAAAATGAATTGCAGAAAAAAGGGGTCATCACTGTTGATTCAGATGATGTCAAAAAAGTGATACTCGATTGGACGCGCGGTCATAGTACCACATAAACACCTCATGAAACACACAGACTTTACATGTTGGGCTATGTGTTACGTGATACGTGAAAACGTAATGTAACAATTTCAATATCGTAATATCTTAATATTTTTCGATATACAAAGTATGTTTAGGGAGGGAAACAAACTGATTCAAAAATATCTAACGACAGTCAAAGATATCGTGTTTCCCATGTACTGTCTTGGTTGCAATGTCGAGGGATCATTTGTATGCGAACAATGTTTTAAAACGCTCGACTTGTCGGGTGTTTTTTGTTGTCCTGTATGCCATGCAAAACAACCAGATGGGGTATGCTGTGAGGCATGCAGACCTCAATCATCTTTGGACCTTCATATTGCAATAACACCGTATCAAGAACATTCCCTCAAGGGCAACATCATACATACGCTCAAGTATTCATATGCGCAAGATATTTTGGGAACATGTGAAAAAATATTTTTACATTTTCTTTCGCGCTATAAACTCGAAGCAGACTTTTTGATACCCATCCCCCTTCACAAACGACGATACGCTGAACGCGGATTTAACCAAGCTGAACTCCTCGCACAAATTATTTCTAATATAATGCATATTCCATTATTGAAACCACTAAAACGATCACGGCATACCAAACAGCAGGCCAAATTAAATCGTGGAGGTCGACTGACAAATCTCGCAAATGCATTTGAAATCGAAGAGACGCAAAAAGATATGATAAAAAATAAGACGATAATCATTGTTGATGACGTATTTACTACTGGAAGTACGATGCAAGAATGTGCCAAGGTACTAAAAGAAAATAACGCGACACAAACAATCGGATTTACCATTGCGCGAGGATAAATAAAACATACTAGACATGGCAATATAAAAAGCCCGCCAATATAGCGAGCTTTTTTGATGACTACTCAAATTTAGTTAGTAGGCTAACGTCTGATAATTAGTGAATGTTGCAGGAAGCCCTGAAACACCATAACCATTAAACCAATCATCTGTTGTTATACCATGGCTTGCATTACTCCTATCAGACCAGATAAAATCGCCGTCAGCACTCGCGTCAATCTGTGCAGCGCTACCTGCAGGTATAGAATTGGCATCACCGGCCAATCTCACCATGACTGCAGAACCTATAGTAGCTCCTCTTATATTACCTCTTACTACAAACGTACGTGAAGTGCCACCTGATATGGCTATTTCTTTATTTGGATAATTTGTTGCCCAGTCACTGCCCACTGTTTGCCATAAACCAGCAGTACCTGTTGTACTGTTTAACTGTATCTCAAAACTACTGTTTGTCACGTCATACAGATATAAATTATCTACTGATACATTGTAAGATTGGATATCGAAAGTTACGCCATAAAGAGAAATATCGTCTGATGCGGCAGTTATAGTAAACTTAAATAAATCTCCTGTGCCATTCATAAGACGAGTGCTGTCTAACGGACGCAACGCTACTACCGGGAAAGCTGTTGACGTTGTCATAGTTGGAAACTCCCCATAACGTGTTGGACATACAATAGGCAACCCCATAATTTGAGCATTTTGTGCACTCGATACACCTCGAGCTACTACACCAGGATCACGAAGTGCAGTATAAACAAAGACATCGCCTTGGGATTCGGTCGTATCTGTATAAAGCGTCGCCCTTACATTCGTCCCCTTTGGAATGATAACATTGGTATCAAATGTAACACTGCCAGAAAGAGACGACGAATACGTAGCTTCGCTTTGAAATTCTTGAGCCCCATCATTAAAAGAAAGTTTCCAATTTCTACCAGAAAAAGTACCACTTCCTGCTCTTAGGATAGCAAATGTCATTCGGTTGAGCTGGATATCTTCTTGATTCGAAGCCGACAAAATAAAACGATCCATTAAAAATCTGTTATCCAAAATCATGTCTCCAGAAACATAGTCACTAGCTCTTGCCATGGTGAGCTGTGGAGCTGAAACAGGCACTGCACATCTATTATAGCATTGTTTTTGTGCATACGTCTCCCATGTCTTTGCTGGTTTACATGATGTAGGACCTCCTAAATTATATGAACTTCCATCGTGACATGTGATTTTAGCTTGTCTGTACGAAGAACCCCCACAATTTTGAGATACACTATAACTATTTACCCCGCATTTTTGTCCCTGTGCATTTTGATATGATAATGGCACTGTCGCAAATGCGAGTCCTCCTGCTGCGAGCATTACGCCTGTTGCCACGAGCAGCTTGGTATTGGTTATACTCTTAGTGACAGTCATAGTTTGTTCCATATATATTGAATTAATAAATTGCTTTTTAAAGTCTTAAATTTCACACAGGGTATTACTTATCCTACTGTCTACTATTACCGTAACCCCTCTCGCCCTGAGATTACCAATCATCGTGCAATCTTCAGGACCATCTAAAGCAGTTCCTCCCACCAAAACTCTTTGTAAGCTATTCCAATATCTCATCCTTTCAAGACTATGTATGGGATTGTTAGTTAAATCAATAAATGTTATCTGTAAGGAAGAATCCAAAGGAGAAATATCACTAATTGGATTATTTGCTAGATTCAATTTTTTGATAGTCTGCACCCCGCTAAAAGCACTCAGAGAACTTATCTGATTATTATCCAAATAGATCTCTTCCAACATAGGAAACGCAAATAATGATAGTGGAGTGATAAGTCCACTCATGTCATTTATCTGATTGTTGCTAAGATATAATCTTTTTAATCCAGAAATTGATCCCTGGATATCCATACTCGTTATCTGGTTTTGCCTTAAAGATAATTCTTGCAAAGCTATAAGATGACGAAACTGACCTAGACTGGTGATCCGATTATTATCTATATTAAGATTCATTAATCCTGTCAGACTAGTTATCGGAGCAATATCACTAATCTGGTTGTCTCTTAAATCTAAGAGTACCAAGGACCTAAATTCTTCTAAACCTTGAAGGTTCAAAATCCCTTTCCCATTCAGTCGTAATTCTGCTATAGAATTGACGTCTGACTTAAGGACATACCCATTGGGCTTATTAATTGTTTCCCGAACAGCATTTTCTAAATTAATATCTGCAAAGATAACTGCAGTTGAGGGTATCTCTCCCGTCCCAGTCCTGCTTACGGCAGCACAATTTGTATCGCTATTACATTCATTATCAGCACAATCAACCAATTGGTCGCCATCATTATCTTGGTTGTCGCTGCAAAGTTCTCTCACTTGGCCTGAGCTTGGGTCAAGATTTTTTTTAGTTACTCC
Organism: Candidatus Magasanikiibacteriota bacterium; assembly: GCA_041665025.1. GTDB lineage: Bacteria > Patescibacteriota > Patescibacteriia > Magasanikbacterales > UBA922 > JBAYJP01. Next base: position 47,178 of record JBAYJP010000004.1, on the reverse strand, counting down.
TGTTGCCTTACAATGCGATTTGCATAATTGTGCACTGTAGGAATCCCATTGCTTCGCAGTTAGACATTTTTTCTCTGACTGAACGATTTTAGTACCATCACTACAGGTGAACGACGCGGAGTTATAGCCCGTTTTGCCACACTGTTTCTCGAGTGTGACTGAGTCTATACAATTTGCACCTTCTCGAGAATAACTAAATGGCGCCACGGCAAATGCCAATCCTCCTGCCACGAGCATTACGGCTGTTGCTACAAGCAGCTTGGTATTGGTCACTGTCTTAGTGGCCGTCATGGCTTGTTCCATAGACATTAAGATTAATGATGAATTATGAAAAATTGATTTGAACTTTACAAACTTTATAACTTTCAACTTTATAACTACGTTATTCGTCCCACCACACCCCATCCACTTTCCATTCACCCCCAACTTTTACCAAATCAACACTGCCTGTTTTTTGTTCGGTGAGCGTCTCTATCCCGCCATTTTCTTTTTCTCTGGTTACGATTTGTTGTGCACCGATTTCAATTTTTGCCTTGTCTCCTGTCTTTTCCAAAACGTGTGTACTTAATACAGAAGTTGTCATTCCTTCATACACCTGTTTTTGTTCCACAGCCTGATTGAGAACCCATGCTTTCATCTTTGGCGTAACAAATGTCAATACGTCTTCGAGATGTTGATCTCCTGATTGATTTGAATAACTCAAAAACCGCTCAACAAACATTTTGGCAAGTTGCTTCATATATACTTCTTCTGGGGTTTGTGGAACTGTAGAAGTTGGAGCAGGTACAATAACGCGCGGTATTTGCGTTTGCTGTGTATTTACATTCGCTTGATTTTGGTCAGCCTGTTCCTCTATGACATCGGCATCGGGAGCTTTAGGAGCGCGCGCATATAAAATAAATAAAACAACCGCGAGTATCACCCCGATGATTATTCCTGAGATAATGAAAATTCGTTGACGAAGGGTTAACATATACGTAAGTAGCTAAGTTAACTAAGTACCTGAGTTATCTAAGTTGAAAATTATTTTAATGTCTGAATGAGTTTAAAAAGCTCTGCCCCTATAATGGTATACTGCTCGACTGCTTTTTCATATCTTTCTCTTTTGATTAAACCTAGTTGAAATATAAACTCAAGATTAAATAATACCTCATCATTAGAACCAAGCGAGGTTCTAAGAAAATTTATTTTGTCAGCACTAGATTTATCTCTACCATATCCTTCAGCAATATTGGATGGAATTGACCGCGCTGCCCTTCGTATATCATCTGCAATATCATACTGCAAATATTTTGGCAATTCTAAACTTAATTTATAAATCGCAATAGAACATTTAAATGATCTATTATATACATCCAAATCTTTATACGTCCCCATATCCGCAACTTAGGTAACTTAGCCAACTTAGCTACTTATTCAACTTTGGTCTCGTCCCGTCATCTGCTGTTCAAATTCTTTTTTAGCACGCTCGATTTCAAGCAATTGCTGGGGATTTGATGTAACCAATTGGTCTTCGGTATATGAAGCAACAATCTGAATGGCCGCATGTTTGTTGCCTGCAAAAAATATACCCTGCCCTACCGGACTTTCCAAAAGCAAATATTTCTCTCCTTCAGTCAGCATGAATGTTTTTTGGATCACGTCCACCGCAGACGGCGACTGGCGCAAGAGCATTTGCAACGCAGAGTTGTTTACAATCGCTTGCCCATATTGAGAACGCAAGAAATCATTCACATCTTGGGTAATCGTCGTAACACCCAAATAATATTTGCGACACCGTTTCACAAGCGCGTACATAAATTTTGCGCTATCTTCATGCATCATGAGCCACCACGCCTCATCAATCATGAGCAAACGCTTTTTGCGCTCCGAACGTACAATATTCCAAATATAATTGACCAATGTATAAATAGCCATGGGACGCAATTCATCTTCCAAATCACGCACACTAAATATGACAAGCTGATTGCTCATGTTTACATTGGTCGGTGAATTGAAAAGTCCTGCAAATGTTCCTTCCGTATATTTTTTCAACTTTAACACAAGTGTTTCTGCGCCTTCCATACCTTCAAGTACATCAAGCAAATCTTGCATAATTGGCGGCTCAACCGTAGACAAATCGCTTTGGGCAGTAATATCTTTTTTGGCATATGTTTCAAGCAATGCTCTATCCAAAATAGAATCCTCTTGGGCAGTAATAGTGCCAAACATAATACGCAACAACCCTTTGAGTGTAATAACTGCACTCCGGATAATATCTTCAGTTGAAACTTGTTGCCCAACAGGTCGAGGCAAATCAAACGGATTGACTTTACTTTCCGAAGCAAGAGAAATACTGATATACGTACCCCCTACTGCCTCGCAAAGATGCACGTACTCCATTTCAGGGTCGATGACAATGATATCCACTCCCATCATGAGACTGCGCAAAATTTCCAACTTAACCGCATATGATTTTCCTGCACCAGAGGTTGCAAATACGACCATATTTGCATTTTGCAAAGAAAAACGGTCAAACAAAATAAGACTGTTATTGTGGCGATTCACACCATACAAGATACCATCGTCGGAAGTCAGCTCAGAAGATATAAAAGGAAATGACGCTGCAATAGGAGATGAATTCATATTAAACGCAATAACAAGCTCATCGACGCTCATCGGTACCGTCGAATTAAATCCCTGTTCTGCCTGATACAACACATGTTTGCTGTGAATCAATTTTGAACCAAAAATATTATGGATATCATCGGTAATACGTTCCAATTCTTCAAGATTCGTGGAATATAATGTGATATAAAACGCAAATTGAAAAAAATGTTCAGTGCCTTGAGTCAAATCATCGCGCAATTGTTCAATATCTTGCAACGCCGTTTCGCGTACTGGATCACGGGGCGCTCCTTTTTCTGCATCCGCGGATAATTGCGCTTGCAATGCACCTACTTTTTTCTTGAGCTGTTTCAAAATAATCGCAGAATTAATCGGATAAAAGAACATACTAATATCCATGGTCAAATTCAAATTGAGTATAGGCGCACTCCATCCGACAGAAATATAGCGAGGGTAACTCACGATAAAAATAGTCCGAAGCATAGTCGTACCCAACTGAAGAAAGCTTGACTCAACTCTAAACGCAGAAGGTGCAATAAGATCGCGAATGGCAACAGTGCCCTCGCGGTACAAACGCTCTTCTTTCAACGACACCATTTCCTGCTGAACTTTTTTCTTTTGTTCATCTTCTGGAGCAGATATGGGAGCGAACTTTGGATTTTTTCCAAAACTAACGGGTTTGAACGGCATAATAGATATGTTCGAAATACGAAAGCTGCGAAAGGTACGAAAAAAATGTATTTCGGATATTTCGTAGTTTTCGTATTTCGTACATAATTAATTCGTACATAATTAAATGGTTTCTACTTGTTGTTTATCAATATCTCCTAGGGTCTCTGCAAAAGAAATATCGGGATTGTAGGTGCTGTAATACAATTCAATGAGCGCTTGTGTATCAAGTTGGACCACTTGGAGTCCCATAGATGAAAGGCCGCCTTCGACTTGCCGGACTCTCATATCCAAATCTTGCCTTCGTTTTTGAAAACGATCATTTTTAAGCCTCAACGAAATAGCCGGTTTTATTACCTCTTTAAATCGAGACCAAAAACTCTTTTTGCTATTTGAAATAGGATCATATGGGACTACTACGAGATATTTTTTTGTCATAATTTTTCCAATGTCTACCAACTCCTCAATAAATGCACGATAATCGGCAATTTGCACACGCAGTAATTCGTTTTTCTGCTCTCGTTCGAGCGTGGAAAGCTTCTCCAAATATGGCTTAATCTGCAATCGGCGCGACTGGATGACAATTTGCACAGGAAAATCGAGAGAATTGAGAAATCCTACATACGAAGAAATAAGAGCATTCTGTTCATCTTCTGATTTCAACGCAAAATTAATACTCGAGGTCATGAGAACCGCGCGCAATGTTCCATCTTTCAAGACCACCACACCTTCCCGTATTTCTGCAATAGGAAGATGGGCCTGTGTGCTCGGCTTGGAATTACTCTTTTTTTGTTTGACTTTATCATCCATATATATGTACGAAATTCGAAAGCTACGAAATTTCGAAAGTGTATTACAGCATGTTATGATTTATAATACGTTTTATTATTACACCATTGCTCGTAAAACATGCAATAATTGCCAATTGTAACTTTAAAGTTTCCAAATATTTAGTTACCTGATCTATAAGACGTGCATTTAAATATTTTCCTCTTTTTAATTCCAATATTATCTTACCCTCTACTAAAAAATCTAAGTAATATTTACCAATATGTTCACCCTCATACGTTAGAGGAACATAATATTGGCGGTTAAACTTTATCTGTCCTTTAGTAAAACCGATAGACACTGCTTTCTCGTAGTATTTTTCTTCATGACCTCCGCCCAACTGTTTAAACACATTAAATAGAACACCACTAATCTTAAAACTCAATTCTGGATATATCAAATCATTTCTTCTTAGCGTATATTGTTTACCTCCTTGGTCCATAACATAATATTATGTACGAAATACGAAAGCTGCGAAAGGTACGAAAAAAATGTATTTCGAATATTTCGTAGTTTTCGTATTTCGTACATAATTATTCTTCTGGCTTATAAAAACCACCAGTATTAACAAGCAGAGCCAAATCTCTAATTCTCTCTCTGTGCACGGGCTTTGCCTTTTCTTCAATAATTTTTTCTTCAGTTACTTGTTTTCTCAAAAATTCTAATTCTTTTTTATGATAAAATTTTCTCCAAATCCTCAAAGATGGCTTGCGCAAGGTCTGAATAATATTTAACAAAAAATAATGAAACGTCTGTCCGTTAATTTTAACAAATGCGAACACTAATGCCAAGCCCCCCATGACGGCAAGTACGACAATAAACAACGCAAGATCAGCAAAACGGTAGGATAAAAATATACAAATGCCGGCCACAAGCAAAATCAAAAACTGACGTGTGGTGATTGGCCCAAAAATCTTGTCTTCGACATCGATAAATTGTGGAATGACGAACTGTTGCATATACATTCATGTACGAAATACGAAAGCTGCGAAAGGTACGAAAAAAATGTATTTCGAATATTTCGTAGTTTCCGAATTTCGTACATTTTTAATATTTTTTAGTTACTAAGTTGTCTATTCAACTCAACAATTTCTTTATATTCTCCAAATGTCATCCCCCCAGCCTTTGTTTGCTCGATCAACAATTGTGAAATTTGCGTATTTTCTTTAAGTGAATTCTCCGTCAAGTCAAGATATTCTCTATAGAGAGGACTCTTGTGCCAGGCCTGTGCTGCTTTCATATAGAGTAAAAAAGACTCGGCTTTCCACCCCTGAATCTTTGAAAAAAGCATGTCGCGGGCTTTTGCAGGATCACGGGCCAATCTACGAAAATCTGATAATCCAAACGTACTCATTTCTCCTTCTGGTCCCACTGTTTTTTGTTCAGGCGGTATGGAGACAATATCATGAACCACGTTGCGTGGCTGTACTATATCAATTGGTTTATCAATAGCGGAATCCGTAATAATCTTTTGACTTCGTTCAATAGATCTAACCGAGGTGGAATCCGTAATAACATTCAAACTTTTCTGTGCGGGTTTAGTAACAATAGAATCCGTAACAATCTCTAAACTACGCTTAGCAGGCTGAGTATTGGTTTTTTTAATCATTGATAATAATTTTGAAGCATCATCTTTTGACAAACCCACACCTCCCCTTTGTGCCGGTCGATCTGCATAGTCAATAAATTGGTATTCATCACGAACTTGTTTGATATAGGACAAAATAAGCGACGAAAGCCTCTCTTTCAGATCTGCGGGCACACGCACTCCGCTTTCAGTGATAATTTTTTTCACCACATCATCATACGAACTCATCGTTACTGCTTGTCCTTGCGGTTTAGGCACATCTTCCTCATCTTCTTCTAATAACGATACAAAATCATCTTTAGCTAATGAAATAGGCTTTTTAACCTCTTTTTCAACAATATTTTTCTCGTTTACTTTCGTATTTTTCGCAGTTTTCGAATTTCGTACATATTTAGCTTCGTCAACAAATACATCTTTCACCGGACTCACCGTTGTCACTGCTTCTGTCCCCAATACCATGGGCAATTCTTCTTTTTTTTGTTTTATTTCCTTTTTTTCAACTATAGCCATTTTTCCTTTTGGCACGTCATCACTCTTTGCAACTTCTTTAGCTGGCTGATTGAGAGGTTGGTCGTTGTGCTCAAGTGCTTTAGTGCTCAAGTGCTTTAGTGTCTGTTGGTATACCTTAAACTCGTCCAATGTCATTTTGACTTGGGTGCCATCTTGTTTTTTTACCATGAATGTTGGCACTGACATAACCAAACAAAAATTACTCCTTCTTCGAATTATCTTCTCCGCCACCCCACATATCGGGCAATTCCTTGTCTAATTTCCAATCGTTTTCTCTTTCATCAAAGTATATAAGCGGAGACCAGTGTATATCATTTGCTTCTTCAAAAAGTGAATTGATTTGTAATGCACGATGAAGATAAGGCTCTTCTTTCCAATTGACTGACTGTATCGCTACTGCTGCATATATTTTTTCACGAGTCGGACGCTGTACCATAGCTAAGTATTCTTTTGCTTTTTTGATTTCTTCGTCTGTCATATCATGATCGAGCACAGACTTCCAATTATATTGTTCTACCAGTCCTTCGTCACTCAAAAATCCTTTGTAATCAACAATATCTCCTTCATTGAGATGTATATACATGCTCAATATGGTATGAAGATATGTCCTCATAGCTTCTGGAATACCATATTGTTTGAGCGTATTAGTAACATACTGCATCTGTGTATAACCATCCAAATAATTGTCTTTGCCAAAAGCAGAATACTCGCTGAGAAAAACTTGTATAGATAATGTATTATGAGTGGCATCCAAAAAAACTGTCTGGGTATTCTGTGCGAGAGCTTGTGCAAGACCCGATGTGCGAGTCAAATAATACGGTAACAAAGATTCTTGGGCCAAGCCTTTTTTTATCATGTTCTCTATAGGCACGCCAACAGTCAAAGCACTCAAAAAATTCTTCTGCACCAAAATATCTTGGACATCTTGGAGATCATCAGCAAAATTGAAAAATGCAAGATGTGTGCTTATTACAAACAAAAGATAATCAATCGGCCTCGCATATACCTCTTCGTCAACAACAAAATTCATCATAAAATCACTGGCCCATTCCATGACTTCCGCGTCTCTGCCATAAAAAGACTGACCAAGATATCTAAATAATGCAATAAGCGAATCATCACGTTCTCCGGTTGGATGCTGTACGAGATTGCTCAATGCTGTTTCAAATTCACTATAATTTAAAATCCTCTTTTGCGGATTGAGCGCTAACAGGGCTGATGCTATGGGAATAAGCCACAATTTCACATCTGTATACATCATGTGAGCATGATTTATACGATCTACAAATGGTTTTTGTTGCGATGGCATGAGTGAGAAAAAGTAATTTCTCAACTTGGCTACATACGAATCACCCATGGAGACATCTGATATACATGACGCAAGTTCAGGTGAAAGCGGGGCGACAGATATCTGCGTATGTTCATTTTGGACAGAACCGCGTGTTATTTCATGTTCAATATTCTCCAATTCTTTTACAAACGATTCCAACGCAACTATATCTATACACCCACACAGACTATTGGCAAAACAAGCATCTTTTTCATCTTCTATTTGCATCAATTCTTCTGAAGCAAAATTTTCACTCAACATATTAAATCCGCCCCATAAAGTATTTTCAGACAAGGGTTTGTCTGACCACGACGATACCAAACCAAATAATTGGGAAAGCAATTTCTCTATCTTCTTCCTGTTATCAGGTGAATGGGGTTGTATATATTGGTTAAACATACTAAAAATTTAGAGAAACTACTTTATCGTGGTTCATTGTCATCTTCCTTTTTTGAATCTGGTTTTGGTCTCTTGTTTAATTTAAATTTGTTCTCAATCGCTTTTCTTTGTCTTTCAAAATCAACTGTTGTTCTGTTTGTTCTCAACATGGATATCCAATCAAGCAACTTATCTTCATTTTTTACTTCAACTCTCAAATCTTGATCTCCTAGATCAACATTAAATTTACCTTGGACGGCTAGATCATATTCAACACCCGACTTGCTTCCAATACTAGCAGCCAAAAAATCAGAACTGCCGATCGCATCTACTGCATAATTATCAGCAACTTGAGTCAATGTCGCGAGACGACGAGCAAATATTTCATCTGTTTCAGCTTTTGCTTTCATTTGTGCTGAGGTCATTCCAAAATTAGATAAAAGCAGCTTTTCTGCATCATCTGTCAGTGATTCAAAAAAAATCTTGAGTTTTGCTCTGGCTTTTTCCGCGTCTTTGAATGTTTTTTGAAACATAGTACCGCTTTGTGCTCCGATCATAGCAGCTCCTGTTGCATCATTTGTTTCAAAAGTTTCTCCCGCTTCTCCTCCGGCCGTGTGATCTTTAGTTCGTCCATCAATATCTGAAAATACAAGTCGCGTTAAACCTTGCATTGTCTCCTGTATTGCCTTTATGTTGCGTTCATCCTTGTATATTGTCCCTGAATCCTCATCCATTTGACCAATTGAATGCGATTTGAGACGACGTGCTCTCTCTCTACTGTTCAATTTACGCCAATCAGACAAAACGAACTCCATGGCATCGTCAGCCAAATGACCGCGTGCTATCTTGTCACCCATATCATAATACGTGTGGCCACCATCATCCAAGTGGCCAACTTGCAGTGCCAAATTTTTGTAATCAGCCATGAGCTCATTTGCTTCGGAATGACTACGAATGTCCTTTTCAAATTCACTTACCGCATCAGCAGCACCTCTGGCTTCACTCGCAAATCGCTTCATAAATGCTTTTAGTTCTTCTCCGCCAGTTGCTATTCCTTTCAAACCTAAACTCTCACCCAACTTCTCCACGTCAACGTCTGCACCCCCAGCAATGTTTCGAGCTTCCGTAATCTTTTCAGCTAGATCCTTGACAGCTTCCATATAGCCGACCTTATCACCTCGCTCTGCTTCCATCTGTTTTTTATGATGCAAAACGGCATTTTCTGACTGCAATAAATCTGTATCTCCAGCATAAGCGGTCAAACGGTGCAAATCATTGGTACGCCGATTGTCAGAAATATTTTTGTCTATAACTACTTTTTGATTCTCGCCTTCACCTGTCCGTGTTCCCCAGTGTAATTTATCTACGAATACTCTACCTAACATTTCGGCTTCTTGCTTTTCTTTTCCAGTAAATTTATCCTTGTCGTTAACCTTATTGACAATATGAGCCAATAGATCATCTGACCATGCTTGTTTGACCAAATATTGGACATTTGCCATCATCTGCGCCTGATGATCCAAGTCTAATTCTTCGCCACCTTCCTGTGCCAACATCAGATGCGAGAGAGAGCCCATTGCCATAACAACCGCCTGTTCACGCTCTACGCCAGTAAACGTCTCATCCATTCTTTTTTTAATAAGATTTTTAAACGCGGTCGACGGTGTACCAAACCCAAATCTTTGCAAAGAATACTGGTCGTCTGCTTCATCTTTTGTGCGCTGACGCTGTGTCTGGCTCAGACTTGTAAGATACTCTGATTCGACTTCTGCTTTTATAGCTTGCGCCCCCGCGCCAATATTTTTGTACGCATCTTTCACTGACGCAGCGCCTTTTGCTATTGCTTCAGCAGCTTTTTCTAATTCTTTAGTCCCCTTTTTAAATATTTCAGTCAAATGACTGTTTTTTATTCCTTCTTTTATTTTTTCAGCTGCGGCCGCGAATTGCTCTTCTATTTCCATTCTCTCAAACAATTCGCTCACGCTATTCAGACCGAGCGCATGCTGTTGGAGCTGAGCTTGTGTAGCTTTTTTACGCGCGGTTACCGTATCGAGCTGATACTGCGCAATAGTACCTCCGAGACCTTTTGTCGAACGGGCTTTCGCTTCAATATCTGCAGTTTTTCTTGCCCATTCTTTCCTTCTTGCTACATATTCAGGAGATTCTTCCCATTTTTTCTTCTTTCCGTCCGGGTTTTCTTTATCCTTGTCTCTACCATTCAAATAGTCACTCAACTTTTGTCTTTCCGTACGTATCACCTCGCGAGGTGCTCTGGCTTTATCGTCAATCTCTGCCTCCATGCTTTTTCCGAGCTTATCATGTTCAGCTTTTGCGAGTTTATATTTCCCTTGTTCATCTTCCATAACAGCTTTTCTCTTTGTAGAGACATCTTTTACCAACTGCTCTTCTTCGTCTGTTTTCATGGCTCTTCGAGAAGATAATCTGTCCTGCTCTTTCTGTTCTTCTTTTTCAAATGTTGCACGATCTTCTTTTGCTTTTTTTATATCTTCTTCTATTTTATTTATGTTATCAGTTTGTTTTGTCGCCTCTTTTGTATTTCCATCTACCAAAGCTGTTTTCCGTGCCTCTTGTGCATTTTTCAATTTTTGCCCCAAAGCCTCAAGAGCTGGATCAGAAAAATTTGTATTAGGATCTTTACGAATAGCTTCTGCTAATTCTTTATTTGCTTTTAGTTTTGCGTCAATCGAATCTTCACGTTCTTTTTGTTCTGCCTTTCCCTCCTCAGTTTCAAGGTATTTGTCTCTTTTTCCTCCCTCCTCTCTATATGCATCTAACGCCTTTTGTGCAGCTTCAACTGCTGGGTCAGTATCTACCGCGTCTCTCATTTCTTTCTTCAGGCCGTCTCTTTGTGGTTCGTATTTATCGTTTACTTCTTTTACAATTATCCTCTCATCCTCTTCAGCCTTTGCTTTTTTTTCCTCCATTGCTACCTGTTCATCTGATAATAGCAGTCCATTCACGCCCTTTTGTTCCACATCCAACCCTTTCGCAGCAATACTCGCACTCACATCTATTTTTATATCAGCAGTTTTGAGCACTGATTCAATGCGTTTTTGCGCTGCTCCTGCACCCCTATCATGGGACGCTATCTGGTCTGCCATAGTCATCTTCTCCTGATTTTTCCAGTCTGTACTGCCTGATGGCATAAACTTTATCCTTGATTCATGTAGACCTGCTTCTTCTCCTTTTGTTTCGAATTCTGTGTCTTTTGCTTTGCTTCTGCGTTCTTCAGCCTTAAGCAAACCACGCTCCCAACGATCTTGTGCATTTATTTGTGCGCTTTTTTTGTTGAATATGAGACCCCCGGCTTCTGAACCCATATGTTTGAACGCAAGCTTTTCCAAAGTTTCTGCCTGGCCTTCTGATTTTTTCAGATGTTTCATACGAGAAACATCACGGCGTGCGAGCCACCCGATAACCCCATGCTTCTTACCGCTTGATTCTTGTCCAACCACTTCGTGAAGTCCTTTGGTACCCATAGCGTCCAATTCTGCTTCCATGACAGCATCGCGTTTCATACTCGCTATTTCTTTTTCAGATTTACCTTGTTTTATGCCTTTTTTTTCTGCCTCATTTGCAGCTTCTTGTCGCTCTTTATCACTAAGCGCATGTCCTTCGGTTAATTGAGTTTTACGTTCCTCAAGTTTAGCTCGCTCACCCTTATCAAGACTCTCATCTTTTAATTTTGTCTCAATTTCTTCAAGTTCCTGTGCCTTCTTAGCTTGTGCTGACTGTGCCATCACACCCTTTCCGGTTATACCTGCACCTTTACGATACCACCCTGCTTTAATATTTGCTTTAGCTGTTTTTAGCGCAGTCTCAATTCTCCTTCCACCAACACCCGGCATATAATATGCGGCACCTTTAAGCCCTGCCACGGCACCTTTCCCAGCCTTCCCGGCCAACCACCTACCCGCCGCATACCCCGTCGCAATAGTTGCAACTTTCTTTCCAAAGTTTGCTGCTCCGCCCACAAGCCCAGCTCCTTGGGCCCCTGTCTCTTGTGTCATCTTGATACCCATCATAAGAAAGAAAAAGGCAATCAAATAATTTGCCATGTTCTCCCACGTCGATACTTTGGTAATTGAGATAGAGGCAGCTTCATTTGTCTGCTGCAAGCGCACCACTGCTGGATCATTATTTTGAATTTCTTGTAAAATCTGCCCTGAACCAAGGGTCGCAAATGCAAGCCACAGAAAAAATACCATAACCGGAGCCACAAGAACATGTTTGCTAAATTCGCTCCACCATTGCTGTGCATATTTTTCTCCTTTTGGCATGGCAGCAAGCAAATACGCCAAAGGAGACAAAATAATCAAAGCCCACAATACGACCACGCGTATAGCCATGACGACCACATACGAACCCATAGCAACTGCAGCCATGATCGCAAATAACGCAGCAACCACAACCCCAATAAATACTGCAGTACTTGCTCCTTCGGGGGTTGTGCCAAACTGTAGTTGGGATGTATCAGAACTTAACACCATGCTCGTAATATTCTGCAATTGAAACATGTTTATCAGGTTCCCGCCGGCTGTAGCTGATACTGCATTGAGAAAGGTAATGGTAAATACATGCGCGACATCAATAATGAGCTGCGCAATAAGATTGCTAAAATTAATAAAAAGCGCCATCATGATGAGCTTTGCTAAGCCTTTTTTCCATTCATATTGTTCGAGTCCCAAAATGGTAGCAAAAGCGATAACAAGAAGCGCCACTACGAAAAACATGTTGGCAACATCGCGCACCATAGTCCAGCCAAGCTGTACTACAGCGGTGTCAATATAATTGTTGTAACTGGCAAGCGTGATAAAAAACCGCAAGAAAAATACGGTCAATGCAATACAAATTTGTGCAATACCAAGTATCATCCACGAAGCTCCCTCGACAAGCCAACTCACGCCTTCAACTGCTTTTGAAGGAGATACAAACAATAATCCGATGGTAATACAAAATACAAAAAATATACCGGCAAAATAGCGGTTTCTTTGTACCCGAAGTATTGAAGATAAGCGCGCCTTTATCTGAGCAACGCTCTTCAAAAAATATGGTCGCATGGTATTTTTTTATTCGTACCTTAGTATACCATAAATGATGGTCTAAGTATACCATATTTTCGCTTAACAAACTATGATGTTATCCACTTTTTGTTGGTTATTCAAATATGCTGGCACCCCGCATTTACAAAAACAAAATACCACCCAAAATAAGGTGGTATTTAAAATTGAAAAATAAAGATTAAAGATTATAATCTGCCTGCCACCAGGTAGGTGCTAAAAGATTGCTAATTACTAATTATGAATTACGAGTTTCTTTAATTTAACCACAAAAAACCCTTCAATCTCGTTCGATGGCATAATACGAAGCGCTTTTTTTTGTACGTTTTTATCGATGTCCCTCCCTTTCCATTCTTTAACGATAAATAATTTTTTAATATCTATGACATCGATATTACATATTTCAACATTAGTAATTTTCTCCAAAAATCTAGTTATCTGTAATTCGTTTTCTTCTGGAGCAAAGGTGCACGTAGAATACACAAGCGTCCCCCCAGGCTTGAGCGCACTCCATGCGGCAAATAACAAACCGCGTTGGGCAAAGACCATTTCCTTTATTTTATTCTCTTTCCAATATCCATATGTCTTTATATTTGTCTCGACAAAACGCGTCTCGGCACTGCATGGTGCATCAAGGATTATTTTATCAAAATATTCGGGGTACTCTTTGCACAGATGATAACCGTCTTCCATGCGAAGATTGAACTTCCATGACTCCTCCCCTACAAGGAGAGGTTGGGAGGGGTCTATAATATCACTAGACGTTTTTTTGTAATCCAGACCCCCTCTTGCTCCCCCTTGTAGGGGGAGAGCCAATTCCGCCACACCCAGCGCTTCAACATTATGCTTCAACTTAAAAAAGCGTATTTTATTTTTATCATTTGCCACAAGCTCGCCTTGTTTACGCATCATTGCTGCTATCTGTGAAGTCTTGCTCCCTGGCGCGGCTGTCAAATCTAACACCCTATCCCCTGGTTGTGGATCCAAGACTAATGGTGGGATCATGCTTGCCAAACTTTGAATATATATCTTCCCCTCGTCATACATATCCAAATCCGTCAATTCGCGTTTCGTCTTATTGAGTAAAATAAAAGCGTCCTTATACCACTGAACTTGCCGTACTTTAAACCCCTGCTGTTGTAGAATTTCCAAGATTTCTTGTCGGTTTGCTTTTATCGTATTCACGCGAAATGTAGTCGGACGCTCAACAAAGGTTCTTTTAATCTGTTCAAAATAAGAAAGACCAACAATACGGGTTAGTCTTTCAAGAAATACTTCTGGTAAACCGTGAGATTGTGATTTTTTATTTTTCTTTTTTGGCATAATTTATGTACGAAATACGAAAATTACAAAATTACAAAAATTACATATTTACTTTCGTATTTTCGTATTTCGTACATATTATTATGGTCTCACCCTGTTTATCATCCGGGGAAATGGAATTGTTTCACGAATATGCTCAACTCCGCATACCCACCCGACGGTGCGTTCAAGACCTAGACCAAATCCAGAGTGTGGTACTGAACCGTATTTACGCAAATCCAAATACCACTGATATTCCGGACCTTGCAAGCCTTCATGCTCTATCGCAGACTTCAATTTTTCATAATCATCTTCGCGCTGTGAACCGCCAATCAGTTCTCCTGAGCCTTCTATACCTATCAAATCATCGTTCAAAACCAATTCGGAATTTTCTGGATCTACTTTCATATAAAATGGCTTTATTGTTTTTGGCCATTTGTGGATAAAGACCGGCACGTCTGAATCTTTTGTCAATAATCCTTCATCATCATTTCCCAAATCTTCGCCAAATTTAATATCTGAACCAAGTTCATGCAACTTCTCAATCGCTTCAGTGTAGGTTAGACGCGTAAATGGAGATCGTATTTTTTTCAATGGCTCAAGGTTGCGCTCAAGAATTTCAAATTCTTGCTGGCATGTTTCCAAACAACGTCTTACGATATAACAAATCATTTGTTCTTGTATGTTCATACTTTCTTCATGCTCCACAAACGCTGCTTCGGCATCCATCATCCAAAATTCAGTAAGGTGCCGTTTTGTTTTGCTTTTTTCCGCACGAAATGTCGGACCAAAATCAAATCCGCGCCCCACAGACATAATCGCCGCTTCCAAATACAACTGTCCGGACTGAGACAAAAATACCTCTCCCTCATCAAAATATTCTATACCAAATAAGGTAGTCGCACCTTCACATGCATTGGGTGTAATTATCGGCGTGTCAATTTTTATAAACCCATTCTCATGATAAAAATCATAAATTGCTTGAATCACGGTGTCACGAACCCGCTGAATCGCCCACTGCCTTTTACTACGTAGCCACAAGTGGCGGTTATCCAATAAAAATTCTGGCCCATGATCTTTGAGCGCAATAGGATAATCTTCTGCTTGTTGGACTAATTGGTAATTCGTAATTTGTAATTCGTAAACCCCTTCTTTCTTTGGGTGCTTAGTAACACTACCAGTAACAATAATGGAAGATTCTTGCGTTGTTTTTTCAACATCTGCCCAGATTTGTTCACTCAACGTATCTTTGACTGCTACGGCCTGGATAAACCCTGTTCCGTCGCGTACTTCCAAAAATGCGATTTTACCAGAAGATCGTTTGTTATAGAGCCACCCCTTGAGCGTGACGGATTCACCGACGTGGTTATGTAAATCCTTAATTAATGTTTGTTGCATAAAATTTTATTATCACATAACACTTATCACGTAACACTTAACAATTTTGATATGTGATATGTGATATGTGTTATGTGATACGTGCTTTATCTTATCGTTTTTCTCTAAAATATGCAAGTTTTAGCCCAATCTGGCACTTTCCGCTCTGTTTGATATACTAGAAACTCATATATTTTTCTATGCAAATGTTCATCGTATTCTAGTTTGTTTACTTCTTCCAAATCTCCATTTTCCATGATCTGTAATATATCTTTCCACTTTTCAATACCAGAACTCTCAAACATAGAAAATCCTAAACATTTCAAAAATTTAACTACAAAACTATCAAGTAAGACTTGAAAATTGAAAATTGAAAATTGAAAATTAATAAACTCAAACAACGAGAAAGTCATATCAAACAAATGTTCATCTTTTTCTTTTTCACGCAACAATGTGTTCAGCAATGAGACAACATACCCCGCCATCAAACTTTTTTCAAGATTATTTCTGATATTCGCAAAATATTCAACTGGCTGGACTTTGGTAACATGATCAATTTCCTTGCCGTGTGCAATTTCTATATCTACGATAGAAAACGGCTCTAAGTGAGCCGAATTTTTTGATGTAATTTTTTTTACTCCCCGCGCAAGTAATTCGTGTTTACCTTCTTGACGCGTATACACTGAGATGATCTGATCGTATTCGCGGAAATCACGGCGGGCTAATACAATGGATAACATACAGTTACTATCTCAACTTATCTCCATGTATCTCTATATATATTGAGATAGGTTTAGATACATTGAGATAAAATCACTTCTTTAATTTGTCTAAATACGTTTGCAATATTATCATCGCCGCCCTTTCATCTCTACTGGCCCCACCCTCACCCATCCTATCTGCCGCATGTGAACTAAATCGTTCATCGATAAATTCTATAGGAATATCTGCGAGCTTTCTTAATTCATCAGCAAAATTTCTAACTCGTTTTGTATTTTCATTTTCTTTTCCATCAAGCCCAACAGGCAAACCAACAACAGCCTTGTGTATTTTTTCAGTTTCAATCAATTTCACTATTTCAATTTTCCATTTTTTTGCATCTACATTACCATACGGCAAAACAACACCAAGAGCTGAATCGCACCAGGCCAGGCCGATGTTTTTTGTGCCGTAGTCAATGGATAGTATATTCATAATGTAAATGAATTAAGGCGATAGGTTAGGATACCAGAAAATTTTTCTGGTTTCTTAACCCAATACCCAATTTCAAATAGTTTACCTAACGTTCGTTCGGCCTACGTGTGACTACGACAGGGCCACCTTCAGTAATAATAACAGTATGTTCAAAATGCGCACATAATTTCTTGTCTGCGGTGACAATGCTCCACCCATCGTCTGCTGTTTCTACGCCATAATGTCCCATCGTCACCATAGGTTCAATAGCTATGACCACACCAGCACGCAATTCCCATTGTTCAAGTTTTGGATCATAGTAATTTGGCACACGCGGTTCTTCATGTACTGCGTGCCCCACTCCATGTCCAACAAGATCGCGCACAATGCCATATCCTTGGGGTTCAACATAATCTTGTATGGCACGGCCAATGTCTGCAACAGTGTTCCCCACGACGCATTGCTTGATGCCAATTTCTAAAGATTTTTTTGTAACATTCAAAAGCTGCTTGGTCTTCTCTGGGACCTTACCCACTACAACAGTCAAAGCCGTATCAGTAAAATAACCTCTCTTTAATTTTGAATTTTGAATTTTGAATTTTGAATTTCCTGTTGGGTATTCCATGCCAATATCGATACTAAAAATATCCCCATCTTTCAAAATTTTGTCTCTTGTTGCAATACCATGTACCAATTCTTCATTTACGCATGCACAAATAGTGCTCGGAAATGGTGTGTCACTTTTTCGTCCCTGATAGCCTTTGAACGCCGGGCGTCCACCTGCTTCCCGAATCATCTTTTCTGCCTGTCCGTCTATTTCAAACGCAGAAATACCCGGACGCACCATGGCGCCCAGTTTTTCAAGTATTTCCCCCAAAATATGCCCGCCCTCAATAATAAGGTTGATCTCTTCTTGTGTTTTTATATACGCCATATGGTTAAATTCTAACACCAAAAAGCAAGAATGACAAGAATGGTAGACTTATCAACATTTTTGGCTAAACAAAATAAAAATATAGTGTTATACTGTTGTCTCACCCAAAAGGAGACGCCGCGCTGGGTACGTGGTATCTCCTGCTCTATAGAGTGGTTTTGTTCTTTTTATAAGGTCCCCTATGATGGGGTTACCAGACCCAATCTGCTGTGCAGTATGTGAGCTCAAAATCTGCTACGGCGGATTGGGATTTGGTGTAAAAACCGTGTACCGAATGGTTCATGGTAAAAACAAACTAAAAACCAGCGAGAGGCTGGATTTTTTATTTCTGGCGATTTTAAGACGTTTGTGGTTTCGGGAATTTTTTAGAATTTATTAATACTAAAAATCGTCTGTTCTTTTTAAAATGTCTGATTGTTGTTTAAAGATTCCCGAAGCCACAAAACGACATCGCGAAGTCAAATTCGCGCACCACCGGAAGTCGAGTCAGATCTAAAATCATTCAATCATCAACCCGCACAGTTTATCCGTCATCTTCTCTTTTCCTACAGTTTCTACCCATTCACGGTAGTGCCTCGGAGAAATAAAATTTTGCATAAGCATATCTTTTTGCACCAATGTCCCATTTCTCAACCCAATATAATCAAGATAACTCGACCATCTCCAATCAACAAATCCATGAACAATATCTGCCATAAATGGATTAAGATGAATGTACGAAGATAAATATATAAATTGATGTACATCTTTCACTCGACGGGTCTTGTAGCGTCCTTGAAACACATGCCCCACCCATTTATATGAACGTTGTAAATATAATGCATATGTCATTTGTACTTGTTTCATAAAATGAATAAGGTCATGTCCACTAAGAATGGATAACCCTATGTGGAAATGATTTGGCATGAGGCAATAATAATAAATAGTAATATTGTATTTAATGTGATATATGTTCATCTGACGAATAAAAAATCCATAATCTTGCGGACTATGGAATATAATATCTTTTTGGTTACCACGATTGTATACATGAAATAAACCATTATCTAAATTTTCATAGCGAAACGGCATACTATACCTTAAACAATACAACAAGCATTCCAATCAGGAGTAATGTCTGTCCAATCACATGATAATGCTGTTTTCTTATTTGAATGAAAATCTTTAATAGTAGAGCGATACTAAAAAATATAATAAACCCAAGATAAATATTTCGTGAGACGTCAAAAATACTCATAAATGAAGACAACATAGATTTTGAATGTGTATATCTCTCAAGCGGCGTCACACTTATAACAGGCACATAATTCCACTCAATCGTATCTTGAATAATTTCGCCTGTCTGGGTCTTGATAGAAATCGTAGGCATGAGCGCTACTTTGAACAATTCGTCTTTGGTTTCAAAAATTGTTGTTTGTCCTTGATATATATATGGCTGTTCACTCCTAAATAATTCTATTGGGTATCCTTTTACATATACAACTGCGGTCTCAAAAGCACCCACAATATATGCGCGTACGGTAAGTTGAATTTTGTTCACTTCCAATTCTTTCCATGTTACATGAGATGCTTCTTTTTGATATACCGCGAGAGGCAATACTTGTTTTTGAGTTGTTTCAAATCCTGCACCAGTATAAAGTGTATCTGTTGCTGATAAAATAATATCTGCAAAATTTGACGTTTCAATAGTATGTAAAATCTCGTCTGCAGTAGTACTCGAGGTATTATCTTCTCCAAAAATAGAAGAGGAAAGCACAGCAGGAATTTCCTGCTGACCAATTTCAGGTTCTCTGGGCAAACCAAAATGCTGCGCCACATACACCGTAGGAGTTTTGTCAAAAACGCCTGCCTTAGTCCCAATGCCAAACTCAGTATATTCTTTATCAATAAGGTTTGCATAATGAGTAGGACTTTCAACCCAGGCATCTACCAAATCCTCTGCATCAGTAAAGCCCATGGCCAAATTTTCTCCTGCGACTTTGTAGATATACCCCACGTCATCAAGCCAGTCAGCAAGACGTCTTCCATCTGGAGATTCATGTTCAAAATAACTTTTTTGTGCCATATCATCAGCTTTCAATTCAGACGACGCGGTCAATTTTGTCTGGGGTTTTAGCGCAGGCAATCCTTCACGCGCGCGTATACCATTTGTCAGTTCCAAAATTTTATCCTGTTGCTCTTGCAACACATCAGGCATGACAAATACATACGAAGGTAAGAACAATGTAAACACGATAACTACCACCTTCATAACTAAAAAGACGCCACCATAAAAAAAGGCGCGTTTGGTATGCAAAATATGAGGATGATAATTATTTCCTTCGTGAGGAATAAAATATTTTTTCAGTGCATGCTTCATACACTATAGTGTATCACAAAAAAAGATTTTTTGCTCAGTTAGTTTTTTTCTTCCAAAATCTGCGTCATGTCTTGATCAACTTCGTCTATATTTTTTTCTCCATTAAGCGTAATGAGTCTACCCTGTGTGCGGTAATGATGTAAAATCGGACCAATGGCGTTATTGCCCTGATCGGCAATGCGCTGTTTAATGGTTTCTGGATTATCATCCTTGCGCACAATTAATTCTCCACCACACTCAGGACACTCCTTTTTTAATTCATTTTCCGGCGAATATGGAAGTATAAATCCGCATGATGGACAGACTTTCCGTTTAGTTAAACGGTTCCAGCTCGATTCATCGGATAATTTAATTTCAACGACAAGAACTTCATCTCGTACATTATTTTTCACAAAGAAATTCTCATATTCCTGCGCCTGCTCCACACTACGAATAGCACCATCTAATATAACGCCTTTACCGGCTTTCAGATTTTTTTCAATCTCACGAAATGCAAGTTTAAATATAAGATTATTTGAAACAAGTTTTCCTGATTTCATGCCAGCCAACAATTCCTTTTCTTCTGAATCTCCATGAGGGTCTGCGTCTAGTGCGCGCAACAAATCGCCAGTGGATATGTGTGCGTAACCATAACGTGTAGCTAATTTACGCGCCTGAGTTCCCTTTCCACTGCCAGGGACACCCATGAGTATAATAATACGTTTCATATATAATGTATGACTAAATTATTCTAATTGTTCTAATTAACCTAATTATTCTAAATAATTACCAATTGAAAATTTCAGAAATTTGATATTTTTTAGGTCAATTAGGACAATTAGTATAATTAGAATAATTCATCAAATTTTACTTTGAAAATATTCTTCAAACACCTTCACTACTCCTCTTCTATCATATTCACTAATTCTCACAAGTCTATCTTTGCTATTTTCTAATTTTCGTAATACTTCATCTATCTGTTGTATGGAAATTTTACCGTCTCCATTTCTGCGTTTTGCAACAGCCTCACGGATGGTGTGAGCTTGATTATCGCTCTCTAATGTATTAATTCTAGATCGAGAAACTAATCTTTCGATGTCTTCTCGAGTGACCGCGTGTTCTGTAGAAGACAAGGTTTTACTCCCTGTCCCAAAACCAAATACATAAGAAAAAAATCCCATATAGTATATTTTTAGCTAATTTAAAGCACATTTATCTTAGCATACATGCAAAACATTGACAACACTGAAAAAAATAACGATTTTTTATTTTTTAGAGAGTCTGTGCAACCTATCCTCTGTATTTTTCTCCTACAACGCAACCCACCCTCTGACTCCCTCCCTTAAAAATGGGAGGGAGGACGTGAACGTGTTAGGACGTCCTCCTCCCCTTTTTAAGGGAGGAGGAGAGGAGGTGGGTTGCACGAACGATGTAAAACCACATTTATTTTAGCAAAAATTGAACTGCACAGACTCTCAAAAAACAAAAACCCCGCTCACTGTTTCTCCTTACTCTATTTTCAATGTATCTTGAAAACAAAGGCGGGGTGCGAGCGGGGTTTTCGGAAGGAGCGAACGACAGGTCCTTAGTCTCTCCAGGCCTCTTCCCGATATTTGGGCCAGAGGCAAAAGAGAAGGATGTGGAGGATGCGAGACAGGACAGTGACCGGCAGCTCCTCGACAGGGGTGTCGAGGAGCCAGTCCGGCACCAGGCTGCGAAGAACCTGGTGCCGGAGTTGATCCACGAGTTCGTGTAGCACTTCCCGGGCAACTTCTCCGGGAGTACCGACGAGCCTAGGGACTCGGAACATCATGCCCTTTCCTCCCTATAATCGGCCAGGGAGACCACCTGGCCGCCGTCTTCTGGCTCGGGCTCGGGTTCGAGCCCGGTTGTCTCTGCGATGCGGCCGTGGAGCCGCCATGCAGGGATCTCGTCGGTCTTGATCCGCTGCACGCCTTCATACTCTAGGCTCCACCAGTCGGCGCATACGAAACTCCCCACCTCTTTGGGGATGACAACCGAACTAGGGTCGTCCGGGTTGAGCAGAGCCCGGATAACACCCGAGTCCACGTATGTGCTGCCTGTCTGGGCAGCAGCTTCGAGCCGAGCCGCGTGGTTCACGGGTCGGCCGAGGATGTCATATGTGTTTCCATTCAGTAGCCCGTGGGCTACTGGTCCGTATGTGACACCAATCCTCAGGCGTATCTTTAGCCCGAGGTCTTGGGAAAGTTTTTTAGCAGCCTCGTGCATCAGCTGAGACGCTTGAAGCGCGCCCTGCACGAGATCGGACGCGCTGACCTGTCGGATGTCGCCGAGATACCCGGCGGTGAAGCACGCGACAGCTCCGTCCCCGAGATATTTGGGGATGAAACCTCCGTGGCTCGTCACCACCTCGGCGAGAAGGGAGTGCAGTCGGTTCGCGAGCGCAAACATTGACTCGGCATCCATGTCGCCAAAATTGCGCGTAAATCCGACCACATCCCAAAACAGGGTGGCCGTCGGCAGGGTCGCCGTAGGCAGGGTCCGATCCACGACCCCGAGAAACACTTCCTCGGTCGGAGGGATGGTACCCACCAAGCGGGCCCGCTCGGCTTCCAGAAGCCGCTGATCTACCACCGCCTTAATTTCTGTCTTTGTCTCTTTTTGGAAACGGCGGCTTGTCCACGGCAGAAGGTGCCGTGTCCATGACGGCCTGTACGCCATCTGGTACACGGAGTATTCCACAGCGGCTGGGAAATCGGGGTGCTGGTAGAGCTCCCCTGCCCGCATGATCGGATGACGCATAGGACGCCCGTCCGCATGCCGGCACTTGGTGCACGGCGTGCAGACGTCATCTGTCAACTGAACCACAGGCACCCTATGGGTGCTATCTGGTTCAGGAGTCACATCAGTATGATCCATGATAATGCCCAGTTTCTTGTCAGTCTGGGCGTACATAACGCGTCCATACGGGACAGGCCTGTCACCTGTCCTCACCCAAAATTGGCCGCTGACAATACCCGCGCACCCCGGCCTGATCAGCTTTTCGGCCAAGGCTACGGGGTTCACAGCCGCCACAGAGAGGGAGGGCTGGTACTTGCCCTCGGGCTTTTGACGCCAAAGAAGCAAAATGGCATCCATAAACCCGAGGATCCACGAACCCCAGGAACCCCAGTCGTCCAGCACCGAGTCCACGTTTGACTGATGCCGGACGATCATGAGGCCTCTGCCGTGGGCGAGTTTTTTCCATTGCAGTATCTTGTTAGTGATGTACTGCTTGGTGACTTGCTCCACTTGATCAAGCCCCATGACTGGTGACGTCATCCAGCGCATGAGGGCAAAGGCTTTAATAAACCTGTTGGCAAGGGCCCTCAGACCAAACGCCACATCCTGACTATGCTGGCCGAGTTCACGGAGATGGTAGTGATGTCCGAACATCTCTACCATGACGTGCTCGACCTCAAGCCAGGTGCTCAGTGGCGCCCAGGCGTCAGGCCGCCGAAATGGCCGGTAGTTCTTTTCCTGAAGTGGCCCGACCAAGGGCCTGCAGATACTTTCCGTATGGGTTGAAAGCATGGACAGGAAGAGATCAATCCCCTCCTGCCCGAGAATCGCCTCGAGCGCGGCCAACACGACCGCGAGATTCGGGGCGATGTTCACGCTGCGGCGTTCGCCGTTCATCTCCCCTCCTCTCCTCGAGGGTGGTTATTTGTGAATGAACAAAGGGTCTCGTGCAGACCCCTTCTATATTAATAAACTAATACATTTAGACAAAAAAGTAAATAGCTCACTTGGTTCCTCTCACATTAGATGCTATACTATACGGCGTATTCTACATATAAAACAAACACCGCTCGTATGACCGTATGGAGTAGGCACACAGTCCAGTCTGTGTTTGGAGTGTATTCAAAATTAGGTTTTCTCATAGCATCGGGCATAAAACTCCCTTTTTTGTTGGTCGCTGAAAAATTTGTTGCCCCTGCTGACCGAATATCTATGTGGCGGCTGGCGGCACGAAAACATTCACAGCTATTTTTGAAATTATCGCGCGTCAAACTCCACCTACCCGATGACATGCAAAAAATTATAAAAGATAATACACCGGCAGTATTTATTTCAAATCATCCATCATTATTGGACGGTTTTATTTGCTTTAGTTTTCTCGGACCCGAAGTTGTCCCTTTGACCGAACCATTTGAACGCGTACCATTCCCCCTAAATATTTGGTTCAAAAAATCAGGATTTGTGGATGTGTTTCGCGATGCCAATGACTATGAACACTGCCATCTGGCCAATGAAAAAAAGACAGCTATCTGCAAATTGATAGAATGTATACAAAAACAAAAACTCAATGTCCTGATATTTCCTGAGGGACACTATGAGCGACAGCATAAATTGCACTATATTCATACGGGAGCGGCACGCGTGGCTATTAGCGCTCATGTGCCTGTCATACCAGTCGTGCTCAATAATGTGGACCGTGTTGCATTGGATGAAATCCGAAGCCGTCCAGGACAAATTCACGTACGCTATGGAAAACCCCTACTTCCTCCTCAGATATCAATGAAACTCCCATTTCGCCGGGCAACAGTAGAATTTTCCGAGACCATCAGATCTGCGCTTGTTGAACTTCTGGATCCGCGCAATGTGCCAAATGACATCACTGACACTCATCCTGAACAGATTGGTGCATTTATTGATATTGATAACACACTCTATAGAGGGTATTCCCAACAGGATTTTGTAAAAGAACTCATGAAAAAGAAAAAAATCAGCAGGATGTCTGTAATAAAAATATTTTTCTATCTTTTGCAGGAAAAATGCGGCCTATTATCTCACAAAAATCTCATGATAAAGGCTTTGGGATTTACAAAAAATTGGAAAGAAAGAGACCTCACAGAATTGGCAACAGACTTTTTTGACACCCACATACAAAAAAAGATAGAAACCCACATGCTTCCGGTTATCAAAGATCACCAGGAACGAGGACACAGCATCTTTCTCGTGTCTGAAGTTATTGAACCTCTAGCAAAACATTTCAAGAACTATTTTGAAGCGCGTGATATGCGCTGTACCATAGTACAAAAGAAAGAAGGGATATTCACCGGTGCTATCACACGCCTCTGTTGGCACGAAGAAAAAGCAATACAAGTAAGAAATCTTGCAAAAAAACACGGGATTGACTTAAAAAAAAGTTATGTGTACGGAGATTCTATATCAGACGCGCCTATGCTTGAGTTGGCAAAAAACCCTACGGTAGTAAATCCCGACAAAAAATTAAAAGAGCTCGCCATCCAGAAAAAATGGGATTTCTTGGTGTAAAGATAGTAAAAACCACTGTCATAAAGATAGTGGTTTTTTGTTTTTAGAAAGTCTGTGTAAAAACAAAAACACTATCCTCTCGGACAGTGTTCAAATTCGTAACTTTATAACTTTCAACATTATAACTTTATAACTACACCCGGTCGTACTCATGCATCTTCAACTGTGCTTCTATCTGTTTTGCTGTCTCAATGGCAACACTCACTACGATAAGCAAACTCGTACCGCCAATAGCAAGAGACTGAATTCCCGTAAACGCTTGAACAATCAAAGGTAAAATAGCTATTAAGCCGAGAAATAACGCGCCTGACAACAATAAACGACTAACAACTTTTTGCAAGTATTTTTCTGTTTCTTTACCAGGTCGAATGCCAGGAATAAAACCACCCTGACGTTGTAAATTTTCGGCAATTTTTTGTGGATGAAAAATAACGGCAGTATAAAAATAGGTAAATCCAAATACGAGCACAAAATACATGATTGCGTAGATGAGCTGATTATTGAATACATTCACTACAAACAACGCGGCACGTGCGGAAAATCCACTCCCATTCACAAAAAACTGTGCAATCATCGGAGGAAACAAAATCAAAGAAATGGCAAAGATAATCGGGATAACTCCAGCCATATTTACTCTGAGTGGCAAATGACTTGTCGTACCGCCAAACGTGCGAGAACCCCTGATCTGCTTGGCATAGCTTACGGGAATATTTCGTTGCCCTTCGGTGATGATAACAACACCCACAATCGTGACAAGTGCTAATGCGACAAAAAGCAAATAGGTAAACAATTGGGAAGGATTGTAGTTGATGAAAACATTCTGTACCACAGTTGGCAAAGATGCGACAATGCCGGCAAAGATGAGCAGTGACACGCCATTGCCTACGTTTTTTTCTGTTATCAGTTCTCCAATCCACATGAGAAGGACAGTACCCGCAGTAATGGTAATCATAATAGACACATATTTGTATGCGTCCAAGGTGCCCATAATATTATATTGTGACTGGGACAAAAGTTTGATCATGCCATATGCCTGGAGCAATGCAAGAGGAATCGTAGACCACCGAGTATACATGTTGATCTTCTGCTGGCCAGACTCCCCTTCTTTTGTCAATTCTTCAAGTCGTGGAACAATCATGGCAAGTAGTTGGAAAATAATTGAGGCAGTAATATAGGGTGTGACGCCAAGCATGACAACAGAAAAGTTTTCCATTGTGCCGCCCGAAAAGATATTCATGAGACCGAGCACTTGGTTTCCTTCCAAAAACTGTTTCAAATTTTCAGTATTTACTCCCGGGACTGGAATATGAGCGGCGAAGCGAAACACAACAAGCATGAACAAAACAAACAAGATCCGACTGCGCAGATCTTTTATATGCCATATGCGTGAAAATTTTTCCCACATAAAATTTAATTTCTAAATCCTAATATCGAAATCCTAAACAGCTTAAAAAGTCCAATCTAGGTATGTAATAAATTTTTTAATTTAATACATTCTATATTTGAATTTGTTTCGAATTTAGAGTTTCGGATTTCGGATTTATGTAACTTGTATCTTGAGATTTAAATTTCAAAGGTACCACCTGCTTTTTCAATAGCGCTGAGTGCTTGTTTTGTTGCTAAACAATTTTTTATTGTCAATTTTTTTGTCAATTCTCCTGTGGCAACAATTTTTGCACCATTGCTTCCGCTACGAATAGCGCCGTGCTCAGCCAAAAACCATGGCGTAACTTCAACACCCTCCTCTGCAACGCGATTAAGCGCAGACAACGTGATGGTTTCTGGTTTGACCGCAAAAGAACGGAAACCTCGTACCTTAGGAATTTTTTGAAGCTGGCTTTTGAACGCACGCTGTTGCAAACCGCGCTTTCCGCCCGAACGAGCACGCTGTCCTTTGCATCCGCGTCCGCTAAATGTACCGCGTCCAGACGCATTGCCACGGCCTACGCGTTTTACATTTTTCTTGGCTGAACCTCGTGTTGGTTTAATTGTAGTTGGATTAAGTGTCATACGACAGATTCAAATCTAAATCAAAATTATTTTGTCTCTTTAATCGAAGCATCTTGGTTAGGAGATTTCGGTTCTTTTTCAACATGTGTTTTTTTGGCAACCAGTGCTTTCTTTTCTACAACAACTTTTTTTTCACTTTGTACGTCCTGTTTATTTTGTTCAACAGGTTTTGGTTGCTGTTGTGCTTTATGCTGATTACGTTTGTTGTACATTGCGTTGACTGCAGAAGGTTTGAAGCGTTTCAAAGCTTCAAAAGTTGCTTTGATGTTTGCAATTTTATTTCCTGATTTTCCAAGTTTCTTTGCAGAAGCATTTGGCACACCAGCCATTTCAAGTACCGAACGTATCGAACTGCCTGCGATGATACCAGAACCTTGCGGAGCTGGTTTTATCATAACCGCAGCAGCTTTATATTTTGCTTCGACGCGATGTGGAATGGTAACATCAAACGGAACCGTAATCATATTTTTGCGTGCCTGGTTTACTGCTTTTTCAACGGCGATTTGAACATCGGCTCCCTTATCAACACCATATCCTACTCTGCCTCTTCGATCCCCAATAAGAACGCATGCACGAAAACTCAAATGTTTTCCACCTTTCGTAACACGAGTAACACGTGCCAAATCAATAATTGCCTGGTCAAATTCAGGTTTTTCTCGTTCTTGTCTTTGGTGTTTGCCTCTATGTTTATCCTGTGACATACTTATTTTTTTAAATCAATGAAATCAGTATTAAAATTGTAGCCCGCCTTCGCGCGCACCCTCGGCAACTGCTTCTACACGTCCATGGTACGCATATCCACCACGGTCAAATACTACTTTGACAATACCTGCGGTCTTTGCTTTTTCTGCTATCAATTTACCCAGCCCATATGCTACTGCAATTTTGCCAGCTCGATCCCCAGCATCGCCTTTCTTTACCTCAATAGCTCGTGCACTTACCAATGTCTTTCCCATAGTATCATCAATAAGCTGGACGTACATACCGCGCAAACTGCGAAATACGCTTAAACGAGGACACATAGCAGTTCCTGATATAGTCGCTCGTACACGTACATGTCTATGCAATTGACGGGACCGTTTTGTTTCTTGCTTTTTCATATATCAAAAATCTATCTAACTAATATTAAGCGCCTTTGCTGGCTGTCTTTCCTGCTTTGCGGCGAATTGTTTCAGTGACATACTTGATTCCTTTTCCTTTGTATGGTTCAGGTCTCTTTACTTCGCGCAATTCCGCAGCTGTGGCACCAAGCAATTCTTTGTCAGCGCTGCTTAATGTAATTATATTTTTTTCAACTTGGGCTAAAACGCCTTCAGGAATTTTAAATATTACTGGATGTGAAAAACCAACTTCAAGCTTTAGATCTTTACCTTGCATAGCAACACGGTATCCAACACCATTGATTTCCATTTGTTTGCTAAATCCTTTGGTAACGCCCTCAATCATGTTTTGAATGTGTGCAGAAAATGTTCCCCAGAGTGAGCGCTCTTTCTTTTCTTCTTTTTCAACCACATCAACTTTGACTGTAGAATCTTCTAGCAAAACAGTGACACGAGGATGTACAATACGCTCCAAAGTTCCTTTGGGACCTTGCACACGCACAACATTACCGTTTACATTGACCGTAACGCCTTGAGGTATTTGTATAATTTTTTTTCCAACTCTAGACATAACATTGATTTCACTGATTAAATATTGATTTCACTGTTTTATCAGATTGTTAACTATTATTTATCGTAAACTGTTTTTTAGTAAATGCTGCACAATAATTCTCCACCTACGCCTCGTTTTTTTGCTTCACCTGCGGTCATAATACCCTGTGGGGTAGACACAACGGCAATACCATATCCATTAAGAACTTTGGGCATATCACTTGCTTTGCAATATTTACGATGTCCGGGGGTACTTTCGCGTGTAATGGAAGAAATCGCTCCCTGATTGCGGTCATACTTGAGCGTGACACGAATAACGCGAGGAAAGTCTTCAGTCTTTTCAACAGAAGAGACATATCCTTCCTGCTTGAGAATTTCAGCGATAGAAAACTTGACCCCAGAATAAGGGATTTCTGTTGTTTCCTTTCGCGATTTCTGTGCGTTTCTGATACGTGTGAGCATGTCTGCAATAGGATCCGTCATCATAGTATTAAAATATTATTATAGATAGTTATCAAAAAATTATTACCAGCTTGATTTGACTACACCTGGAATTTCTCCCCTGCTAGCCAATTCTCTAAAACAAATACGGCACATATTGAACTTACGCATGTATCCATGCTTGCGGCCGCATTTCCAACAACGGCGAACTTCGCGCGTGCTATATTTTGGTTTTCGTGATGATTTTGCTTTTTGTGCTTGTGTAGCCATACGTACTAACTAATTATTTCTTTCTAAATGGAAAACCTAATTGTTCAAGAAGCGCATATCCTGATTCATTGTCACGCGCTGTTGTATTTATCACTATTTCAAGTCCATGAATTTGGTCAGCAGCATCACTCGTAATTTCAGGAAACGCAAGATTCTCTTTCATACCCATTGAATAATTTCCTTTGCCATCAAAACTTTTTGGATTAAGCCCGCGGAAATCGCGAACACGTGGCAACGTCAGATTGATGAGTTTGTACAAAAAGTGATACATGGTGTTTCCACGCAAGGTGACCGATGAACCAATCTCCATGCCTTCTCTAATCTTAAAGTTTGAAATTGATTTGCGTGTTTTGTTGCGGACAGGTTTTTGTCCGGTAATGAGTCTGAGCGTGCGATCTATTTTTTCTATATATTGATTTTCTTTTGCATGACGTCCATACCCAACATTAAGCACAACTTTGGTAATTCGAGGAACTTGCATGACACTCTTGTATCCGCGAGATTGTTTGAGCGCTCCGACAGCTGTTTTTTGATAAAATGTATATAATGGGGATTGCATATAAATATTAATCAACAAATTCATTGCTTATACGCGCGACACGCTTCTTTGATTCTCCTTCTTGCACGAAACCAACGCGTGTTGGCTTGCCCGATTTAGGATCAATAAGCATTACATTACTTGCGTGTACGGGAGTTGGCAATTCAATAATTTGACCCTTTTCGCCTCGTTTGCCTGCACGCACGTGTTTTTTTAAAATATTTGCACCTTCAATAACGACATACCACTGTCCATCCAATTTGTTTTTCATTACCTGAACAACCTTACCGGTTTTGTTGCGGTCTTTTCCTGAAAGTATCTTGATTTTGTCGCCTGTTTTTATTTTCATATATTAGTTCTTAGTTCGTAGCCAATAGCCAATAGGTTATAATTTATACTTGATAGTCAGTAGTTCTTATTTTATTGGCTATGAACTATTACAAAACTTCTGGTGCTAATGAAATAATTTTCTGGAATCCGGCTCCGCGAATTTCGCGCGCAATAGGTCCAAAAATACGCGATCCCTTTGGCTCTTTTGTCTTTTGGTCAATGACAACTGCAGCATTTTCATCAAAACGGATATAGGTGCCATCTTTCCGGCGCATTTCTTTGCGCTGTCGCACAATCACTGCATGTACCACATCGCCTTTTTTTATTGCGGCACGTGGCGTAGCTTCTTTTACCGCGCATGTGATCACATCTCCAATATGCGAATATCGTTTTTTATAGCCACCCAAAACACGAATACACATGAGCTTTTTTGCTCCGCTATTATCTGCTACTTTGAGAATGGATCTATGCTGAATCATATGAACGATTTACTTTAAAATGCTTACCAACGTCCATCGTTTGGTTTTACTTAAGGGACGGCATTCTTCAAACACGACAACATTGCCTACTTTCGCTCTTCCTGTTTCGTCATGAACAGCAAACTTCTTTCCTACAACATAATTCTTTTTGTATTTTGGATGATTTTTTATACTCTTAACAAGCACATGAATAGTCTTGTGTTCCTTGGTGCTTGTTACCTCACCTTCAAATCGTCTGTGTTGTACATTATTCGTTTGTTCCATAAACCAAAAGTTAATTGGCTGTTATTTTTTTATGTAACTCAGTCGAGATCCTTGCAATGTCTTTCTTTGCCAAGCGTATCTGACGGACATTCTTGAGCTGTTGTTCCCCTACTTTAAAGGTAAGAGCACATAACTCATTTCTTTTCTCCTGCAACAATTCGTGTAATTCCTTAACTGTTTTATTTTTCAATTCGGAATAATCCATATTAATTCTTTTTTACAAAATTTCCTTTAATCGGCAATTTATGGCATGCGCTCAACAGTGCTTCATGTGCGTCTTTTTCGAGTACGCCATCCATTTCAAATAATACCATGCCTGGTTTTACTGTACACACATAATGGTCTGGAGATCCTTTTCCGCCACCCATAGGCACTTCATTGCCTTTTTTGGTAACTGGACGGTCGGGAAAAAGCCTAATCCAAATCTTTCCACCACGTTTAACATAGCGGGTCAACACGCGACGAGATGCTTCTATTTGGCGTGAGGTTACCCAGCCAGCAGTTGAAGCTTTCAGCCCAAAGCTGCCAAACGAAACTGCGTTTGTACGGCTTGCAACTCCCCGTGTTCTACGACGCGGTTTATGCCATTTTCTATGTAATACTTTCTTAGGAACCAGCATACAGGTATATTATTTCTTTGTTTTAACTTCCCCCCGTGTAGCCAATTTGTCCACGCGTACAAATGATTCACCGTGGTATATCCATACCTTGACCCCAATCGCTCCATAAATGGTACGAGCCACTCTATATGCATACTGAACATTACTGCGCAAGGTAATCAATGGAATTTTTCCAGAAGCCAATTTTTCTCGGCGTGCAATTTCAACACCATTCAAACGACCCGAAAGGCCAATCTTGATACCTTGTGCGCCTGCTTTCATTACACGTTCAATCGTCTGTTTCATAACGCGTCTAAATGGTATGCGATTTTCAATATCTTTGACAATAGCCTGGGCAACAATTTCTGATGAAAGTGAGGGATTGCTGACTTCTTGAATCTGCAATTTTACGCGCAATGACATTTGTAAAAATTTTCGTTCAATATCTTTGCGTATGCCATCCAATCCTTGACCGCCGCGTCCAATAATAACGCCAGGTTTGCCAGAAAAAACAGTGATCGTGACTTGTTTTGCGCCGCGTTCAATAAATACGCTATCAATTTGTGCATCAACAAAACGCTTCATGATATACTCGCGAATCAACACATCTTGCTGTACATACAACGCATAATTTTGTTTGTTTACCCAGCGTGAAAACCAAGGGAACAAAACTCCTGTACGTTGTATTTGTGGATGGACTTTATGACCCATACTATAAATTACTAATTATCCCGCCGCAGCGGGATCCCGCATTCGCATCGGGACCAATTTTCAAATTACAATTTTCAAAATTAATATTATTTTTTATTATCTTTTTTGACTCTCTTTAATTCTTTTTTCTCATCGGTTTTTTTGATTTCTTTCTTTATTTCTTTTTTATTTTCCTGGACTCCGCTGAGAGTTAAAATTACATGCGAACTTCGTTTGCGAAGA
Organism: Candidatus Magasanikiibacteriota bacterium; assembly: GCA_041665025.1. Taxonomy (GTDB): domain Bacteria; phylum Patescibacteriota; class Patescibacteriia; order Magasanikbacterales; family UBA922; genus JBAYJP01. Next base: position 14,246 of record JBAYJP010000004.1, on the reverse strand, counting down.
GGAGTTGCACGGCCTTGGGCACGTGGCATCCAACGATGGAGCACTGGACCTTGGTTCACGACAACATTCTCAACGGTCAATGTTTCTTTTGAAATTTCATGATTATGTTTTGCATTCGCTATCGCTGATTCAAGTAATTTTTTGATAGGACGTGCTGCATGCTTTTTTGAAAACATAAGTTGGGCAATCGCCTTTTGTGCATCCATGCCTTTGATAAGCCCGGTAACCAATCGTACTTTTTGGGGGCTCATGCGTAAATGGTTAAGTTGTGCCGTTGTTGTTACCTTCATATACCATTATAATTAAGCGGCTTTGGGTGCTGGTGCTGACGGAGCTGTACTTCCTTTTGCCTGCTCTTTTGCCATCTTGCCGCCATGGCCAACAAATTTACGTGTTAATGAAAATTCACCAAGTCTATGTCCTACCATGTTTTCTTCTATAAAAACTTCAATAAAGTTTTTGCCATTATGAATAGCAAATATAAGACCTACCATTTCAGGAGTAATCGTACACGCGCGCGCCCATGTCTTTATAGGTTTTTTGTCGCCGGTGCTTTTTGCTTTCATGGCCTTTTTCAACACTTTTTCATCAATATAAGGACCTTTTTTAAGACTTCGTGACATATATGTATATTATTTTTTTCTACGACTTACAATAAATTTATCTGACTGATGTTGTTTGCGAGTCTTCACACCACGGGCTGGTTTACCCCATTTGGTACGAGGACCTTTGCGCAAACCGATTGGCGAATGTCCTTCTCCACCACCATGTGGGTGGTCAACCGGGTTCATGTTCTTTCCTTTGACCGTCGGTCTCCATCCCAGATGTCGTCTACGTCCTGCTTTACCCCAACGAATCAATTTATAATCTTCATTTCCCATTTGTCCAATAGTAGCGCAACATGCTTTATTCACTAAACGCATTTCACCAGAGGGAAGTTTGATCTGAGCAAATTTTCCTTCAATAACCATGAGCTGTGCAGATGTGCCTGCTCCACGAACCAATTGTCCACCTTTGCCTGGCTGTAATTCAAGATTGTGTACAAACATACCAGCAGGGATATATTCGAGCGGCATACGCATGCCCGGCTTAGCTTCAATTTTTGATTTTGATGATACAATAGACCCACCAACTTGTACACCAACGGGAGCTAAAATATATGACTGTGTTCCATCCTGATATGAAATGAGAGCTATGCGCGCATTGCGATTTGGATCATACTCAATTGCAGTCACCGTTGCAGGAGCATCATAACGAAATTGTTTGAAGTCAACAATACGATACAAGCGTGCAACTCCGCCACCTCGATGACGTACGGTGATATGCCCAGTGTTATTGCGTCCACCGGTTGACTTCTTTTTGTAAATCAATGACTTTGTTGGGTCTTTTTTTGTAATATCAGAAAAATCTTGGACACTTGATTTCCGTCGTGCGGCAGTAGTTGGTTTATATATGCGAACAGCCATATTGAAAATCTACTAAATAATATCCCTATTTTTTTCGCTAAACTATTTTTACAATATATTATTAATTTCAACTATCATTTAAATTAACCTAATGTCTAATTCACCTAATTCATCTAATAAAATTTCTAATTCCCAATTTTATTTTCAAATTTTATTAGGTCAATTTGAAATTAGGTGAATTAGGTGAATTTATAATGTCTTTGATACCTACAAATACTGCATTACACCTATCTACATTTACATAATCAAAATGTTTTTCTACATTTAAACTCCTTCATGTGCCTTGATAACAGATCCTTTTGGCAAGGTCACAACCGCTTTTTTCCAGTCGCTTCTTCGTCCGCGCGTAGATCCGAATCGTGCAGGTTTTCCTTCACGATTGATGGTACGGATTGTCAAAGGCTTTACGCCATACAATGATACAATCGCTCGTTTAATATCTTCTTTGGTTGCTTGTATATTCACCACAAATGTATATTTGTTCAACGCTTCGTTCATAGTCGCTTTTTCACTAATTTGCGGGCGTACGATAACTCGGTATGCGTTGCTTGCTTTGGTATTGCGTAAAACTTCTTCTTTTTTTGAAACATCTGATTTTTTTACTGTTTTTTTTTCTTCTGTTTGTTCGCTAACATCAGCTTTGCTTTTTCCAACGCTTTCGAGCTGCTCTTTTTTGCTTTTTTTTGTCCATTTATCAAGTAATCCCATACAGGTAAAATTAAGCTACTCGTTTTTCTAAAATTTCCCATGAACCAGGAGTGACCACAATATATTGATGATCAATCACATCTTGCGCATTAACACTCTCTACTCCCACGATGTCAACACCGTGAATATTTTTAATGCCTCGTTTCACCGCTTGTTCTTTTGCAGTAATCAACACAAGAATTTTTCTCTTTGTACCTGGCAACTGAGCAAAAACTTGTGCATACTCTTTGGTCTTTTCTCCGCCAACAAATCCTTCAATCATGCTTACGCGGTTGTCTGACAAACGATCTGAAATACTCATGGCAAGAGCTTTTTTGCCCAACTTTGTATTGATCTTAACATGATAATTTCTTTCTGAAAGAGGTCCAAATGTAACGCCGCCACCTTTCCACAATGGAGAACGGATAGATCCATGGCGTGCACGGCCGGTACCTTTTTGTTTCCATGGTTTTTTCCCACCACCGCGAACTTCACCTTTATCTTTCGTGTCTGCCCATGGTCCTCGTTTATTAGCGCGTAATGCACGGTACACTTGATGAACAACACTTGATTTTTGTTTAACAGAAAATACTTCATCTTTCAGCTCAAGCATGCGTGTTTTTTCGCCTTTTGTGTTGTATACCTGTACCTTTGACATATAAAACAATTTAGGATCTTTATGAAACAACTGTTTCTTCAGTTACCGCAGGTTCAACTACTTCGGGAGAAACAGGTTCCTCAGTAGAGACAGTCTCTTCAACCACAGGAGCTGGGTTAGCAATGGTAATAGAACCATCTGCTGTCATAATATAGACAATACTATTGCGAGCTCCCGGCAAAGCGCCTTTTATCAATAATTCATTATTTTTTTCATCAACAGAAATAATTTCCAAATTTTTTACCGTAATCTGATCGTCTCCCATGTGTCCTCCCATACGTACGCCTTTCAACACGCGCTGTGGACCAGTAGAACCAATAGAACCAGGCATACGCAAATTGTCTTTGTGTCCATGACTTGCAGGACCACCGGCAAAATGATGGCGTTTTACCACACCCTGGAAACCCTTGCCTTTTGAAATACCAATGACTTGTACTTTTTCCCCTGGTGTAAATATTGAAACGGTAAATGTATCTCCGCGTTTCAAATCATTGTTATTGCGAAATTGGCGCAATACACGCACCGTAGTTGATGCATCGCCATTCATTGAAATACCCTGCACATGACCTTGCTCTGCTTTATTCAAACGAAAAACTTTTTGTGAGCCAAAGCCTACCTGCACTGCCTGTACACCGTCTTTTTCCTGAGTCTTTACTTGCGTTATGACACATGGACCAGCTTGAACGCGTGTCACCGGAACCACATTACCGTCATCTTTGAAGACTTGGGTCATGGATAATTTTTTTCCAATTATGAATTTCATACGTCACGTATCACGTATCACATAACACGTACCATATAACACGTCACAATTATCATGTGCTACGTGTTATGTGTTGTGTGTTACGTGAACTATAGATATAAAAAACTAGAAGTAGCATCACTGTTTGCCACGCAAAGAAACAAACTTTCTTCGCGGTTATACTCAAACAACGCTTCTACTTCTAGCCTCTTAGATAGGCTTAATTTTGGCTAAATTATAATGAAAATTCCACCTCGCAAGACAATCTTTTTACCTCTCTAGATGTTTTCCACAAAGGGATCTTATCTGGGTTAGGTAGATTGAATCTATATAAAACCGAAAGTGCCGATATTTTAGCTGAAAATTAATGTTATGTCAAGTGACAGCTATCCACATGATTTGTACAGGCATTCACTCCCCAATTTCCACAATATTACTCACAATTTCGTGATAAAGTTTACCCAGCGTAGTCCCGACTAAATCGGGACGAAGACGGGTAGTTCGTATCTAAATTACATCATCTTGATTGAGACATCAACACCACTTGGCAAGTTTAAATTCATGAATGCATCAATTGCTTTTGGTGTGGGATTGATAATATCCACCAGACGTTTGTGGGTTCTCATCTCATACTGCTCTTGAGCAGTTTTGTGCACAAAAGTAGCACGATTGACACTGTATTTATTTATGCCTGTTGGCAATGGTACGGGGCCGACAACTTTAACATTGTTGCGCTCTGCAGTGTCGATAATTGTCTTTGTGGCTTCGTCAATAATTTTGTGATCGTATGCTTTTATTGTGATGCGCAATTTTGGACCACTCGTCTCCCCATCCTTGGTTGTCTGGTTTGTGATGTCTGTCATAAAAAAATGAACAAAATCACCCCGCCTCTCGTGAGAGGCGGGGTGTAAATATATTAAGCAATAATTTTGGTTACGGAACCTGCACCAACGGTGCGGCCGCCTTCACGGATAGCAAAACGCATTTTCTCTTCAATAGCAACAGGAACGATCAATTTGATCTTCATACTGGTAGTATCTCCAGGCATGACCATCTCAGTTCCTTCTTTCAAAGTAACTTCTCCGGTTACATCAGTAGTACGGATGTAAAACTGTGGTTTGTATCCAGTAAAGAATGGTTTATGGCGTCCACCTTCTTCTTTGGTAAGAGCGTATACTTCTGCTTCAAATTCAGTATGAGGTTTGATACTGCCTGTTTTGGCAAGTACCATACCGCGTTCAACATCATCTTTCTTTGTACCGCGAAGAAGAATACCGGCATTGTCTCCCGCTTGACCTTGTTGCAAAGTCTTATTGAACATTTCAACACCAGTCACGGTTGTTTTGCTAGTTTCAGGGCGCATACCAACGATTTCGATTTCATCCCCAACTTTGGCAATTCCACGTTCAATACGGCCGGTTACCACGGTACCACGTCCTTCAATAGAGAAGACGTCTTCAACGGGCATAAGGAATTCTTTGTCCAAAGCGCGAACTGGATCAGGAACATATTCGTCCAACGTCTTGAGTAATTCAAGAATTGGCTTGGAAGCTGTCTCATCACCTGGGTTTTCAAGAGCTTTTATAGCTGAACCGCGGATGATAGGGGTAGTATCTCCAGGATAATTGTATTTTTTCAAAAGATCGCGTACTTCTTCTTCGACAAGGTCGATAAGTTCTGGATCAGAAACTTGGTCTATTTTGTTCAAGAAAACGACAATATAAGGAACACCAACGTTGTATGCAAGAAGGATGTGTTCACGAGTCTGAGGCATAGGGCCGTCAGCTGCTGATACGACCAAAATAGAGCCATCCATTTGTGCAGCACCAGTGATCATGTTTTTCACATAGTCAGCATGGCCTGGACAATCGACGTGTGCATAATGGCGCTTCTCTGTCTCGTATTCGACATGAGCGGTGTTGATGGTAATACCACGAGCTTTTTCTTCTGGAGCGTTGTCGATTTCGTCAACGTTCTTTGCCTGGGCGATGAGCCCATGAGCTGCTGCAACCTTGAGGATTGCGGCAGTAAGTGTGGTTTTGCCGTGATCTACGTGACCAATGGTACCCACGTTTACGTGAGTCTTGGTTCTCTGAAATTCTGCCATACGAGATGGTAGTTATACCGCACTGCCTCCGAGTGGTCGGGACAGATTTGTCATCCAGCGGTATGTTAACTGCGTGGAGGGGAACCCCTCTTTACACAGATAGAGATTATTGATAAATTAAAAAGTGCTCTATTGAGCAAATATGACTTTATTTGACGCGGGGTCATTATAAACCAATCTTCACAGTACGTCAAGAGGGGGGGTTGGGGATTGACTGTGGATGAACCTTAGTTCATAGCCAATAGTTCATAGCCAATAGTAAATAAGCTTAAGAATCTACTGGCTTCAAACTATTGGCTATTGGCTATGTCTATACCGGCTCTTCAAAAAACACCGGCTCATCATCTAAATTTTCTTCATCAGAAGTATTGGTAGCAACATCATGTTGCGCAAAAGGTATTGGTTGTTTATTGTTTGCTTCTTCTCCTACCGGAACATATGTTTGCTCTTCTTGAGCTGGGGCAGATTCCTGCGTAGCAAGTTCTCCATGATGTTCTTTGAGTACATCCCCTGCCGCGTGCCAATCATCTACATGCGTCACATCTTCTTCAAATGGATCTGGCAATGGATGATGTCTCAATTCTTCTTCAGTTAGTTCTTCTGCTTCGCCTCGATTTATTTTGTCCTGTTCCCATTTCCATTTTGCAATGTCACGATTTATTTCTTCATTCATGGCATCTTCATCATACATATCTTCATCTCCCCAATCTATATCCTTACCACAATCATGACAACATCTGTGTTCGTGGCTATCAAACATATCATCCATTTCATCGTCTTCGCTGTTATAGCCGTAATCATCAAAATCATGAACAACTAAATCTTCATAGCGGTTCACGTCCATGACGACCATGTCTCTCCCCTTTTCATCATGGATAATCAGGGTGTCTCCTGTTTTCTGAGCTAATTTTAGAAGGCGATTGAGTGAAGACATATAGGTGGAAATTAGGTTTTTAAGTCGTAATCTTTTAATCTTATAATCTTTTAGTTTTTGCGCGGGAAAAAGATTGTAAGATTGGAAGATTAAAGGATTATGTATAGACGAAAACACCTTCGTCGACGACAACGTGTCCTTATTGTAGCCGAGAACAAGCCTCTGCGTCAAGTGTTAAAAATATTGTTTTTAAGAGAATAATAGTACATATTTGCTTAAACGTAAAACCTTATCTGTAATAAAAAATAGACCTGAACGTTATTAACAGTATACACTCATTAATTTTAATCCAACCCTATGGAAAAACACTCTAATTCATCACTCGTATTGCCTGTTTTGGCGGCCGTCCTCGTGCTTAGTATCGGAATAAATGTGTCTCAAGTTATTACAGAAAAAAATCTCGATAATACTTTGAAACAACTTCCTCCTACCGCGGAACTCATGGCACGATTTAAGTTATCAGACAAAACATCACTCGTACAATCATCATCCGCCGACGTATTATGGACGGATAACGAAGGATACACCTACAATATCCCTGCCCAGACTTCATTCAAAATAGTGAAACAAATTCCACAGGCCAGTTTAGTGCCGAGCGTCATGATGAATGATTATTTTAAAAAAGAATTGGATATAAGCAACACCCTATTTACTGAACGAAAATTTATACTCAATGAAGAAAATTCTGTTATCAATGATATGGTGGCAACTAAAGCTTGGCAAAAAGATGGAGAGCTATGCGTTATAACTATTGCAAATGACACTTCTCTCGATGAACCTTCTCTAACCACAGCATGTACCAATCAGTTAGAAGAAGTCAAAGACGCACAACGCCCTGTTATCGACGCTCTCCACCTAAAAGGCGAAGGACAAACAGCTAAATTAATTCATCAAAATGGTTCATTCTTCGAATTCTCGGTATTTGGACAAGGGCCAGGAGGACAGATTGGCATCTTGAAAAAAGAACAAAACACCTATCGAACGCTCTTTCTCGGAAATGGCATACCGGAATGTACCCTCGTAGATAAAGAAAAGATTCCATCTGATGTCTTGAGCTCGATAAGCAGTGGTAATTGTATGACACAGGACGGAAAATAGAAAAAAGAAATAGTTAAATCAACGAGTACTTATTTTATACACACAAAAAACTCCTTACGCGGGAGTTTTTTGATATATATTATGCACACAAATAAATATTGTCTTTGCAGAGATAATGGTATACACTAATTGCAGCTATACAATGCTTCCTACAAGCGAGACATTCACAAGTTATTAGCTAAAATACACTTTTTTTGCCCCTAGCAACTAACATGTTTCTATAACGAATGAACAATAGATTTATGAAAGTCCATATTCCAAATAGTGCTTTTCTTGGAAATATAAATAATTTTCTTTCTACACTAGATCTGCGAGGCGTTGATACACTTGAAATTACAACTAATCCCAAGTGGCTATCTGTACATCCAGCTGTCATCTCAATGATAGCATCTCTTGGAAAATCAGTTGACCAAAAAAAAATAGTCTGTGATGAAATAATGGCCTCATCAGGGCACTATCTTGAACGTATGGGGCTCTTTAATTTTTTGAAAATAACACCCAAAATTAAAAAAATCAAAGTACATGAACCAGCGGGACGATTAATACCAATTACACAAATTAAAAATTCTACAGATTTGGATGATTTTATCAAAAACTTGGTCCCCTTACTTCACCTTGACAAGGAACCCAATCATGCACATGCGATCCAGCAAATATTTAGTGAACTAATTAGAAATGTTTTGGAGCATTCACGGGCTACAGAAGGTGCGATAGTATGCGCTCAATATTTCAAAAAAAGTAATAAAATTGCAATCGGAGTAGCCGATGCTGGCGTAGGACTAAAGGAATCAATTAGACAGTCATACCCTGTTAAAGATGATTTAAGTGCTATTAAATTGGCTCTTACTCCTGGCATTACCGGTACCACCAAAAAACCAGGTGGAACTGCACAGAATGCAGGTTTTGGATTGTTTCTTATAAAATCCATTGCATATATAAATTCTGATTTCTTTACGATCATAAGTGGTGACAAAATGTACAAACTTCTTCAACGCGGTAAACAAAAAATAAGACTTGAAGCAAATCCCTTCAACGACAGATATGCAACTATGAATATTAGCCCCTGGCAAGGAGTTGTGGTAGGAGTTGATATATCACTAAATCAGACAGAAGAGTTTAAATCTCTGATGGATATTATTTATAAATTCTATGCTGGTGAAGTGAAAAACCAAAAAAAGCAACTTTACAAAAAACCAAAATTCATATGACAAAAGAAAAAACTACTACAATAAAAATATTTGATTACGCAGGTAAATTCGCCGAAAATAAAGATAAGGCACAACATATTCGAGAAAAACTTACGCGTCCGAATTTAGAAAAAGGAAATTCTATTATATATGATTATTCTGGCGTAGATTCAACCACACAGTCCTTTACTCATGCTCTTATTAGTGATCATATTAGAAATTTCGGTAAAGAAGTTTTGGATAGACTTTATTTTAAAAATTGTAGTGAGACAGTTAAGAAAATAATTGAATTGGTTACGGAGTATATGCAAAGAAAAATAAAATAAGGAGTCTTGACCCCAGTGTATTCACACTACTCCCTCTACCCTTTCCCCAAAACAAAAAACTCCCTTATTGGGGAGTTTTTTAAATATCCACTGTATAAATGTGGCAAAAACTTTTTCGGTCTATTCTTCTACTTGAAATCAACTCTTCCACCTTCGTTCGAAAACTCCGGTGTTCAAGTCCACTATAGTAAAACTACGGCGGACAGGTGCGAGTATGATCTCGACTGATCATCCACCTCATCGGTGGATAACTCCAGAAAGGAGGTGATCCATCCACAGCTTCCGCTACGGATGCCTTGTTACGACTTCACCCTGATCACTGACCCTGCCTTAGTCCCCCATAGGGAGCCTTTGGGCATTGCCAGCTTTCGTGGTGTGACGGGCGGTGAGTACAAGACCCGAGAACGTATTCAACGTGCCGTTCTGATGCACGTTTACTAGCGAATCCAACTTCATGCAGACGAATTTCAGCCTGCAATCTGAACTGGGGCTGGTTTTATGGGATTGGCTCCACCTCGCGGTTTGGCAACCCTTTGTACCAGCCATTGTATCATGTGTGTAGCCCAAGACGTAAGAGCCATGCTGATTTGACGTCATCCTCGCCTTCCTCCCACTTGCGTGGGCAGTCTGTTGTGTGCATTTAACACAACACGAGGGTTGCGCTCGTTACCCTACTTAAAGGTACACCTCACGGCACGAGCTGACGGCAACCATGCAGCACCTGTGTAACACCCTCGAAGGCTCCCAATGTTTCCATCGGGATGCAGTTACATGTCAAGTCTTGGTGAGGTTCGCCGCGTATCGTCGAATTAAACCACATGATCCTCCGCTTGTGCGGGTCCCCGTCTATTCCTTTGAGTTTTAACCTTGCGGCCGTACTCCCCAGGCGGTGCACTTAACGCGTTAGCTTTTTTAAACGGCACTGAGAGGGTCGATACTCCCAATACCTAGTGCACATTGTTTAGGGCGTGGACTACTGGGGTATCTAATCCCATTCGCTCCCCACGCTTTAGTCCATGAGTGTCAGAACTGTACTAGCATACTGCCTTCGCCTTTGGTGTTCCTGTTGATATCAACGCATTTTACTACTACACCAACAGTTCCGTATGCCTCTTCCAGCCTCAAGTTTGATAGTTTTGATAGCAGTCCTGATGTTAAGCACCAGGATTTGACCACCAACTTACCAAACCACCTGCGGACGCTTTACGCCCAATAAATCCGGATAACGCTCGAGGTCTCTGTATTACCGCTGCTGCTGGCACAGAGTTAGCAACCTCTTATTCTTCAGGTACCGTCACGAATTCGTCCCTGATAAAAGCAGTTTACATCCCGAAGGACTTCTTCCTGCACGCGGCGTCGCTCCATCAGACTTTCGTCCATTGTGGAATATTCTTGACTGCAGCCTCCCGTAGGAGTCTGGGCAGTTCTCAGTCCCAGTGAGCCGGGTCACGCTCTCACGCCCGGTACTGATCAAAGCCTTGGTAGGCTATTACTCTACCAACTAGCTAATCAGACATAGGCCTCTCTCCGAGCCAAAAAAGTTTACATGGGAATGACCTCAAGTCCCCCCATGCCTATCGGGTATTAATTTTCCTTTCGGAAAGCTATCCCCGTCTCGGAGGCAAGTTACCAATGTGTTACTCTCCCGTCTGCCGGTCGTATCCCTGTTACACTCTAACAATATTTTATAAAAATATTTTCAAAGTGTAACAGAGTACGTCCCTCGACTTGCATGCCTTAGACACGCCGCCAGCGTTCATCCTGAGCCAGGATCAAACTCTCAAAAAATGTTGTCTTCCGACAACGAAGTTCTTTCCTCAATAAAGAGGATTGAGAATTTATGACTCTTGAATAGATCTGGATTCTGCCCCGCTTAAATCGGGGCAATATCGGTTTTTGCCACATTTATAATGTGGATTTTTTTGTGGTTTTGATTGTAATGAACACTCTTCTTCCTTTTCTATAAAAAAGAAAAAAAGAGGAACCTGTTGCTTGCTGAATACAATAATGATTCAGAAAGCGATGAGTTACTCTTTTCTCGACCTAGTATCTGCGTAATGGCTTGCCCGCCGTAGCTTTAGCGAAGGCGGGGACTTGGGTGAGGATGGTGGGTTTAAAGAATGAAGTCGCTCCGACATAATATAGTATTTGGGAGGAGGTGTCAAGGGCAGAGTTAAGCACATGATGGGGATAACTGGGGATGATGCAAGGCCTGGTGATTTTTAAGTAAAAAACCAATGGATTGCGTCAGATTAGTTTATGTAGAAAGTTCCCAATTTTCAATTTACAATTTCGAATTTTCAAACAATTTTTAATGATAAAATTTCTATTTTCATTTTTTTCCTACGGCAATGCAACTCACCCCGTCCCTCTCTGTCGGGACACCCCTCTCTTACTAAGAGAGGGGCCGAGGGGTGAGTTGCGTGGAAAAGACATAAAGCGTGTATCTTAAAAAGATGTTTGATAATTGAAAGAATTTTAGAACAATTTAATCTTGACAAAAAGGGTATAATACGTTAGGTTGCCTACAGCTCTTTCCGACAAAAAAGTCGGGTCGATGATTGTCTTGGACAAACACATTGCCCTGACTTTCGTCCCCGACTTTCTGAACAGCTCCCTGGGGCAGTAGGGGTACCGCCAGGGCCCCCCGTTTGGTAATGCCAGACAAACCCAGGAGCGCGGGGCATAGAGTTTACTCTTTGCCCCGTTCCAAAAACTATTTAAAAACACGCTACATATGGTAGAGTGTTTTTTATTTTTACAATCTTTTCCGCCCGAGGCGGACCCGCCTTGGGCGGGTAATCTTGAATCTTTAATCTTCTTACCTCTGTTTTTCACGCCATTCTTTTATACGCTTATGATCCCCGTTAAGTAGAACCTCTGGAACCTTCCATCCCCGAAAATCAACGGGTTTGGTGTATTGGGCGTATTCTTTTACTTGAACACTTTGCTTATTCGTGTCTGCTGTAGTGCTGTAGTGCTGTAGTGCTTCAGTGTTAAACGTTTCTTCATTCAACGACTCTTCATTTCCCAAAACTCCGGGAATCAACCGCGCTATTGCTTCAACAATGACAAGCGCGCCCAGTTCTCCGCCCGCAAGGACATACGGACCAACAGAGATTTCTTCATCCACCATATAATCTGCCACACGCTGGTCAACACCTTCATAACGTCCGCACACGAGCGTGAGTTCATCAAGTTTGCTCCACTGCTCTGTTATGCGCTGATCAAATTGCCTGCCGCGGGGAGAAAGTAAAACCGTTCTCTTTTTCTTTTTTATTCCTCCACCAAAAATTCGCTTCATTTTGGTTATGGCGTCTGATTTCCTAAACGGAATAGCATCAAGGCTATGTAAACATTTAAAAATAACATCAGGCTTCATGACCATACCTGGCCCCCCACCATACGGCGTATCATCTACTTTTTGGTGTTTGTCCTCTGCAAAATCCCGCAGATTAATCGCGCAAATATGTATAGCGCGAGCTTTCTGCCCGCGCTTGAGTATTGACTCGTTGCAATATGAATTGATGATGTCGGGGAAAATGGTGACGACGTTGAACTTCATACCGGAGTTATAAAGTTGAAAGTTATAATGTTATAAAATTCACGACAATGTAACAATGTGGCAATATAACAATTTTTAATATTTGTTCAATATATTTTTATTCCTTCTCTATTTCTTTTACTTCCTCGTTATTTCCTACTACTTTTTCTTCATCTCCCGACATTGGATTTACATCCCCAGTCTTTTGTTTCATACCCTGCATTGGTTCGAGTGTCTCATCTCGCGCAATAATTCCACCCTGTCCTTGTGTCCGCTGACTCGTAAAATCAAGAATAGGGCTCTTCTTCTTTTCATGCTTGGGGTGCTCATATGTTACATAATACGTACTTGGGCCAACAAGTGCTGCATATTGTCCTTTGCGGTCGCTCACGACCGTATTTACCAATTTGTTATATGTCGCATCAAATATACGCACCACCGTTTTTCCAACTGGTCTATTATTCAAAGCTGAAATAACTTTACCCCATGACTCACCTACTTTATGATACGCAAATGCATAAAATAATGCATAGAAAAATATATGTGCGACGACGAGAAGAGCGATCCACCAGGTTGGAGAAATAATAAGTGAAACAATACTCGCAACAAGACCAATAAGACTAAGAACAGTGCGCACGGTCTTTCGTGTGTGATCCCTCAAAATCTGTACCGTTGACTTTGTAGACTGAGAAGGATCCAAAGGAATATTGTAATTGATCTCAGTCTTATCATCAGTGACGGTGACAGTTTCCCCATGATACAAATTGATAAATTTGGTATCTTCATTTTGTTTTTTAAGGTGTTCGCTAAATCCCCCGAACCCTTCTTTGCTTATTTCCAAATGATACTCCCCAGGAGACGCGTGCAAAAAGAATCTTCCTTCGTGATCAGTCACCTGAGAACTTACCACTTTGTTGGTCTTATTGTCAACGAGACGAACAATCGCCAAATCTAGAGGTTGTTTGGTAAATCCATGATATACCACACCCCACTTTTTTTGTTTTTTCCGGCGTGTAATCAAAAATATCTGAGAAAAAATGTTTCTCGTAAATGCAATGAATTGTGTTGCACTAAATCCGGCAGTTGCAACGTTTGCAATCGCTGCGGTCACCACAATAGGAGTTGCAATCTGTTCATTTGTCTTTTCAACTGCTTTATTATCTACAAACTGTTGCGTTGCCTTGCCTACAAAACGAACAGAATCTACCACAGCTGTGGCAACTTCTTGTGCGGTTTCTTTTACAAAAATAGTGGTAATCTCGACAGCTTCTATTACACGTTCTGCTTTTATTTCTTCAATAAAATTACTAAACCCTCCACCGCCAGCTTGAGAAGACTCTGAACTACCACTTGTTCCATTAGAACCATCCGGAGTATTCCCTCTTGGATCAGAATCTGGCGTTGAATCCGGCGTTGGATCAGGTGTCGGGTCTGGTGTTGGATCGGGAGTAGGATCCGGCGTTGGATCAGGTGTCGGGTCTGGTGTTGGATCGGGAG
>JBAYJP010000003.1:0-209875 GCA_041665025.1 Candidatus Magasanikiibacteriota bacterium | reverse complement strand
CCCTGGAGTGCGTGGCCGCCGCGGACTGCGACGACAGCGACGTCTGCACGACGAACTCGTGCCAGGCGAACGCCTGCGTCTACACGCCCGTGGTCGGCTGCTGCCACCAGGACTCGGAGTGCGACACCGAGTCGTTCGAGCTCTGCGTGAGCACCCGCTGCGAGATCCCGGCCTGCGACGAGCAGGCCGACTGCGATCCGTATGCGGTCCGGCTGGGCTTCATCGATACCACGTTCGTCGACGTCGACTTCGTCTGCGACGCGGACGTCGACTGCGCGGCCCACGAGTACTGCGACCCGCAGACCGAGCGCTGCACCACCGAGTTCTGGTGGCGCGGTGAGTACCCGGTGTGGGGTGAGGACTTCGGCTGCGTGATCAACCGCTGCGGCAGCTGCAACGACGACGACCGCGACGGGGTCTGCGACGGCCCGGAGCCGACGCCCTGCGAGAACGATGCGGACTGCGACGACGGGAACGTGGCCACGACGGACGTCTGCCAGGCCGACGGCACCTGCTCGAACCAGGCGCCGCCGCCGGCTTCGGACTGCCACGCCGGCCAGTTCTTCGCGGTCGTGACGGGCATCCCGACGGGTTCCCCGGTCGACATCTGCGCCTACGACGCGCGCGTCGAGGACCCGGACCCGCGGTGCTTCCGCGTGACGAGCGCCAACTCGACCCAGGTCAACTCGGGGGAGGGCGAGTGCTCGTTCAACATCTTCGGCGCCGACTCGGCCACCTGCCGGTGCGGTGACGCGGATCACCCCGGGCAGACCGTGCCCTGCAGCGCCAACCCCATCGGGGGCGTGATGGGCTGCCGCGTGGGCATGGTGTTCTGAGATGAACAACCCCGCCGGCTCTGCTGGCGGGTCAACGACAAGTCGCGTCAAGCTACCAAACGTTGCGTGAGTCATGATCGAAGCCCATCTGGGTGGACGATCTGACCGCGCGGCCTACAACCCCGCTCTTCTGCGATCCTCTGGGAGGAAGGATCGGTACATGATGGCATTATGCATCATGAACCACAGAAGACGCGGGCACACAGTGTACATCAATCATATACGAACTACGAAAAGTACGAATATACGAACAGAAAGATTGATGTGTAGTGCATGGACCCTATCCTACAAAGGATGGGGTTTGTTTTATCCGTCTGTCATTCCGAGCGACCCCGAGTACTCGGGGGAGCCGAGGAATCCCTTTTCTTTGGAATGCTCATCTGTAAAAAATAATAACGAAGTGATGATGATACGATAACGAGACAATAACAAGGCAATAACGAAAGAATAACTAACGAATATTAAATGCTCCTGTAAAAGGGAGTTTTTTGACAAAGTAGGGTGTTGTGGTATACTTTTATTGTATGAAAAATAAAACATTACATTATAATATTGTCTTACGTCCTGAACCAGAGGGTGGTTTTACGGTAACTGTGCCTGCGCTACCAGGTTGTATAACCTATGGTTCTTCTTTAGAAGAAGCCAAAGACATGGCAAGCGACGCAATACAAGCTTATTTAGCAAGCGTTTCTAAACATAAAGGCGATGTGGTAAGTGATAACAATAGTTTTATTACAACACTCGACATTGCTTATGCCTAAGACGCCCAGGCTAACCTCCAAAGAGATAATAAAGATTTTGAAACAGAATGATTTTGAATTAGATCATGTCTCTGGAAGTCATTATATTTTTTATAACAAGAAAAGGGACAGCCGCGTGGTAGTACCATATCATTGTAAAGTTTTACCCATAGGAACATTGAAAAGTATTTTGAAGTCAGCTGGAATTGAAGAGAAATTGTGAAGAAACTAGGAAACTAAGAAATAAAGATATTGGATATTAGTATATTGAGATATTAAAAACTCCGGTAAAAGGGAGTTTTTTGTTTAGTAAAAATTTGTTATACTTACCATAATCAAAATTAAGCATAATATTATGGAGGAAACAACAAAAATTGCGATTTTTCAAAAAAAGGAAGTTCGCAAAACATTATATAATAATGAATGGTGGTTTGTGATTGTGGATATAGTAGCTGCTTTGACCGATTCAGTTCAGCCCGATGGTTACATAAAAGATATGCGTCGTAGAGACGAAGAGCTCAATAAAGGGTGGGGGCAAATTGCCACCCCCCTTCCTATCCAGACAGAGGGTGGCAAACAGATGATGAATTGTGCTAACACCGAAGGTATTTTCCGTATTATACAATCTATCCCATCATCCAAAGCAGAACCTTTTAAGCGATGGTTGGCAAAAGTGGGGTATGAGAGGGTGCAGGAAATAGAGAACCCGGAACTAGCTACTAGACGGACACGAATGTTATATAAATTGAAAGGATACCCGGATAGTTGGATTGAGAAACGCATGCGTGGAATTGCAATTCGGGAAGAATTGACTGATGAATGGCAAAAACATGGAGTTAGAGAAAAAAAAGAATTTGAAATATTGACTGCAGAAATTGCAGAAGCGACTTTTGGTATTCGACCGCATGCGCATAAAAAGCTGAAAGGACTGAAAAGAGAAAACCTGCGTGATCACATGTCTGATTTGGAGTTGATATTTTCTATGCTGGGTGAGGCGGCTACTACAGAAATTACCAAGACAGAACATCCACAAGGTTTCCCGGAAAATAAAAAAGTCTCACGACGCGGTGGGAATGTGGCTGGTCTTGCCCGGAAAAAAATGGAGGAGGAGACTGGGAAGAGGGTAGTGAGTAGAAATAATTTTTTGGATAGAGGTAAGAAAAATAGAGAAATTGATAAAAAGAAATAGAGAAACTAAGAAATAAAGATATTGGATATTAGAATATTGAGATATTAAAAACTCCTATGAAAAGGAGTTTTTTATTTATTGATGAAGCAATAACTATACGTTAATGAAATAATAACTTAACAATAACTAATTATTGTATAGTTATTGCCTCGTTATTGCTTAGCCGATTTTTTAATCCCCGAAGACTTTTAAAAAGTTCCAAAACATGATAATATATAGGTACTATGATTGAGACGGCTCTCGTCTATTTACCAAACAATTTTATTGGATTAACACTTCTCGGACTAGCGTTTATATTGGGATTGACGCTTATTTTTTATGTGAAAAAAAGTGAATGGATTATTTACTTGCTTCTGGTGTGGTTTCCTTTTGAAAGTCTTGTACTCATGTACACGCCCATTAGATATTTTTCATACGTCAAATACATTCCTGAAATCATCATGTATGGACTTGTCATTGCAAGTTTTATTTCATTTATACGGCGTAAGAAAAAAATATTATCGCGTCAGCCACTCAACAAATGGATTATTGGATTTGTTGTTATTTCATTTATTTCGTTGTTGTTCAATTGGTATAGCCCGGTTGTATGGACGCTTGGCATGCGCCAGATATTGCGTTTTGTGTTGTTGTTGTTTGTGATTGTATGGATGGAATATGATGAAAAGGTCTTGAAACATATTATGATATGGGGGATTAGTATGATTGGTCTAGAAGCTATACTTGGCCTTGTTCAGTACGCATCCAATGGCAGGCTTGACCAATATCTATTTTCAACACGCACGGTAACCGTAGGAAACGCGGCGATCGTGGGAGGACTGGAACAATTTTGGACGGTAGGGAGCCGTGTATTTGCAACCATGGGCAGGTACGATCGTCTGGGAAGTTTTATTGCACTGGGTCTTATCATGGCATTTCCTTATGCGTATCATCTCAAAAAAAATATACATAAAGTATCGTTTGCCATATTGGGATTATGTAGTGCGTTTGTTTTGGGTCTTACATATTCTCGCGCAAGCTGGATAGCATGTGGCGTTGGTGTATTTGTAATAGGTATTATCTTACTCAAAGATAAAAGAGTTTGGATCGCATTTGGAGTTGGCTTTTCTGTTCTCGCGTTATATCTTATTGGTTTTGCTATTGCAAAAGATAATCTCATGTCTATTACCGAAAAACCTACGCAAACAATTGCAGAGCGCGTCGTGGAAGCGTTTAGCCTCAAAGCTTGGCGTGAAAGTTATGAAGGTTTTGGTCGTATATTTTTTATTATCAATACTCCGCGCGTCGTTGTATGGAATTATCCATTTTTTGGCGTGGGACCTGGACAATATGGTGGGGGAGCAGCCGCGGCGCTTATTAATACGGATATGTATGATCGGCTTCATTTGCCGTTTGGCATACAAAACACCTATGGACAGATTGATAATAATTGGCTGAGTATGTGGGGCGAGGTAGGTACAATTGGGCTGGTAATATGGATTGGACTATTTGTCGCTATTATTCGTTTGTCGCACGATGTCTGGCTACGTTCACAACATGAATTTGACAAGCTTACAGCACTTGGACTTATCGGACTTACGTGTGGGATTATGAGCATGGGATTTTTTGGCCCATATTTTGAATTTAGATCGCTCATGTTTTATTATTGGACGATCGTTGGAATAGTTGCATTACAGTGGTACAGGCTCAAAAAAGTTGGGAATATGTTGGAAGGGGATTAATTTGAAATTCGAAATTTTGAATTTGAAAACAATTTTAAATGAATCAATTTAATAATAAAAATTTATATTATTAAAAATTGTTTATAAATTTCAAATTGTAAATTTCAAGATTAATGTATTTTTATGGATAAAAGAAAAGTCCCTCTTCCCATCGACTGTGTCCTCGGCATCACCTACAACTGCAATTCTCGCTGTATCATGTGCGACATTTGGAAAATACGAGATTTTCCTGAATTGCCAGTCGCAGAATACAAAAAACTTCCTCCCACACTGAAAGATATTAATATTTCTGGAGGTGAGCCATTTTTGCGCATGGATATTCCAGATATTGTTGCAACACTCAAGAAAACGTGTCCCAAAGCGCGCATGGTTATTTCGACCAATGGTTTTACGCCGCAGCTTATAGAAAAGCAAATGAAAGAAATTTTGAAAATTAAACCTGATATTGGTATAGCTATTTCAGTAGACGGCTATGGTAAGCGCCATGAAGAAATTCGCAAAATCCCAAATGCATGGGAAAAAGATATGGAAACGCTTGAACGTTTGCAGAAATTGAGTATGAAAAACTTGCGTTTAGCGTTTACCATTTTACCGCAAAATGTATCTGATTTTGGCAAAGTGTATGATGAAACCAGGAAACGTGGTATTCAGTTTACGCACGCGTTTGCTCAAAGTTCGGATCATTATTTTGGTGGCGCAAACAATGACAATAATAAGCCTGACTTGAAAGAGCTTCAGAAACAATATATCCATGTTATTAATAGCGAACTAAAATCGTGGCATCCAAAACGCTGGATTCGCGCATTTTTTGCGCATGGACTCTATAAATTTAGCATTGAGAAAAAACAAGTATTGAACAATGATCCGGGTACGCGATTTTTTTATCTTGACCCCCGTGGCGTGGTATACCCATCAGTCGTGCACAATTACCCGATGGGAAATATACAAAATTATGATACGTGGAATGAACTGTGGTATGGGGAGCGTGCGCAGGAGGCACGTCATAATGTAGAGACTATTGGTCGTCCTGCATGGATGATATGTACCGCACGCACTGCAATCAAAAAAAATCCTTATAAAGTGGCGTGTTGGATAGTGGGGAATAAGGTGGGAGGGATGAGAGACCTATAACCATAACTTGACAATAATTAATTATTAAGTAGTTATTGGTTTGTTACCGTTAAGTTATTAGTTATTATGAATATCAATCGCATCAAAAAATATTCTATCATTGCTATTAAAAAAATTATCAATCACATTCAAACTGATATTTTTTTGTATACGGGCATGTGGTCTCCAAAGCCAATGAAAATATATTATTTGCTTACGAATAAATGCAATTACCAATGTATTATGTGCCCGCAATGGAAATGTGGACTTACAGAAGATCCTAAGACCTATATTGGAGAAGACGAGGTAAAACGTGTTATTGATGAGGCTGTAGAAATGGGTATTTATGAATTTGGCATATCAGGAGGAGAGACGCTTATCTATCACAAGAAGATGTTTAATTTGCTTGAATACGCGAATAGAAAAGGACTCTATACTCATTTTGTTACTAACGGCGCATTGCTTAGCAAAGACTATATCCAGAAATATAATGACATGGGCGGTGGTCACATTTCATTATCTATTGACGCTGTCGGAGAAAAACATGATGAACTGCGTGGTATGCCAGGTGCATACGGCGCCATTGAGCATGTGCTTGACACATTTAAACATAATTCATTTCCAAACATTTTGTTAAAAATAAATACCGTGTTGTCCGGAGGTAATTTGGATAATGTTATTGGTGTACTCAAATTAGCAATACAAAACAACCTTGTTATTTTTGTCCAGCCGTATGATGTATATGATTATGACAAAAAATTAACTCCTGGAGAAAAAGAACAAAAATTTCCTTTGTGGGTAAAACAGAGTCAACATGAACAGTTGAAAAAAGTTGTGGAATATATGGTTGAATTGAAAAGAAAATACCCGCAGATTTTATTAAATGAAGAAAAACATATTCGTGCCATGTATGATTATTTTGTAACCGGCAAAGTAGATAGAACATGTTTTGCTGGTATAGATAATATTAGCATCATGCCAAATGGTAAAATTTCTTTTTGCAAATATGGAGAATACGCTGATATAAGAAATCAAAGTTTGAAACAATTTTTGGAAAGCATAGGACGGAAAAAAGTTGTGAAAGATAGCCTTGTCTGTAAACACGGTTGTCTATTGTCGTGCATGTTTCGGCCCTCTTTCGGAGAGATGTTATTCAATGGGCCAAGACAGTTTTTGAAACTTGTTAAAAGTAAATAACATCTGTTCGCATATTTGTAGCAGTTCGTAATTTGTATATATGAAGATCATCCTCGTGAACAAATATTGGTACATCCGCGGCGGAGCAGAGCGCGTAGTCTTTTTGACCAAACAATTATTAGAACAAGCTGGGCATATAGTTGAGATTTTTGGTATGAGGCATCCACAAAATATTTTGGAAAATGATTATTTTGTTGATTATATAGATTATGATCATGTTAGAGGATTTGGAAAAGTTAAGGCAGGTCTGAAAGCTATTTATAATTTTGATGC
Organism: Candidatus Magasanikiibacteriota bacterium; assembly: GCA_041665025.1. Classification (GTDB taxonomy): domain Bacteria; phylum Patescibacteriota; class Patescibacteriia; order Magasanikbacterales; family UBA922; genus JBAYJP01. The sequence continues at coordinate 202,812 of JBAYJP010000003.1, read as the reverse complement.
AAAGGAAAAGTTTGCGCGTTTAGTTGACGATTTCAAACCAGATGTTGTTCATTTCCATAATATTTATCACCAGCTTTCTTTTTCACTGCTTGATGTGGTAAAAGAAAAACATATTCCTGCGGTAATGACCATGCATGATTACAATATGTTTGGGCCCAATTACCGTCTTTTTCATCACGGCAAAGTGCAGGATGAGTGTATGGATGGGAACATGTACCATTGTGTACTCGATAACTGTATGGAACATATTCTTCAAAGTATTATAGCGACGATTGCCGGGTATATTGGTAAACAAAGAAATAGTCAATCATATATTCGTACGTACATATCACCGTCTGAATTTGTAAAACAAAAAGCAATTGCATACGGTTTTGCAAGGGAACATATTCGTGCAATTCCAACGCCGTTGGATGTACATGAATACCCAATATGCAAAAAGGATGGGGATGTAGTCGTATTTTTGGGAAGACTTTCGGAAGAAAAAGGACTGGATGTTTTTATTGACGCAGCGAAGTCTAATCCAGATATTCCTCATACTATTATTGGCGATGGACCATTATATAATTACCTCGAAAAAAGAATTGAAAAAGAGCATATAGACAATGTGACTATGTGCGGGCATCTAGAGGGCAAAGCACTTGTTTCTGCCATGAATAACGCTCGAATTGTCGTGGTTCCTTCACTATGGTATGAAGTCGCAGGGCTTAGTATACTAGAGACGCATGCGATGGGGAAAATAGTAATAGGGAGTAATATTGGTGCAATACCCGAGTCATTAGATAGTAGATTTTTGTGTAAACCAGGAGACGCGCAAGATTTGGCAAATAAAATTAAACAGTGGTATCTCACTCCTTATTTAGAACGCCAGAATACAGGTAAACAATCGCGTGAAATGGTGGTCAAAAAACATGATACTCATCTCTATATCAATTCCATTTTGAAAGTTTATGAAGAGGTGGTTTAAAAAGAAACTCGGCATATATATAGTAGGAGTTTTGTTTGGGTTATGTGCATACCCTTTTTTTACATACGCCACTTCAGCACCTTATCTTGCAAATTATTATCTAGGTATTGTTCAAGATAATTCCTCGTTTATTGATCAGATATCACGCAATGATTTAGTTATTTTGACCCCAGCTCAAATTGCCGCGCATAGCAATACTATTTCTCAAATTAAAAAACGCAATCCAAACATTATTATCTTGGGCTATGTTCCTTCACAGAGTTATAATGACCTCTATTCGCATTCAGATCCAGTATTTAGAAATATGTCGGTTCAAGATAGTTGGTGGCTGCGCGACAGTTCAGGAAATATTATTTCCACATGGACCGGTTTGCGTAATACCAATATGGATCATGCATGGAGTCGGTATCTGGTAGGGTTTGTAAAAACGTATGTGATGAGTTTACAAAATATTGATGGCGTCTTCTTTGACATGGTTTCAGATAATATTTCATGGGCAAATAGCGGAAATATTGATTTGAATAGTGATGGATCAAAAGACAATGCAAAAGAAGCTGACAATGCGTGGCTCGAGCGTACTACGTACTTATTATCATATGCGCGAGAACAGCTCGGCAGTGCATATATCGTAACCAATGGAAGTTCAAATTCCGCATTTCAAAAATATGTAAATGGGCGTATGTTTGAAACATTCCCTACACCGTGGGAAGGAGATGGGCAGTGGGGGACGGTCATGAATAACGCGGCACGGGTTAAGAAAGATAATACAAAACCAAATATTATTGTGTTTAATAGCAATACTAATAATAGCGGAAATAGCACCAATTTTCGACAGGTTAGATTTGGTGTAACAAGTAGCTTGCTTGAGGATAATGTATATTTTTCATTTGACCATGGAGATACCAGCCACGCGCAGTTGTGGTGGTATGATGAATATGACGTGGATTTGGGTCAGCCAACCCAAAAAGCAGTATCTCGTAATGGATTAAGTACATATGGAAATGATGTGTGGCGTCGTGATTTCGATCATGGATTATCTGTGGTTAATAGCACTAATAACACACAAACTATTTCGCTCAATGGCGACTACGAAAAAATTCATGGTACTCAAGATAAAACAGTTAATGATGGTTCAGTAGTATCGGAAGTTACACTCAATGGGCAGGATGGCATTATCTTGCTGAAGACATTTGAAGGTCTCACCGATGTATTATTTACCAATGGAGCGTTTGCTCGATTTTTGCGTACTGATGGATCACGCGTACGCAATGGTTTTTTTGTGTTTGATGAAAATTACAAAGGAGGCGACCAAGTGGCTTTGGTCGATTTGGATAATAATGGCAAGCGTGATATTGTGCGCGTTCATGGCAACAAGATAGAAGCATGGCGTGACGACGGCATGGCGTTTTTGAAAGTGTATCCTTACACGGCCAATTATACCGGGGTGCTTCGCATTGCCATAGGTGATATTGATGAAAATGGACGTATGGAAATAGCGGTGGCACCCAGTGACGGTTATCCTGCGCCGATTAAAATTTATAATCGGTTTGGTGGAGCACAGTTGCCGGATTTTTATCCGTTTGGCACGTCATATAAAGGCGGATATTCACTTGCCATTGGCAATGTAGAAAGTGGTGTTGGCACTGAACTTGTTGTAGGGAGTGGAAAAGGTGCAAAACCGCGCGTGTCAGTATTTGATGCAAATTATAAACTCAAATATGCATGGGATACATTTGAACCAACATTTACCCAAGGGATTAACGTCGCGGTCGGAGATATAAATGGCGATTATGTAAAAGAAGTAATTGTGGGAAAGGCAAAGGGTGGCAAGCCAACGATTCATATTTACAATACACTGGGGAAATTACAATATCCTTCGTTTGATGCGTTCTCCACATTTGGAACTCCAGGTGTTGAAGTGAGATCACTTGATGTGGATTTTGATGGGAAGGAAGATGTTGTTACTTTGAGTGAGGGAGCGTTTTGATGAATTTGAAATTTTTAATTTATAATTTTTAAACAATTTTAAATATTCAAATGATTAATTATCAATACAGCTAGTTTTTGAAATTAAAAAATTAAATCATTTAAAATTGTTTTCAAATTTGAAATTTCAAATTAAAAATTATAAAAACACCCCGTGTTATCGGAGTGTTTTTTATATTTGTACGTTTTGTAACTCTGCTTCCGTCTTATTTTTGCGAATTGCTTTTTGATACAATTCCACAATATCTGGCACCACAACGTCCCAACTGTATGTTTTTTGAATAATATCTTTATTGCGTTTTTCCACACGCGATATTTCTTCTCTCGACATATTCAAAAATTCATACAATTTTGTTTCAAGAGCGTTCACATCATTCTCTTTGAACAATGAACGTGAGTCCCCCAGCACTTCAATGTGTTCAGGAATAGAGGAGGCAAGCACAACCTTGCCATACGTCATAGCCTCAAGAACCGTGATAGGAAGACCTTCATTCATAGAAGGGTGAATAAGCGCTTTTGCATGGATATAGAGGGCTTTTAGAGTCTCTCCAGACTGGAAGTCGGTAAATACCACATCATTTAATAGACTTGCTTGGAGATGAAGTTGCTGTACGTATTCATCAGTGTATGCTGACCCGCCCACAATAGCTAATTTTAGATTTTGGACGATCTCATCATTTTTGTGATTACGTTTGAGGTTGGCAAAAGCTTCAATCAAAATATGAGCACCTTTGTGTGGAATAAGGCGTGAAACCATTACCAAATAGTTATCTGGTGTAAGTCCGAATTGTTTGATGTGTTTATCTGAAGGAATAGCCTTGATATCTGTTTCAATGCCGTTTGGTATATAGACAGTGTCTTTCTCAAATTCATTGGTACAATATTGGTGCAAGCTTTGTGACACCGTGATTGTCTCATGGGAAAAGGTACACGCAGCCCATTCACCAATACGCAAGAAGAGTTTGGCAATCCAATTCCATTTTTGATGATATCGATCAATCGAGTGAAATGTAGTAATTACTTTTGTCTTTGGAGCAAAAATACGTGGTATCCATGAAAGAAGGGCAGGCCCAACACCATGATAATGTATAATGTCGTAATGCGAAAAAATAGCGTGTATGGTTGAAGTAAACACATGCACGATGGTGTCAAGGTGCTTGGTTTTTATGGTCGGTGTATGGATAAGAGATACACCCTCGACAGAAGTTTCGTCCGTGTTGCTATACCATGTTCTGCTATATACGGTAATGTCAAATCCATACTTTGCTAAGCGTACGCTAAGATCATGTACGTGTCGTTCCACGCCACCAAACTTCGCTGGCATTCCTTTTTGTCCAATCATCGCGATTTTCATAACACTTTGTTTAATTATGTACGAAATACGAAAGCTGCGAAATATACGAAATTTCGAATCTTTCGTAATTTTCGTATTTCGTACATTTATTTTTTCGCTAAATTTATTATAAAAATAACTAGCCATTATAGCACGTTTTAGGTATTTTGTCAAGTTAAAGAGGGACTTTTGGGGAGCATTGGGGTGGGGAAGTTATCCACAACAAAAAAGCGCTTAATTAAGCGCTTTTAATACGTTTTTAGCTCTATTGGACTACCAGAGTTCCTTTTTCTTTTGCTATCTCATCATTGCCAAGGGATATATCAACAGAGCCAAGACTTCTCGTGAGATCTTTCTTAATAAAGCTATCTGAACCGGCTAAAGATATGTTTTGTACCAGAATTGGGCTTGTCCCGCGCTGGTTTTCTGTGGGGGTTAGACCAAGCTCAAAGTAAACCTGTGCCGTGTTGTATGCAGGCAGGCTTGGAAGCCTCCAACTTACCGTACGTGTTTGTGCGTTATAGGTAAGTTGCGAACCATGGCTTACGCTGGTGACCCCGGTCCATCGGACATAGTCGGGAAGTTTGGCTGTGTATACGAGGTCATTTATTCCACTGGTTGAATTAAATATGCTTGTGATTATGCCATAGCGAGTTTCTTTGCCAACTTCTGGAGGTAATGGTCCGCGCCCTAACTGGTCTCCTTCGTTGGTATAATATCTGGCTTCCGCTTGCATGGTAAGCTGTGTGCCAATTGAGATACGTGAAGTTTCAGTCGCTATAGAATATAGTGATGTTGTGTCAGCAACTGTCGCAGAAACGTGCGGGGAAATGCTTAGGGTAATATCATTACCGCCTTGTGGAGCTGATCGGATTGGTATATGAATAACTATAGTCGTTGATTTACCTGGTTCCAGATTAGATAGCTGAGGATAGTTTGGTGAGGTTAAAACTACGTTGTTATTGGCAATAGATCCGCTGTTGAGTCGAGTCATTTGATCTGTGTTGATAATAGTATTTTGCAGTGGTATTTCAATGTGTCCATTATATAGAGTGACATTACTATCATTTATGATGTTTAGGACAACGCGGCCAGTTTCATTTGGCGAAAGTGATATTATATTATGTTCCCATTGTGTAGTAAGAGATAGATGTGGGTATGCAATCGAAAAAATAGATTGGTTAGTTTCTTGATCAACCGGTGTATTGTTGATGGTAACTGAAGGCGTGATGAGGAGTGTTTTATTTTTTTCTTGTACTAATCCGGTAAAATCAGTAAGAATATCAGCTTCAAGTTTTTCTTTTGACTTGGGTTGTAGGGTGCCAATAAGCCAATTTTTTTCTTGAATAGTTCCGGTTGTTGTTTTTATATCTCCTAAGGTAAGTCCTAGTGGTAATATCAGTGGAATATTAACCAGCGGAAATTCTACATCGCCTGTATTTTCTATCTCAATAGAGAGAGGAATGCGGGTTTTGTCGATAATAGATTCGGGTACGGTTATTCTTGTCTTAAGTAGTGAACCTCGGGCAATAATAATGTGTGGGCTAATCTTTTTTTCTCTACGTTCGACACCTGTTTGATTATACTCAAGTATAGCTTGCAGGGGTGTTTCTTTGTCTGAAGTTCCATAAAATAATCCGGTTATTGAAACCGCGCCTGCATCTTGGGGCTTTAGCTCACTGAGAGAAAAAGTTTGTGAAGTTTTATCAAAAGCAGTGCTTGGTTCAGCTTGCGAAAATACAAAACCATGTGGTAAACGCAGTATTAATTTTGTGTTTTGGATAGCAACTTCGCTTTCATTTTTATAGTTAATAGTGTAGGTAACTTCTTCCCCGCTTATGATGCGCATCTTCGATGGGGTAATAGAGACGTACACCAAGTCGGTGATGGTTGGGTCGTACGTCCACCAAAAGATACCTGCGGAAAGGATTGCTAAGGACGATAGAAGCAGTGAAATATCAAATAAAAATAATTTTCGCGCGTGAGCAAATTGAAGATGGTATCGTTTTTTGTAGTGCATTTCTGCAAAGTGAATAGGGGATATGAACAATGCAAAAAACCACTTGTGAGGAGCATGGAGCAGGTGATGTGTTGTGAAGTGTTGTTCAAAAAATTTCATATATGTACGAAATACGAAAACTACGAAATTACGAAAAGGCAATTTGATTATAGTATAGCGCGTTTGTGTACAAAAAACCACTGAAGCTATTCAGTGGTTTTTGGAGTTTCAGGATTTTTGTGTTGAAGACTTTTTGTGCTAGGCGAATAGAGGGTGTTGCTTATTTTCCATTTATCCACATATTGTCCAATACCCTGTTTGTTTGATTTGTTTTTTACGGTTGTTTTGTGTTGAGACCATTTGACCAGGCTTTCAAAATTTATCTTATATCTGCCCGCAACTACCACATAGGTTATTTCTTGGTCTTTTATTGCACGTCTAATAGTTTGTGGGTTAACTCCAAAAAGCCTCGCTGCTTCTGATATAGAAACACGGATGATTTCTTTGGGTTCTTGAGTATTTTGATTTATGTTTGAAATAGTATCCATAGTCATTTTGTATAGAGTAATATTAACAAAAATTGAGATAAATGTCAATAAGTGGTTGTTTGTATGTGTTTTTAGGTTAATTATATAAAATAGTATACAATATTATATACAAAAAATAGTATATACTAACTTATACATTTACAAAAAAGTATACAATAGTATAGACAATACGCATATGTCATTCCGACCGACCCGAACCCGAGGAACGAGGATGAGGGGAGTGGAGGAATCCCTTTCCATAAAGATGAGCGAGGCAGTGAAAAGGGATTCCTCGACTCACCCTCTTTTTGACAAAAGAGGGTTCGTTTGGAATGACAGACGTGTAAGTCCTAATTATATTGTCTTTAGCTCAATAATTGTGTTATACTATGCCCCGTGTAATGTATATACATGTTGAGGGTGTTTCAGAAGTGTAACACTTTTTTATTTCCCACGTCTTCTATTATGAAGAGTAACATAGGTGAAAAACTACTCGTGTACCGTGTACAGCAAAAGAAAGACAAAGACGCCTTTGCTGAACTTTATGATTTGTACATTGAAAAGATATACCGTTTTATATATGTGAAAGTTTCACATAAGGAACAGGCTGAAGATCTGACTAGCGAAGTCTTTCTAAAGACCTGGAATTATTTGGTAGGTAGTGCAAGTGAAAAAAGTGATCTTTCAATAAAAAGTTTTAGCGGTTTGATTTATAAGATTGCTCGGAATTCTGTCGTTGACTTTTATAGAAAAAATAGCAGCCGTGCTGAATATGGGCTAGAAGCTGCCGAAGAAATATTTGTAGAGAGCCGTGAGTTTGAAACAGTTCAAGCTAAAACAGAGATGGAGCAGATGTTACGTGTATTAAAAAAGATGAAGCGTGAGTACCAGGAAATTGTAATGTTGCGATATATAGAAGAGTTGAGTGTAAAAGAAATTGCAGAGATTTTGGGAAAAAATGTCATTGCGGTACGGGTTACCTTACACAGAGCTTTACAAGTTTTAAAAAAGTTGATGGAGCGTAACACATAACACGTAACACTTATCACATGTCAATTTGTTATGTGATATGTGAAAATTTTTATGAAACATGTGCAAGCACAATTGAAAATGTTGAAACAGATGAATAGTACTATAAACCCTGATCAAACCTGGGTTGTTTCCAATAAACAAAGGATGATGAATCAAATCGGCAACACGGTTGTTTGTAATGAAGATGAAAAAAAGATTACTACATTTGAAAAAACAGTAGCAATCTTTCGCGCAGTTATGACTCCGCGAGTTGCGTTTGCAACGCGTTCTGCATTCACCGTGTTTTTGGCACTTCTCATGACTACTGCTGGCTGGATAGCAAGCGCATACGCTGAGCCAGGAGATGTATTGTGGAATGCTAAGTCAGCGTTTGGTACTGTTGTGGAACAAGGACAACTTGCCTTGACTTCACAAGATGAGGAGACCTCGTTGCGTCTGCAGTTTGCAACTAAACGTGCAGAAGTCTTGAAAAAAGTTGCAGATACCCAGACTGATACAAAGACAAAATCTGATTTAGTAAAAAAAGCAGTAAAAGATTTGGAACAAAAATTAGATTCAGCAAATGAAAGTTTGAAAGTTGCTTCATCTGAAAGCGCATCAGGATTGATAAAAGAAGTTGCTTTGAAAACACAAGAGATTTCAAATACGATTAAAGAAACCGCACAAAAAGTTTCACAAGACGATAAAGAACTTGGTGAGGATCTAGATAAAAAAGTAATAGAATCTCAAGCAAAAGGATTGGAAATGGTAGAAACTGCTGTGCAGAAAAAAACAGGAGAAGGACAACAGGTGTTGACTGAAGATGAAAAAGTAGTAATAAAAGAGCATATATCAGGAGTGGTCGAAGGAGTAAAACAAGAAGCACAAAAAGTACAGGACAAGGCACAACAACTTGTTACTGATTTTGGTGTTACGGTATCGACAACCCCATCTATGAATATTACTTCAACAATTCCTGTAATTATTCCTTTTGTTACATCCACTTTTAGTACGACTTCGTCAGTCCCTGTTATTTCTGTTTCTACAAGCACTATAATTATTTCTGCCTCAACCACGTCTGCTATTGCGCAGGAAGTCTTGGATAAAACACAGCTTACTATCAATACTGTTGAAGCACAGAAAACACAAATGCAACAATTGGTAGAGACAGATAACGTGTTGCAAGCATTACAACAAACAAAAGATCTAACGCAAAAGGTCGAAGGGACAGTACAGGAAATACAAAGGATGACGAGTGGACTACCAACAACCGTTGCGAATACTGCACCGGTAGTGACGCCGACGACGATAAATAAATAATGATTGGTAACTAGAAACTGGAAACTGGAAATTAGGATATTGAAGATATTAAAGAAATTGTTACATTGTTTAAATCCTCGATGGTCGTAATCTTCAATCTTTAATCTTCAGTCTTAACAAATAGTGTGCGGCTTGGGTGTAGAATATTCTACGTCCGCTGCCATACAGTATTACCCTCGTTCTATAGAAATGTAGAATAAGAGGGGAAAGGGGCACCCCGCCTTGGCGGGGACGTCTTGGCTCGTAAGGGTCATGACAAACCATGTAGGATTTACTACATGGCAAAACCACTAGCCGAAAGGTCGATCTCGCCAAAAGCGGGAGCAAGTGGTGCTACTTATATTTCTTATTATGACGACGTTCGTCTTTAGACGGATTGCGCGCCGTAGTAAGAAGAAACATATTTATTTATGAATGATGTATTAAAATTTGGCAAAAAGCTCTTCACATTTTCTGTTGTCACTTTGACAATTGTATGGAGCATGGGCCTTGCGGCTCTTGTCCCATCAGTTGCTCAGGCAGTTACATGTCCAGCGCTTGAAGCCGGAGATTTGTTCCAAGTAAAAGGCAATACTGCTGTATACTTGGTCACTTCTGCAATGAAACGCCAGTATTTCTTTAATGACTCGGTCTACAAGACCTGGTTTCCAGATTTTACTGGAGTAAGTAAAGATATGGATCCTACTTGTACTGATGCCTTCCCAAGCGGTGGCTCAGTACCTTTCCGCGCAGGTTCATATCTCGTAAAGACAGTGGTTTCTCCATCAGTCTATGCAATATTGCCAGGTGGTGAAGTAAAGAAATTTAGTGATCCAGCAGTTCTCGCATCTCTCTATGGTGCAAACTGGGGTACTATGTTAAGAGACTATCCAGATGGATTGTTTGACGCAGCTTTCAATGACAATGGCGCCTCCATTACTAGCGCAGTACCACACAATGGTATGCTTATAAAAGTAGCTGGTGGAGATACTTATTATGTTGATGATGGTCAAAAACAAAAAGTCGATGGAACACTTAGTGGAGTCACAAGTGGTTCTGTTCGCACGGAAACGCAATCTGTTTTTGATAGCGTTCCTACAAAGAGTGGTACAATTACTGAAGCTGAGATTTTGGATGAAGTGGTGAATACCGTTTCCGAGGTTGCTGGTTCCTTGACCGCGTCCTTAGCTGGTGATACTCCAGTAGGTTTACAGGCAGCAAAAGGAAGTATTTTCAATGATGTATTGCATGTTAGGTTGGCAGCTGGTAGTCAGGAAGTCAAAGTTACTGGTCTTACGCTCAAAAAGACAGGTCTTGTTGGTTCAACAGGATTTAATGGACTTAGTATATGGGTAGGCGGCGACCGCCATGGTGCTGTTGTTTCATCTCTTGATGATAATGCAATGGCTTCAATTGGGTTTGGTTCTGATCCTATCACTGTTCCAGCAAATGGTAGTGTGACTGTATCTGTTCAAGTCAATCTGACTTCTACTGCAGATGCGTCATCATTCCAGATGGCTGTGACAAAAGTTGATACCACACCTTCTGCAACGGTAGCTGGTTTGCCAGTAACAAGCAACCAAGCAACAGTTGTTGCGGGTACGCTTGCAAGTTACACCGTAACTACTACTGCAGTTTCTGGTTATGCAAATGATACGACTGCAGCAAATACAGCAAACGAAGGCCAACTTGAAATTGGCGATCTTCAGAAAGAAGTAATGAAATTTACTCTTGCAGAAAGTGGCAACGAGGATCTCTTGGTAGAAAGTGTAACTTTCTTTGTGCAAGGCACGGTATCTGATGATGACATCCAAAATTATACAGTATACGGACCTACTGGAGAGAAACTTGGTTCTACTGTATTAGCAGGTTCTGATCGCTATGTGACTGTTCCTATGAATTACACTTTGAAAAAAGGTTTTTCAAAGACTTTCACGGTCAAAGCTGACGCTCTAGATGGTTCAAATAAATATTTTGCGCTTTTCATCCAGAGTGATTATGATGTAAAAGCAAAAGGTGCTAATAGTGGATATTATGTTGCACCTGGTACCTTTGCATCTGGTGGATACACATCTTCAAATGGTTGGTTCAAGATGAAACAGGGTAGTTTGTCAATACAAAAATCTGTTTCTTCTCCTTCAAACAATATCTCCGCCGGAGGTTCCGATACAGTTCTTGGTATATTCGATATCAAGGCTATTGGAGAAGATGTAGAAATTCGTAAAATGGTACTTGAAGTAGAAGTTGGTGACCCTCTTGATCCAGATCTTACCGGCAATGTAAAAGTTGTCGATGCTGAGACCGGAGCAACATATTTGTCTACCGCTTATACTGGAATAGTCTTCGCTTCAAGTTCCTACGGTGATTCAGCATTTGCAAGTACCACACAACGCGACCTTTCTACATATTTGACCATTCAATCTGGTAAGACCAAGACCGTAAAGGTTGTGGCAAATGTAGGTGACGGCGCAACAGGAGCTGATTCATATATGGTAAAAATTGGTGACATGTACCTAAAGAGACTTTCAACTCTTGATTTCCAGAATAAACCAAATACTACAACGGCATATCCTGGAAATGTTCTTACGGTAAATGCAGCTTCCTTGACACTTGCAAAAAATACCTCTGTAGGTGATATGACTGTCTCTTCTGGTGGACAAAATGCCACACTCGGTTCATTCAAACTACAGACAGGGTCATCTGAAGGTATAAACATATCTTCTGTTGTATTGAGCTTCGGCACAACTACAGCAGTTGAAAATGTAGGACTTTATCTTGATGGCGTTTTACAAGGTAGTGAGTCAGTAACTCCAAGTGCGAGTACTACATATTCAGTTAGTATTTTGCTTGATCCAAATAAAGTCGTAAGCCTTGATATTAAAGGTGATGTAAAGAGTGTTGTACCAGCTGGTAGTTTTGTTATGACTGTTCACAGTTTGACAGCTACTGGTCGAACTACAGGGGCAGATGCAACTGGTAGTATAAATGCAACAGCTTTGCAGACAATTACTCTTGGATCTCCAAAACTTAAGGTTACAAATGATGATACAGTAGAAAGCAAGATCTTGATTCCAGGCGAAAATCAATTAATTGCAGTGCATAAATATGAAGCATTTAATAGCGATATTGAACTTCGTAAAGTAACCTATGCGCTACGCAATGTTGAAAATGTTACAAGGGCTTCATCTTCAAACTTTGGTGCCTTGACCCTGAAGACATCTGATGGAACAGTACTTGCAACTGGTGCTGTAGTAGATGATGGTACGAATGCAACAGTCGTATTCACTGGATTTAACCATACAATTCCAAGTGGTGCGACACACAAACTGTATCTCTATGCTACAGTGAATGGTTCTGGTGTTATGTCACCTGCAACTCTTGCTCGTGCTGTTGTATATTCAGACGCAAATACTGATCTCGAAGCATATGCGGCTACGGGTCTCTTGGCTCGAAGCCAGGTAGGTAGTTCAACCTATCCAACCGCGAATGAAACCAATTTTGGAACAAGTACTCCAATGTTGTTCCACAATACCGCTCCTGTCATTGCTCTTGCCAGTGACTCACCAAGCGGTTCTGCTACTCCAGACACAGAAACCACACTCATGAAATTTACGGTTACCAACCCTGGTGCTCGTGACATGAGGATTAACACGACAAGTGTTTATATTTCTGCGGCTGGTTTGGCTGGTTTGGGTTATGTGTATGACTTCAAATTGTACGATGGTAGTACATTATTGGCTACATACGCTTCTAGCACCTTTATTGCAGCTAGTGGCTTGCCTCTCTTTTCAGAGCATGTCATAAGTTCGTCAACCGCTGCTTTAACTGCTAAATTCAACACTGATTACGACACAAGTAGCAGAATGGATAACCTAACCGTTTCTGCTGGCGAAACAAAGACTTTCAAAGTCACAGCTAATACATCCAACATCAGAACTGGATTGACAGCTGGCCAGACTGCCAACTTAGCAGCTAAGCTCGATGGTGCTACTGGGTTCTCTCAAGGAGATAGTACAAATGAACCTGGTTGGGCAAATGGTGTAATCAATTATTATTACACCCCAGTAAATGGTAGTGAAAACACCACCATCTATACTGCATCTGATAGTTATGATGTGAATGGCAAGACATTGACCTTCTAGTGAAAAACTAGTTTGTCATAGTAAGTCAGACAAAACCCGCCTGTGGCGGGTTTTGTTGTACTTGAGGTTATCATTTTTGTATGATATATTATATTGTATGTTATTAATTATAAATCGCATAGTATGAGAGAAAAGTATATTAAGATGTTTATTTTACTGCTTCTTATTGTAAGTTTTTTTGTTCCACTTATCGTAGTTCCATCACATTTTATTTTTCCTTTTATCGTACCCAAGATTGTGGTACTGCGCAGTATTATACTTTTGATGTTTGGAGCTTATATTATTCTTGCACTATCAAATTGGGCGAAATATAAACCACAGATTGCATCGGTCATTTCAGTATCCGTGATGATTTTTTTGGCAAGTAAAATTTTTTCTACGTTTATAGGAGTTGATTGGTACAGAAGTCTGTGGGATAATCATGAACGCATGCTCGGTGCATTTACATTGATTCATTATGTCTTATATTATTTGATTATAACGAGCGTTTTTAAGACAAAAGAAGAATGGAAATTATTTTTACGTTTTTTTCTTTCAGCAGGACTCGTTGTTTTAGTTATTGGTTTTATTCAATATTTCAACCGGGATTTTCTTTTGAATCGCGGCAGTGATCGCGTGTCTTCGACTTTGGGGAATCCAATTTATTATGGCGGATATGCACTATTTTTGTTGTTTGTCGCAGCCTTGCTTGGGGCATGGGAAACACATAGAGCATGGAAAATATACGCTTTGATTGGAATTGTATTTAGTATAGTAGCAATTTTTTTGAGTGGAACTCGCGGTACTATGTTGGGATTTTTCGCCTCTGTACTAACAGTCTTTGTCCTATATCTAGTTTCATCAAAGAATCGCCGATTGTCAAAGATTATGGCATTGGTTTTTTTCTGTTTGGTTATCGTGGGTGGACTATCGTTTTTATTTAGAGAGAGTGCAGTAGTCAAAGGTATACCAGGATTTGGCAGATTATTAAATACTTCCATAACTCGAGATTCAGCCGACACCCGTATTATGGCATGGGAAATAGCTATTGAGGCATGGAAAGAAAAACCTGTATTTGGATGGGGTCCCACGAATTATTATTATGCTTTTAACAAATATTACCACCCTGCTTTTTTGCGTCATGGGTATGGTGAGACATGGTTTGACAATGCGCACAATGCAGTATTAAACATACTTGCTGAGCAAGGTCTTATTGGCATTATATCTTACCTTGCGTTGTTTATTGTGCCGTTTGGAGTATTGATCATGCAGTACAAAAGAGGAAACGGCGACCGCTATGTACTCATATATGGAGTTTCCTTTTTGGGCGCTCATTTTGTACATAATTTTTTTGTTTTTGAAAATCTTACCTCGTATCTATATTTCTTTTTCTTTTTGGCGATGATCAATAGTATGGCTCGTCAAGGTATTTTGGATAAGGAATATAAAGCAAAATATATTTCTTGGGGGACTTTGGGGTTGGTATTTGCGGGAGTATTATTGTTGGTGTACTCGACCGATATCAATCCTGCGCGAGCAAATATAGCGACTGTCGATTTGTTGAGGAATTTTCAAGCTAATAATGGTGCAACCTTGCGTGAAGATCTTGAAAAAATAAAAAATATATCGTCGCCACATATCGATGACATACGTGCTGATGTCGCGCGAGTTACCGGATCAGGTATTAGCGCCTCAAAGACAGTAGAAAATACTGAGTCTGCAAAACAGGTGGTAGATTTTGTGATGGATCTGTTGGAACAAAATAGGCAATTGCATCCCATGGATATTCGCTATCATCTTCAGATGGCCCAGACTGCGCAGGATGGCGCACGACTTACTCAAAATTTATCCTACCTGCTAACCGCAGAAAATATATTGACTGAAGCTCAACAATATTCGCCAAAAAGACAACAGATAAGATATTTTTTGTCTGTGATTAAAATCCAGTTGGGAAAAGTTGATGAAGCTTTTGCTCTTGTAGATCAGACAATTCAAGATGAACCATTGGTTCAGGAAGGCTGGTGGAGAAAAGCAGTGTATTTAAAAGAGACTGGAAAGATAACTGAAGCAAAAGAGCTACTACGTGAAGCAGAAGCACAGGGTGTCAATTTTCATAGTGAAGGTAAACAAGTCAGGGACGCTATTTTGAATCTTCCCGAGATAATGATAGAAACAGAGCCTGTAACTGAGTAATCATGTCTTTAATGTCAAAGGCACGTGAGTTGGATACTACGTGCTTTTTTATTTCTTCTCTAAGTTTAGTATTGCAAGATAAACTCACTATCATTTTTGTAAGTTTCTCTGGTTGTCCATGAGGGATTATTAAACCATTGATCTTATTGTCAATGAGCGAACTAATGCCACCAACGTCCGATGCTATAATGGGCAACCCTGCAGACATTGCTTCCAATAGTGTATAGGGGAGCCCCTCTTTTCTCGAGGGGAGAACGAAGATATCAAAAGCTTTTAGATATTGTGCAGCGTTTTCAACTGAACCAATCAAATGTATATTTTGCAGTTTATAATTGGCAATCAGTGATTCAAGTTTTTTTCTTTCTGAGCCTTCGCCGATGACAACAAATTGGATATTGGATATTGGATATTGGATATTGATAATTTTTGCAGCCTCAATTAAAACATCAATACCTTTACTGGGGTAGAGATTGGCAATTGTACCGACGAGGATATTGGATATTGGATATTGGATATTGGATATTTTGGACAATATTCCCCTTGCTTCTTCTTTGTGTAAGAAATGAGGTATTTTGATGCCTAAGGGTATTTTAACAAATTTACTTTTATCAATTCCAAGTTTAATTCCATCTCGCAAATCTCTATCTGATAAAACAATGATCTTGTCTTTCCATCGAGATGTTATTTTTTCTAGGAAACGGTAGAGGAGTCGTCCAATTTTGCGTGTGGGTTCATTGAAGACCCAGCCATGCACGGTATAAATAGTTGAAGACTCAAGATTGAAGATTAAAGATTTTGCCACTGAGCCAACGATTCCAGCTTTAGAACTGTTGAGATGTATAATGTTTGGCTTGAGGATTTTATATAACCTGCGTAATTCAAAAATTGCTAAAATATCATGCATAGGGGAGATGGCTCGAATCAAATGTCTAAGTTCCACTATTTTGATCTTTTGATCTTTTCCGTCCAAGACGGATTCGACTTGGTCGGACAATCTTTTGATTTTTTCTTGTAAATCGTTTTTTGCTCTCAATTCACCAATCGCGATGGTTATGTCAAAGTCATTATCTAGACGCGTCGCTATATCAAAAACATAGCGTTGAGCACCGCCCCATTCACCTTGAGTGATAACAAATAGTATTTTTTTATTGGTCATACTGGGTTGACTTTTTTTAGTGTTTATAGCATACTATAGTTACTAATTTTTGGCAATAATTAGCTATTTTTATGTTCAAAGTTTCTGTAATAATGAGTGTCTACAACGGGGCTCGGTATTTGGCAGATGCAATAGATAGCATTCTTAACCAGACATACACTGACTTTGAATTTATCATCATAAATGATGGGTCCACAGATAATACAGCGGGGATTTTGGAAAGTTATACAGCGGTTGATAATCGTGTCAGGGTATTAGTCAATTCTTCACGACTCGGTCTGACTCTTTCTCTTAACAAGGCAATTCGTGAGGCACGGGGTGTATACATAGCACGAATGGACGCCGACGATATTTCGAATAAAAATAGAATTGCAGAACAGCTTAATTTTTTTGGACAATATTCTGACGTAGCAGTTTTGGGTACAAGTGCACGGATTATAAATGAGAATGGAAAGGAAATTGGCATAAAATCTGTTTTGACTGGTCATAAAGATATTGTAAAAAAAATGCTTTTTAACAATCAGTTTATTCACGGTTCTCTCATGATAAAGAAGTCAGTCTTTGATGACGTAGGCTTCTATGATGAAACATTCAAGAATAGTCAGGATTATGAATTACTTTTGAGAGCGGCGCGGAAATATACTGTCGCTAATTTGGATAAAAAGTTAATATATCGAAGAGAACATATACAAAATATTTCGCTCAGCAGTAAGAGACAGCAATATGATGCCATTCGAGCTCGGTGGCGGGCAGTAAAGAAGTATGGATATCCATTTTGGGACGGTATTGGGAATATTTGTGTACGTTTTGTTTTGTTTTGTCTGCCGCTTAAATTGAAGAATTTCTTGTGCAATCGTATAAAGTAGGAACATACGTGTTTCGACTTTATTGAGCATTTTTAATGGTATGGGTGTAGAGAACAACAATAAAAAAAATGATTTAGTTTTAGCAGTATTTTTTAGCTATGGTGTAGGAATTGAAACATGGCAGAGACAAGGCATCATAGATCGAGAACTCGCGTTGTATACTCGGTTGATACCATTTTTTAAAAAAATTTATTTTTTTACTTATGATACATTGTCCAATCATAAAGAGATAGACAAGGATTTAATCGTTGTTCCTAATTCGTCTTGGCTTCCCAATTTCTTGTATTCTTTGTTTATGCCATTCGTACATAGGAAATTATTGTCGTCTGCTACTATATATAAGACAAATCAAATGTATGGAAGCTGGAGTGCGGTTATTGCCAAATGGTTTTTTCATAAGCCTTTAGTGGTACGCGCGGGATTTAGATTGAGCACCAATGCACGTCACCTTGATATTTTTCGAAAGACAATAGCACGGATGATCGAACGACTAGCCCTGATGAATGCTGACTACGCAATTGCTACGACACGAGAAGACGCAGAATATTATCAATTTTTTGCTACACATGTTACTGTTATACCTAATTTTGTTGACACTGAATTATTCTCTCCCAAGATAGGGGGAGGAGATGGCTCGGTGAGGACACTGTTGTATGTGGGTAGATTGTCAAAAGAAAAAAATTTAGGAAATTTGATTGAAGCTGTATGTAATTTACCGAATGTTCAATTGCTGATTGTTGGAGATGGTGAGGAACGCGCTTCGTTGGAAGGACAGGCGAAGAATTCTCAAGCGCCAGTTGTCTTCAAAGGTAAAGCTTCATATGCCGAAGTAGCCAACTATATGAAGCAGGCGGATGTCTTTGTCTTGCCGAGTTTGTACGAAGGTAACCCAAAGGTGATTTTGGAAGCAATGGCTTCAGGCTTGCCAGTCGTAGCTACCAATGTGCGAGGAATTAATACTCTTATTGAACATGGCGTAACCGGCTTTTTGACGGGCATTGGGAGTAAAGAAATTCGGTGTGGAATTGAGACATTATTAAAAAATCCACAGATGTGTTTGCAATTGGGAAAAACAGCACGTGAAAGAGCAGTGGAACACTATACATTGAAAAAAATTTCCAAAAAAGAGCTTGTATTATATTCATGTCTTTTGTCGTAATGTGGATATGATGTATTTCGATTATTGCATGAATCGTTTGGTATATATTGAGGAGAAAGCAAGTCCTGAGTTTTGGGATAAAACTTGGGTTGATCAGGAATTTTATAATTCAGTAATTTCTGTTTCTCGCAGAAGCTATGTGTGTAGCATCACTAAAAAATACCTGATGAGAGGATCAAAAATATTAGAAGGCGGTTGTGGGCGTGGACAGTATGTGTATGCACTTGATAAATTAGGTTTTGAGACATATGGAATTGATTTTGCAGATGAAACAGTAAAAAGAATACAATCGTCTTTTCCTAATCTAAGAGTAACAAAAGGAGACGTGCGTTCGTTGCCGTATTCGGATAATTTTTTTGATGGGTATTGGTCTTTAGGCGTGATTGAACATTTTTATGATGGCTATGAAAGTATAATAAGTGAAATAAAGCGGGTGCTTAGAGGTGGCAGTTTTTTGTTTATAACTTTTCCTCATCTATCGCGATTACGCCGCCTTAAGGCGTGGCTCAGCATATATCCTTCATTTTCTGAAAGCGTCGACTTAAACAATTTTTATCAGTTTTGTCTCGACCATCGAAAGGTAATAAATGCGTTTGAGGAATCAGATTTTATTCTGCGCGAGACACGATACCTTGATGGGATAAAGGGGTTGAAAGACGAAGTCTCCCTGCTCAAATTTCCTTTGCAGTTATTGTATAGTTCAAAAAATGTCATGTGCAAAATATTTCGGAACATGCTCGGTAAATTGATTTCCCCCTTAAGCTCACATAGTGTTTTACTTGTATTTGAGCTTAAGGAAAAATAATATATGTTTGATGCAATATTAAAATATCATTTTATGCATAGACTATTATTGTATTGCTTTGTTTATTTGCATAATTTTTCTTACAAAGTAATTTCTAAACTAGCAATAGTAGAAAACAATGGTTCCCATCCTAAACATCGAATTTTGGGTTATCATGATTTTTTTAAGCGTTATATTGATCCTATGGATAAGGTAATAGATATTGGATGTGGAACAGGCGAGAACGCCTTTGATATCGCTGAAAAAACTCAAAAGGTGATAGGCATTGATATAAATCAAAAAAATATTATATATGCAAAAAAACATTTTGTTCGCGGTAATTTGGAGTTTATTGCTAGTGATGTCACTACATGCCAGTTTGGGCAGCGGTTTGATAAAATTGTTTTTTCAAATGTTTTAGAACACATAGAGAATAGAATTGATTTTTTGAAGAAATTACATGCGGTATCAGATACTATACTTTTACGTGTACCTATGCTTGATCGAGATTGGATTGTATTGTATAAAAAGGAGCATGGTCTGGAGTACCGTCTTGATAAGACACATTATATTGAATATACTCTCCCTATTTTGAGAAATGAGTTAGAAAAGTCTGGGTGGAACATCCAGGAGTATTCAATTCAATTTGGAGAGTTTTGGGGAGTGATAAAAACATCTATATGAAAGTGGCTTTGATCACGGGAATAAATGGATTTGTAGGACCATACTTACGAGCAGAACTTCTGTCGGCGGGTTATGAAGTATATGGGATAGATAAAAAGGCCAGCAATAGAAATTGTTATGACGTCGATATAATAGATGCATTGAAATTACAGAAAATAATCTTGGAAATTAAACCTAAGTATATTTTTCACCTTGCAGGAATAAGTTCACCGAATTTCGCAGAAGAAAATAAAGAATTAACATTTAATATCAATGTTGATGGTACAAAAAATGTATTGGAGGTTGCCTGTTCGCTACATGATCTGCCACGAGTACTTGTCGTAAGTTCTTCGCATGTATATGGTGATCCACAGACGCTTCCAATTAAGGAGACACATCCTCTTTTGGGTACAGGTGTTTATGCTGAATCCCGCATAATGCAAGAGAAGCTGGTATCTGAATATTATACGACACTACCAATTGTTATTACCCGAAGTTTTAATCATACTGGGCCTGGACAAAGTGATCAATTTGTAGTTCCCTTGATAGCTAAACAGATTGTGGAAATAAAAAAAGGGTTGAGGGGTGCTCTGGAGCTCGGTGCTGTAGATATTGAAAGGGATATATCTGATGTAAGGGATGTCGTACGTGCTTATCGCCTCTTACTGGAACAGGAAGAATCTGCAATAATATGTAATGTCTGTAGAGGAGAGCCAATATCCTTAGAAAAAATCATAGAAAAATTTAAGTTATTATCAGGACTTGATGAGTTAGATATTAAAATTAATGAGAGGACAGCGCACAAGAAAAATCCATCTGTTATATATGGCAATAATAATTTTTTAAAACAAAAAATATTATGGAATATGGAGATTAGTTATGGTCGTATGATTCAAGACATATATAATTATCATTTAAAAAATGTCAACTAATACTATGAAAAAAGCTATAATTACGGGTATCACAGGGCAAGATGGTTCATATCTCGCTGAATTATTGCTTGAAAAAGGGTATGAAGTTCATGGTATAGTGAGGCGCAATAGCACCGTAGAGCGGACTCGTTTGGAACATTTATACCCAATGCATAAGGATAGAGATCTTTTTCTACATTATGGAGATCTGCTTGATGGTACGAATATATCAAGGTTATTATATGAAGTTCAGCCAGATGAGGTGTATAACCTCGCCGCACAAAGCCACGTACGTATCAGTTTTGACATACCCGTATATACGGCAGATGTTACCGCACTTGGAGCTTTGCGTCTGCTAGAAGCGATTAGGAACATAGGACTAAAAACTAAATTTTATCAAGCATCAAGCAGCGAGATGTATGGAAAAGTTTTGGAATCTCCACAAAATGAAAAAACCCCGTTCTATCCGAGGAGTCCGTATGCATGCTCAAAGGTGTTTGCACATTACCAGACAGTAAATTATCGAGAAAGCTATAATCTTTTTGCGTGCTCTGGTATTCTTTTTAATCATGAATCACCTCGAAGAGGAGAAAATTTTGTCACACGTAAAATTACCAAAGCAGTTGCAGAAATAAAAAATGGGTTACGGGACAAGTTGGTTTTGGGAAATTTGGATGCACAACGAGATTGGGGATATGCCAAAGAATATGTTGAGGCTATGTGGCTCATGCTCCAGCAGGATGAGCCAGATGATTATGTTATCGCAACTGGAGAAACTCACTCTGTTAAGGATTTTCTACAAGAAGCGTTTCAATATATTGATTTGGATTGGAAAAAATATGTGGCATTTGATGAACGATTTTTGAGGCCCACAGAAGTAGACTATCTCATCGGGGATTATACAAAAGCAAAAGAAAAACTTGGCTGGAAGCCACATACGAGTTTTAAAGAATTGGTTGCAATTATGGTAGAAAGTGACATTAGAGTTTTAGAATAATTAATTTATGTTAAGTAAATTTGATATTATAAAAAGATTTTTTAGCTGTAATATACTCGGTAGAGATTCTATTGTTTTTATTAGTGAACCTGCAGATTGGGTGATACAACAAATCAGCAAAGAAATGATTGACGAGCTTGAAGCACATAGCTATTCTTCAAATTTTACGTATACTCCATATTTATTGAGAAAACGGATCATTCATTTTGCCAGCATGGGCACCTTAATCAAACATAATAAGGTTATTAATTCTTCTAAAAGTAATAAAGTCGTGCTTACATGGTATCATGTGGTAAAGGATGACCCTCGAAATAAGTTTGTGCAGGAGTTAAACGCCATTGTGGATATTATTCATACGGCATGCTCCGGCACGCGTGAGCAGTTGATACGACTAGGCTGCGATCCACATAAGATCGTTGTCATCCCGGAAAGTATAGACGTACATATTTTTAAGAGATTTACGCAAGAAAGAAAAATAATGAGCAAAGAAAAAATAGGTCTCCCTCAAGATAAAATAATTATTGGTTCCTTCCAAAAAGATGGAGATGGGTGGGGAGAAGGAATCGAGCCAAAATTAGTAAAAGGGCCGGATATATTTTGTGATGTGGTAGAAAAGCTTGCTAAACAGTTCGATATCCATATTTTATTGACGGGGCCAGCTCGAGGCTATGTAACACAAAGGTTGAAAAAGGCAGGAATTAGTTATACTCATCATTATTTAAAAAATTATTTTGATATTGTTGAGTACTATAATTGTCTCGATGCGTATTTGGTAACATCGAGAGTTGAAGGAGGTCCCAAAGCTATATTAGAATCTCTGTCATGTGGAGTCCCTTTGATTTCAACACGGGTGGGGATGGCGCCTGATGTTATCGCTGATGGCGTAAATGGAATGCTATCTCCCATTGAAGATGTTGGGACATTATACGAGAAAACAAAAAGAGTATTGTTGGATGAGTCCTTGAGATCCAAGCTGATACATAATGGTTTAGAAACAGTAAAGGAATATAGTTTAGAAAAAATTTGTCAACAATATATTGATAAGATATATTCTAAATTAGTTTAATTTCAGGGGAGGAAGAGATTATATGGAAAAAGAAGTTGTTATCAGCTTTTTAGTTATTTTTGATGGAGATATTCTTTTTTTGAATAAATTTTTGGATTCACTTACTACAAATATAAAAGAAATTTCTTTTGAAGTTATAATATTGGACAATGCTTTAGGATTTGATAATTCGGGTCTGTCTGATATTGGACACATAAAAATTGTTACAGAAAAAGAAAGGAAAAAACCTCAAGATCTTATCTCAGAGGGAGTAATACAGGCGCGTGGTCAATTTGTAATTATACATAGTTCTCGAGATTATATCCTTCCAGCATATGAAAAATTGTTGAAAGATTACTTATCTCAATTGGCAAAAGACGACATTTTGTTACTGCCACATTCTATGGAGACGCAATCAAAAGTGTTTTTAGATCGTCCAATAATATCAGGGAAATGTTTTTTACGGGGAAAATTAGTAGAAGGATTTCCTTTTGATTTTATATATAGGCAGGACCTGGATGATGTATATAATGCAATTACGTTAGAAAATAAAGAGCCAGTTTTTGTGCATAAGGATATCCCGTTGTGTAATGTAAAATCACCGTATAAAGTTTCTCTCATTGTAACGATAAAAAATCGTGTTGAGCATTGGAATAAGAGTATGCCGACACTTATATCGCAGCAGGGAGTTGATTATGAACTGTTGCTGGTTGATTATTATTCAGAAGATGACTTTTCTGAACAACTTGAAGATTTTATACATAATGGAAAAAAAGATTTTAGTCCATGGCTCAAGCAGATAACGATAGTGCGTCTAAAAGAGAATAAAAAATTTAACTCATGCAAAGCAAAAAATTTAGGAGTGAGGCATATGAGAGTAGAATCTGAAATCATTGCCTTTTCTGATGTAGACACACTGTTGCGCGAAGACTATTTAAACTATTGGATCAGCAAAATTAAGGATATAAAGACAAACTTTGTTGTCACGAGAGCCGCAATAGACAGAAGAGTCAGTACGGAAGTGAATTATGGCAACATGTTCGTTCCAAAGAATTTGTATGTCAACGTTAAGGGACACAATGAAGATATACAGGGGTATGGCGGAGACGATGATGAATTTATCCATCGATTACATAACGTTGGAGGTGTAGAGATAAACTCAGTGACAGCGGCAGAGGCTCGGCAATATAGCATTTTACACGGACAGGAACAGAGAACCAAATATTTAGAAAAAGCTTCATTGAGTGGGCTACAGGATTGGGAGTTTTTGAAGTCGAAAGAATTGGTATGGACAGATACGGATGATTGGGGTGTTCAGCCAGTGACTATCAATACGATTATTTTTTAGTTTTTTTATTATGAATAAAAATATCTTAGTTACCGGTGGGGCTGGATTTATTGGATCACATCTGTGCGAGAAATTGTTGAATGATGAGAATCATGTTATATGCGTTGATAATTTGTTCACTGGTTCAATGGACAATATAAAAAATTTAATAGGCAACAGTAGATTTAGTTTTTTGGAGCACGATATTATTACCCCTTTTTTTATTGATGAAAAAATAGATGAGATTTATAATTTTGCTTGCCCTGCCTCGCCTATTCACTATCAAGTCAATCCAATTCGAACGATAAAAGCAAATACAATCGGAGTTATCAACGTACTCGGACTTGCCCGAAAACATAAGGCAAAAGTATTGCAAGCTTCAACGTCTGAAGTGTATGGGGATCCAGAAATACATCCACAGGTTGAAGATTATAGAGGAAATGTAAATCCTATTGGCATTCGCGCATGCTATGACGAAGGCAAAAGGTGTGCCGAAGCATTATTTTTTGATTATCACCGCCAGCATAATTTAAAAATAAAAGTTGCGCGTATATTTAATACCTATGGGCCTCGTATGCGTCCCGATGACGGCAGAGTAGTGAGCAATTTTATTGTCCAAGCACTGCACGGCGAACCATTGACTATATATGGTAAGGGGAGTCAAACGCGCAGTTTTTGTTATGTGGATGATCTCGTCAGAGGGCTTGTGGGGCTTATGGAGGAGAGTAGCATAGATTTCACTGGTCCAGTAAACATCGGCAATCCATTTGAATTTTCAATGTTTGAATTAGCAGAAAAGATCTTAACATTTACGAGTTCTCGTTCGAATATTGTGTATGAAAATCTGCCATTAGATGACCCCAAAAGACGAAAGCCAGACATATCGTTGGCTAAGAAAGAATTTAAGTGGGAACCCCAAGTAGCATTGGAAGATGGATTGTCAAAGACTATTGAGTATTTTAGACAGATATAAATAACTATTTTTTAGGATTCTTATTATGAAAAAAAGAATTGGGATGCTTATTCATACTAATCAGGTTCTAACTTCTTTTGGGTCTCTAATTAATGAATTGAAGAAAAATAATTTTTTAGTTTATTTTTTTGTCAATGCAGACCCATCTATCAAACCAGATATCAACCCATGCTTGCATCCGCAGCATATCAAAAAGTTTCCATACGATAGACTGCTTTGGTATAAGGATAATAAAGAATTGGCAAAACAGATAGAAGATAATGATGTCAGTGCGATTCTGACTGTGGAATTGCAACCCTTATTACATGCACCTGAATTTTTTAAAAACAGGACATACAAAATTTACAACTTTGTGCATAATGTAAATAACTGGCATACAAAGGGGGTAGAGCTCGGGATACTCGACAAGACTTTTGTGGGCTATGAAAAATATGGTGAATATTTTGGGTGGGATAAAAAAGATTATTTAGCTCTTGGACTGCCAAGATTTGATGGAATTGTTAATTTCTCAAAAGAAGAAATACAAAGAAAATATGACTTACCAAAAAAATTTATTTTGATTTTTGCACCAAATAATAACCAATTGAATTGGTACATGGTGTATAGGGTAGCCCAGGAAGTCAAGCGAAGCGGATACGAGGTAGTTATCAAGGGTAAGTATCCAAAATGTGCTAAATTCGTGTATCACTTTTTAGCTAATAAATATTTTTTGAATGATATATCTTTTTACCCTTTTATCTCATATGAATTGGTGTATGCAAGCGACGGCGTGATAGGTTTTGACACTACTGCTGTCGAAGAGGTTTTGATGTGTAGTAGGTCTATGGTTAATTTTTCTATAAAATCATATAGAGACAGGGAAGAAAAAGATGGTCTTTTTAAACCCCTAAAGGCGTTATGGAACTCAGATTTTTGTTTGGATATACCCCTGAAGGGCTATAATTTTTTTGGAATTTTTAAAAAATTGCCAAAATTTATGAATTTTTTTAGTAAAAAGATTAACTACAAAAAAATACAGACAGAGCTAGTGACAAGACCGGGAGGTGCGTCTGAGAGAGTAGTAGAATGGTTGAGCCAAGAGGTCTAGTAAAAACAGTTATCCACAGACTCATTTCCTAAGTTAACTTTTGTACAATTTTATGTTATACTAGCGAAGTCTACAAAATACATATTAAGTACTATTTTAATTTATCTAATACTGTTTCAATATGAATCAGTCTTTGTCCAAAATGACTAGTTTGCTACAAAGAGGAACATTCTTGGTAGCATTTTTTTTATTCATTCTAGTTGGCGTATTTGGTTTAGGTGTTGTCCAAGCAAATGCCGAAGATTGTGTGTGGGATGCTACCACTAATCATCTTGTGAGTGAGGCAACCAATTGGACGGGCTGTACTTTGTCAGCTGGAGATGCTCTTATCTTTGACAGTACGACAAATACATATGCTACGTGGGATGCAGGTGTTTCTTCTGTTGCTTCAGTCACTACCACTGCTGATTATACAGCCACAATTTCTATCACAGCGCCTATTGTATCTAGTACGGGCAGCTTTACATTACTTGGTGCAGGTATAGTGAGTAGTAGCGCCTATTTAGATATTGGTGGAGCCTTTCATGTGGGTTCAGGGGCAACCTTTACAGGAAATGTGGAAACAGTGGGAATGACTGGTACCGCAAATTTTGGTGGTGCAGGTAGTATTACCCTATATAATTTTCTTGTGGGGGGAGCAGTTACATTAACTGGTAATGTTACAACAACTAATCAATTGACGATCAATTCAACTAAGAGTTTGGACGCATCAACCTATAGGATTGATTTGACGAAAGCGACCGGGAGTCCATTTGTAGTAAATGGTACGTTTACGGCAAGTACTTCTACGATTAACTTCGCAGGTACAAGTGCAAATGTTCCTACATCCACTTACTATAATCTAAGTATAAGTACAGCAGGTACATTGGTTGGTAATGTAACTTCAACCAATGTGTTGACTATTCCTGCAAGCAGGTCATTGAATGCTTCAACCATGGCTATTGTATTCACGAGGTCTGGTACACCATTAGTATCCGACGGAACATTTACTGCAGGTAGTTCCACAGTGCGTTACTTAGCTGGTGGAAGTGTTGTTGCTGCTGGTCAGACTTATTGGAATTTGTATTTGGGAGCGGGTACAAATACACTTGGTGCAACTACTACATCAACAAATTCATTTGTCAATGCAGGAACATTTACAGTTGGAAGCGGTCAACTATTGTATGCTCCAGGAACTTTCAATAATGACGGAACCATTACTGAAACAGGTGCTATTAATCATCCCCTTACTTCTGCTTTATTTACGAATAGCACGGCTGTGCAAGTAGGTAGTTATAGCTCTAATGGAGGTTCAGTCTATATCACCGTACGAGATGACGATGGCAATCTGAACGCCTCTGCATTAAATACCATTACCGGAACTGTAGTAACCGCAACAGGGTTTGGCGATTCTGAAACTATAACTCTTACAGAGACTGGTAATGATACAGGAATATTTATTAGCTCAGCATTGCCTTTTGTGCTCGCGAGTGCAAAAAGCAATAATGATGGAAATTTTCAAATTAATGGTAATGGAAGTTTGAGTCTTGCATTTACTGATTCAAAAGATGGATCTGACACGAGTGCAAGCAGTATTGAATTTTGGGGTAGTACACCGGGAACAAGTGGTAGTGGTACTGGATCTCCGACGCCAACAGCTCCGGTAACTGCTGCACCAACTACTGCCCAGAAGACATTAACTCCCAATATACCAGTGGTTGTCTTGGTGGGAAATGCGTCACACACAGTGAGTGTCAATACACCAAATGAACAAGGTGAAGTAGTGATTACTATAAAATCAGATCCTGTCACAGTTACCCTCAAACAAGGTGAGGAACAATTGGTTGACACCAATAAAGATGGCAAGAGCGATTTGTTTGTTCGTGTGGATAAAATCCAAAATAACAGCGTGAGTTTGACCATACTCGCAGTGAGTGATCTGGAGTTTTCGATAAATCAAGGAATGTCAACCACTACCAATCGTACCGTTGCCTTGTATTTCAATTCCGCAAACGTCAGTCAGGTTGCTCTATCAGAAAAGAATGACTTCACTACTCCACAATACAAATCATATGCGACAACCATGACATTTGACTTATCCGAAGGCAATGGACTGAAGACCGTATACGCAAAATTCAAAACATCTCAAGGAATTACTAAAGTAGTTTCAGATACAATCAATCTTGCTGTATCTAGCGACACAACTACACCAACTCCAACTCCAACCAACAATCAAACTCCGAGTGCCACCTCTTGTGCCCTACAAAGTGGCAAGCCCTATAAGCATAGTGGGGCATCTGGTGTCTATTATATTACTGAGAATTGTACCAAGCGCGTATTTACTAGTCCACAAACATATTTTACGTATTTTAGTACATGGGGTGATGTTGTGATCACAGAGAAAGCTGCATTAGATGGACTTACTGATGATGCTTTGGGAGTAATGACTTCCAAAACTCCGAGTGCTGAGTCTTCTGTTCCTCAAGTAGTTACTTCTCACTATCAATTCCTGAAGAATTTTGGAGCAGGTGTAACGAACAATGATGTAAAAGAATTACAGAAAGTATTGAAGGAATTAGGATACTTTACCTATCCAACTATTACGGGTAAATTTGCAGCTATCACTCGTGAGGCGGTAAAGAGCTTCCAAAAAGCAAAAGGCATTACTCCGGTAACCGGGTACGTAGGTCCAAAAACACGAGCAGTATTGAATAGTTTGTAAAAAGAAGAATAAAATCAAAACACTCCCTTTAGTCGGGAGTGTTTTTGTTTCTACAGTTGAGATAAACTAGTTATCTTCACTGTGGAAGTCGGGTTGGCTAGGCCCGCGATTGGTAGCCGAAGGAGCGGAAAGAGCGGCTCGGGAGGCGGGCGACGTCCTACTCGCCGCGGAGACGGGCCGCGAGCAGATCCACGATGTCCGGCGGGTAGTCCGGGGAGACCAGGAACTGCGCGCCGGACTGGATGAGCCAGCGGCAGATCTCGACATCCCAGCCGCTCTGTCGGAGCGTCTGGGGGTCGACCTGCACGTTGCTCATGTCCGGCAGGCCCTCGTCCAGGTCTCGGACGGCCTCGGCCAGCAGACGGCCGTTCACCGTCCACTTCCCGCAGCCCGCCGAGGTGAGGTTGGCGCCCGAGAAGTTGGCGCCGCCGACCTCGCAGTGGTACAAGCCGGCCGCCCATAGGTTGGCGCCCATGAGCTTGGCGCCCGAGAAGTTGCCGCCGTTGAGCGTGCCCTTGCGGACGTTGGCCCTGAAGAGCACGGCTTCCTCGAAGTTCGTGTCCTCCATCTGGACGCCCGTCATGCAGGCGTCCTCCAGGTTGGTGCCGGTCAGGTTGGCTCCGCGCATCATTCCACCGATCACGCACCGGGCGAAGACCCTGTGCCCTTCGCTGTACAGCTCGAGCACGCGCTCGAGCGTCATGGCGATCGGGGCTTCCGGGAACTTCCGGTTGCAGTGGGTGGCGATGAGCAGGTCCTCGAGCCACTTCATCCAGATCCAGCGCATGACGTCGTCCTCCATACATGCAGCTAGGGTCGCGAAAATGCGACAGATTAGCATAGCAAAGAGAGAGAGTTGTCAATGTTTGAGAAGAACGGTGAATTTATTGACTTTTTTCTAGGTATTTAGTACACTATCTTGTGTATTTTATTATCTAAATTTAGCAAAATATGAGCAGAATAGACGAAATTCAGACAGAATTAACCAAACCTGCTGATTCTATGCTTTACACAGATGTTTCTCGATTGAGAGAAGAGTTGGATTCTCTTGGCTCTGAACAGGGTATTGAGGAACTAAAAACAAAAGCTGATGCCCTTTTGGAAGAAATTCAGCATGAGATTTGGGTACAGTCACGCACTTGTACGCCAGAAGAGGCAGAAATACTAGTACCCAAAATTCCTGATAGTATCATTCTCAAACTTTCAACGTCGCCTGCACATGAAGGCAAACCGCGTATGCTCTTGCATACGCCTGCGTTTCAAAAACGTTTAGCAGAAATTAATACATAAATTTTGATATATGGCATATATTATTTCCGAAATTGGTGGACAATTTGGCGGGAGTATTGAAGTAGCCGAACAAATGATGCTCCAATCTAAAATTGGAGGAGCTAATGCCGTCAAGTTTCAACTATATAGTCCAGACTTTGATAAAAGCAGTTTGAATCACGATGGTCCAGGAGATTATTTGAGCATTACATTTGAAGATTTTAAAAAATTGAAGGAGTATGCAGATAAAATTAATATTGAATTTTTTGCCGCAGTTTTTGATAGTGAAAGATTGAGGTGGTGTCTGGAATTGGATTTGCCGAAAATCAAAGTATCTCGAGCTATGGTTGAAGAGCCAGGATTATTTGAAAAAGTAATTAAAACGGGCAAAGAAGCGATCTTGAGTTTAAATGCGGAGCAAGTTAAACAAGGGAAGCCATATGATGCCCCAAATGTAAAATACTTGTATACCGTGCCCAGCTATCCAACCATGCTTGAACAGGTGGAGATGCCAGATTTTGGTAGCTCTTGGATCGATGGCTATAGTGATCATACTGCCGGGCTCGCGGCTTGCGTGTACGCTTTGTCTCGCGGTGCGAAAATAATTGAAAAACATTTTACGGTTTGTCATAGCTGGCAGAAAACTAAAGAAAAAGCACATCTATGCTCCATGGATATGGGAGAACTCCAGGAATTGCAAGGTTATGCCAGAAGCATTGATATATTAAGACATAAAAAATTATACCAATTTGATAGTTTAACATAATATGCAAGTCAGTATTATCGTCACCTCTTATAATTATGGCGTATACATTGAACGATGTTTGCGTAGTTTATTAAATCAGAATTTTGATTCTAGTAAGTACGAAGTCATTGTTGTTGATGACGCGTCAACAGATAACACCTCTGAAATTGTAAAGCGTTACATGCAAAAATATTCTAATTTGAGGATGGTTCAAAATAAAAAAAATGTTGGTGTTGCTGAGAGCAGTAATATTGGAATTCGTGAAGCGTATGGGCAGTTTGTTGTTAGAGTAGATGCAGATGATTATGTAAGTTCATTGTTTATATTATTTCTGGTAGAGTATTTGGAAGCAAATAATGGATTATTGGGCGTCGCGTGTGATTATATAAAAGTAGATAATGATGAAAATGTGATTGAACGTTATTATGCGAATACAGAAAATATTTCTTGCGGTATTATGTATCGTAGAGATATGCTTGTCGAAGCTGGATTGTACAATAGTGATTTTAGACATTGCGAAGAAAAGGAGTTGCGTGCGCGTCTTGGAGAAAAATATCGTGTAGATAATCTCAAAATTCCTTTGTATCGATATCGTATTCATGGTAAAAATAAAACGACATTAGTGGATGAACTGCAAGTTTTTGATATAAAAATTAAAGAAATGTATCTGGATAAAGACGAATAGAGAATATGAAATACACTAAATCATTATTTTTGTTAATAGCTTTATTTTTTGTCACAGTCTTATTTATTTATCTATATTCTCAAAAAGACGGAAGATTATTTTTAAACAATAACAGGTGTTTGCAATACGGTAGAGGCTGGCAGGAGTATAAGGTTGATGATTTAAATTCTTCTTTTTGTTATGATCAGCAGTGGGGATCCGCACAGGTAAATGAAAGAGATGACAGCGCAATTATTAAGATTGTTTTTAACGATATATCCCAACAGTGGATCGGCATCTTTTTTTCTTCCATTTCTAATCGTTTTTCCCAATTTGATACGGGTAATGTGATATGTTGGGATTGTATTAATTTTCAAGAATCGGCAACCGCATTAAAAATGGAAACTTTTCCAACTTCGACGGCACAAAATTTTTCATTTAAAAAAATTCGAGTTGATGATAGGGATGTTTTGAAAACTGTTAGCGATTATGCATCTGCATCGGGTACGGTAGATAGTTATATAGAGTATTACATGCCTTTTTTTCTAGAAAAGACTGGATATCATGTGTATGTATATGCATCAAGTGATCTAGAATTGGAAGCGGAAAAAATGGTTAATTCATTTTTATTGCAATGAATATTGATACTATGCAGGAACCAAAATTTCACATTATTGCTGTGATACCAGCTCGAGGTGGTTCCAAGCGTTTGGAGCATAAAAATATTTACCCTGTATGTGGCAAGCCAATGCTTGGGTGGGTTATTGAAGCATGTTCAAAATCTAGATACATCAAAGAAGTCTTTGTAACGAGTGAGGATAAAAAAATTTTGAATGTGGCTGTTGAGTTTGGTGCCAAGTCAATTGTACGCCCGGATGAACTGGCGCAAGATCATGTATTTAAGATGGTACCGATTAGGCATGCTGTACAGACTATTACCGATGACCTAGAAGAAAAAAAACCCGATATTGTCGTCGTGGTTCAACCTAATTCCCCTTTGATTAGGACAAAGAACCTCGATAATGCTATTGAAAAATTAATTATTTATAAAAAACAAGAAATTTTTTCAGTAGACAAAAATTTAAACCAAAATGCGGCATTTCGTATATTGACTAGGGAAGCAGTTTTTCAACAAGAATTGAGTACCAATTGCGGGGTGTATATTACTGATGATTATGACATTCATACAGCAGAAGATGTGGAAAAGGTTGAGGGTATGATGAAAGGCTATAAAGGATAAGAAGTTTTTTTCTATGACACAACTTTTGTCGCAAGATAAAATTAAATATTTTAAAAAAACTTTTTCTTATTTGAAAAGATACAAAAAATTATCTTCTTTTATTATATTATTTGCGTTGCTTAGTTCAGTATTTGAAAGTTTTGGGATAGGCACGGTTATCCCCTTGTTTCAGGGAATTTTAAGTTTTCAAAAAGGGACAGATTTAGATATTCCGTATCGGGAACAATTATATACTATTTTGCAGAACCAAAGTTTTGCCACGGTGATAATTTTTTTAATTATTTTCTTTTTTTTGATGATTGTATTAAAAAATATTTTTAATTATCTGAATCTTATTAGTGTAAGCAAGATTACTAATTTTATAAAACGTGATTTACAAATTGATTTGTTTGATAAAATTGTCGATGCTCATTTGAGATTTTTTTCTGATATGCGGTCCGGACATATCATTAGCAGCATTTCTGTGTATACTAATAATGTTGCTTCATTTATTTTTTCTTTTTTTAGCAGTTTTTTAGTTATCATCCGCCTTTTGATTTATGCCGTTATACTCATGTTAATTTCGTGGAAATTTACTCTTATTTTGGCTTCGATTGCAATTATACTTTTGCCTCTATTGAAATTTGTATTTGTTCGAATAAAAAAACTGGGTCTTCACATTGCCGAAGAAGTTTCGACTCTGTACTTTCGTATGACAGAGATGTTTAGTATGGTAAATCTTATGAAGATTTTTAGCACTGAGGAGTACGAGAAAGAGCGTTTTCAGCGCGTGAGTAGTGAGCTTGCCAGATTTGACTTTCTTGGTTCGGTTTATTCAAATATATTGCGTCCGTTGGCCGAAATAATAGTGACGGGGGTCATTTTTGCTTTTTTGATTTATATGCTTCTCGTCCTTAAGCTAGACTTATCTATTTATCTTGCATCGGCTTTGGTGTATCTATATGTTTTTTTGCAATTTTTTACCCAGACAAATAATCTCCTTAGTTTAGTGGCGGCTATGTACAGTCACATAGAGGCATTCAAAGCCTATGAAAAAATATTTATACGTGCTTACGATTCCCAGGAAATAAACGGTAGTATTGCTATCAATTTTTTAAAAAAAAGTATAGAATTCAAGGATATATTTTTTAGTTATGATGAAGCGCCTATTCTTTCAAATTTAAATTTTTCTATTGAAAGAGAAACCTTTGTCGCGTTTGTTGGACCAACGGGTGTGGGAAAAACGACCATTGTAAATCTAGTGGGTGGTTTATTCACACCAACAAAAGGCGCAATTATGATTGATGGTATTGATTTAAAAAAAATGGATTTACATGCTTGGCGAAGAAATTTAGGGTATGTTTCTCAGGATGTTTCAATTTTTAATGATACAGTAAAAAATAACATTAAGTATGGTAAATTTGATAGCACTGATGATCATGTTATACAAGCAGCGAAAGTGGCGCGCATTCATGATTTTGTCATGAGCCTACCACAAGCATATGATACTATATTGGGGGAGCGTGGTGTTAAATTGTCAGGAGGGCAACGCCAAAGAATTTCCATTGCTCGTGCGCTCGTCCATGATCCAAGCATCCTTATCCTTGATGAAGCGACAAGTTCACTTGACAACGAAACAGAAAAGCTTATTCAAGAAGCGTTAGCGGAAGCAACAAAAAAAAGGACAGTGATAGCAATAGCGCATCGTTTGTCAACAATAAAAAATGCCGATAAAATTTTTGTTTTGAATGAAGGACGAATTGTCGAACAGGGAACACATGAAGAATTAATAAAAAATAGTCATTTTTATAAACATTATTATAATCTACAATTTTCTAAATAACCATTTGTATATATGATGAAAATTATTCAAGATTTGTGGCACAAAAGAAGAGACATTGTTTCAGATGGCTTTGACGAATCTTTGAATTATCTATCCAAAATTTTTCCAATGAAAATTCATGAAATTACATGTGGTTCAACATGCTGGACATGGAAAGTACCACAAAAATGGTCAGTTAAAGAAGCATGGATAAAAGGCAGTAATGGAGATATCCTGCTTGATCTCAAAGATCATCCTTTGCATGTTGTTGGAAGTTCATTGCCAATTGATAAGAAAGTGAATAAAGAGGAACTTTTTAAACACTTACATTCAAATCAAAAACAACCTAACGCGATACCTTGGGTGTTCAAATATTATGATAGAGATTGGGGTTTTTGTATTGAACATGAAAAATTAAAGAATTTTGTTGATGACAACTATCATGTATATATAGACAGTGAAGATACTGGGGGAAGTTTAAAAGTTGGAGAAATTACAATACCTGGCGAGAGCGATGAAATCATTTTTTTGGTTGCGCATCTTTGCCATCCTGCACAAGTCAATGATGACCTGACAGGAGTTGCAGTACTTATGGATGTGATCCAGGCGCTGTCTAAGAAAAAAAATTATTATACTTATAAGGCCGTCATAGTACCTGAGACCATTGGTTCTATTGCATATTTAAGTCAAAATGAGGATTTGATATCCAAAGCTAGATATGGCATTTTTTTTGAAATGTTGGGAAATGATAATAATCATGTTTTACAATATTCCCGGCAAGGAAATACAAAACTGGATAGAATCGCTGAATATGTCATACAAAGACGGGAGGATGATTTCCGCAGCGGACCATATGGAGAAGTTGTGGGCAATGACGAAGGTGTTTTTAATGGCCCGGGGATTAATATCCCTATGATTTCTATAAGTCGTTGGCCATATCCTGAATATCACACAAGCAAAGATAATCTTTCAATTGTCACTGAAGATCGTCTGGAAGAGTCAAAACGTATTTTTTTAGAAATACTTGATATCTTGGATACTGACTACATCCCTAGACGTACATTTAAGGGCCCTGTCTTTCTTTCTGGCCATGGCCTGTGGGTTCCTAAGGAAGTTAACCGTCCACTTAATCACAATATCTCAAAAATTATGTATCGTCTTGAAGGAGAAATGAGTGTCTTTGATATCGCTGATGAATTGCATATGGACTTTGGAGTTGTTTTGGAGTATGTTAATAAATTTTTTGAGAAAGGATTTATAACTCGGATAAAATAGTGTTATGCCAAATTATTATAATGATTTAACAATTGACATCAGCCAGAAACATCAAGAAATCAACGATGATCCGATGATCAAAAGTAACCTGTCACATTGCCACGGCTGGCTTATTGGCAATCTAAATAAGTTTTTGTTTTTTATTGGTTGGTATCAAAAATTGGTTGATAGTGGATTTTATCGCGGTTGGTTTGAAGAATTTGAAGATTATTGGCAACATGCTCTTGGTGGTCGGCCTCTTCGTCTCCATGATTTTTACTTTTTACATTCATGGTATAGAATTGGTTTTCAGAATGTATCAGTCAATGATGAAGGTAACGCCGGTACATTCTTGTATGCTTGGCAAAATCATTTAAATATTTATTCTGTATTCAGCGCAGTCTATAAATATGCTTTATCTCCATTTCAATATTTTCCTTTTAGAAAGTATCTACATAAGCATGATAGCGTATTAGAGTATGGTTGTGGTGCCGCCCCCATTGTAAGCAGTTTAATTAATGACAAAAAGATAAATTTTAAATTTACTATTGCCGATATTCCGCAATTTACATACCATTATGCAAAGTGGAGATTAAAGCAGTTTGGAGTTAAATGTGTTGATTGTATTCCTAACTCCTTGCCTAAATTGGAAGACACATTTAATATTATCTTTTTGATAACTGTCTTGGAACATCTGCCTGACCCACTTGCTGTGGTACAGCATCTTACCAGACATCTAGAAGAAGGTGGTTATCTATGTTTTGATTTTATTTTATCTAAAGGTGATGGTTTGGATACATCCCAGGCTTTGCGTGAGAGAGGGCAAGTTTTAAAATTTATAAGAGATAATTACGAAATTGTAGAAGGAAAAATTATTCTTGAAGAAAGCATGGGGCGCACTATAGCGAGAAAAAAATAGAATAGGCTTACTTTTATGAAAATACATATTTTATATGAACTAAAGGACGGCCCTTGGGGCGGTGCAAATCAGTTTTTAAAAGCCTTGAAAGAGCAATTTGTATTGTCAGGGGTGTATGAAGAGAATATTGGCAAGGCTGATATAATTTTATTTAATTCGCATCATGAATGTCTATCTGTTATCAAGACCAAATATAAATATCCTAAGAAAATATTTATACATCGGGTAGATGGGCCACTATATAAAGTCAGAGGTAACGATTTAAAATCAGATTATTTTATATATAGACTCAACAATTCGATAGCAGATGGAACAATATTTCAATCAAAATGGAGCGAAAAAATGAATTATTTTCAAGGAATGACCAAAAATCATTGTCAGACAACCATTTTAAATGCACCTGGTTCAGAATTCAAAAAAATAGATCATGAATCTGCACAACAGAAAGGAAACAAGACCAAGCTTATTGCGGTTAGCTGGTCTCCAAATATAAAAAAAGGATTTTTAATATATAATTATTTGGATAAACATTTAGATTTTGATAAATATGAAATGACGTTCATTGGCAATTCCCCAGTAAGATTCAAAAATATAAAAATGATAAAACCAATGTTGAATAGAGATTTATCCCACGTATTGAATCTGCATGACATTTTTGTAACGGCGTCCGAAGATGATCCTTGTTCCAATTCTTTAACTGAAGCATTGGCCTGTGGTTTGCCAGCTGTGGCTCTTGATAGTGGGGGTCATCCAGAATTACTCGGTCTAGGAGGAGAATTATTTAAAGGAATGAATGACATTTTGGGCAAAATAGAGCGTGTATGTCAAAAATATAAGGAATATCAACATATGATTCATATTGAAAACATAGAGCAAGTCACACAAAAATATATCATCTTTGCCTCGCTTATCATGGAGGACGTTGCGTCCCAGAAATATTTAGTCAAGAACATTAGTATTTACCATTATACTAGACTAGTTTTTTCTTTTTATGTTGTGAGAGTTATACATTTTTTTTCAATGCTTCTTTTGAAGAAAAAATGAAACTATTTATGTCTAAGTTAATTCAAAAAATCAAATATTATTTCTGGGCCTCATATCGTAGAAAGTTTTTGGATAAATTACAAAAAAAATATAGTAATTTGTATAAAGGAAAAGTTTTGGATATTGGTGGAAGAGACCGTGGAAATTTTATTAAGCCAAGAGAAAATACGACGGAATGGATTTTTGTAGATATAGAAGAAAAAAATAAACCAGATATTCTCATGGATGTGGCAAAAATGGATCACATTGAAAGCAATAGCATTGATGTCATTAATGCTATTGAATTGTTTGAGCATGTGGGCGATATTGACAATGGAATCAGAGAGTGTTATCGAGTGCTTAAACCAGGAGGAATATGCATTTTGTCTGCGCCTTTTTTATATCCTATTCATTCTGATCCGTTTGATTTTCAAAGGTGGACGGAGTTTAAATGGAAAAATGTATTGTCAAATGTTGGTTTTGATTTGTGTCTTTTTGAAATAACTGGAGGATATTTTACTATTTTAGGTGATATGGTGCGTAAGTTTGTGCGTTCTTTGCCTGCTGTGATAAGACATATTTTTTATTTTTTTTATCCTTTTTTTGATGTGCTTGTAAAATTAGATAATATAAATTTGGTTAAAAATAGTGAAAATTTAAAAGGTTATCATGGCGGTTATTTTATTATATGCCATAAATAAATGTTATTTTATTTTTTTGATTTTAATAAATATGGACAGCACTGGTATAATTCAAAAAAAAATGATGGAATATTACTCACATTATTATAGAGATATATGTTCTCTTCGTGATTGGAGACAGAGAGCAGAACAGAGGTTGCATGAGGAAGAAAGAGAAAAAATGGAATTGAGAGAAAGAGAAAAAATTCTTAGTATGAAATTTACTGAACATCAAAAGCATTTCGTTTTTGGTGCCGGAACAGGCGGTTTGGTAGTAGCCTTACAGCAGAATTATTCTTGCGAAGTTTTTGGTATAGAGCCAAGCGAGGCAGAATTTGAAATTATTCAAGAAAAATGCAAAAGGCATAATATTCCGCTCGAAAATTTTCGCAAGGAATTTGGAGAAAATATATCATTTGATTCAAATCAGTTTGACGTCGTCCATTGTTATACTGTTTTGGAACACGTAGATGATGTTGAAAGATGTATGGATGAAATGATACGGATCGTGAAGCCTGGCGGATTGATTTATATGAATACGCCCAATTATCGTTTTCCTTACGAGAGACATTATAAAATTGTGTTTCCAACCTTTTTGCCGAAGATTTTTGGTAGATTGTATCTTTTTTTAATGAGACGCCGGACAAGTTTTTTGAGTACAATTAATTTTGTGACTGAAAAAAGTATTAATAAGATTTTGGTTAGAAAAAAGAACATTGTATGGTATCGATTATATAGGCCGTTTAATAATCCCAAAAGCAGGTTAAATTTTTTGTATAATTTTTTGTTATTCAAACTTTTTGTCTATCCTAATCAAGAAATAATTATTTCAAAACAATTTGAATAAGTTCTATGAACGAAAAGTTAACTATTTTGATAACGAATTATAATACCTCTGATTTCGTCGGAGTTTCTCTACGTGCGTTGCAAGTACTTACAGATAATAAGTACGTTGTTTTGATTAATGATAATGGTTCCACTAATGGTGAGATAGAAAAAATAATATGTATAGCTGAAAAATATGATAATGTATATTTACATTTTCGAAAAGGCAAAAATGAAAAGGCAAATCTAGCTCATGGGACTGCTCTAGATGTTCTTATGGAACAAGTCAAGACTCCGTACACTGTTGTCTTGGATAGCGACGCACTTATATTGAAGAAACATTGGGATACTATCTTGATAGAATTTTTGGATGAGAAGAAGCCGATAATTGGTTCGCCACGACTTACTCAAGATCACCATGATAATAAGGTAAGAGATATTGACCTCTTCCCTTTTCAATTTATTGTGTTATTTGATACACAAGTTTTCAAATCATTACAAATCAGCTGGAAACCCGATACCAAATACACGGGTTTTCCTGTTCCTCCTGAACATGACACCGCATGGGAGGTCTGGGACAAGTTTACGAAAGCAGGTCTTCGTGGCAAGGTATTTGATGCAAAGAATACCCGTTGGTTTAGTGCTGGTCCATTTCGAGAGTTAACGGGTGTGGCGGAATATTATCTGGATGGTAGTTCTCTTATTGGGGCACATTTTGGGCGTGGATCATTTTTGGGCAAGGCAAAATACAAAAAAGGGTTTTATAAATATTTTTATAGTTTACCTTTATTTGGTAATTTTTTTGTGAAATATAGAGGAAAACACGAGGTGCAGAGATGGATTACTATCTGCAATAATATTATTAATAAGCAAAAAGATATATGAAAACAATAATTTTGTGTGGAGGAAAAGGAATGCGTCTTCATGAAGAGACAGAATTTAAGCCCAAACCGATGGTGAAGATTGGAGATTTGCCAATTTTGATCCATATTATGAATATATATAGTCATTATGGGTATAATGATTTTGTTTTAGCACTTGGATACCGAGGAGATCTTATTCGTGAATATTTTTTGCATTTGAAAAGATTTGCGAATGATTTGACGTATGATGCGTCTAGTGGACAGATTGATTATCACTCTTCAGCCGGTGATCTACCATTCCGTATTACATTTGCAGAGACAGGCGAAGATACCCTAAGCGGCGAGAGAGTACTGAAGGCTTCTAAATATGTCGAAGAAAATGATTTTATGGTAACTTATGGAGATGGTTTGAGTGATGTCAAGATTCCAGATATTATTAATCATTATTACAAAAAACGTGAGACGTTTGATATAAGTGCAACCATCACCGCGGCTCACCCATCTTCAAAATATGGACAGATTATCGGAGATGAGAATGACATTATTCATACGTTTGACGAAAAGCCCGTGCTCAATGATTATATTAATGCTGGTTTTATGGTGTTTCATAAAGACGCTTTGAGTTTTTTACGTGAAGGTGAAATGCTCGAGACTGGTTTACACCGCATGGTTGGATCAAAAAAGCTTAGCCAGTTTGTGCATGAAGGATTTTGGCACTCTATGGATACTATGAAAGATGTAAAGGATTTAAATGAACTATGGAAAGACAACCCAAAATGGAAACTCGAATAACACATACAAAAGATGGCACTCAAAAAACCATTCTTGTTACGGGGGCGGCAGGTTTTATTGGGTCTTTTTTTCTAGACTTACTTATGCGACTTCATTATAAAGTCGTAATCGTAATTAGTCCGACCTCAGATACTTGGCGCATAAAAGAATATCTAGCCTCGGTGTCTGTTTATTATAATGATTTAGGATCCCTCAGAAAGCTATTTTATGAAAATAAGATTGATGCTGTATTTCACTTAGCAACGAGGTATTATAAAAATCATACTAGTACAGATCAGGTAGCGGATATGATAGAATCAAATGTCTTGTTTCCTTGTGTTATTTTGGATTTGATGAGAGAGTATGGAGTGAAACATATTATCACTGCAGGAAGTTTTTTTGAATATGATTTGATGGGTAAAAAAATTTTAAATGAAGTATCTCCAGTTCATCCATATAATTTTTATGCCCAAACAAAACTTGCTTTTCAAGATATGGTTTATTTTTATACAAAGTCATATGGTTTGAAATGTGTACATTTGCGTCTGTTTGCTCCATATGGGCCAAAAGATAATACTAAGCTGGTTCCTTATATTATCCAGAGATTAATAAAAAGAGAATCATTTGAAACAACTGCCGGTGAACAACAATGGAATTTTACCTATGTAGAAGATATCGCAGAGGCTTTCGTCAAGTCACTTGAGTATTGTAATACGATGAAAAAAACCTATGACGTATTTGATATAGGGATTACACAGACTCATACTGTGCGTACGGTCGTAGAATCTTTGGAAGAGATAAGCGGAATAACAAATTTGGCACGGTACAATCGACCATACGCTGACAATGAGATATTTTTTGTCAACTGTGAAGGACAAAAAGCGAAAGAGCTGCTCAACTGGACTGCCCACACATCTTTGAAAGAGGGACTACAAAAAACTTGGAATTATTATTCATCTCTAAAATAATTTTTATTATGATAGAACATATATCAGGTGTGTATGGAACATCCATCGATGGGGTTGTAATTAAAAAAATAGAAGCTATACCTGATGAGCGTGGAGCAATTTATCACATGCTTCGCTCTGATGAGACGTTGTTTGAAAAATTCGGTGAAATTTATTTTTCAAAAGCATACCCTGGAGTGATTAAAGGGTGGCATTTGCATAAAGAGATGACGCTCAACTATAGTGTGGTCATGGGCCTTATAAAACTTGTATTGTATGATGATCGACCCGAAAGTCCAACAAAAGGGGGTGTTATGGAAATTTTTATGGGCGAAGATAATAGAATGCTTATAAAGATTCCGCCACATGTCTGGAATGGTTACAAAACTATCGGCACTCAATCTTCGATTTTGGCAAACTGTGCAACACTTCCTCATACGCCAGGGGAAATGGAACGTCTCGATCCTCTTCATAACAACATACCATACTCTTGGGATGTGGTATACAAGTGATATGCCAAATTTATGTCTGCTTGCATGAGAGAAAAATAAATTTTTTCTACTTGCGGGTAAAATAACTTTAAGTGAAGAAGAAGTTAAATGATAGGTCTCGAACTTAGAGCCACAGTGGTTTTAGTCCAATATAATTCGTTATCTATTAACTTATTTTCTTTTAAATATTGTAATTGTTTTAATCGAATAAATTCTCGTTCTTGTAGGACATTTTGTGGAATTCCTAATGTCGTATAAAAGTAATATAGTTGTTTTGCTCCGCTGTCTAGATTCCACTTTAATTTAAACTCTGGGAATATCGTCTTGATCTTATCGAACGAGACACGGTAAGATCGAGAATCCTTATCAGGAGCTTCACTAAAAGCAACTTGTGAGTTTGGTACTAAATTTGCGACAGCATGTGCTATCTCTTTGATTTGGTAATTTTCGCTGTTGGCCCCTATGTTAAAGGCCTGGTTATGTACCTTCTCTTGAGGTGCCTCCAAAAGCAATAAAAATGACCGAGCAATATCTTCGACATGGAGAATAGGTCTCCAGGGAGATCCATCACTCATAATATGTACATTTCCTGTCGTCACTGCCCAGGCCATTAGATTATTCACAACCAGATCCATTCTCATATGAGGAGAAACTCCATACGCAGTAGAATTTCTTAAATAAATTGGGCAGAAATCTTCACGAGCCATACTCCTCAGCTCTAGCTCAGTTAATACTTTTGACTTGGCATAGGCAGTAATAGGAGAAAGCGTAGATTCTTCGTCTACCGCATTGGATCCGGACTTCCCATACATGCTGCAAGAGGAAGAAAATAAAAATCTTTTTACCCCAGCTTGTTGTGCACATCTTGCCAAGTTAATTGAGGAACGGAAATTTATCTCTTCTGTAAGTTGAGGGTTTAATTCTCCCATCGGGTCATTAGAAATTGCGGAGAGATGACAAATTGCATCAATATTTTTTAGATCTTCCATGCTAACGAGACGAATATCTTTAACGATTTCAACATCTGGTTTTGTGGCATTAGTGCTATAAAAAACGCAGTCTTTGAAATACCCTGTATCTAATCCCGTTACCCTGTATCCCTTCTCTTTGAGTAACTGCACCAAAATAGTTCCAATATAACCTAGATGACCCGTAACAAGAATATTTACCATATCATGAAATTTATTGAATAATTAGCTCTATTTTAAGCCTTTTTGTAATATCTGTCAACGTAGATTTGAAATATTGTTTTTTTTTAAAAAGACTGCTATTATTAAGGTAAATATTCTTTACCAAATAAACCTATGGATCAAGCAATGAGGGATTTACTTATAAACTATTGTAGCGTAAATTTTACTAAAAAGCGATTTATAGCAGGTGAATCTTCAGTCCCAATTAATGGTAAAGTCTTTGATGAGCATGAAATAATAAACATGGTTGAGGCTGTACTTGACGGATGGTGGACTGAGGGACGTTTTTCAGCTCTATTTGAGCAACGTATAGGTAATTGGTTGGGAGTTAAATATTCAGCGCTTACAAATTCAGGTTCCTCGGCAAATCTACTAGCTTTAAGTGCGTTGACATCTTTGAAATTGAAAGAAAGAAGAATAGAACCAGGTAGCGAAATAATAACAGTGGCAGCGGGATTTCCGACCACAATAAATCCGATTATCCAAAATGGATGTATCCCTGTATTTGTCGATGTGGAGATCGGTTCTTATAATGCTATAGTAGATCAGATACAAGAGGCAGTAGGGCCCAAAACACGTGCGGTTTTTTTGGCGCATACGTTGGGTAATCCGTTTGATGTTGATTCTATTCTTGAGATATGTAAAAAAAATAATTTATGGCTTATTGAAGATAATTGTGACGCATTGGGATCGGTGTACCATGGAAAGAAGACAGGTACGTTTGGCCATATAGCTACGTGCAGTTTTTATCCTGCCCACCATATTACGATGGGAGAAGGAGGAGCCGTATTTACCAATGATGCGTTATTATATCGTATTGTGCGTTCAATACGTGATTGGGGAAGAGATTGTTGGTGTAATACTGGTCAGGATAATACTTGTGGCAAGAGATTTGGTTGGCAGCTAGGCAATCTTCCTTTTGGCTATGATCACAAATTTATTTATTCTGAAATCGGATATAATTTGAAGACTACGGATATCCAGGCTGCCTTGGGTTTATCACAGTTTGATAAACTTGAAAATTTTATTGAGATGAGGAAAAAGAACTTTACGTTATTATATAATCATCTTAAAAAATATGAAAAATTTTTTGTCTTGCCAACGTGGTTGGACGGAGCGGATTC
The DNA here is from genome assembly GCA_041665025.1 of Candidatus Magasanikiibacteriota bacterium. GTDB lineage: Bacteria > Patescibacteriota > Patescibacteriia > Magasanikbacterales > UBA922 > JBAYJP01. Next base: position 157,904 of record JBAYJP010000003.1, on the reverse strand, counting down.
CAGTTGGTTTGGTTTCCTTTTGACTGTTCGTCAAGATTCTCCGTTTACTCGTTCAGATATCATTGAACATCTTCAAAATAAAAAAATTGCCACTAGATTTCTTTTTGCTGGTAATATACTAAGGCAGCCATATTTTGTTGAACGCAATATAATTCATAAATCGATTGGAAATTTAGAAAATACAGACTATATTATGAATAATACCTTTTGGGTTGGGTGTTACCCTGGCATTACATCAGAAATGCTTCAGTATATGACTGAAATGTTTGATGAATTTTTGATGAAATATTAATGGAGTTAACGCGTAGAATGTATGTCATATTGAAAAAATAACTTATCTAGTGTAGAGTGTAGTATCATATTGTATTTATTATAAATTTATGAATGTCATATATATCGGTTCAGGTTTTGTCGGAGCATGTTCCGCGGCCGTTTCAGCAGCAAGCGGACACAACATACTTGTCTACGATGTTGACAAACGTAAAATTGAAATGCTAAATTCGGGAGATCGCGATATCATTGAGTCTTGCCTTTTTGAAGAAGGTCTAGGTGATCTTTTGGTGCGGAATAAAGAGCGAATTCAATTTACCACTACGTATAAAGATGTTGAAAATTATTTAGAATACGCGGATGCTGTTTTTATGTGTTTGCCTACACCAGAAATAGGGGAGACAGGAGAAAGTAATCTTACATTTTATTTTGATGCGGCCCAAGATCTCGCTAAGGCATTGATACAAAGAAATAAAGGAAGACAAGAAAAATACGTGGTAATAGTGAACAAGAGCACTGTGCCTATAGACATGGTGGATAAAACGCAGGAAATAATGGAGAAATATGGGGTAAAAAATTATGGTGTTGTTTCAAATCCAGAATTTTTAATTGAAGGCAAGGCAATTGAAGGAGCCTTACGGCCCGACAGAGTAGTGGTAGGTGCATGGAAACAGGAAGATTTTCAAACCATGAGACAATTATATCAGCGCTTTTATGATTCACCCACGGTGCAGTATATTGAAGTAAATCCAAAAGAGGCAGCAGCTGGTAAATTACTTGCTAATTTTGCGCTATTCAACAAACTTGCGGTTACCTTCGACGTTGTTGGACGTACATGTGAAACATTTGATAATTTACTTTTTGAAAATGTGCGTCGTGTTCTTGTTAGTGATCCTCGCATAGGTACGTGGGGATTCTATGATAGCTTGTATGCGGGAGGAAGTTGTTTTATAAAAGATGCCCGCTCACTTTCTCATCAGCTTCAGACAGCGGGGCAACAAGCAGCCATTGTGAATGAAACGTATTTGGCAAATAAAAGACAACTTGAGACATTTATTGGCAGAGCAGAAAAAGAGGCACATATTGCCTGGGGTAATAAAACAGTAGCAATTTTAGGCGTTGCGTTTAAACGTGATACTAATGATATTCGTAATTCTCCCAGTATCGATATTCTCAATTGTTTGCATGAACAGCAAATACGAAATATGACCTTATTTGACCCAGCGGCACTTGAAATGTTTAAATCAGTATTTCCTGCTTCAGAAAGCATCATATATGCTTCTGATGAATTTCAGGCGATTAAAGATGCAGACGTGGTAATTATCGCGACAGACTGGCCACAGTTTAGGGGCTTAGGAGAAATACTCTTGAGTTTAGACAAAAAACCGCTCATCATGGATGGACGTCGTATGTTGCAACACCGTTATGAAGATTTGCAAAAAGCAGGATTTGATATTATTGCCGTTGGCAGTCCTTTTATTAAAGGATCAGTGATCAGTGATCAGTGATCCATGTGTTTTTGACATATGGTTAGCATTGAACAATTACAAAATAAAGAAACAAAAGTTTGTGTCGTGGGTTTGGGGTATGTTGGTTTACCTCTTGCCGTATTGCTTGCGAAGCATTTTAGCCTCGTTGGTTTTGATATAAGTGAGCGACGCGTTGAGGAACTGAAGTCTGGAAAGGATCATACACACGAAGTGAATGAGTCTGAACTTGTTTCGGCACATATCGAGTACAGCTGTGATCCAAACATAATTAAACAAGCCCAATTCATTATTGTCGCGGTGCCCACGCCAATTGATGAGTACAAAAATCCAGATTTGAGTCCGGTTGAAAAAGCCACAACCACCGTAGGGAAAAATTTAGCCCCGGGTTCAATTGTGGTATATGAATCGACTGTGTACCCCGGAGTAACCGAAGATATTTGTGTACCTATTTTGGAAAAAGAATCGGGTTTAAAATACGGTACTGATTTCAAGGTTGGATATTCTCCAGAGCGTGTTAATCCGGGAGATAAAGAACATACTATTGACCATATTATAAAAGTAGTTTCGGGTATGGATGATGAGTCCTGCAAAGTCATTGCGGGAGTGTACGGCAGTATTACCAAGACTTTTAAGGCAGCATCAATCAAGGTTGCAGAAGGTGCTAAAGCAATAGAAAATACACAGCGCGACATCAATATAGCGCTCATGAACGAACTTGCTATCTTGTTCAACCGTATGGGTATCAGCATATATGATGTGTTGGAAGCAGCTGGTACTAAGTGGAATTTTCTTAAATTTACTCCGGGTCTCGTTGGCGGACATTGTATCGGCGTAGATCCTTATTATTTAACGTACAAAGCAAAAGCGCTAGGACATCATACTGAGGTAATTTTGGCTGGAAGAGGAATTAACGATACCATGCATAAGTACATTGCACACCAGATTGTGAAGCATATGGTACGTATGGGCAAAGATATGGAAACATCCAATATTGTTATCTTTGGTTTGACGTTCAAAGAAAATATTCCTGACATAAGGAATTCAAAAGTGGCAGAACTTTTTTTTGAGCTAAAAGATTTTGGATTGAATCCAATCGTGTATGATCCGCATGCTAATCCCGTTGATGTAGAAAAAGAATATGGAATTAAACTTACAAAAAAAGAAGATCTGCCAAAAGCAGATACGTTAGTCATTGCTGTCGCGCATGATGAATTTAAAGACATGAGTATTGATACACTTAAAACATATTTGAACCATGAGAAGTTGCTTGTGTGCGATATCAAACACTTGTATAATAAGAAAGAAGTTGAAAAACAAGGGATTTCGTATTGGTCCTTGTAATTTTTAGGTTTTTAATTTATGTAACTTTATATGCATTACTTAGTTACGGGAGGCGCTGGATTTGTTGGGACAAACGTAGTGAGACAGTTGTTGACAGATGGGCACGTAGTTCGTGTGTTTGATAATTACTCGAGCGGTAAGTTTTCTGATCGCATGCAGGATAGGGCTGAATATATTGAGGGTGACATAAATGATATGAATAGTTTGAGCAATGCGATGAAAAATGTTGACGGCGTTTTTCATTTAGCCGCAGTGCCACGCATGCCGTATTCAGTAGAGCATCCGCAAGAGACTAATCATGTGAACGTGACCGGTACGCTTAATGTACTCGTAGCAGCTCGTGACGCAGGAGTTAAACGTCTGGTATATAGTGCTTCATCTTCTGCATATGGAGATCAGGCTGTCATGCCGCTTGTTGAAACAATGAAAGCAAAACCCTTGAGTCCATATGGTTTACAAAAATTTATTGGAGAAGAATATTGTCGTCTATTCGCTCAGTTGTATAGCTTTGAAGCAGTTTCTTTGCGTTACTTCAATATCTATGGTCCATATATGGATCCCGAGGGAGCGTACGCGCTTGTCATTGGTAAGTTTCTGAAGCAAAGAAAAGAAGGCAAACCTATGACTATATGTGGAGATGGGGAATATTATCGCGATTACACTCATGTACAAGATGTTGTGCGAGCAAATATCGCGGCTATGACATCAAAGAACGTCGGGAGAGGAGAAGTTATTAATATTGGGAATAATAGTCCGCATTCAGTAAATGAACTTGCGAAGTTGATAGGTGGGGAGTATGTATTTGTGAATCCACGCGCAGGTGATCCACGTATGACCAATGCTGATATTTCAAAAGCAAAACAGCTCCTTGATTGGGAGCCGACGATTACACTTGAAGACGGGATTAAAGAGCTGAAGAAAGAATGGGGAATAGAATAATGTACGAAATTCGAAAACTACGAAATATCCGAAATACATTTTTCCGTACCTTTCGCAGTTTTCGAATTTCGTACATGCTTATTGTCCCATCCCCCTCATCACCACATTAATTGTTTTGAGAAGTATAGACAGATCCAATAAGAAGGATCTGTTTTTTATATAAAAAAGATCGTATTGTAGTTTTTGCAATGACGTTTCCAATGTGTCGGTATAATGTTGGTGAATCTGTGCCCAGCCAGTGATGCCGGGTTTTACTGTTTCACGCAAAGGGTAGTATGGCATATGCTCTGTCAGTTTTTCAACTATTTCTGGACGTTCAGGGCGAGGGCCAATGAATGTAATGTCTCCTTTGAATAAATTAAGAACTTGTGGAAGCTCATCAATCCTACTTTTTCTGAGCATTTTTCCAATAGGTGTAATTCGTTTATCGTCCTTTTTTGCAAATTCAAAACCTGCAGTTTCTGCACTACCATCTTTTGAAAGCACATGCATAGTGCGCAATTTATATATCCAAAATAGTTTTCCGTTTTGTCCTATGCGTTCTTGTTTGAAAAATAGTGGCCCTTTTGAAGTTAATTTGATAAGTGGGGCTATTATGATAAGTATAAGTCCCAAGACGAAGCTCAGGGCGCTTGCTATAATAATATCAATAAGTCGGCGTAGTTTGTCATATACCGGGCGGTCAGCGCTGCGGATATTTTTGAGAAACCAACTTTCGGAAAATGTTGCAGGTGAAATACGCCCAGTTACTGTTTCATAAAATGAAAATAAATCAGTAAGTACAATAGAGGAAAATAATAAATGGTAGAGCGTTTTTACAACCTGGGCATTATTGCCTGCTTCAGCACTTGTTACGATGACTTGCGGTCTATATTTTTTTATGGCATTCTCGAGCTGAGATACATCATGGTACATTTCTATATCAAAAGTCGCGCTACTTTTCCATTGTCCACTTATATCAAATATCGCAGGAACATAATACCCGATATTTTTTTCTTTATTTAGAATTTGTATGAGTTCATTTGTTTCTTCGATAATTCCCACAAAGATGACCGACGTTTGTAATTTTTTGTCTCCAATGAGCGAATTGTACAGTATTCTCCATAAGGCAGCGAAAGTATAACCAATAATTACGGTAAGGATAAGAATTGTCTTTGGTGTAATATCTCGATCAGGACGGATATAAAAGAATATAACACCTACAATAAGAGAAAATAATGCGGCTTCTATGATTCGTTTGTATCTTCCGTCGCTATGAATAAGGCGAACATCGTAGAGACCGTTTATATAGTTCACGACAATCCATAATAAAAATGCAAAGAAAAAAGCCTGGATATTTTTGGTAATAAGCTCAAAAGAAGGTATGCCGGCATAGCGTATAACCAAGCTCAGACAAAATGCAATGAAAAATACGCTTACGTCTCCTGTTGCCAGAATAAGTTGTTTAAATCGGTAGAGATGCTTCATATCGACGCTGACCTAGGCTGAATAAACGCAGAATATTGGTTTTTTTATCTTTTTTTGATATACTATAAACACAAATAATATAGCACAAATAAGAGAAAAAAACAAGTCATGTTATCTTGTTGTATTTAGAATAAGAGATTGTTTGTTTTTCAGTTAATACATTAAAGCCCATACGGTAACTAGTAATTCGTAACTAGTTGCTAGTATACGAGTGTATGAGTTTATCCTATGCAAGAAAAAAACTTAAAATTTAAATTAATAATCCTTATTTCATTAATAATATTTTTTTTGTCTCCTATTTCTGCATACGCAAAAACACCAAATGATCCTTTTTATGAACAGTGGGGTTTTAAAGATGTTGGAGTCTATAGTGCGTGGGATTATACCACCGGCTCTTCAGACGTAGTTGTTGCTGTTATTGACAATGGTTTTGACACATTTCATCCTGATTTGCGCGACAACGTGTGGGTAAATGAAGGCGAAATTGCAAATAATGGAGTTGACGATGACCATAATGGATATACTGATGACATACATGGTTGGAATTTTTTGGATAATGACAACGATTCTCGTCCAAGTACTATTGGGTTATCTGATAATGAAAAAAAAGAGGGCATCTTTAGTCACGGAACAGTGGTTGCGGGTATTATTGGTGCTTCAGGCAATAATGGTCGAGAAGGTGCTGGTATAAATTGGCATGTCAAGCTTATGAATTTGAAAGTTATAGGAAATGATGGTACAGGAGAATTGGCACCTTTGGCAAATGCCATTTACTATGCCGTTGACAACGGGGCTGATGTAGTTAATATTAGTATGGTAGGAAGTGGTGAACAGGAAAATATTGATAGAGCTATTTTATATGCCTATGGCAAAGGAGTTGTGGTGGTCAGTGCTGCTGGAAATAATATGTTTGATTTGAATACATACCCCATGTATCCTGTCTGTAGCGATGGGGCCTCGGGGTATGAACAAATTATAGGAGTGAGCGCCATTAATTATGAACATTATTTAGCTCAATTTTCTAACATAGGATCAAAATGTATTGATGTAACCGCTCCTGGCGTGAATATCAATTCGACTATTTTGTATTCTCCATCCGATGGTCTTTTGGAGACATATGGTACGGGGTGGAATGGGACATCATTTTCTACACCATTTGTGAGCGGGGCTGCAGCTTTGATTAAAAGTATTCAGCCGAATTGGAAGGCAGTAGATATCTATTCTGCTATTTTAAAAAATGTTCACCATACACCGAGCCAGGATGAAGTTGCCTATGCAAATTTATTTGGCGCAGGATTGTTGCAAATAGACAAGGCAGTAAAATATGCATCTGAACAGTTGGGAAATTCTTTTCCTTCTCAAAATCAAAATACCATTCCAAAAATGCCTACAACAAATAATTCTGCCTCGTCACTAGCACACAAATTATTATTTTTTGCGCCTCTTGATGGCACATTTGAAAAACGTACGTTTGGCGTATATGACGAAATACCAACTGGCAGTAAACAGGTACTTGTTGATATAGACGATATCGAACGTTATATTGATACAGACGGAGCAATTCGTTATGCGACCACGTACCGCCTGAGTGAAACGGAGCGCGGAATTGCCATATATACTGAATTTTGGCGAAAAATGTATGAATGGCGCGTAGAGAGTACTGGACCGCTTTCTATTTCAGTAGGAGATATTATAGGAGATGATGAACCTGAAGTTATCGTAGCTCCATACACTACACACAAAACTGCGCTATTAGTGTTTTCAACCAAAGGCCGAGGTATTGATTCATACATATTTGATACTACACACTACGGTGCTTCGATTGTGAATATTGCAAATACAGCAAGTGGGAAAGATGATATTGGGCTTGCGTATATAAAAGATGATGGTAATACGTATGTCGAGATTTTAAATGGATATTTTGAAAAACAAAAAGAATTTACTATTCAAAATTTTAACGGTGCATTTATGTCTGCGGGTGACGTGACTGGTGATGGAGTGGCAGAATATGTGTTTGGTACGCGTGAAGGTAAAACTGCACATGTACAAGTATATACATCTGATGGAAAAGAATTAAGTAATTTTCATGCGTATGGTCCTCAGTTTAAGGCTGGAATTCGTATTGCAATAGCTGATTATGATAACAATGGTATAAGTGATATTATTGTAGTACCGCAGGGCAGTGGCCAAGCCATCCGGCAGTATTCGTACAAAGGTGAATCTCAGGGTTCCTGGTGGCCTTTTGGATCGAGGGAGAAAGGGAGAATATTGGTTGAAGCGTTGTATTGAAGTTCCAAGTTATAAAGTTTTTATGTTATAAAGTTTCGAATGTAAAATGAAGACTTTATAACTTTCAACTTTATAACTTTCAACATTATAACTTTATAACTTATTTTTTATGCTCAACGATACTCCTATTTTTGAAAAGAAAAATGTATTGGTTACTGGTGGTGCTGGATTTTTGGGTTCTCATTTGTGCGAACGGCTTTTGCAAGAAGCAAAAGTAATTTGTATGGATGATTTGTCCAATTCCCATATCCAGAATATTCAGCATTTATTGCAATATCCGGATTTTGAATTTATCAAATATGATGTGAACCAGCCAATTGATCTGGCGCATTTTCCTGAACTTGAAAAATTTAAAGTACAGTTTCAAGGCGTACAGGAAATTTACCATTTTGCATGCCCCACAAGTCCCAAAGATTTTGAACAACATAAAATTCAGTCTTTGTGGGCAAATTCACGTGCCATGCTCAATACGCTTGATTTGGCAGTGGAATATCGTGCAAAATATGTCTTTGCTTCGAGTTCTGTAGTATATGGAGAGCCGACCGCAGAAGATAATATATTCAGCGAAGAAGAAGAGGGGTTAGTCAACCATTTGTCTCCGCGTGGTTGTTATGACGAAGGCAAGCGTTTTGCAGAAACATGCGTAGAGACGTATCGGCAAGTATATGGTTTGGACGCCAAAGTAGCACGCATATTTACCACATACGGACCGCGCATGAAATTGAGGGATGGTTTGCTTATTCCAGATTTTATTTTGAGCGCTCTTGACGGAAAAGACTTAGTGATTTATGGCGATGAAACATTGTTTCAGCCGTTATGTTTTGTGACTGATGTGATTGATGGCGTTGTGCGGCTCATGGGTACCGGACCCGAGGTTCCAGTCGTAAATTTAGGTTCCGACGAGTCTTTGCGCATGGTTGACGTGGCTCAAAAAATTATTGATATGACACATTCGACTTCGCGCATTACTTTTGAGGAGCCATTGGTATTTTTGACCAAGAAAGGTATTCCTAATTTGTATCGCGCAAAAGAACAACTGGGCTGGCTTCCGCTCATCCGCTTGGAAGAAGGGCTGAGACGTACTATAGATTACACGCTTGCAAATAAAGAAACATTGCTCATGAATCACTCAGGCACTTAAGCACTTGAGCACGACAGCACTGTGAACATTATGTTTATCGCTATTGTTCCTGCCTATAATGAAGAAAAAATAATTGGTCCCGTAGTGCGGGATCTTTTGGCACATGTAGACAAGGTAGTTGTCGTAGATGACGGGTCATCTGATGCCACAAGCGAAATAGCACAACATTCAGGAGCTTTTGTTTTACGACATGCAATAAATCGCGGACAGGGGGCGGCGCTAGAGACTGGAGATGAGTACGCAAGAATTACGGAGGCTCATTATGTACTGCATTTTGACGCGGACGGACAATTTGACGTCTCCGATATTAAACCCGCATTGGAGCAATTAAAATTTGCAGAGGCTGATATGCTGTTTGGTTCGCGTTTTTTGGGAAAAAAATCAAACATGCCGTTATTTAAAAAAATTATATTGTTGTCAGTTGGACGTTTTGTAAATAAGTTGTTTGGAGGTTTGCAACTAAGCGACGTGCATAATGGTTTTCGTATTTTGAATAAACGGGCTTTGGATTGTGTGGGGATACGCCAAGATGGCATGGCTCACGCGACTGAAATTATTTCTCTTGTTAAAAAAAATAAATTAAAATTTATAGAATTTCCGGTGGTTGTAACGTATCATGAGTATGGGCAAGGGTTGAGATCGGGTATTGGTATCATCAAAGATTTATTGTGGAAAAATTTTTTGAAATAATGAATACACATACATTAATATGCCACAGTTAGATACATATGTGACGACCGTATTCAACCATTTTTTTTCAGGGACTGACGGATATACGGCCGCGTATGCTTCTCCCCAGCGTCTCAAGTCGCCAGATCGTCCGTTGACGTACGGCGAAATCCTACTGGATAGTTTTTTTGAGATGTTCAGGGATATTCCGCTGACAGCACAACACAAGGTATTTTATGATCTTGGATCGGGGATTGGCAAGGCAGTACTTGCTGCTGTATTGCTCGGTAATTTTGAAAAGGTGTGCGGTGTTGAGATCCTGACAGATCTCCATAAGATTGCTACCGGCGTATTGTCTGATTTTATTGATGAAAGTCCCACGTTATTTCCTTCTCGTAAAGAGACGAAAGTAATATTGCATAATGGCGATTTTTTTTCCTATAATGTATCTGATGCGGATGTTGTCTTCATTCAGTCTACTTGTTTTGGCGAGGAACTCATGGCCAAGCTCTCTGAAAAATTATCTAGTTTGAAGCCCGGAAGTATTATCATTACGGCAACGTATGATCTTCCTGGATTTTCAGTATATGCATCAAAAAAATATACCATGAGTTGGGGGAACGCAACATTTTATTTCCATGTCCGTTAATTTATATTATATATGCTTATATTATTTCAAATTCTCGTTGTCATTTTTTCTTTGTTCGCCATAATCGGTGTAATAAGCAAAAAGAGAGAAGGACTGCTTGGTCCCAAAGGTACGGCATTCTGGTTTTTGTTTTGGGTTGCAGTCTCGGCCGCAGTACTTTGGCCGAATGGCTTGCAAATTATTGCGGATCATATTGGCATCGGCCGCGGTGTTGACGTAGTTATATATATTGCATTGGCGTTGCTATTTTATATTATATTTAGAATGAATATTAAGATTGAAGGGCTGAAGAGAGATTTGACGAAAGTCGTGAGGGATAAGGCATTGGAAGACGCGGAAAATGGTTAAATTGTTACATTTTTACATTTTTTTACTTTCTCAAGGTTTGGTGGTGGCAAGTCGTAATCTTTCAATCTTGCAATCTTTTAATCTTTGTCGTTATGCGTATCGCCCACATTGTCTGCACATATCCCCCATATTATAGCGGTATGGGTAATGTTGTGTTTGAAATGGCATCTCACTTAGCAAACTTAGGGCATGAAGTAGAGGTCTTTACACCTAATTATTATGAACCAAAAGAAATAAAATCAGAAGAAGCTCCTCCAGCACGAACGCACGAAGAAGATTTGCAGGAACGAATTGACTTTGCTTCGCGCCTTGAAACTCCCATAAGTTATGGCAATGCGGCGTATATGCCACAGGTTTCACGCGAACTCGATGATTTTGATGTTGTGCATTTGCACTATCCTTTTTTTGGCACGGCAAATATTGTCCGAAAATGGAAATTGCGCCATCCGGAAAAGCCTCTTGTTATTACATACCACATGGATACGCGGGGTGATGGTTTGAAAGGTTTGATTTTTAAATATTATGCCAAATATTGGATGCCGAAGATTTTGCATAGTGCAGACGCGGTTATTGCAAGTTCATTTGATTATATCAAATCAAGCGATGCAGCTCTGCTCTCTACAGAAAAAGAAATGGAAGGTAAGTGGATAGAAGTTCCTTTTGGCATTGATACTGAACGTTTTCAGCCCCGTGAACTTCCTGAAAATTTATTTAAGCGATATGGGCTTGATCATACTGCCCCGGTAATTCTATTTGTTGGAGGGATGGACAAACCACATTATTTTAAAGGTATTCCTGTTTTGCTTAAGGCGTTGTTTTTGCTTAAGGAAATGGGTCTACCGTGCCAGGCTGTATGTGTGGGTGATGGGGAACTGCGACAGGGATTTATTGCACAGGCAACAGGGCTTGGTTTAGGTCCTTTGGTTCGTTTTGTGGGCCGTGTGAGCGATGAAGGGCTTCCCTATCACTATAATATGGCAGACCTGCTTGTGTTGCCCTCTACGACGCGTGGTGAGGCCTTTGGTATGGTCTTGCTTGAGGCAATGGCAAGCGGGGTTCCCGTCGTAGCTAGTGATTTGCCAGGGGTTCGTACCATTGCTCGTGAAGGTGGAGTTGTCGTAAAACCAAATGATCCAGTTGATTTGGCCAATGCAGTTTCACATTTTTTTTCAAATACTAATAATAGAAAAGAATGGAGTGTTTCTGTCCGTAAAACGGCCGAGGAATACAGCTGGGACAATATTGCCGGAGGGCTTGAAATGATTTATAAAGAGCTTGTCGGAGAATAAGGAATTTGGTATACTCCCTACAGTTTTAGAGTTCAAGAGTCATAAAGTACTTTATGACTTTATAAACTTTATAACTTTTAACTTAGATATATGGGTACATTTAAAAAGGGTTTATTTTTAGGAGGGTTGCTCGGTGCAGGCCTTATGTGGCTTAACGTAACTAAAAAAGGCAAGGAAGTACGCGAAAAAATGCTTGATTATGCAGCAGATGTGTATGAGGAAGTAAAACAAAAGGTTACGGCGTCAGACCAGTGGAAGACCATGACCAAGAGCAAATATTATAAGATGGTCGAAGAAGTAGTAAATAAATATGCTGTTGAAAATGATTTAGTAGATAGTGTGCGCGATATGGTTGAAAAAGTCGTAAAGGCGCAGTGGAGTAAGTTTAAAAAGTAAAACATTGATTACACCCCGTATACTCGCTACGTTCGTACGGGGCAGGCAGATTAGAAACAGATTACACAGATCACAGACTGCGATTTTAAAACCACCCCGAGTGTTCGGAGTGGTTTTTATGTTAATTCAATATTTCCGTGTGTTGCGTCCATTTTTATTTTTTGTCCATCTTTCAAAATTTTGGTTGCGTCTTTTGTGCCTACGATACACGGTTTCCCAAGTTCACGGCTTATGATTGCCGCATGACTCAAAATACCTCAGCGGTCTGTAATAATTCCGGCAGATTGTTTCATAAGCGGTACATAGTCGGGACTGGTCATATCACATACAAGAATTTCATCTGGTTGGAGTTGAGTTTGAGAGATTTTCTTAGGTATGACGATTTTTACCCTGCCAGTAACAATGCCTGGTGATCCGGTTTGCCCGATAAGACTGTTACGAGTCTGATTTTGCGGTGTGTTTTGAAAATTTTTATATATTTTTCCGAGCACACGGTTATAATCAATAAATTGTAAAGGAATTGTTACATCTGACACCGTTTCGAAATATCCCTCAAGATAATTGTTTGTAAATGTTGCGTTAAGTTTTTCTCGGAGTTTTCCCTGGGCTGTGTTGTCTGAAATATTCAAAAATGAGATTATTTGTTTAAGATGTTTGAGCACTTCAATATTTATTTCGCTCAATTTCCATTCATTAAAATTGAATGTAAATGTAATAGGTTTTGCGTCATGAAATCCCTGAGTCAGCTGATTGTGGCCACCCCATACTATTTCTCCGTATATGCCATAATTATTGATAACAAAAATAGTAGCCCATTGTGGTTGTTCTGTGAAGCTTAAAAAGTGTAGTTCGTAGTCATTTGAATCTATGTGTTGCTGTTTGAACCATTCCACTGATTCTGCCACTGTTCTGCCAACGGTTCTTAGTTTTGGTGCATCTTTTGAAAGAGGCAAGAGGCGGAGGCGGCATTTGTTATTCTTTTCTTTTTCAAAAAATATTTTAAATTTCTGTGTATAATTCAAAATATCATGAGGACTGAAAATTTCCGGTTTATCATAAGAAAGCCCTGTAATTTCACTCAGAACTTTGAGCCGTTCTTGGCGCGATAAGTCTTCATCGCGTACCGCTTGAGCTTGGTTGTGGCCGATCTGTTCAAACCACTCGTGAAGTGATATTTGTTTTTTGTATAATTCTCCCAAATCCATATGTAATAATGTACGAAATACGAAAACTGCGAAAGGTACGAAAACGAATTTCGAATATTTCGTAGTTTTCGTATTTCGTACATATTTATATCCATCCCTTTTTGTTGAAGTACACAATCATTCCAAGAAAAATTACACTCATTGAAATTACCATGAGAGGGAATCCCCATATGGAGTGCAACCCAGGCATATAGGTGAAGTTCATGCCATATAAACCTGCAAGGAATGACAAAGGCATGAATATGGTGGTAATAATGGTAAGAACTTTCATAACGCCGTTGAGCCTGTTGCTTACGCTTGAGAGATACACATCAAGTAAGCCCGAGAGGATATCACGGTATGTTTCAAGCGAATCTATAATTTGTATTAAGCGTTCGTAAATATCACGAAAATAGATGCGTGTGCTTTTTTTCAAAAGTGTTGTCTCTCCACGTTCGAGAATACTTACCACTTCGCGCAATGGCCAGACACTTTTGCGTACTTGGAGAATATCTCGTTTTAATGTGTGAATAGTTCGCAGTGTTTTGTTGCTTGGACTTCGTACCACTTCTTGTTCTAGAGCTTCTATCCGTTCCCCAAATGTCTCCAAGACATTAAAATATTTATTTACGACAGAATCTACGAGCTCATAGAGCAAGTAGTCTGTCCCGAGAGATCTAATGCGCGTATGGCCTTTTCGAATAAGCGCACGAACGGGTTCAAATGTATCTCCCTTGAGACCTTGTTGAAACGTAATAACAAATTTTGTAGCCGCGATAATACTTACTTGTTCAGTGTTGATTTTTTTGGTTTTTTCATCCGGTGTCAGCATTTTTACTGACACATAGACGTAATCATCCATTATTTCAACTTTTGGTCGTTGATTTATATTTTCAATATCTTCCAAGATAACCGGATGAAGATCAAAACCAAGGCCTAGTCTTTCCAAAAAATCAGCAGGCGGGACACGATCTATATTGATCCATGTTACTGAAGGTGTGTGCTTGTAATGTACACATTCACTCAGAGTCGCTGATTCTTTTTCTTCAAAATTTTGCACGTCATAATCAAACACCGAAATCTGATTATTTTTAAACAGCACCTCATCTTTTTTGGCCGAAGTTTGTTTGACAGGCATACGACGGAGTTAAAAGTTATAAAGTTTAAAGTTATCCCGTAGTGAGCGGGATCTCGCTGTGGTGGGATAAAGTTGAAAGGATTTTTATTGTGTCGGGCTAGTGAGACTTGCCCTGTACCATAGGGGTACAGGGCTACCCTGAACTCAACGTAGTTCAGGGTGAACTCACGACCTTCCCGAGTACTCGGGAAGCGCTACCCGACTTGGCATATTGGTCGGGCTAGGCAGACTTGAACTGCCGACCTCATCGTCCCGAACGATGCGCGCTACCAACTGCGCTATAGCCCGCGGCTTCGCTTCGCTACGCCGCGTAGACTTGGCGTTGTACAGAAGCTGTGGTTTTTATTAAGCTAGATAGATATACAAACTATATACATGCGCACGGACTTTATCCACTGAAGCCAAGGCGTAGGTGGAAACTGCGCCTGCCTGCCGGCAGGCAGGCTAATATACGTGTCGGGCTAGTGAGACTTGCCCTGTACCACAGGGGTACAGGGCTATCCTGAACTCAATGTAGTTCAGGGTGAACTCACGACCTTCCCGATTACTCGGGACGCGCTACCCGATTTGGCATATTCGTCGGGCTAGTGAGACTTGAACTCACGACCTCATGCACCCCATGCATGCGCGCTACCAACTGCGCTATAGCCCGCCGCTTTACTTCACTGCGTCGTGTAAACTTGCACGTATTGTAGTTGAATATATACAAAAAATCAAGCCAAAATGAGTCATTGCTCTGTAGGGTGTAAATATGTTAAACTATACATGTTTAATTAATATAGCCAACTAATTATTTCACTATGAAAACACTAAAGTCATATTTTGAGTCAGCGATAAAGGAAAATGCTTCTGATCTTCATTTAGTTGGTGAGGAAAAGCCCCTGATTCGCGTCCAGGGTGAATTGCAGGAGCTGGAGGACAAGGTGCTTCCATCGAAAGAACTGGAAACAGCCATTCACGCCATGCTTAATCCGGACCAAAAGAAAAAATTTCAAGAAGAACTTGAATTAGACTTCGGATATGAAGTGAGTGAAACACGTTTTCGTGTAAATTTGCATCGCCAAGAAGGAAATATTGGTCTGGCGGCACGTCTTATTCCAAGTAAAATTCCCACACCTGAAGAACTTCATTTTGACCCGACTTTATTAAATTTTACCCAACTTCTTGATGGTCTTGTGCTTGTCGTAGGTCCGACAGGACATGGCAAATCAACGACCTTGGCATGCATGATCGAAGAGATAAACAAAAGCAGAAAAGCCCATATCGTCACTATTGAAGATCCTATAGAATTTGTGTTTGAAGACAAGCAAAGCCTTATTGAACAACGCGAAGTAGGGGAAGATACTAAGTCATTTGCAAATGCGTTAAAGCATGTCTTGCGTCAAGACCCCAATGTAATTTTAGTTGGCGAGATGCGTGACCCAGAAACTATTGCGACTGTTCTGACTGCCGCTGAGACAGGTCATTTGGTATTTTCTACACTGCATACATCGAGTGCTGCAGAGGCCGTTGAACGTATTATTGACGTGTTTGATGGTGCGCGACAAAAACAAGTATTAATACAGTTAGGAGCAGTTTTGCGAGGCATTGTCGCACAACAGCTTGTGTCCACCGTAGATGGGAAACGTGTTGCTGCGCGCGAAGTTCTTATCAACACTCCTGCAGTTGCCAACCTTATAAAAGAAAATAATATTGCCCAATTGTTTAGTGCAATTCAGACAGGCGCGAGAGACGGCATGGTTTCTATGGAAAATGCGGTTAAAGGGCTGTTGAAAGAGGGGATTATTGATGAAGAGACTGCACAAAGGAGAATGGGAAAACAGAAGAAAATTTAGAAATGTACGAAATACGAAAACTACGAAATATTCGAAATATCACTTTCGTACCTTTCGCAGTTTTCGTATTTCGTACATAATTGTTTTTTTAGAGTTAATCCATGTACCAGACATCTCATACATCTCGTTCACATAATTCCGCCCGTTCGCGTCCTTTAGACCGCATTCGTATTGTGGGCGTATTATTTGTTTCTCTTTTTATTATTGTTATTGCGCGTTTATTTATACTCATGATAATCCAGCATGATTTTTATGACGCGTTGGCTGCTGGTTCTCACGAGATGACTACAAATTTGTTCCCCGAACGAGGTTCTATTTACCTCACATCAAGTGATAAAGCCGAAGAATATCCTCTCGCGATAAATAGAGATGTATTTCTCATGTTTGCCGATACACGCGAGATAATAGACGAAAACGCTGCAGAAATGGTTGCACAGAAATTGGCAGAATTGTTTGCATATCCAGATGACAAAAAATTTTCTATCTACCTTCAGTTGAATAAACGCTCAGACCCTTATGAACCTCTTGAAAAAAAGGTTGAACAACAGATGATGGAACAGGTAACGGCGTTGCAGTTGCCAGGAATTCATTTTGTGCGCCGATCCGAACGATATTATCCAGAAAAAAAATTAGCTGCGTCTGTTGTCGGGTTTGTAGGAAAGGATGAAGAAGGAAATGATGTAGGAAGATATGGTATTGAAGGCTATTGGGATAAGGAATTAGCTGGCAATGGCGGTTTTTTGGAGGGGATAAAAGGCGCAACAGGAAATTGGATACCTCTTGCGGGTAGATTGTTGAAGCCTGCACAAGATGGAGTTGATTTAGTTTTAACGATTGATAGGACATTGCAATATGAAGCATGTGCAGTATTGCAAAAAGACCAGGAAGAATATGGGGCACAGACAGCCTCGCTTATTATTATGGAACCTAAGACAGGTGCTATCAGAGTGATGTGTTCGTTTCCAGACTTTGATCCTAATCAATATAATCAAGTCGAGTCATCTTCCATGTATAATAATACTGCAGTTTTTACTGCATATGAACCAGGTTCTATATTCAAACCTATTGCCATGTCTGCGGTACTTAACGAAGAGCTTGTAACCCCAGAAACATATTTTCATGATTCGGGAAGCGTTGACGCTGGATGCACAAAATTGATCCAAAACGCTGACTTAAAATCATATGGTGATCAGACAATGACTGGCGTGCTGGAGAATTCAATAAATACAGGAATGGTTTTTGTTGTCAATAAATTAGGGAAGCAAAAATTCAAATCATATATTGAACAATATGGGTTTGGCACGAAAACAGGTATAGATCTTGATACTGAATCATCAGGCACTATAGGTTCGTTGTCAGAGCGCAAAGATGACAAGGTAGATTGCTACACGGCCACAGCTTCGTTTGGACAGGGGATTACGGCAACTCCTTTACAAATGGCGACTGCTTTTTCGGCAATTGCAAACGGGGGAATGCTGATGAAGCCTTTTATTGTGCAAGAAGTGAGATATCCCCAAGGCAAAGTAGTCGAAACACGTCCAAAAGAAGTCCGTCGCATACTTGAAAAACGTAATGCATCCTTACTTTCTGGAATGTTGGTCAGAGTTATTGACCAAGGACAAGGTACATTGGCAAAAGTTCCGGGATACTATATAGCAGGAAAGACAGGTACTGCCCAGATTGCGGGTCCAGGAGGATACACAGACGAGACAAATCATTCATTCATTGGATTTGGTCCTGTTGATGATCCAGCGTTTGTCATGATCATTAGATTTGAAAAACCGCGGCGTGCATATGCGTCGCTTACTGCTGCTTCAACATTTTCAAAAATTGCAAAATTTATGATGAATTATTATCATATTCCGCCGTCGAGATAAATTCAATAACCGTTGACAAATAGGTGTTTTTTATATATACTGCTACCGTTTTTGGGAGCGAGCCGCCATCGTCTAACGGTTAGGACACAAGCTTCTCAAGCTTGTTATAGGGGTTCGATTCCCCTTGGCGGTACCAGAAAATAATTTTTAATTTAAAATTAAATTAGGTCAGAGTAGCTCCACGTAAAGTTCACTTCGTTCACAACGTGGCAAGCAGATATAAAAGAATATCTATATAGCTTGCCGCGTGGTAGCCGAAGGCTACTTTACGCGGGTCAGAGTAGCTCAGATGGTTAGAGCATAGCATTCATAACGCTAAGGTCGGGAGTTCGATTCTCCC
Source organism: Candidatus Magasanikiibacteriota bacterium (assembly GCA_041665025.1). Classification (GTDB taxonomy): domain Bacteria; phylum Patescibacteriota; class Patescibacteriia; order Magasanikbacterales; family UBA922; genus JBAYJP01. The sequence continues at coordinate 139,242 of JBAYJP010000003.1, read as the reverse complement.
CTCTGACACTACAATCACATAGCACGGCGCACGTAACACATAACAAAAACCTCCAGGTCTTTGTTCCGACTTAGTCGGGATGAACTGGAGGTTTTTTTATTTCAGTTTATATGAATGTTTAGGCTTTATTTTTCAAAATATCTTTCAATCCTTTTCCCGCTTTGAATTTTGGTACAGTGACAGGAGGAATTTGAATTTTTTGAGTTGGATTTTGAGGATTGACTCCGACACGGCCCGCGCGAGTCTTGGCACTAAACGCACCAAAGCCTGCGATATTTACTTCACCGTTTGCTTTGAGCGTGGTCATCACAATTTCTACAAATGCTTCTACCATGCTCTCTGCTTCCTTTTTTGATACGCCAACTTTGTCGGCAATGGCTTGCGCCAATAGTGCTTTATTCATAGTACCTCGATATGTCTTTGTATTCTGGGAAAAATGCAAAGATTATTAAAAGTAATGTTTATTTTATCTATTAGTATTGTATCCCAATTGATTTTTTATGTCAATAAAGCGAATTTGTCTATCATTTTTTTATCCACAGGTTAAAAATCAAAGCTCAAAACTCAAAATTCAAATCTACATCTTAAAAGTCAAATCTTGATAAAGAAAGTTTTCTGGTTTTAAGTTTCAGTTTTGATCTTTGAGTTTTGAATTTTGAGCTAACTAAAAACTCCCCGAAGGGAGTTTTATGTTATTTTGCATATTCGACTACTCTCGATTCACGTATAATCATAACTTTGATTTCGCCAGGATATTGAAGTTCATTTTCTATCTTGCGTGCAATATCTTTGGCAAGATTATATGCTTCGTAGTCGTCAATTTGTTCAGGCTTTACAAAGACGCGCACTTCTCGTCCAGCTTGAATCGCATATACTTTTTCAATGCCAGGGAAATCTCCGGCAGTTTTTTCAAGATCTTCAAGGCGTGCGACATACTGCTCGTAGGTATCACGTCGAGCTCCTACGCGTGAACCAGAGATAGCATCAGCTGCTTTGACAATTTGAGTATATATGGAATCTGGATGGTCATCATGATGATGAGCTGCTGCATGCTGTACTTCAATGGGGAGACCGAATTTTTTGAGAATAGTGTCCCCAATTTCTGGATGAGATCCTTGGGTTTCTTGATCCACGGATTTACCAATATCATGGAAGAATCCAGCTTTCTTTGCGAGAACAGGGTCTAGTCCGAGTTCCTCGGCAATAAGCATTGATAATTGTGCGACTTCCATCGAATGGTTCAAAATATTTTGTCCGTAGCTCGTACGATATTTGAGACGTCCGACAATCGAGACAAGCTTAGGATCCATGCCGGTGATAGCAAGTTTATACAACGCTTCTTCACCAACTTGTTTAATATCAATAGCCAATTCTTTTTTTGCTTCCTCGATAAATTCCTCAATACGAGCTGGCTGAATGCGACCATCTTTGATAAGTCGTTCAATAGCTATCTGACATACGCGTCGGCGGATAGGTGAAAAACCAGAAACGAGAAGCATGTCTGGAGTTTCGTCAATAATAAGTTCACAGCCAGTAAGTTTTTCAATTGTCTTGATGTTGCGTCCGTCTTTTCCAATAATTCTGCCTTTCATTTCGTCACTAGGAAGAGCTACTGCACTTGACGTTGTCTCGCTTGCGTGATTTGACGCGCACCGTTGGATTGCATCAAGCACAACCTCGCGCGCTTTGATTTCGTATTGTTCAGAATTGCTTTTTTCAATTTTAAGAATTCTGCCAAATAGATCTTCTTTGCTTTCTTGTTCAACATGGGCCATGAGTTCCTCAATTGCCTGTTGTTTGTCCATGCCCGCGACTGTTTGAAGCCTTTCGGTGGCCTCAACATGCATCTGATCTACTTTTTGCTTGATTGCTTGAATTTCTTCTACTTTTTTTTGCAAACGTGTTTTGCTATCTTCGAAGTCAAGTAATTTTTGATCAAACATGGTCTCGCGTTTTTCGAGTCGCTGTTGAATCTGGCGCAGTTCTTTGCGACGTTCTTCTTCCTCGTGTTTTGCTTCGTCTATGATTTTGATTGCTTTGTCTTTTGCTTGAAGCAAGATTTCTTTTTCTTTGTCTTTCGCTTCATGCATCAAAGCATCAGCCTTTGCTTCTACTGAGTTAGCCCGAGCTTTGGCAACTTGTTTTCGGATAATATATCCTAGTCCAATGCCCGCGATAAGCCCGATAGCTGACCCAAGAGCAATATATAATGGTGTCATATAAAAAAACCTCTCACGATATGATCGAGATGTCTATAGATCCTCAAAAGAAGAAAAAATACGATGCAATTACAAAGACACGTGTGTGTCTAAACACTGTGTTGAGAGGTGTACGCTTGCGTGCGCGATTGTGTTATGAAGAGAAAAATTATCGTAAACTAAGGCAATTTTATTCATAACGAGTCAACATAATGTTCTGCTATCTTGCGTCTCGTATTCGCTATAGATCTCGCTCGATATCACTTTTTAGTTAATAAATCCAGCGTCATAATATCATGAGAGATGTCGTTTGTCAATCCAAGCTTCGCTTCGCTACGCTTGGCAAGCTTTTTGTCTTATAGTAAGAATTTAGTTTACAGGGCGTAGCGAAGCGGAGACCTGTGGATAAGTTTTGAATCACCCAAATACTGGAGCACGACAGCACTTAAGCACAAGAAAAAATCACACAAAAAGTTTGTTTTGAAAATTTTCAAAATTAATTTCAGATAATTTGTACGCGTTATCCAGTGTGTAGTCGCCAATCCTTGTTCGTTCTAATTCTTCACAGTACGCACCACAGCCGAGCTTTTGGCCAATGTCATGAGCAAGCGTACGAATATATGTTCCTGAAGAACATGCTACTTCAATGTTAAGTAAGGGCCATGAATATTCTAATATCTTAATATCTGATATCTCAATATCACATGGTTTGCGTTCAATTTCTATTCCTTTGCGTGCGAGTTCGTATAATTTTTTTCCATTTACTTTTTTTGCGGAATACATGGGAGGGATTTGGTTTTGTTTTCCTATAAATTTCTTTAAAGTAGAATCTATCTTTTTTTTAGTGGTTATCTTAAGACTAGGAAATAAATATTGAAAAGATATTGAAAAAATTTTTGTTAATATTTGTTTAATATTTTTTTTATATTTTTTAATATTTCCTGTGCTATCAAACGTATCTGAAATATAACCTAGTTTTAAAGTGGCTACATATGTTTTTTGCAATGATTTGAATTCATCGAGTCGTTTGGTCGCTTCTCGTCCAATACCTACAATAAGTAAGCCAGTTGCAAAGGGGTCGAGTGTACCTGCATGTCCGATTTTTTTGATACGCGTGACTTTACGCAAATAACCAACCACATCGTGGCTAGTCCAATCTTTTGGTTTGTTGATGAGGAGAAAATCTGGCTGCATACTATATTGACTTTTTAAAATAGATTTGATATATATTTGTGCGTCATCCTTGTGATAACGGGGTCTTCTGACCCTTTGGTCACCGGCTTTCTATGCCGGGGAGGAGAGAAGCGATGTTGGATCGTCACGGGAAGCTCTACAAGATCTGCGTGTTCGCGTGTGTTCCGTTTGTCCCCGTGCTGAGGTTTGTCACGGACCTCGTGATCGTCGGGGTCTTCGTGCCGGCGTCTCTGTTCGCGGGGATCTGCTACCCCAAGGAGACGGGGTTCCTCGACCACTGAGGATCCTCGTGCTTCGACACGCGTCGGTCCGTCCTTGGTCCTCATGATCGGGGGCGGGCCGGCGCGGAAATCTCTCATTTTTCAACAAGCTATGGAAGCTTGTTTTTTGTTTGCTTGTAAAATTATTAGTTTTGTAATACGCTTATTTTAAGGAAGCTCTCAAACGAGGAGGTGACCCATGTTTGAGACGTATCTCTTCTCACCGGACACTGTCTGGGAGGCAGCTACCAAGGGGTTTGGTACCCTGATTGTAGTCGCCTGCCTGGCGGTTCGTCATTACTTTTTCGGCGAGCGCACGTCGCCGTCCAGGAGGACGATATGCGGTCGCTAGACCGGCTCGCTCCAACGCCATCGGGCTGAGGAGCGAGTCGGGAGAGAAAAAGCTTTTTAAGAAGAGCTTTTTTTATTTTACCCATATGATACAATAGAATAATATTTATGAATAGAGAAGATATAAAAAATGAAACACTCGGCTGGGGAAAAATGAAAGAACAAGAAATTGAATTTTGGGATGCACGTCCGATTTTTGGTGGCGAGCGGGTGGAGTGGAAGGATCGTTTTAAATTATTGTTTTATCCGAAGAAGTTGTTGCTGTACCGTTGGATTGAAAGATTGAAAGATTATAAGATTAAAAGATTACGGAAAGATAAAGTTTTAACTAAGTTTAGAATTCTAGATGTTGGATGCGGGACGGGGGCGTCAGTTATTGAGATGAAAAAATTATGGGGCAGGGAAGTTGAGATTATTGGTGTTGACGTGATTCATTTGCAGGTTGATCTCGCAAAGGAGCGTGTAAAAGAGTATGGTGTGTGGGCAGAATTTTTGACATATGATGGAAATAGGCTTCCATTTGAAAATGAATCATTTGATGCCGTATTTACATCAGATGTGTTGGGTCATGTGCACGATGTGCCCGCGTGGTTGGACGAACTCAATAGAGTTTTAAAACCAGGAGGCGCGCTTGCTATGTTTGCCGAATCAAAATTAGGTAAGCATGCGTATATTCGTAATTACCTTTTGAAAAGAGGATTAAACACCGACCCACATGCGCAGTTTCATATTTCTTTGTATTCAAAAAAAGAGTTGAGGTATTTCTTAGAACAAAATGGTTTTGAAATAAAAAAAATGTACACAACATTTTGGGCGAAGTTTTTTTTCCATCCAGACGAACTATATGTGGCATTACAAGGTCAAAATAAATTTTTTGTGCTTCGTGTTTTAAATAAATTATTGTATTGGATTAAAAAAAAGACTCATCCATTTTCAACTGCATTTGCTGAATTATACGGGTTAGTTGAGATGTTGACGGTTGGAAGGTGGGTAGAAAGTCAGGGGTATGTGGTATTAGGAGTTAAAACGAGTAATGCAGAAAAAAATTAAATGATTTATTGCAAATTTTTAAGTAGATGTTATACTGTAAACGGTTATACAACTAATCGTTTTTTTATATTGTTATATGTCTTACAATATTTTGAATGAACAGGACTGGGGGAAACTTAAAAATACAGAACCAGATCGTTTTTCTTGTGAAATTAAGGGAGGCAGTTATCTTCGCTTGCAAGGACTTGATCTTGCGCCAATTGAAGGTATTGATACAACTAAACTTAACGAAGCCGCGCGTATTATGCGTGGTTTTATGTTTGCGTCACTCGAGGCATCGCATTCAGGTCATCCGGGCGGATCGTCTGCAAAGACGGAACAGTTTTTGGGAATGGTGCTTGGTGGAGCTATGGCCTTTGATGTGTTAGATCCAAAAAATCCTGGGCGTGATCGTCTCGTGTGGTCTGCGGGACATTGTACACCGCTCTTGTATGCGGGATTATCATTGATATATGAAAGTCTACGGAAAAAAGGCATTGCATTTGATAAGGAAAAATTAAAAGCAGTGTTGCCAGAAGATTTAACAAAATTTAGACATCATGACGGTCCTCAAGGACATGTTGAAAGTTATAATCCGCTTACTGATGTTTCTACAGGACCTTCCGGACATGGAATGCCATCTGCAGGTGGTATGGCAATCGTACACAAATCGTGCGGACTTGATACACGTGTGTTTGTATTTATGGGAGATGCTGAGAGCGAAGAAGGAATGACGTACGAAGCGCGCAACATACTCAACACGGTTGGCGCTGACAACATGATTGTGAGCCTTGATTACAATCATTATGGCATTGATGGTGACATTGCAGAAGTACTTTCAAGTCCATATATCAATCATTGGATTGGTTTGGGATGGAATGTGATAGAAATTGATGGACATAATGTGCTTGAATGTGTATATGCGTATCACAAAGCAAAGAAAGGTTTTGGAAACGGAAATCCAACAGTTATTTTGGCGCATGGTATCAAAGGAAAATATTATGGAGCAAAAGCAAACACCGCAGACTCACATGGTTCTCCTGCAAAACACGATGAATACGTATCAATCATGAAAGAATTAGGTTTTGATATCCCTGGTGTTGAAGGAGATGTACAAGCTGATATAGATGTTGTGGTTTCGCAACTTACTCAAGAACTCGCGGAGTATATTGTTGAGCGTTTGGATGTGGTGAAAAAAGGTATCAAACCAGAACAAGAATTAGTAGAAACAATGAAACGTGCACTACCGGGAAGAACTTTTGTAAATCCGCTTACTATTCGCCGTCCAGATGTGTTACCAAAAGAATTAGTATTTGAAGAAGGGACCAAAGTTGCCACGCGCAAAGCAACACAAGCATTTTTTGAATGGATGATGAAACAAACGGCATTTTTTTGGGCAGGAACAGGGGATTTGAGCAAATCAATTTTGACACAAAAAGCAGAAGATGTGTTTGGCGATATTAGCCGCACAAATCCACTGGGCCGTGGCATTCGATTTGGTATTGCCGAACAAAATATGGCCATGATGTCGTGCGCTATGACCGCAGATAGATTACCTGGCGGATTTGCGCCTGTGTCTGTATTTTCAACATATGCCGTATTTACATCCATGATGACAAACGCGGTTCGTCTTGTTTTGATTGGGAATCATTTGAATCCAAAATCAAAAGGATTTTTCATTATGCTGGCCGCACACGATGGTCCTGAAACCGGAGAAGATGGCCCTACACATCAGGGTTTGTATTGGATGAGTATGTTCAATGCGTATCCGGGAATAAAAGTGTATAAACCCATGGACGCAAATGAAACGGTTGAAATGTTGTTTTATGCATTGGAAAAAGGTGAGCCAATTGCGTTGTCTGTCGCGCGACCGGACACCATGGTATTTAAACGTGAAAATGGCATTCCACCGGCGCGTGAAGCGGTGAATGGGGCATACGTTTTTTATGAAACAAAGAATAAGGAGCAAGGAACAAGGAATAAAAAAACAGATATTGTGTTAGTTGTAAGCGGTGGGCAAACATTATTAAATACACTTGAAGCAGTTCCACAGCTTGAAGCTGAAGGATTAACTGTAAAAATTGTTGCCGTGACATCCCCAGAATTATTTGAAGAATTGCGAAAGACAAATCCAGGAAAAGCCAATAGTATTTTTAGTGATGAAGATAGGTCACGCGCAATCGCACTACACAATGGCTGGAAAGGATTTTTGTATCCATTCTTATTGCCTGCGGATTATGAAGCACGTTCAATTTCTATTGATACCTATTTGAAATCAGGCACGGTGAAAGAAGTATATGAACTTGCTGGATTAACAGGAAGGGATATTTTGGAGAAAGTAAAAAAGGCAGTTGGAAGTAGAGTGAGAGTAGAGGTTTAAGATTGATTGAAGGAAATTTTTTAATCTATGTAATGTAGCTCAAAAATCAAAAGTCAAATCTCAAAACTAAAACTTAAAACTAAAATTTTACACATAGGAAGTTTTGAATTTTAGGTTGTTAGTTTTGATTTTTGAACTTTGAGTTTTGATTTTATTTGTATCTTGTATCTTTTAATTTATTTACCGTATGCCTCAAATTCCCAAATTCCTCATCGACAAAAATTTAATTCCAAATGTCACTATCAATCTAGCTCTCAATTATCTCGGGACTGAAACTGCCTTTGGTTTTGGCGCGGAAGTAATGGCTGTCGAAAGTTCAAAAAAATTTCCACAGATTTATAAATTTCATGTAGGAGACACCGGACCCAAAACGCCCCAGCCTATTATTGACGTCGCAATTCAAGCGTTGAAAGACAAGCAAACAAAATACGGACACTTTGCTGGCTACCCGCAGGTGAGAGAAAATATTGCGAAGTATTGGAGTGAAACGCGAGGAATAAACATTACAAAAGATAATGTATTACTCCAACCAGGCGGGAAGCCAGTTATTGAACTTGCATTTCAGACTTTGCTTGCCCCAGGAGACAAAGTGATTGTGCAAGATCCCGGATATCCGGTGTATGAATCTTTAGCAGAATTTTATAATCACGGCGGCGTCATAAAATGGTGCGCGCACAAAGATGAAGAAAAACAAACATTGGAATTTCGCGTAGAGGATTTGAAAAAGATTTTAGAAGAACATACGCAGGTAAAAATTTTATGTTTAAACACCCCTCAAAATCCAACAGGCATGATGATTGGCAAAGAAAAATTGGAAGCCATTGCAGAATTAGTCAGACAATATACATTTTATGTGGTGTTTGATGATATTTATGACCAGATTGTATTTGGTGGGCGAGAACACTTTAGTTTTCTTTCAATCCCGGGCATGCTCGATTGGACAATAAATCTAAATGGTTATTCGAAAAATTATGCTATGACTGGTTGGCGTTTGGGATTTATTATTGCCCCTGAATGGCTTATAGAAATTTTTGGACGGCTTGCCATAAATAAATGGAGCAATGTGAACCGCGTTGATCAAATTGTTGCGGGCGCGGTATTTGGAGATGTCACACTCGATGGATTTACATATAAGAGCGTCAAAAATGAAGTGCAAGAATTGATTAACAAAGATTTTATTGAGTATGAAAAGAAAGGCCAGTTTGTTTCAGATGCATTGAAACTTTTAAAACCATACATTGTACCAAATGAAGCAGAAGGCGCATTTTATTTATTCCCAAGTTTTGCTCGTGTGCTTGATTTGAAATGTGTAAAAGAAGATCTCCAGATTCATGATGCAAAAGAATTTGTCAAATGGTTGCTCTATGAAAGAGGTTTTGCCGCACTTGCCGGCACAGATTTTGGCATTATGGGTGCTGGTCATATTCGCTTGTCATATGCAGAGGATAGAAACATGCACATTATTCCAGGTATGAAACATTTATTAAAAGTGGTAATTGAGCTTATTGAAAAATCTGGTGAAGTGCCACCATTGAAAGCTGAGGAAGTTGATGGGAAGGTGGGGGAGTTGGAACAGAAATATTTTGCATGAAGTTAGTTTGCAGATTATTACGGATTTAAAACAGCCTTAGTGGGCTGTTTTTGTTTGTGTATATTGCTATTGACTCTCTCTCTCTTTAAATGATAAGGTATTGGACTGCTTTTTGGCAGTACTGTCCGCTTTGAGCGGACGTTTTGTGCTATTTGTTCATTACAATGCTTAGCCAGGTTGAGAGAACAAAATATGGATCTTTTTTCTGCAACGCAACTCACCCCCCCCGGCCCCTCTCTTACGAAGAGAGGGGTGACGAAAATATACCCCCTTCTCTTTTTAAGAGAAGGGGAAAGGGGATGAATTGCGTTGCAGAAAAAGAGGTAAACAATTTTGTATTTTCAAGCTGGCTAAGCCTCTGCAAAAAACGCAGAGTATTTAGCGAGTTCACTGCGTGGAGTTTTTCGCGCAGTTTACTTACTTCATCACGTGGCTGTTGGGGGCAGCTACGTGTGAGTTTCGATATAGGTCGGCCATGCGCGGTCGGGTGATCGCGCGCGCCAGAGCATAGACGGTTCGAGTGCCTCGCCGATAGGGGTGGGGTGGAAAGTGTGCAGGCGTGCCATGCTGTGGCATTACCTCGCGTTGGTCGGGCTTCTCCTCGTCCTGTTCATGGCCATCTCGATGCTGTACCTGCATTCGGTCAGGTACGTGAAGAACCGGATCCTCTGGGTCTTCTCCTGGGAGCGGACAAAGGGTCTGACCAAGATCGACATCGTCCGTGGCCTCAACTTCAGACGACGGCTCCGTATGAGCGCGTTCAATGAGGCCATGCGCCAGCTGGAAGCCAGCGGGGCCATCGAGGAGCGCACGCAAGGAATTCTTCACTACTACATCCTCAAAGAGAAGGTGGAGGCGCCGGAAGGAGTCAAGAAGCCGGAACCGGAGGGCATGAAGCAGACCCTGCTCAAGGAGCTCCTGCAGCCGTTCATCGACGTGGTGAAGGCGCCGCGTGCGCTGTGGGGCATCAACATCGGGTACTTCCTCGAGGGCCTGGTGTACTTCGGCTTTCTCGGGTACCTGGCCATCCACTTCTCGGACTCCGTCTTTCTGGGCGTCCCCCAGGCCGACGTGTGGTCCCACGACATGGTCGCGGTGCTGACCGCGGGCATCACGCTCTCCATGCTCTTCCTCGGAGCTGTGTCCGACAAGAAGGGTGTGCGCTTCGCGCTCCTGGTCTCGTTTGTGTTCATGATCGTGGGGCGGGCACTGATGTCCGCGGCTCCGACCGTGTTCGGCATGGAGCCGAGCGGCCTGTGGTCCGCGCTCCACCTCACGACCATGGGGGGCATCCTGATCATCGTCGTGGGCTATGGCATGTACCAGCCCGCGGCCTACGCCGCGGTGCGGCAGTTCACGACCCCGAAGACCCAGACCATGGGCTTCGCCATGCTCTATGCGCTCATGAACCTGGGCGGCTACTTGCCCACTTACGCGTTCCTGCTGCGCGATAAAGAGCATCTGAACCTCGGCATCCCTGGCACGTTCTGGGTGTACACGTCCCTGACTGGCGTGGCCTTGGTGGCGACCTTCTTCATCCTGAGGCGACGCACGGTGGACGATGCCATCCGCGTCGCCAAGGAAGAGACCGCCCGCATCGAGGCCGAAGAAAGGGCCAAGGCTGGCGAGAAGAAGGCGGAAGTGGGCACGACGGCCGATGTCGTGGCCACGGCCACGAATACCTACCCGCCCATGCACATGTGGCTCATCGTCGCGGGCGCCGTGGGTCTCATCCTGTGGCGTATGCCCCAGCCGTGGAACTGGGCGATCAGCCTGGTCGTCATCATGGCCTGGGCCAGCGCGCTCTGGTTCAAGAAGACGCGCCGTTGGCTCGCCGTGCACCCGTTCACGGACGGCAAGTTCACCTTCTTCATCCTCGCCCTGATCCCGGTGCAGACCCTGTTCACGTACAACTGGCTCGTGCTTCCACAGTACATCAGCCGGTCGTACGAGGGGTGGATCGGGGACAAGTTCGAATTCGCCTCCAACCTGAATCCGATCCTGATCTTCGTCCTCGTGCCGGTCATCGCGGCACTGACGCAGAAGAAGAAGGTCTACAACATGATGATCTGGGGAACACTCGTGATGTCGGCACCGGCGTTCCTCCTGGCCATCGGCCCGTACCCGGTCACGCTCTTCGCCTACCTCATCATCATGAGCGTGGGCGAGGCCATGTGGCAGCCGCGCTTCCTCCAGTACGCGGCCCAGATCGCGCCCAAGGAGCGGACCGGGCAGTACATGGGTGTGGCGCAGTTCCCGTGGTTCCTGACCAAGGTACTCGTGCCCATCCTGTACTCGGGCTACATGATGGAGAATTACGTGCCGGGACTGAAGACCCCGGCCGGCGCTGACAAGTTCTTCCAGTTCTTCCCGGACATCAAGGAGCTGATCTTCTCGCTCCATCGCGCCTCGCTCGAGTCCGGCACTATGTGGCTCATCTACGGCTGCATCGCCATCTCGTCCACGGTCATACTCCTGATCGCCCGGCCGTGGCTCGACAAGATGAAGACACAGTCGTAGCTAACCTAAAGAGAGTCCCGACTCAGTCGGGACAGACGAGACGGATGACGCATCGCGCGTGCCCCCAACACGCGTGACCTGCCATTCTACTACACATAAGGGGGAAAAAGTGGCACAGCACAGTTCGTTCCTTCGCCAAGCCATCCCCCGTCATTTGTTGGTTTGCCCCGTAAAGAAAACTTTTCCACGCGGTTCAAAAATCAATAAGTGACGGATGGTTTGGAAAAAAATAATAAAACCACTTGCAGAAATGCGGGTGGTTTTTGTTTAGTTTTACTCTTCGGTTATGACTTGATTTTATTACGGATTAAACAACCCTGGCGGGTTGTTTTGCGTTGGTTGACTTATTTTTTATAGTTATGTATACTCTGAACACAATTTTATGTTACTTTTTATGGAGGGGAATATATTGTTGTATAGAGATTTGTCATTTACATTGAGAGGAATTTTGTATAAAACGCATGAATATCTCGGACGATTTAGAAGTGAAAAACAATATGGTGATGCGATAGAGCAGGGGTTGAAAGTGAAGAAAATTAAATATGAACGAGAAAAAATTTTGTCAAGAAGTTTTATTGGAGAAAAATCAGGGAGAAACAGGTTGGATTTCCTCGTAGAAGATTTGATTATTCTAGAAATAAAAGTAGTTCCGTTTGTAGATTATAAAATGTATAGACAGTGTGCACGATATCTGGTGAGTAGTAATAAAGAATTGTGTTTGTTAGTTAATTTTTATCCAGAGAATTTATTTATAAAGAGGATTTTAAATCCAGAAAAAGTGTAGTTACGGATTCATCCCGGTTGGTGGAATATGTGACACGCAGTGTTACTAATCTGTAATAATCTGTAATCGTATGAATGTCAGTGAACTTGCACGACAACTCCACATCAACACCCAAGAACTACTCGATTTACTACCCGCGTATGGTTTTGATATTGGTCAAAAATCAATCAAGATTGATGATAGGACCGCAGATCAGGTGATGAAAAAATGGAAGTTTATCAAGCGTGATTTGGAAGAAAAAAAGAGAAAAGAGGCAGAAGAAAAAAAGTTGAAAGAAAGAGAATTGCGAAAACAAACAGGACAAACAGTTTCATTGACTTCACGTTTGACCGTGCGTGAATTTGCAGAACGTCTGAAAATGCCAACATCGCAGGTCATCATGGAGCTCATGAAAAATGGTATTTTGGCAAACCAAAATCAATCTATTGATTATGATACCATGGCTATTATTGCTGGAGAGCTTGGATATACCGCACAGCAAGAAGGAGAAGAAGCCACTACCGTAGACACCACACAAGCTGATGAAAGTATGGCTGAAGCGCTGGGACGTGGTACACATATTCAATCTCGTCCGCCCGTTATTGTGGTGATGGGACACGTAGATCACGGTAAGACAAAATTACTTGATACGATTCGTAATACACATGTTATTGACACTGAAGCAGGAGGTATTACCCAGCACATGGGTGCGTACCAAACCATTTGGAAAGATCCAAAAACAAAAGCAGAACGTGCCATTACCTTTATTGATACTCCCGGACATGAAGCATTTTCAATGATGCGCAGCCGTGGGGCAAAAGTTGCAGATATTGCAATTCTTATTGTCGCCGCAGATGATGGCGTAAAACCACAGACTGAAGAAGCCATAAATATTATCAAAGCGGCAAAACTCCCGATTGTTGTTGCTATAAACAAAATTGACAAAGAAGGAGCTGATCCCATGCGCACAAAGACAGATTTATCCCAGCGTGGCATTTTGGCTGAAGAGTGGGGCGGGGAAGTACCTATGGTAGAAATTTCTGCAAAGAAAAATCTTAATATTGATAAATTGCTTGATGTATTGCTTCTCGTAACTGATTTGAATGAAAAAACAATTGTTGCAGATGCGTCTGTTGCTGCAGTCGGCACCGTGATTGAATCACATGTCGACAAGGGCATGGGTCCTGTTGCTACGGTTTTGATTCAGGCAGGTACGCTTCATCGCGGAGATTCTCTGGTGGTAAATGGAGAAATTTATGGAAAAGTACGCGCCATGAAAGATTATCGTAATATGGATTTGGAAATTGCGGGCCCTTCTACTCCAGTACGAATTATTGGATTTAAAGTAGCTCCTGAAGTAGGAGATGTTCTCGATATTGGCAAACTTGAGGGAGCAACCGAAATTGACGTGCGCCAAAAAAGAAGTCAGCAAACGGGTGCTGAAAAAACAACTATTGCCAATGCCACGACCAACGCAGATGATGAAAAGAAAAAAATGCTTAATTTGGTTGTCAAAGCAGACGTGCTTGGTTCGCTTGAAGCAATTGTTGGTTCACTTGCCAAAATTAGGCATGACGAGGTTGGTGTCAAAGTTATTGGCAAGGGGCTAGGCAATATTACCGAAGATGACGTAAGCAAAGCAGAAACAGGCGGTGCCACGGTTATTGGATTTAACGTACGACCAACTTCTGTTGCCGAAGAACATTTGCGTGACAAAAGAATTGCATTTTTGCAATACAGTATTATTTATGATTTGATCAACTGGGTGAAAAAAGAATTGGGTGATATGTTGAGCGATGAAAAAATTGTTACTGAACTCGGTACTATGAAAGTGCTCGCCATATTTAGAAAAGAAAAAGGATCAATGATTATTGGCGGACGCGTCGAACAAGGCAAAGTTTCAAAAAATATTAAAGCGCGCGTAAAACGTGACGGGGTTGTCATGGGTACGGGCGGTATTTCTCAGTGCAAAGTCGGTCAAGGAGAAGTAAAAGAAGCGGTTGTTGGCACTGAATGCGGAGTAAAATTTGACGGTTCTACGCGTATCGAAGAAGGGGACGTGCTGGAATTATACTCGGAAGTGACAAAGGCGAGAGAGATTGTGTTTGGATAATACTGAGTAACTAAGTTGACTAAGTTAACTAAGTAACTAAGTTTATTTATGTCACAATCATCTATAGCTGAAAATATTGAGGCGCGTCGAGGTACAGACTCTGGAATTCAAGAAAAAAGACCTCAAGTGAAAAAAGAAGGTCAGAAAATGGAAATGGCATATACGCTTGATGGCAAATTGCGCATCAGGTTGGCTGGGACTGAAACGTTGGTCAATGCCGTATCTCTCCAGACACGCGGTTGGGCGGTTCCTGAAGGGACAAAAATTACCAGTAGAGAGCGTCAAGTTATTCCTGAAGTTGCAAATGATATTAAACAGGGAGAAACTGAAGAGGCAATTGAACGTGTTGACAAACAATTTAGTGATACCCGTGCAGAAGCAGGAGGCATTAGAAATTTAGCAGAATTTTTTCATGAGTTTGGGGTTCAGGACATTTACATTGTTGAATCCACGTCGGTTGGAGAAAAAGAAAATGATGGTATGCCGGGTTTTGATACATTACCTCTCGGCAATCAAATTAATTTTAATGATGTTAAATTGACCTTTGTTATTCCAGAGACACGTAAAAATGATTTGGATACGATTATTAAAAAAGGAATTCCCGTTAATGCAGGACCCGAAGCACAGCTAAATTCAAATCCTCAGTTTAATCGGCCTGAAATGGATCCAAATATTGGACGATTAGAGTATTTTGACTTGGGGAAAGGGCCTGAAAAAGTTCTTTTCTTATATGGGAAAGTTAATGGTGGTAAAGATACAACTGTTGGACTTCCCAAACCGGCGAATGATAATTTTGCAATACCTAGAGCTGCAAATGACAATAATATTGAACAAAAAAGGGAAAATATTTCCTTGACCGAATCAGAACAAAAAGTTTATGATGAAATCATGAAGGTTTACATCGACTATAAGCCCAGAGGAGACGCTTCTGGCTGCAAGGAAGCGATTATTGCCTCATTTGAAACGAAAAGTATGTCTCATGGTTTGCGTGAAATACTGGATTTGGATCAAAGTATTGATAGAAATTATATACCCACAGATATTGAGATTGCGCGAGCAAAGGAATAGGTGTATAATGAATTTTCCATTATCAATTTTAATCTTTCAATCTTGTAATCTTTTCCGCCCGAGGCGGATCCGCCTTGGGCGGATAATTTTTACACATGTATATGTCCGAACTTACTTTTACCGATGCTAATTTTGATACCGAAGTCATTAAATCAGACGTGCCAGTATTGGTTGACTTTTGGGCGCCGTGGTGTGGTCCTTGCCAAATGATGGGTCCTATTGTCGAATCACTCTCAGAGGAACTCAATGGAAAAGGTGTAAAAATCGGCAAATTAAATGTTGACGAAAATGGCGAGACTGCCGGCAAATATCGCGTCATGAGCATTCCTACATTTCTTGTATTCAAAGGCGGTCAGGTGGTAGACCAGATGGTTGGTGGGGTGCAGAAAGAAAAATTGAAAGCGATGCTCGATAAGCACATCGCATAATAGTTGAAAGTTAAAAGTTGTAACGTTATAAAGTTGCGAAGACGAGTGTTGGCTCAGTTTGAAATTTTAGAACAATCCTTCACGGGGTTGTTTTTTTATGCTACACTATAGAAGGTTATAAAGGTACACTACTTTATAACCTTTAACTTTATAACTTTTAACTTCATATATGTCCAAATCTCTCAAAATCAGTTTGGTAGTAGGAGGTATCATCGTAGTTCTTGGATCTGTGGTGACTGCGTTGTATTTTTCAAATAACAGGACAGGTTATGCGTTGGATGCTGACTATAGTTATAACATGGCTGAGGAAGCGGTTTACCCGGGTGAGGGAAGTTTTGGTTTGGCAATGGATGATGCTGTCCCTTCTCCAAGCGCAGCTATGGGAAAAAGAGTCACAGCACAAAGTGCAAACACTGGAGGTGCCTCGGCTCCTGTAAAGCCAGAAGCACAGCAAGAACGTCTTGTCATCAAGACGGGAAGCATGTCAATGGTTGTAGAAAATGTGCGAGCTGGTGTAAAGGCTATTGGTGATTATGCCGTACAAAAAGGTGGCTTTATTGTATATAGCAATATATATAAGTCAGGCATTGCACCATATGGTGAAATTACTGTTCGTATTCCTGCAAAAGATTTTGACCAGGGTATAGAAGATGTAAAAGCAATGGGAGAAGTAACAAGCCAAAGTGTTAATGGCCAAGATGTGACTGAAGAGTATGTTGATCTCGATGCACAGCTCGTAAATTTGCGTGCAGGCGAACAACAGTTTTTGGAAATCATGAAAAAAGCAGTAAAGATTGAAGATATTTTGGCTGTGCAAACTCAACTTACGTATATTCGTGGACAAATTGAGAGCATTCAAGGGAGGATGAAATATCTGCGACAAAGTGCTGATCTTTCGACATTGACCGTACATTTATCTACTGATCCAGATGTACTTCCATCTGTTGATACCGAAGATCAGTGGAAGCCGTGGGGAGCAGTAAAAAATTCATTTAGACAACTGGTTGATTTAGGAAAAGGACTCATTGATGTATTGATCTGGCTTGTCGTTTTTGTTCCGTTATGGTTTGTGATTAGTCTTGCAGTATGGGGTGTTGTGCGATTGGTCAAACGCTTAAGCAGGGGAAAGAATATACAATAGTTGAAAATACGTGTGTAGTAAATATTTTTAATTTTTTAAAATTAAATATATGGTGGCTTTAACATATGATGACAAAAAGCTTTGGGAAGAAGTTGAAGATCCGGAGACTTCATGTGAACGTCTTGCTATAATAGTATCAAATTATAGAGATATGCCGATATACGGTGAATTAGTATCCGCTGCAATTAAAAAAGTAGAGAGGCGTCCACCTAGTCATGATCGCGATAAAGCCTTTGCAACATTTCTTAATATTTTTGCCGAAGGAAGGTATGGCGAATATCTTACAGAAGAATTACTTCGAAGCCCAACAGTCGAAAATGATGAATTACTGAGGATTGTTTATAATAGTAAAAAATATAGAGTAGAAGCAGCCCGTAGGATGGTTGAGAATGGTTTAACAGATACACACCGTAAGGAACTTAGAACTTTTGCTCCAGAAGCTCTTGGAGAAGCTGATACACTTGAAGGCGAGATAGGTCGAGGAGTTCACAGAGCTGTTTTAGGGCGCTAAGCTTTTAGTTGGTTTTCTAAAAAATTGCTTCGAACAGAGGCAATTTTTTTATCCACAGGCAGTATAGACCGGTAGGCTTGACCTAGACCTGGGGTGGAGGTATACTCACTCATATAACATCACACACGTAACACATAACAAAAGAAAAATTTAATTGTTATGTGATACGTGATATGTGTTACGTGATTTTTTTAGTCTTAATCTTCGTTTTATGATCGAACCATACACAGGTAAAATCAAACTAAACCTCAAGAAAGTACAAGGACAGATAAATCTGATCCAAAAGATGCTTGACGAAGATCGGTATTGTGTCGACATCGCGCAACAAATAAACGCAGCCATTGGAATTCTCAAGCAATCAAATAATGTCATTTTGGAAAATCATCTCAGTACGTGCGGTGCGCATAAAATGAATTCAAAAAAACCTGCGGAACGTTCAGAGTTTGTCAAAGAACTTATTCAGACATTTAACGTGGCAACTAAGTAAAAGTCACATACCACGTAGCACATAACACGTATCAAATTTTTGTTTCTTGTTACCTGATATGTGATGCATGAATATATATCAAGAGAATAAAAATAAATATTTTTTACTATGTCTTCATTTATTATTCCCATTCGTGGCATGCACTGCAAATCGTGTGAGTTATTGATAGAGCAAAATTTAAAAAAGATTACGGGTATAAAAAAAGTTGATGTCAGTCATACTACAGGGAAAGCGCGTATTGAATATGAAGGAGAAAAGCCAGATGACCTGAGTGTGCTTTCAGCTGTAAAAGAAGCTGGATATGATATTGGCGAGAAAAATAAATTACCTTGGATTTCCAAAGATGCGGGAGATTACAAAAATCTTTTTAAAGCCGCCGTCATTCTGCTTATATTATATATTATTGCCAAGTGGTTTGGCTTATTTCAGCTTGATGTAAACACCGAAAGCACTAGTTTGCTGGTGGTAGTGCTTGTGGGGCTTGTTGCAGGTGTGTCAACCTGCATGGCGCTTGTGGGTGGACTTGTACTTGGACTTTCTGCACGTCATAATGAACGCCACCCCGAAAGTTTTGCTAAAGAAAAATTTCGTCCCCACATCTTTTTCAATATAGGGAGAATTGCCGGGTTTGCGGTTTTGGGAGGGTTGATTGGTTTGCTTGGATCAGCATTTAAATTGTCTCCAAATGTACTCGGCATAATGACGGTTTTTGTTGGAGGCGTCATGATATTTTTGGGATTAAAACTTGTGGAAATTTTTCCTGCACTCAAAGACAAAAGTATTTCTTTGCCCAAAAGTATTTCTAAATTATTTGGCATTGACAAAGATAATAGAGAATACAGTCATAATGGCGCGATTATAACCGGAGCACTTACCTTCTTTTTACCCTGCGGTTTTACCCAAGCCATGCAATTATATGCCGTAAGTACGGGAAGTTTTATTCAAGGCGCTCTCATCATGTCATTATTTGCACTTGGTACTGCGCCTGGTCTGTTTGGTATTGGAGGACTAAGCGCGATATTTAAAGGAGCAAAAGCACGGTTATTTTATGCAACAGCAGGATTGCTCGTCATCATCCTTGGTTGGTTTAATATTGCAAATGGAAGCCATCTTGTTTCAACTAAAAAAGATATTGTTGCATCCTCAGATAAATCTAATAACACAACAAATCAAGATGTTCAAATTGTGGATATGACGCAAGGTTCGAGCGGATATAAACCAAATGTATTAACGATAAAAAAGGGAGTACCAGTCAAGTGGGTAATTACCTCCACAAATCCTTATAGCTGTGCAAGTTCGATTGTTGTACCTAAATATGGTATTAGTAAATATCTGGAAAAAGGAGAAAATATTATTGAATTTACCCCAAATGCAACGGGCGAAATACCATTTAGTTGTTCGATGGGAATGTATAGAGGAAAATTTATTGTAGAATAAAAAATTTTTATGAAAAGTACCAAACTCACATTTCAAATTTCAGGTATGACCTGCGCGAGCTGTGCTATCAACAATGAACGGGCGCTTAAGGCAAAACCTGGTGTTGTCGGCGCAAATGTAAATTTTGCAACCAAAAAAGCTCAAGTAGAGTATGATGCGGATATATTGGATCAGGATGAAGTTTTTGAGGTGATACAAAAAAATGGGTATATGCCTGTTTCCGATGAACATATGCATTCTCACGAAGAACATGCTGAACATGTGCACGGGGGTGATAATATTTCAAAACAATTGAAGCACGTCGTCCTCTCGGCAGTTTTGAGTCTTCCGCTTGTACTGGAAATGATTATAAAAATTCGTGTGGATATATTCCTTCTTGATATTGATCTTGTCATGTGGTTGCATTTACTACTGGGGACCATAGTCGTGTTTTATTGTGGTTTTAGATTTCATCGAGTTGCTTTCCGCCAGCTTTTACATGGGTCAGCAAATATGGATACGCTTGTTTCCATAGGAACATTGTCGGCCTATGGGTATAGCGCATGGGCTTTTTTTAGCGGGGTAGAAGGATATTTGGAAACCGCAGTTGTCATTGTAACTCTCATACTTCTTGGAAAATATTTTGAAGCGCACAGTACCGGCCAAGCAGGGGAAGCCATGAAGAAACTTATGGAATTGAATGTGAAGGAAGCGCGACTTGTGGTAAATGGTGAAGAAAGAAAAGTTCCTATTGAATCAATTAAAATTGGCGACATAGTACGCGTGTTGCCCAGTGAAAAAATTCCCCTTGATGGTCGTGTAGCCAATGGAGAGTCAAGTGTGGATGAATCAATGCTTACCGGAGAATCAATGCCTGTAGAAAAACAAAAAGGCTCAACTGTTTTTGGTGCGACCGTAAATAAAAATGGCGTACTTATGATTGAAGTCACGCAAATAGGAGAAGGGACAGTATTATCCCAAATCGTAAAAACAGTAGAAGAAGCCCAAGGGTCAAAAGCCCCTATACAAAAGCTTGCAGATAAAATTTCAGGCATTTTTGTTCCAATTGTCATTGGTATCGCGCTTTTCACATTTATCGGATGGCTTGTGGCTGGTCAAGGTATTTCGACTGCGCTTATCAATGCGGTCGCAGTACTTGTTATTGCATGCCCGTGCGCTTTGGGGCTTGCCACACCAACCGCGATTATGGTAGGTACAGGCAAAGGAGCACGCGAGGGCATTTTGTTTAAAAATGGCGAAAGTTTTGAACGTGCAAAAAAAATTTCCATGGTCGTATTTGATAAGACAGGCACCCTGACAAAAGGAGAACCGCGCGTTGAAGATATTATAGTAAATCCAGCTTTTTCTTTTGCAAAGGAGCACGTGGTTGCTATCGCCGCATCTCTTGCTCAGTATTCCGAGCATCCACTCAGTAAAGCTGTTTCTCATTATGTGAAAGAAAAGGATGTTACTATAGAAGTCAGTAGTGATATCAAAGAGATTGAAGGTAAGGGCGTGGTAGGTAATTCTAAAAGCTTTGGTTTTTGTCTGCTCGGCAATAAAAAATTACTAGATGAATATGCGGTTGATCGCGGGTGGGTGGATACGCTCACGAACTCAAAAGATGTTCAAGGTGGTACACTATTGTTTGTCGTTCAAGATGCCACTAAACTTATTGGTGCATTATTTGTGGCAGATGAAATACGTGAAGAAACAAAAGGCGTGATTGCCCAGTTAAAGAACCTGGGACTACGCGTGGCTATGATTACCGGAGATACGAAGAAGACTGCAGATGCAGTGGCAGAGAATTTGGGCGTTGATCATGTATTATCTGAGGTTATGCCAAAAGATAAATCAGATGAAATAAAACGGTTTCAAGAAAAAGGAGAAGCTGTGGTGTTTGTGGGAGACGGCATAAATGACGCACCAAGTCTTGTTCAAGCCGATCTGGGTATTGCCATGGGTAGTGCCACAGATATTGCAAAAGAAGCAGGACAAATTATTCTTATGCAAAACAACTTGAATAAGGTAGTAGAAGCATTAGGATTATCCAAGCGTACGTTTGGCGCGATAAAACAGAATTTATTCTTTGCATTTTTGTACAATATCATTGCCATACCGCTTGCCATGTTTGGCGTCTTAAATCCAATGATCGCGGCGTTTGCCATGAGTATGAGTAGCGTATCGGTTGTGGGGAACAGTTTGAGGATCCGGAGAAAATAGGTTGCATGTGCACTGTGTATCGAATACTATTTATCCACTATTGACCCTCTAGTCCACAAGGCGTAAACTATGATGGTAACTTAACATTGATTACATAGATTATAAAGGATTACACAGAGTAAAATCTGTGTTAATCTATTCAATCTGTTAAATCCGTGTTCTATTTAACCTATTTTTTATGAGTAATCCGTTTGAAAACGCCATGGCACAGCTTGAAAAGGCCGCAAAGATCATGAATTTGGATAAAAATATTCATGAAATATTAAGACAACCAGATAGAGTCATTACTGTGTCGGTTCCGGTTAAAATGGATACAGGGGATATAAAAGTATTTACTGGCTATCGCGCCCAATATAATGATAGTTTGGGACCTTACAAGGGTGGCATTCGCTATCACTGGAATGTTACGCTTGACGAAGTAAAAGCTTTGTCTTTTTGGATGATGGTAAAATGCGCGACCGTGAATATCCCTATGGGTGGTGGAAAGGGTGGAATTATTGTAAATCCAAAAGAATTGTCAGTTGGCGAACTTGAACGCATGTCTCGTGCATATATTCAAAAGATTTGGAGAAATATTGGTTCAGACCAAGATGTCCCAGCTCCAGATGTGTATACGACGCCACAGATTATGGCATGGATGCGTGATGAATTTGAAAAGTTAGTTGGACATAGTGATCCAGGTGTTATTACAGGTAAACCACTTGACCAGGGTGGTTCTGAAGGACGTGGATATTCAACCGCGCAAGGTGGTGTGTATTGTGTTCGCGAACTTGCAAAAAAATTAAACATGAAGCCAGAAGAAACAACAGTGGCAGTACAGGGGTATGGCAATGCGGGAAGTTTTATGGCAAAGATTTTAAGCAAGCTTGGCTATAAAATTGTTGCAGTCAGTGATTCAAAGGGAGGCGTTGTATTAATGAATAGGGATCAAGGATCAGGGAACAAAATTGATGTTGATCAGCTTGATGAACATAAAAAACAGACCGGTTCTGTGATAAATTTCGTTGGCACAAAAAATATAACCAATGAAGAAATTTTGGAACTTGATGTAGATATTTTGGTTCCGGCTGCACTTGAAAATCAAATTACGAAAGAAAATGCAGATAGGATCAAAGCAAAGGCAATTGTTGAATTGGCAAACGGCCCAACAACTCCAGAAGCAGACGAAATGTTGAAAGCAAAAGGAATTCCCATTGTTCCAGATGTCTTGGCAAACGCGGGCGGTGTCACGGTAAGTTATTTTGAATGGGATCAAAATGTAAAAGGTGAACACTGGACCGAAGCAGACGTATTGCAAAAACTTGAAAAAATTATGGTAAATGCTTTTAATGAAGTGTGGGAGACAAAAGAGAAATATAGTATTGATATGCGAACCGCCGCATTTGTGAAAGCTATTGAACGAGTTGCAAATAAATTGAAGTCCTTAGTTTAAAATTACTTTTGAAATAGAAAAAATATGACACGAATACCAGACGGACCCCCACCTCGCGTGACAGGTCGAATGACTGGTCGTCCACGTGCAGTTGACAGACCTTATGATCCAACTCCAGCTTCAACAGATGAACCTGTACAGCCAGTATCCCCTGTTTACGAAACAGGTTCAACACCTGATCCAAAAGAAAAAAGACTAAGAGGAGAAACTCGTGAAACAAAATGGTTAGTACAAATAGGAGGAGAGAATGGAGAAAGAAAAGTTGTTAGCCCTAGGGATTTTATAGCTTTACATAGAGACTGTGTGTTGAAAGAAATAGATATTAAAGTCCTTGATAAAGATTATAGAGGTGTGGATACAATTGCATAACAAAGACGAACCACCGATAGGTGGTTTTCTTGCATTTTTAAGCATTTTTTTGTAGTATTAGTGTATTATATGCAAGATTTTTTGAAACAAATTATTAGAGAAGCAGGAGAAATCGGGAAAGAGTATTTTTATAAAGGTGTGACCTATACAGTAAAAAGTCATCCTGCTGATTTTTTGACCGAAGCAGACACCTCGGTTAGCAATTTTTTGGTTGATAAAATAAAGGAAAAATACCCCACGCATCACATCAAAAGTGAAGAAATGGCCGATGATGTAAACACAGGGTCTGAATATGAGTGGGTAATAGATCCTATTGATGGTACATGGGTTTTTGTGAATGGAATTGCTACATGGGGGACTATGATTGCAGTCCTCAAAAATGGTGAACCTTATTTAGCATCAGTATTTTTTCCTTTAGCAGAACATTTATTTTTTGCTGAAGCAGGGAAAGGCGCTTATCTCAATGATAAATTAATTACCGTGAATAATAAAAAAGAAATCAGTAATGCATTAGGGCATCTCATTTGGAGATCCAAAAAAGCCGGTCCTTACGGAGAGCAGTTTGAACGTTTCCGCAATTTTGCTTCGCACTGTGTCCGTGAAACGGACATACGTATGATGGATTTAAGAAATTCTGCAAGTATGTGTTATGTTGCAAAAGGCACGTTTGATTTTTCAATTTCAAATGTAGGATTGGATTGGGACAGGTTGCCTGTATATTTAATTTGCAAAGAAGCTGGAGCCATAGTGACTGACAGTGACGGCAATCCGTGGAAACGTGGCAGACAGGATATCGTTATTGCTAATCCAGATTTACATCCGAAAATAATGAAACTTTTTAAATAATTTTTTTCACGTAGCACATAACACATAACAAAATATAAATTGTTACGTGATACGTGTTACGTGTTATGTGAAAAATATGGAAAAATACGATCCAAAATCAATAGAATCAAAGTGGTCCGTCTTCGCTTCGCTACGCCGGATAAACTAATTTATATATGAATACATATAAAGATTTTTTAGAAAATAAAGGTGAAAAAAAATGGCAAGATTTGTGGGAAGATCAGGGTTTGTTCAAAACTCCTACCGATGCTACACCTGA
This sequence comes from Candidatus Magasanikiibacteriota bacterium, assembly GCA_041665025.1. Classification (GTDB taxonomy): domain Bacteria; phylum Patescibacteriota; class Patescibacteriia; order Magasanikbacterales; family UBA922; genus JBAYJP01. Next base: position 114,663 of record JBAYJP010000003.1, on the reverse strand, counting down.
AAACAAATTTTATATATTACCACAGCTCCCGTATCCATCTGGGAGTGGTCTTCATGTTGGCCATGCGGAAGTGTATACCGCGTGTGATATTTATGCGCGATATCAGAGGATGATTGGAAAGAAAGTTTTGCAAGTGATTGGCTGGGATAGTTTTGGTTTACCTGCAGAAAATTATGCTATTAAAACAAATGTTCATCCACGCAAAAGTACAGAGGATGCCGTGAACAATTTTCGTAGTCAAATAAAATCTTTGGGAATTTCTGTTGACTGGGATAGGGAAGTGGGATCGCACAATCCGGATTATTATAAATGGACCCAGTGGTTTTTCTTGTTATTTTATAAACGCGGTTTGGCATATAGAAAAAAACAGTCAGTGAATTGGTGCGATTCATGTAAAACGGTTTTGGCAAATGATCAGGTGAAAGAAGGTCATTGTGAACGATGTGATACTTTGATTATCCAAAAAGAAATGGAACAGTGGTATATCAAGATTACTGATTATGCAGAACGATTATTGAGTGATATTGATAAACTCGATTGGCCAGAAGAAACAAAGAAGAGACAGAAGGATTGGATAGGAAAAAGTGAAGGAGCCATTGTGGAATTTCGAATTTCGAATTTCGAATTTCGAATTGACGTGTTTACGACACGACCCGACACATTATTCGGTGCGACATATATGGTGCTTGCGCCAGAAGGGAAATATGTTCAAGAATTGAAAGATCAGATAACGAATTGGAGAGAAGTTGAAAAATATATTGAAATAACATCAAAAAAGACAGAGCTTGATCGTCAAGTACAAAAGGAAAAAACTGGTGTTGAATTAAAAGGAGTAAAAGCAATTAACCCAGCGACTAACGAAGAAATTTCTATTTTTGTTGCTGATTATGTTTTGGCAACATATGGGACGGGCGCGATTATGGCAGTGCCGGCACATGATGAAAGAGATTTTGAGTTTGCGAAGAAATATAGGTTAGAAATTAGAGAAGTAGTTTGTCCGGTTTTTGGTTTGGAAAAAGATGACGAGATTAAAAGAAAAGTCATTAAATCTGCGATTATAAAAGACGGTAAAGTCCTCTTGGTTCAAGAGGACGAGGGTTGGTGGATGTTGCCAGGAGGTGGCGTTCAGGATGGAGAGTCTGCTCAACAAACATTAGCTCGTGAAATAAGAGAAGAAACAGGTTATCAGAACATTGAAGTTAAAGATTATTTAGGAAGAATGGTAATGCATTATTTTAATCCAGTAAATAAAAAAAATAAATCAAAGGATATTGAATGTTATGTAGTTAATTTGCTGAGTGATTCTCAAAAAATTGCTGAAAAAAATTACAAGTGGTTTGAATTAGAAGATGCAATTAAAGTTATGAAGGAAAGCCCCGTACAAGAATTGACACAAGAGACAGTGTATTTGGAAAGATTCATTGATGGAAAAAAGAAATGTGTTGCAACTGACGGTATTTCTATTAATTCTGATTTTTTAGACGGCCTAGAAACCAGAGAAGCCAAAGAAAAAATGATTCAGTGGTTAGAGGAAAATGGTGTTGGTAAAAGGAAAGTCCAATACAAGCTTCGCGATTGGTCTGTTTCTCGCCAGAGATTTTGGGGTGCACCGATTCCGATGCTTTTCAACGAGCAACGATCAACAAACAACAAACAGAAATTTGTCATTATCCATGGACTTCGCAGTAGTTCAAAAAATGGTTTTAAGCCATGGTTGAAAGAAGAACTGGAAAAACAAGGTCATACTGTTTGGTCTGAAGATTTACCTCATGCAGATAAGCCAAATATAGAAGAACAAGCCCAATATATTTTAGATCATGCTGATGTTGATGAAAGTGTTGTCTTGATTGGCCATAGTCTGGGTGGAACTGTTATTTATAGACTTTTAGAAAAGTTGCAAAATAAAGTTTCAAAAGTAATTTTTGTAGATCCAGTAGTTACTGACAAATTTAATGATAAAGAGAGGTCAGAAGTAACAAAGAGCTGTGATTGGAAATTTGATTGGGAGAAGATAAAAAATAAGTGTGATGAATTTGTAATTTTAGCTGATGATAACTATCCGATTATTAAAAAAGAGGATTTAGAGTGTTTGAGAAATAAAGTTGATGGAGTTTTAAAGATGGTAAAACCACTAGGGCCACATTTTAGTAATTACGAAGAAACTGAAATAATTCAAGAATCAGAAGTCTTGACAGCTTGTGAAGTAAGCAGTCTTAAACCCGTCCCCGAATCAGATCTCCCAGTACTTCTTCCCGATGATGTAGATTTTAAACCAACTGGGCAATCACCATTGACGTATTCAGAAGATTTTCAAAAAGGTGTTGAAAAGAAATATGGAAAAGGTTGGAAACGTGAACCAGACACGTTAGATACTTTCATGTGTTCAAGTTGGTATTATTATCGTTATCTTGATCCAAAAAATGATACAGCATTTGCCAGTCCTGAAGCGCTCAAAAAATGGATGCCCGTGGATTTCTACTTAGGTGGGCCAGAACATGTGAATGGTCATTTGTTGTATGCACGTTTCTTTACCAAAGTATTGTATGACGCGGGATATATTGATTTTGATGAGCCGTTTAAGGTTCATAGACACCAAGGTTTGATTTTGGGTCCAGACAATAGGAAAATGAGTAAGAGATGGGGGAATGTAATAAATCCAACTGACGTGGTTAATGAATTTGGCGCAGATACGATGCGCATGTACGAGATGTTTATGGGACCACTAGAGGAAGATAAACCATGGGATGAGAATGGAGTGAAAGGAATTAGACGTTTTCTTGAAAAAGTTTGGAATTTACAAGAAAAAGTAATAGAGGCAGAAGCAAAAAACAACAGTTTAACAACGCTGGTACACCAGACAATAAAAAAAGTTGGTGAAGATGTTGAGAGTTTGAAATTTAATACTGCCATTGCAATGCTTATGCAATTCGTAAATGTACTCCTAAAAGAAGAAAAAATTTCAAAAACCGGATACTCTGTACTGATAAAACTTCTTTCACCCTTCGCCTCTCATATGGCAGAAGAATTGTGGCACAAATTAGGGAATAAAGACACTGTGGCCACCCAGCCTTGGCCAGTATATGATCCCGGGTTAATTAAAGAAGATACTATTACGCTTGCAATACAAATTAATGGAAAACTACGCGATACAATCATTGTTTCATCAGATATTTCCGAAGAGGATGCAAAAGCAGAAGCATTGAAAAGTGAAAAAATTCAAAAGTGGCTAGAAGGGAAAGAACCGACGAAGGTAATTTATGTAAAGGGAAAACTTATTTCTATTGTAGTTTAATAGAACACGAATTGAACGAATTAAACTAATTAGAACGAATATGTTGGAGGGACCATTAAGTAATAAAGTAATTGGGGCCTTTTATAATGTTTATAATCGATTAGGTTTTGGTTTTTTAGAGAAAGTATACGAAAATGCCTTAGTAAAGGAACTAAGTAGACAAGGTATACACGGCAGAAGACAAATTCCTATAAAAGTATTTGATTTGGGGGAACTGGTCGGAGAATATTTTGCTGATATAATTGTTGAAGATAAAATTATTTTAGAATTGAAAGCTGCTGAAAGTTTATGTGAAGAGCACGAAGCACAATTGCTAAATTATTTGCGAGCCACTTCGATCGAAGTTGGCTTTTTGTTTAATTTTGGCAAAGATCCTCAATTTTCCAGGAAAGTATTTGAAAATCAATATAAGAAATTAGTTTAGATTCGTTCAATTCGTTCAATTCGTGTTCTATTGATTTATGTTACGAGGAATAATACAATCAAGAAGCAAAGCGTTTTTCGCGTTTTGCTTTTGTTTTTTATTGGGCGTTGGGGTTGTCTCAATTTTTGATTTTAAAATAGATTTGCTTTATCTCTACGTATCTCTACTTATCTCATTTTTTTTCATCATCATATATTGGAAAAATAAATCATTCCGTTTTATATTATTCTGCATATTGTTTGCAACATTCGGAACATGGAGATATACCATATCAATTCCAAAAGATACGGAGGAAAATATTTTACATTATGTTGGAGAGAATGTTGATTTGAAAGGGTATGTCGATGGAGAACCTGACGTGCGAACTGGCGGCGTTAATTATATTGTGAAAACAAAAGATTTAAGATTATCCGCCCAAGGCGGATCCGCCTCTGGAGGAAAGACTGAAGATTATAAATCAACCAATGGCAATATCTATTTGAAATCGACGCTCTATCCGCGATACGAATATGGCGACAAATTGGAAATCAAATGCAGTCTTGAAAAACCTGAACAGATTGAGGACTTTGCTTATGATAAATATTTGGCGCGGTATAACGTGTTTGTACTATGCCAAAATCCTGAAATAACAAAAGTCAGCTCAGGAGAGGGAAATGTTGCATTGCGTGGAATATTTACCTTGAAACAAGTAATCGCAAAAAGAATAAATATACTATGGCACGAGCCGTATGCAAGTTTTATGGCAGGGTTATTGTATGGATATCGTGGAGGATTAGGTGAACTGCAAGATTTATTTTCCAAAACAGGTGTCACGCATATTGTCGCAATTTCGGGATACAATATTACGATTATTGCTACCATTTTGATTACCATGTGCGTGTATATGTATATTCCGCGTAAAAAGGCATTTTGGATTATACTTGTCGGCATACTATTGTTTGTTATTTTTGCGGGGGCAAGTGCGTCAGTCGTGCGAGCGGGAATAATGGGAGTGGTAACGCTCTTGGCAAAACAAGTTGGCAGGACTTCGCGTATTGGAAATGTGCTTATGCTCACCGCAACGCTTATGGCTTTGCAAAATCCCTATATTTTGATATATGACGCAGGATTTCAGCTTTCATTTATTTCTACACTTGGACTTGTGTATCTTACACCCACGATTCGTGGACCGTTTGATAAACTGCCGGAAGTGTTAGGATTGAAAGAATCTTTGTTATCAACACTCGCGGCAATTATCGCTACATTGCCATTGATTTTGTTTCAATTTGGAAGGCTTTCGGTTGTTGCACCTGTGGTGAATGTAATTATCCTTTGGATCATCCCGCTTATTATGATTTTTGGTTTTTTTACTGTAGTTATTAGTTTTATATTTAAGCCAGTGGCTCTGGTGTTGTCATGGTTGTCATGGGCAGGAATGGAATATATTGTTCGAGTAGTTACATTTTTTGCAGGGCTGAATTTTTCCTCGCTTGATATTAGTTTTCCTTGGTGGGTGATGGTCGGATTATATGGTGTTATGATATACTCTGTGAGAGTTAAAAGTTCCAAGTTGAAAGTTATAAAGTAACTTGTATGAGTAAAAAAATTGTTTTGTACAACTCAGAAGAAGGCTATGATTTGGCTGCACAAAACTATGACAAAAAGAAAGCATATTTAGATAGTTTTGAAAAAGATGTCTTGTTTGATGTTTTGGGGGATGTTTCGGGGAAGAAAATCTTGGATGTGGGAGCGGGGACAGGACGAGTTTCGATTGAACTAGCCAAAAGGGGAGCTCATGTCGTTGCACTGGATGTTTCAGAAAAGATGTTAGAGAAAATTAAAGATTCCCGCCTTCGTCTTACTACGGACGGGCAGGCAAGATTAAAGATTAAAAAAATTGTTGGTGACGCAGAAAGTTTGCCGTTTGAAGATGAAAGTTTTGATGGTGTTGTGGCAGCTTTTCTCATTGTTCATCTAAAAGACCCTCAAAGATTTTTTGATGAAGTATATCGCGTATTAAAGCCAGGCGGTTTTTTTGTGGTTACCAATATCAATCAAAAGCGTCCACCTGAAGTTGAAACAAAACAGGGTAAAATTATCATTGAGTCATATTATCATCGGCCAGAGAAAATAAGAGAATTGCTTGAAGGATTAGCATTTGGTATTGAAGAAGAGAAATTTGTGAAAGAAGGTGAAGTGTGGATAAATCAAATAATACGATGTAGAAAATAGGATGCCCTCTGTTTACTTTGATCATGAAATGTATGAAGAAACTAAGCATTTTTGTTTTCATTTTACTTATTGTGGTTTTTGCCATGCTCTGGTTTGTTAAGCGTAATAAAAATGAAGTTGTTCGAGATATCGCTGGAGAAAAAGTTGAACAGTTGGACGAAGTTAAAATAACTTTTTTAGATATTGGCCAAGGAGATGCTACATTTATTGAATTTCCAGATGGGCAGCAGATGCTTGTGGATTGTTCGCAGGATGCGCGCGTGCTCGAAGCGCTTGGACGTGTTATGGAGTATTATGACAAAGTGATTGATTATCTTCTCATTACACATCCAGATTTAGATCATTATGGCGGGTGCCAGTCAGTGCTTGAGCGGTTTGACGTAAAAAATATTGTATATAATGGTTTGAAAAAAGAATATGACTCGCAATGGCAATCGTTTTGGGATGCCAGAGAAGACGAAGGATCAACCTACGTTGAAATACAAAGAGAGGAAGAGTGGCACATCGCAAGCACGACATTGCATTTCTTATATCCAGATCATTCCATTGTTGCAGATTCACATATTCCGGGTGACACAAAGCAAGTTGATGCAAATAATACCTCAATCGTATTTTCGTTGACGTATGCAAGTTCAAGCATACTTATGATGGGTGATGCTGAAGAGCCATTGGAAAAATATTTGCTTGCAACGTATGCAGATCAACTTGATTCCGATATTTTAAAATTAGGCCATCATGGGAGCGACAGTTCTTCTATACAAGAATTTATAACCTTAGTTAGTCCACAACATGCTATTGCTTCTCTTGGAGTCAATAATAAATTTGGGCATCCTTCGCGTAGGGTATTGAAACGACTGGAGCGAGCGTCGAGTACCGTATGGAGAACTGATCTGCAAGGAGATATAAGACTTAAAATGAGACTAAATGATATTAAGATGGCTGTAAATTGACCTAATTATTCTAATTATGCTAATTGATCTAAATAAATCCCAATACCCAATTAGAACAATTAGTATAATTAGAATAATTTTTTACTTTGCTATAGTGCGTGTATTCATTTTGTGTTATACTATTCGCATATGGGATTTTTCTCCAAAACAGAAAGTTATCTCGGTATAGATATTGGCGCTAATGGCATCAAAGTTGTTGAGTTGCGAAAAAATAAAGGACGCCCACAATTGTGGACATATGGCATAGTTGATAAAGCGATGGATGTACATGTGCACGCGAGCCAGGAAAAGACCGTGGAACAGCTGCTTAGAGAAAAAGAAGCTAAGCGGGGAGTTGTTATTGAGTCGAATGACGATAAAAAAGATCCAACTTCCTTACAAGAACTTGTACTACAAGATAAACGTATTGCGGAGTATGCTGAACTTCTAAAAATTCTCATGCAAAAAGCTCGCATTCAGTCTCGTCGTGTCACCTCAAGTCTGCCAGTATCCTATGTATTTCATGCGATTTTGAATTTGCCTGCGGTTGATGAGAAACAATTAGATGGCATTATAAAGGCAGAAATAGCAAAAATGATTCCACGACCTATAGAAGAAATGCAAGTGGTTCACCAAAAAGTGTCTCCAATTGATCCAGATAAAAAAGCAAAATATTCAACCTATCTGGTGACTGCAGCTCCCAAAGTACTTGTCGCATTTTATACGGCTATATTTCAAAAAGCTGGATTACAGCTTGAAGAGCTTGAGACAGAGGCTTTTGCTCTGGCGCGTTCGCTGGTTGGCAAGGATTCAACTGTTTCTATGGTCGTAGACGTGGGCGCTGAACGTACTAATTTTTTCATTATTGATGGCGGTGTTCCTATGACTCACCGTAGTTTACAATTGGGGGGTAATAATATAGATGCTATTTTGTCTCAGTCATTTGGTGTAGAGATAGATCAGGTAAAACAAATAAAAAATGATATGTCGCTTCAGGGTATGAATACGCGTGAGGATTTATTTTTGCCAATTTTGGATCCAATGGCAAAAGAAATCCAATATAGCTTTGATTTATATTTGCGTCAGAGCGGAAATGAACAAAAACGTCCGGAAAAGATTATATTGACCGGAGGCGGTGGATTGTTTCCTCCTATACAAAGTTATATCCAAAAACAATTTCCTTTGCGTGTATTTATCGGGGACCCTTGGGCGCGGGTTATATATCAAGATGGACTAAAGCCGATACTTGATGAGCTTGGTCCGCGCATGTCTGTGTGTATTGGTCTTGGGCTTAGACATTTTTCTTAATCTATCCACAATCAGTATAGGAAGAGGGGGTTATGTGTGCTATACTGTAGATACTGAACTGAGGGGAATTACTATTATTTTTTTCCAGTATGGCAGATAAAAAAGAGATTCATGTACTCTTGGTCGAGGATGATACATTTTTGGCTAACATCTACAAGACAAAATTTGAAATGGAAAAATTCAAGGTTACGGTTGCTCGCGATGGTGAAGAGGGTCTTGATGAAGTAAAAAAGAAAATGCCTGATATTGTATTGCTCGATATCCTCTTACCAAAGATGGATGGTTTTACCGTATTGGAAAAAATAAAAGGTGATAAGGACATCAAAAATATTCCAGTTATTTTGTTAACAAATCTTGGACAAAAAGATGATGTCGAAAAAGGGCTCGAGATGGGTGCTGCTGATTATTTGATAAAGGCTCATTTCAAACCATCAGAAACAGTAGACAAAGTAAAAAAAGTTTTAGGGCTTTAATTATATAAAGTCCAGTTTCGTAAATCATCCTAAATAGAAAGGGGGTGAGACATATGAAAACAAATAAAAAAGGATTTACACTTATTGAACTCTTGGTTGTTGTTGCTATTATTGGTTTGCTTTCTACATTAGCTGTAGTAGCATTAAGTTCAGCTCGAAAGAAAGCAAATGACTCCAAGCGTCTTTCTGATATGAAACAAATCCAAACAGCTTTGGAATTGTACTATACAGACAATAATTTGTACCCCGTACAAGCACTTCCTGCTAACTTAGGACAGGGCAATTATTTATGTTTGGATTCTGATGGGTTTGATGCAACATGCGCAATTGATCCATATATGGGTTTGATCCCAACTGGTCCTGGTACTACTGAATATTATATATATACATCTGCCGATGGTAGCACCTATACTGTGACGAGTGAACTCGAAGTGGGCTCTGGCAATTTTGGTCTTGGAGACGTAACTGCCTCACCTTCTGGAATTATTGGACAGCCAAAAACATAAGATTTTTATTGAAAAGAAAGACCCGCAAGGGTCTTTTTTTATTATCCCCATTTTGCTATACTACGTGCTGTATGTCTAGTTATTTCTTGTATATATTGTTTTTTATTTTAGGCCTATGCTTAGGAAGTTTTTTGAATGCGCTTGAATACCGCCTTCATACTCATCAGGCTTTTTTCAGAAGCCGTTCACATTGCCCCCAATGCAAGGTTCAGCTCGCATGGTATGATAATATTCCTTTGTTAAGTTTTTTTATTTTAAGACAGAAATGCCGTACATGCAAAGGATCAATTTCTTGGCAATATCCGCTTATTGAATTATGGATGGGTCTGACCTTTGTTGGCTCTTATTTTTTGAATAGTGTACAAGCATTAGAATTTAATGTATGGCAATTGGTCCTCACATGTTTTATCATTTTTGTCCTTACATTTATTTTTCTATATGACCTCAAATATTTGGAGGTAGTTGACAGTATCGTGATTCCTGCTACGCTTATTGTGTATTTTGTTTCTTGGTTTTTAGATTTGAGAGGTTGGCAAGATATGGTGATTGGTATGTCTGTGGGAGCTGGTTTTTTTCTTGTACAATATCTTATTTCAAAAGGAACATGGATTGGCGGAGGTGATATGAGGATTGGGCTTTTGATGGGCGCTATTTTGGGATGGAAATTGCTTTTAGTTGCCCTTTGGTTTGCGTATGTAGCTGGCGCGCTTATAAGCGTTGGACTGTTGATTTCAAAGAAAAAGAAAATGAAAAGTGCAATACCGTTTGGAATATTTCTTGCTCCTGCGACGCTTGTAGTAATGGTATGGGGACAGCAGGCACTAGATTGGTATTTAAGTTTTCTCAAATTTTAATTTTTTATATAGTTTTTATGGGTGAAATAAAAAATTTTCCTATTAGATTTGCTCCATCTGATGGTTCAGGTAGTGATGGACACAATCGAGATAACGTAGACAAGATGTATGTTCCCGGAGATAAAGTTACTTGGACTTTGCGTATATTGAACCGTACTAGGCCACCTCATCCGCGGGTGGAGGACAAAATTATAGATGATTATACAAATGCACATGTTATCAAAACTTTGAATAATGCTACTGAAGCGGTTGTTCTTGATAATCCAGTATTATATAGAAAATTAATAGATAGAGCTCAAGATTTGGGACTAGTGAAATGACGTATATATACAATTTATATTTTTATGTCAAAGGATTTAAGTCAGTATATCAAACACCTTCGCGAGCAAATAGATGATCTGCGTTATCGGTATCATGTTTTGAACGATCCCGAAGTAACCGATGCGATGTACGAAGGACTCATGGATGAATTGCGAAAAATCGAGACAGAACATCCAGAATTATTAATGCCAGATTCTCCAACACAGCGCGTCGCTGGAAAACCTTTGGATAAATTTGAAAAAGTAATTCATCAGGTTCCTCAATGGTCATTTGATGATGCGTTTGACGAGCATGATATAGAAGACTGGGTTGAACGAAATATGAAAGTGCTTGAAAAAAAACTGGGGCATCGTCCGAGTAATTTGGATTATGTATGTGAATTAAAGATAGATGGATTGCACATGGTATTGACGTATGAACATGGAATTTTGAAAAACGCAGCAACACGAGGAAATGGAAAAGTTGGGGAAGATGTTACACAAAATATCAAGACAATTCAGTCAGTTCCGTTGCGATTGCGTGAGCCATTGAGTATGGTGGCAGAAGGCGAGGTATGGTTATCTGCAAAAATGTTGGCAACAATCAATGATCAAAGATCCAAGAATGGAGAAGCCTTGTTTGCCAATCCACGTAATGCGGCGGCAGGAACAATTAGGCAACTTGATTCAAAAATTGTTGCGGAGAGGAAATTATCTTTGACGGCCTACGACATATCACGTATCACATATCACGTATCACATACCAGTATTGAAAAACAAAAATTGTTACGTGATACGGGTAATATATTACGTGAAATTGATACACAAGAAAAGGAATTAATTGCACTCAAGACGCTCGGTTTCCTCACTGATAGTCACTGGAAAGTTTGTAAAAATACCGCTGAAATTTTGGCTGTTCATAAAGAATGGGGAAAAAAAAAGCATACCCAGCCTTTTTGGATAGACGGCATTGTTATCAAAGTCAACCAAAAAAAATATCAAGACGCGCTTGGATTCACGGGTAAATCTCCACGGTGGGCAATTGCCTTTAAATTTCCTGCAGAGCAGGGGACTACGAAAATTATGGATGTGTATTGGCAAGTGGGAAGGACAGGTGCTTTGACACCGGTTGCTCATATGGAACCAGTACAACTGGCTGGCACCACAGTAACACACGCCACACTGCATAATTTTGATGAAATAGAACGTCTAGGAGTGAAAGTGGGCGATAGCGTCGTGGTAGAAAAGGCGGGGGACATCATTCCAAAAGTTGTACGCGTATTGGATAAGATGAGAACGGGAAAGGAAAAGAAAATCAAAGAACCAGATAAGTGTCCGGTTTGCGGTGGGCATGTTGCAAGCTACAAGTTGCAAGCTACAAGTGGAGAAGAAAGAGAAGGTGCTGCGTTAGTTTGTATGAATAAACAGTGCTATGCTCAACAGCTGGAGAAAATCATTCATTTTGTTTCGAAAAAAGCTTTTGATATTGATGGACTGGGAGAAAAAATAGTTGAACATCTTATGAATGAAGGGCTGATAAAAAATCCAGCAGATATTTTTACATTAACAAAAGGGGATCTCGAACCATTGGAGCGCTTTGCAGAAAAGTCAGCAGATAATTTGATTGATGCAATTGAAAAAGCAAAACATGTGACATTACCTCGATTTATTTTTTCACTGGGTATTAGACATGTGGGAGAAGAAACAGCTATTCGTCTGGCAGAAAAATTTGGCGTTATGCATAAGCTTATGGAAGCCAGTATTGAAGAACTCGTTGCTATTGACGATGTGGGCAGTCGTGTGGCACAATCTATTGTGGAGTTTTTTCAAGACAGGGAACATATAAATTTAGTAAATGAATTGTTAGAAAACGGTATTAAAATTAAACATGAAAGAATCAAGATTGAAGATTCAAGATTAAAGGATAAGACATTTGTTTTGACTGGTACCTTGCAAACTATATCTCGCGAGGATGCTGAAGCAAAAATCCGTGCGTTGGGTGGGCATCCGAGCGGGTCAGTGAGTAAAAAGACCGACTATGTAGTGGTCGGGGAGAACCCAGGGAGTAAATATGAGAAAGCAAAAGAACTGGGTATTGAGATTCTTTCAGAAGAAGATTTTTTGGCAAAGTTGTAGGTGTTATTTTCATTAATTAACTTATGGTGTTATATGTCTAAAGAACTTTTATCTCCCGGAGTAGATACTGCTTCTCGTCCAAGTGTAGGTGAAGCAGACAGCAGGCGCATACGAGAGGATTTTCTTGCACATCTACAGCAGGTAGAGCAGGATGAAGCTGTCGCAGGAAGTAGATTGGCAGCAGATTTTGGGCTGGTTAAAGAGTTAATAGAATGGTTAAAAAGAATACAAAATATACGGCATACGTTGATGCAAAGTTTTGAAAAAATACGTGAAGGAAATTCAAATCGTGTTCTTTTGGAGAGAGAACGTATAAACTTATCTCAAAACTCTGACCGTGTGCGAGAATTGGAACAAGAAGTTAGTGCACTGGTTAGCAGGGGTTCTCGAAGTGGTTTGGATACGGAAACAGAATTAGTTTCGAGAAGGGTTGAAGAAATACAGGCATTAAAACGTTCACACGAAGATGCCCTTGTATATATAGATGCCTTGATTACCGTATTATAATATGTACAAATAAAAGCCACCTCGTATACGCGGGGTGGTTTTGAATTTGGCTTGAGGGGATGTTTTGCCGCATAAACATCCCTACCTCCTTTTGCTCTTCCTTTTGAAGGAGGAGCCCGGTCGGTCGGTTGTGAGCCGACGGCGTTGCGCGTCCGCAACATCGTGGTTCACGGGCGGCTGACCGACCGGGCTATGGGCCGTAGTGGGATACCACGGCCCGAAGAGCAGTGCAAGTATAATATAATGTGTTAAAATGTCAATGTATGAGTTGTCATTTAGTTGTTTTTTTGGTACACTATTTGTATTATGAAACTCACATCTCAAGAAATAGAACAGATTGCAAAATTGGCGCGTTTGGAATTGTCTGAAAAAGAAAAAATTATGTATGCCGAGCAACTCTCGGCTGTTTTGGATTATATAGAAATGCTGAGTGAGGTCGATACGCAGGGAGTTGAAGAAACATGCCAGGTTACTGGGCTCGAGGACGTTGTGCGTAAGGATAAGGCAGAGATGACGAGTGATGAGGATCGAAAGAAACTCATAAGCCAATTCCCCAACAAAGAGATGAATTTGCTGAAAGTAAAAGCGGTATTTGGTACGGCAGATTAAGTTTATAAGCAGATTAAGCAGATTAAGCACTTTTTGTAGCTTATTCTGCCTAGTCTGCTTAATCTGCTTATGGCTAATTTAAATGAACTAACAATCAAACAAGCCCACGATGGTCTTAAAAAAGGAGACTTTTCTTCGGTTGAACTTACCAGAGCATGTTTAGCCCGTATAAAAAAACGTAATAAAGATATTAATGCGTTTATTACCGTGACCGAAGAATTAGCATTGGATGAAGCAAAAAAAGCAGATGGATTAATTGCAAAGAAAAAACAAAATATACTTACAGGTATTCCCTTTAGTGTAAAAGATGCTATTGATGTAAAAGATGTGCGTTCAACGGGGTCTGCAAAAATTTTGGATAATTATATCCCCGGATTTGAATCAACAGTAGTAGAAAGGATTCGCAAGCAAGGTGCGGTACTCGTGGGCAAGACCAATTGTGACGCGTTTGGACATGGCGCAAGCAATGAAAATTCAATGTATGGTCCGGTAAAAAATCCTCATAATCTGGAATGTGTTGCCGGCGGATCATCGGGTGGTTCGGCCGCGTCAGTTGCTGACCACATGTGTCTATTTTCTATTGGTGAAGATACCGGAGGCTCTATTCGCCAACCAGCCTCATTGTGTGGAATTGTGGGTTTGCGTCCCAGTTACGGAAGAAATTCCCGTTTTGGCATTATGCCCATGGCATCTTCGCTGGATACTGTTGGCCCCATGGCAAAGACGGTGGAGGATATTGCAATTTTGGAAGAAATTATGGCAGGGCATGACGTCAAAGACGCCACCACTGTTTCAGATAAAGTACCTAAATATTCAGAAGAAATTCAAAATTCAAAATTCAAAATTCGAAATTTAAGAGTTGGAGTACCAAGAGAGTATTTTGAGCTTGAAGGAATGGACAAAGAGGTGAAAAAGATAGTTGAAGAAAAGATTAAAAGATTAAAAGATCATAAGATTGAACTTATCGAGGTTAGTCTACCCATGACCAAATACTCAATACCTGTATATTATATTATAGTTCCTAGTGAAGATAGTTCGAATTTAGCACGGCTTGATGGTATACGTTATGGAGTGCAAGCAGAGGCTGATAATCTCTATGATGTATATGCGAAAACACGTGCACAAGGATTTCCCGAAGAAGTAAAACGTCGTATTATGATTGGCACCTATGCATTGTCTGCCGGATATTACGACGCATATTATCGCAAAGCACAGAAAGTGCGTACGCTTATCATTCGTGATTTTGAAAAAGTATTTGAACAGGTTGATTTGCTTGTCACGCCGACGTCGCCATTTCCCGCATTTAAAATAGGGGAGAAAAAAGACGATCTTTTGGCAATGTATTTAGCCGATGTGTTTACCGCACCTGCACCTGTTGCAGGGTTGCCGGCCTTATCTGTACCTGTTGGTAATACAAAAGCAGGACTGCCTGTTGGATTGCAAGTCGTGGGAAAGAGACTTGATGAAGGGCGCGTATTACAGTTGGGGAATATGATTGAGAATTTATAATTTTAAATTTCAAATTTGAAACTATACACTATGGGTAGACAGACCATTGAAAAAATCAAAATCCAAGCGCCAAAAGATTTTTCATATGCTTTGAACGAAACCGGCGACTATCGTGAATCGTGGCGTATTTTTCGCATCATGGCTGAATTTGTCGAAGGATACCAGTTTTTGTCAAAACTTGAACGTGAAGTAACCATTCTAGGTTCAGCGCGTTTCAAAGAAGACGACGAATTCTATAAGATTGCTCGCGACTTGGGTAAATTGCTTGGAGAAAATGGGTTTACTACTCTTACGGGCGGTGGTCCTGGTGTTATGGAAGCAGCAAATCGTGGAGCGTTTGAAGTTGGGGGTAAATCTGTTGGTATTAATATTCAGCTTCCATTTGAACAACGCATCAACCCGTATGTACGAGAATCTACTGCGTTTTACTATTTTTTCACGCGCAAAGTAATGTTGACGTCACCTGCAAATGCATTTGTATATTTTCCTGGCGGGTTTGGTACCATGGATGAATTTTTTGAGGTCGTAGATCTTATGGAGCTTGATAAAATGCCTCGTTCTCCTATTGTGCTTGTCGGTTCTGCATATTGGAATCCACTTATTGAATTTCTCAAGAGAAAATCTGCTGCAATTGATTCAGTCCCCTCAAAAGATATTGACGCGTGGCGTGTGGTAGATAGTGCGCAGGAAGCGTTTGAATATATAAAAGATACCAAAGACCGTGTGCCCATGTGTGAACTTGACCCAAGCAGTTTCCATTGCGGGGGAAAGTTGGATTGGAAAATATTTAGAATCATGGCAGAGATGGTTGAGGGATTTGAATTTTTGACTGGTGTGGTAGAAGATGTCACCGTGCTTGGTACAAAGAGTATTCATGTGGATACGAGATATTATGACATGGCGTATGAGCTTGGTGCACAGTTGGCAAAACATAAATTTACCACGATTACAGGTGGCGGCCCAGGCATTATGGAAGCTGCCAATAAAGGTGCATTTGAGAATGGGGGAGATTCCATAGGTGTTAATATGCGTTTTGGATCGCGTGAACGCGTGAACCCATATGTCAAACGTTCAATTGGTTTCCAGTTTCCTTTTACGCGCAAATTAATTTTAACTGCGCCTTCGAAAGCATTTGTATTTTTTCCTGGCGGTTTTGGCACACTGCATCAATTATTTGAAATATTAACGTTGATTCAGACAAAGAAAATGCAAAGAGTGCCAATTATTTTGGTTGATCACGAATTTTGGGAGCCTTTGCATGGAGTTATCAAGAAATTATTTGTACATGGATTTGAAACAATTGGGAGCGAGGACGATGAGTTGTATCAGATGGTGGATGATGTCGGTACCGCGATGAAGATTATTAATGAGTTTAGAGGGACGAAATAAAGACTCAACATATTTTAAAAACATCCTATATTTCTAGGGTGTTTTTGTTTTGGCGGAGAGAGAGGGATTCGAACCCTCGATCCCTTACGGGATACACGCTTTCCAAGCGTGCGCCATAGACCAACTAGGCGACCTCTCCATGAACGAACTAAAGCACAATAAGAATATCAGAAGTTATTTAAAAAATCAACCCTGGTTTTTGTGGCCAGGGTAATCTTTTTTAAGTATGTGTTTTATATAATGAGCTTGAAGTTAGAAAATATGCATTATTTGTAGTTTATCTCTTCCTAAACGGCAACAATACAATACTCGCCAGAATCAAATGCACAAGAGACAAAACTACTGCATACACAAAAATAGCAGTAAAAATGTTTAAATATTGTGTCAGATTAAGTACATAGCTCGTAATATTTGCTCCAAGCGCAAGTGTAAGGGCATTCACTATAATCACCATAAGAACAATCCAAAAAAAACCTTTCCACATATTTTTTAAATCGCGGTCGCTTGGTGCCATGTGGGAGGCAATGGAAAATGAAAGGTAAAGGAAAAGCCAAAAATTCCATGCCATTATATTTTCTTTTGCAAACATGTGTGTGAGCGTCCTGCCAAGCTGGCTAAGAAAGTGAGAAAAAGAATTTTGTTCTACCGTGAGCGGAGCAAAAATGTCTTTCCCATTTGGGACAAAAAAATAAAGAAATGTCACGAGCAATATCGCTCCCCAGATCATAGGTGCCGCGCCAATGAAAAAGTTTCCTACGCGCTGATAAAGGCTTTTGGGATTGTATGCATGATCCACATGTCCCAAGTTACCGGTAGCTTCATGTGGTTCAAAAATATGGATACCGTCTATGCGATGGTGAAATAGTTTTGCAAAAAATACATGCCCCAGTTCGTGTATGGGTGTGCCAATCCATCCGGTCCAGAGGATTCCTTTCCAGCCAAGGGTTTTGTAATATATGTGCTGTGTATAAAACTGGAGTTTGGAAAGGACAAAGCCAATGAGAAAAAAGATTCCAAGAACGCCAGTGATTTGGAGAAATACGGCAGTGAGGAGAGTGAATAGATAGTGCTGCATATTATTGATATTGTGATATTACGATATTATATCTTTTTTGGCTTGAGGTTGCAATTTTAGTATATTATGATATGCTTTCGTCAATATTTATTTGTATCTAGTTATATGGCTAAAAAGAAGTTGTACCCAAAGAAACATATTATAATGGTTTTTTATGGTGTAAGTGGATCTGGCAAATCACTTTTGTTGGGTATGATTAAGAGTATTTTTGACCATGTAACTTTGCATAGAAAAGATTGTACAAGGCCTGCAAGAAAAGGCGAACCACAAAATGGCCCCCCAGAACTTCGTCTAGTAAAAAGATTAGTTCCCAAAAAGAATTATCTGTTTATCTATAAGCAATATGGTTATTGGTATGGAATTAGAAAAGATCAACTCAATGATGCTTTTGAAAATCATCAGATCCATTTGTTAATTATTGGGAATATGAATGCTTTAAAGAAATTTAAATCCCTTTACCCTCATGCCATTACTGTATACGTGCATTCTGATCCGGAGAATATTCCACAACGTTTGTTAGTAAGAGATACCTTAGAGTATCAAAAAAGAAAGAAAAGAATTGTAGAATTGTATAAAGATTTTTTGAGTAATAGTTTACTTTTTGATTTTATAATACTTAATTTTTGGGACAAAAAAAATGCTCTTAAACAAGCACGAAACATTATTATCAAATATTTAGAAAGAACAAATAGATTGATACATTTATAATATAAAAAATTGGCATTAGCCAATTTTTTTATACCTTTTATTTCTCCCCACCAGCAATCCAAACCGTTTTTCAAACTTAGAAGGAAAATGTTCCACAGAAAATCCATTCTCGCGCATGATTTGTTCAAGTTCTGCATGGTTATGATCTAAAACTTCGTGATATTCTACAACAATGCTTTGTATCTTATTCCATGTATCTTGTATATTATTCAGCACAGTGAATTCCGCTCCCTCAATATCTAATTTTAATAGACCTATTTTATCTATTTTATTTTGTTGGATTAATTTTTCCAATGTTATAGCAGGTACAGATATCTGTTCAAATGATTTGAGAGTTAGGTGGTCAGGAGATGTTGTATGATTGTGTGTGTTTTCAGAAATAAATAATTTTGCTGTTGTTTCGTCTGTATCTGTGAGGGCGTAGGGGAGTAACTGAACATTTGAAATATTATTTAGACTCATATTTTCCTGGAACAATGTCATATTGTCTGGATGTGGTTCGAGCGCGATGATTTGTACACTAAGATTTAGTATCCGTGCATATAATGAAAAGACGCCAATATGCGCGCCGATGTCTATAATAGGATTTGTTACGCTTGGAATTATTTTTTCCACCGAACGATACATTTTGTCAACAAAAAATTCATCGATGACAGATTCATCACTTTGATCGCGGGAAATTATTTGTATTGTTTTGTTGTTGTAGCTTATCTGACGTGTTTGAGACATACTTCAAATTATTCTAATTAACCTAATTGTACTAATTATTCTAAAAAATGCCAAATGCTAGCTAAGAGTTTGTTTAGAATAATTAGAGTAATTAGAACAATTAGAATAATTCAAAAATCCCCTCGCGGGGATTTTGGTTATTTTGCCATGACATGTACGTACTTTGCAGTGCGGAGTGTTCCATCAAAACGCTTGCGTTTTTTGGTTTGGAATTTGACTGATCCCTTTGCAGTAGCAAATAGCGAATCGTCCTTACTCTTCATGACGTTCTGTCCTGGGTGGAATCTGGTGCCGCGCTGGCGAACGAGAATCATTCCTGGCTTAACGGTTTGGCCATCGCCAACCTTCAGTCCGAGGTGTTGTGGGTTTGAATCTCGTCCCAACCGGGTAGAACCACCCGCCTTCTTATGTGACATATCGAAAAATCTTTAGCTTTAAAAGTAGGCATAGTATAGGCAAAAACATTATTCTTGTCAAGGGGGGCTAAATTTAGTATAATTTGTCTAAATATAGCTTAATACGTTGGATATGCGTATATACCCCGCAAAATTATTTTTTTTGTCTCTCCCTATCCTTGTATTAACCATACTGGGCGTGCTTTTTAATCTGGCAAGCTGGGTATGGTTGCTCTTGGAAGTGCCTCATTCAACAGAGCAAGTTTTTTTACATTATAATATTCTTTTTGGGGTAGATAAAATCGGCTCATGGGGCAAGATTTTTCTTGTTCCGCTGATTGGTTTGATTATACTCCTAGCCAACATATTTTTTGGATGGCTCTCATATGCGTATGACAAATTTATGAGTCAGGTGCTTCTCACAGCTTCAGTGATTGCTCAAATTTTTATTCTTATCGCTTCTATATTGATTTCTTTTTTAAACATGTGAGACGCGGACTAACGCAGAACGTCAGTTTTATCATGGATTATTTATATGCACGTAAAGAATCAAACTTCTGACTATTTGTTTATCACCTATGTTGCTTCCCTTATTCTTTTTGGGCTTTTAGTATTAAGTTCTGCTGGCGTGGCTGAAGGGTTGAGCAATTTTGGAGATGCGTATTTTTTTATCAAAAGGCAGTTACTGCTTGGATTTTTGCCTGGGCTTATATTATTTTTTGTCTGTGCAAAAATAGACTATCACAAATGGAAAAAATATTCGCTTCCGATTTTTATCTTAGGTATTGGTTTGCTTATTTTAACATTCATACCGGCTATTGGTTCGACAAATAACACCGGGTCTCGAAGCTGGATTAATCTATTTGGACATTCATTTCAACCGGCAGAAGCAATGAAGCTTGGACTTATTATATTCTTGTCCGCTTTTCTCTCCACAATCGGAAAGCGTATAGAAGAATTTGGTTCTGGATTTATTGTTGCTTTGTGTATTGGGCTTGTACCTATAGCATTAATTGTGTTGCAGCCCGATATTGGTACAGCTTTTATTTTAGCCTGTATTTTATTTTTATTGCTTGTCTTGTCCAAAGCGCGTTGGAGCCATTTAGTGATTCTTTTACTTGTCGGAATAATAGGATTTTGGATTATGGTTGTTTCAGCTCCGTATCGTGCGGAACGCCTTACGACGTTTCTCCATCCCGAACTTGATCCCAAAGGCCAAGGATATCAGATAAATCAGGCGTTTTTGGCTATTGGTTCAGGAGGCTGGCTCGGCTTAGGCCTTGGACATTCACGGCAGAAATTTGAATATTTGCCAGAAGTGCATGCTGATAGTATTTTTGCCGTTGCGGCAGAAGAATTTGGTTTTATTGTTGTTGTTTTGTTTATTGCATTATTTTTGTTAATTGTATTACGTGGATTAAAAATCGCGCGTGAATCAAATGACGCGTTTGGTATATTGCTTGCCTCTGGTATTATGAGTTGGTTTGTGATTCAAAGTCTTTTGAATATTGGAGCGATTGTTGGGCTTTTGCCTTTGACGGGCGTTCCTCTGCCTTTTGTGTCTCATGGTGGCTCTGCGCTTATGATTAGTATGGCGGCGATGGGGATCGTGGTGAATGTGAGTAAACATACAGCACGTAGCACATAACATATGACGAAATAGTAATATTCTTTATTTCAATATGCAGGAGGGATTTCATGAAAAACTTAAGCGTTTGATAAACGAATATATTTTGGTAGGATATGAAATTGCAAGAAAGTTTCCAAATGCTGAGCGTTATGGAATGTGGTCGCAGGCGACTCGCGCTTTATTGTCAATCATGCTAAATTATATTGAAGGATTTGGACGAACAAAAAAGAAAGTTTTGTTAAATTTTTATGAGACATCATTTGGTTCTCTAAAAGAATCAATTTATATATTTTATTTAGCTAATAAATTACACTATATTACGGAACAAGATTATCAATCGTTGTATACACGAAAAGAAGAGATTGCAAAAATGTTATGGAGCACACTTGTCGGGCTTCGTGGAGAAACTAAAGACAGCGAATAAATTTTTTGTTACGTGCTATGTGTTATGTGCTACGTGTTATATGAAGATAATTTTCTCCGGTGGCGGTACGCTCGGTCCTGTCACGCCATTACTCGCGATAAAAGATATCATCAAAGAAAAATACTTTGATGCAGATTTTTTGTGGGTGGGCACAAAGACTGGGCCGGAAAAAGAATTAATAGAAAAAGAAGGTATTACATTTTTAACATTGTCTTCGGGAAAATTTAGAAGATATATTTCTGCATGGAATATTATTGACATTGGTAGAATTGTTGTTGGCTTTTTTCAGTCGATTAGTTTATTACTCAAAGAGAGTCCTGACGTATGTATCTCTGCTGGGGGATTTATATCGGTTCCTCTTCACTTTGCCGCATGGTTTTTGGGAATTCCTACGTGGATTCATCAGCAAGATGTAAGAATTGGCCTTGCTAATCGGCTCATGTCTCCATGTGCAAAGAAAATCACCACATCACTTGATGTTCTAACAAAATCTTTTCCAAAACGAAAAACTCAGTGGATTGGCAATCCTGTTCGTCGCGATGTATTGGAAGGAGATAAAGCGCATGCGAAGAAAATTTTTAAACTAACATCAGATGCACCGGTCGTGTTTGCGACTGGTGGAGGAACTGGTTCGTTGCGTGTCAATCAGCTTATTGTAGAAGCCATGGAGCACTTGAAAGGGTATGCACAGGTCATTCACTTGTCAGGGAAAGAGCGTCCTCAAGAACTCGTAAGCCGTGCAGAGAAACTATATGATTATTATCAGGTACACCAATTTTTTACTGATGAAATGAAACACGCGTATGCAGTTGCAGACATCGTTATCTCGCGTGGAGGTTTTGGCACGCTTACCGAGATTGCTGCGCTTGGCAAACCAGCTATTATCATACCCAAACCTGGACATCAGGTAGAAAATGTTCGTTTTCTTGAACAAGCTCACGCCGCAGTTTTGGTAAATGAACGAACCTCAGACGGTTTGTATTTGGGTAAGCAGATTCGTACGTTGTTGCAAGATGAAGTATTGCGGAAACAGTTGGCGCATAATCTGCAAAAGTTATTGCCACGGGCTGAAGATGCAAAGATTTTGGAAATTGTTGAGAAGTTGGTTGGGTGATATAGACACATTTCGTTATTACATACTCAATGTGTCAGTCCTGAGATATGTGGTTATTTTTATAATTATGGTGGAGGGGGAGATTGGGAAAATAAATAGACACAGGCCGTTTCATTTGTATGT
The DNA here is from genome assembly GCA_041665025.1 of Candidatus Magasanikiibacteriota bacterium. GTDB lineage: Bacteria > Patescibacteriota > Patescibacteriia > Magasanikbacterales > UBA922 > JBAYJP01. Next base: position 92,019 of record JBAYJP010000003.1, on the reverse strand, counting down.
GGATGGATGGTGTTATTTTGTCACTGCTAGGTGTCTTGATGGTGTTGATTATTTTAAGACAGATGAACGTAAGGAATTATTTAAAATGTGTTTAAAGAAATCGTCCGAGCGATTTGGGATAAAAATTTATGCGTGGGTTGTGGTAAATAACCATTACCACCTTATGTGCCATTTGCCAAATAAGCATGAAAGGCTTGACACATTGAGCCCAGAGGCGAAATGTGTTAATACGCGCGAGGCAGACACATTTTGCTCCGCTCAATGTGTCAATCCAGAAATATATGATGCGCGTTACTCGTTGGTTGAATTCACCAAGAAATTACACAGAGATACATCACGATTGATAAACAAAGAAGATAACATAAAAAGTCGTCAAGTCTGGTACCAATACTGGGATTATTGCATCCGCAATCAGGCTGATTTTTGGAGACATTTCAATTATATAGTCCAAAATCCCCTTAAACATGGCCTTGCGAAAACATTATATGAAGCATTTGAGTATCCACACTCAAGCAATTTTATCTGGCTGAAACGATTTGGAAGAGATGGTATGTGGGAAAGTTTTGTACATTATCCAGTTCGGGATTGGACGCCTATAGGTTAATTTTATGAATGTACAATCTCAACAATTTTTACTTGATCTGGCGCGAAAGTCAATCGCGCATTATTTTGCAACAGGTAATATGTTGAGAATGCTCGCAAAACAAATTCTATTAAATGAATTAAAACAGCCTCGCGGTTCGTTTGTTACGTTGATGAAGCATGGAGAATTGCGCGGTTGTATCGGGCATATTGAACCCACGCAAGAATTGTATAAAGATGTTATAGAAAATGCGGTATCTGCCGCGTTCGATGACCCGCGATTTAGTCCGTTGCAGATATATGAGCTTAATGATATTCAAATTGAGATCTCTGTACTTTCTACGCCCACCGAAGTTGCTTATTTTTCAATAGAAGAGTTATTGACTCGATTACAACCTGGCATTGATGGTGTTATTATTTCAAAAGGCAACAAGGGCGCTACGTATTTGCCTCAAGTATGGGAGGATTTTGATACGAAAGAAGATTTCTTGACCTCCTTATGTCTCAAAGCCGGTTTGCGTAAAGATGAATGGATGAAAGGGAAACTGAAAGTTGAGACGTATCAGACGGAAGTATTTGGGGAAGACACATAACACATATCACATAACACATAACAAATTAAGAACTTTTCTCTTTTTGGTATGTGCTATGTGTTACGTGATTTTCGTAGTAATTTGATTTTTTTTATGTTATACTATCTTACATCTTAGTAATTTGTAATCCAACGACGTCATGCCCGCACCCGTATTTCAAAAAAAAGGAGTAGAAGCGCCTAAACGCGACAAAATTTGCATGTTCGCACAGACCAATTACCGCAATCAAATGCGCAAATTTGGCATAAAATTGGATGACCGGAGGCGCCATATGTATGTGGTAGGAAAGACTGGTATGGGTAAAACAACCATGCTCGAAAATATGGTGCTGGATGATATTTATGAGGGGCATGGCGTAGGCATTGTGGATCCTCACGGAGATTTTGCAGAAAAAATTATTGACTATATTCCATCAAATCGCATCAACGATGTCGTCTATTTCAACCCAGGAGATGTCAATAATCCTATTGGTTTTAATATTTTGGAAGTCGAGACTGAAGAGCAAAAACACCTTGTGGCAAGTGGGCTTATGGCAATCTTCAAAAAGATTTGGCCTGATGTGTGGAGTGCGAGAATGGAATATATTTTGAATAATACATTATTGGCGTTGCTTGATTATCCTGGTTCTACGCTGCTTGGCATCAATCGTTTGCTTGCAGATAAAGTCTATCGTCGTAAAGTCATCAAACAATTGAGAGACCCCGTGATTAAATCATTTTGGCAAACTGAATTTGCAAATTACGAACCGCGGTATGCGCAAGAAGCTGTCGCACCTATCCAAAATAAGATTGGTCAGTTTTTGTCTGCCTCAGTCATACGCAACATGGTGGCGCAAGTGAAATCAACTATCAATGTGCGCGACATCATGGACAGCGGGAAAATTTTTATTATGAATCTGTCTAAAGGTAGAATTGGAGAGGACAATTCGCGCCTTTTGGGTGGTATGCTTATAACGAAGATTCAACTCGCAGCTATGGAGCGCGTGGACACGCCGGAACATGAGCGCAAGGATTTCTTTTTGTATGTTGATGAGTTCCAAAACTTTGCTACTCCTTCGTTTGCAAATATATTGTCAGAAGCGCGCAAATATCGTCTGAGTCTGGTGATGGCGCATCAATATATTACTCAACTTGATGAAATTGTTGCTGACGCGGTTTTTGGAAACGTAGGGACAATCGTTGCATTCCGCGTGGGAGGTGCAGATGCCGAAGCATTGGTAAAAGAATTTACACCAGCATTTACTGAAGAGGATATTGTTAATCTTGCTAAATATTATATTATCCTTAAGCTCATGATTGATGGAGTTGCCTCGCAACCGTTTAGCGCCCTTACCATGCCCCCCATAGCTCTGTGCACTGGTTCAGCTGAAAAAGTTATTCGTGTATCGCGTGAACGCTATGGCAAGAGCCGAGATATTATTGAAAATAAGATCTTGAAATGGAGCGGCATGGGCGAGTTGGAGAATGAAGACGACGACGAAGAAGAAAATGAAAAAGCCAGAGATATAAAAAAGGAAATTAAACCACACAATTTGCCGCAAGGTAAACACATTGTCGACGTAGACAAAGATAGTGTGAAAGAGAAAGAGGTCGACGAAAAAACGATATCACTTAAAGATTTATTGCCAAAGGTACAAGAGAGTAAGGTTGAAGAAAACAAACAACTAGCTCAAGAGCAAAAAAATACTGAACCTATTGTTAAAAATGAAGACAACATTCATTTTGACCAACCTGATGTACATAGGACACAACAACTACAATCACAACCACAATCATTTAGCCAGAATAATCAAGAAGGGGTGCCTGGATCAGGTAAGAAAAAAAGGAGAAGAAAGAAAAAGAAGAAACACACTACTGATTTTGGAACACAGATACCACAGATTACAGATAGAACCACTGATACTATTGCACAGATACCACAGATGAGAGACGACGGACAAAGACAACAACCTAAACGTGAACAGAGTGAAACGCCGCAAAAGCCAGTTCAAAATGTTGAACCGGAAGTTAAGAAAGATTTTCCTACAAATGTTTCAAATACTCCACAAAAAATAAAACCGGATCAGATAATAAGTTTTGATGATTAAAAAAGTTCAGCTCCAACCGGGGCTGGATTTGTTTATGTACGAAATAAACTATGTTCGAAATATGAAGACTACGAAATATTCGAAATATATTTTTCGTACCTTTCGCAGCTTTCGTATCTCGTACATCTTATTGATTTTTCTCTGTAAATTCGCTAAACTTAGACCATATGCACATCTTAGGCGACGAGGTCTTTTCTACGTTGTACAAGCCATCTTTGGATAGCCATAAAGGTCAAAATGGCCGTGTTTTGGTTATTGCAGGTTCAGAGAAGTTTCATGGCGCTTTGCTCATGGCGGTGCAGACTGCTTCGCGCATGGTTGATATGGTATATGTATATACGACGCCGAACAATAGGGCGCTTATAGAAAAGCTCAAGTCTGACGTCAGTGTATTTATTACTGTTCAAGATGATGAGTTATGGGAAACCGTTGATTTGGCTGACGCAGTACTCGTAGGACCTGGCGTAGCAGAGGATAGAGCGCACAAAAAATTGGTAGAAAGATTATTGAAAAAATATAGCCATAAAAAGACCATAGTTGACGCGACTGCGTTATGGCATTTAAATCCTGAATTATTGCATAAAAATTGCATCGCCACTCCACATTCACGTGAATTTGAGAATGTATTTGCCTGCAATTCAACTTCGGATAATGTTTTGAAAATGGCAAAATATTACCAGTGTATTATTGTTTTGAAAGGAAAATATGATTATATAAGTGATGGAGAAGATTTGTGGGAGAATAGAACGGGCAATGTTGGCATGACAAAAGGCGGGACAGGGGACGTGGTTGCAGGAATTATTTTGGGTTTGTCAGCAAAAAATGATCTTTTGGTTTCGGCGCAAGCTGGAATTTATTTAACAGGTTTAGCCGGAGATACATTATTTGAGAAGTTTGGAACATTTTATAATGCGGAGGATGTGATTAAGAGTTTGGGCGGTGTGTGGAGAGAATTATTATCTTCATAATATTTTATAGTATGTCCTACACCTACAACCCCATCTACACACATTTCAAAGGAAAAAAAGTTTCGCGTGTCGAATATATTGAACGCATAGTAGTTGAAACTATTATCAAAAGTAAGATGCCCGATAGCGATCGTTCGTGGGGAAAAGTGTTTGAAATCAAGCACAGCTCATCTGTTATTCAGATTGGTCGTTTGCTAGCTCAAAAAAGGGGACTGGATGAGGAGCTGGTTGTTGTTATTTGCGCGTTGCATGACATTTTTGTAGATGATAGTGGAAGAACCACTGACCATGCAAGCAAGAGCGCTCACATGGCAGAAAAAATTTTGAGAAAAACAAAAAAATTTACTGAAAAAGAAATTAAAATTATTATAAAAGCAGTGAGAGAACATAGTGACAAGCATAAAATTTCAAAAGATCCATATGTAGAAATAATCAAGGACGCTGATGTATTTGATTGTGGGCTCTATGAGGGTGTACATGACGCATATGTATATGAAAAATCTGCCAACATTTGCCGGACGTATTTTGACCGTATAAAAAGAGTTCGTAAAGAATTGGGTCTTCCCTATGACGCACGATGGGACAAGGTAGAATTTATAGAACAAGGAAAAAAATAGTATGAACAAAGAAAAAAATAATCTTCCATTTGATCCAAACGGAAATATATTTCATTGGGGACCGGTGCCTGGGAAGTTTTTTTATTGTTCGGCTTTTACGAAAGTTCATTATGAATATTTTCGCGCAAAATATAATGAAAATTGGTCAGAGACATTATGGCTTTTTCAGAATAATAGAATGTTATGGATTAATGATTTGGATGATTTGCGCGCGGCAGGTCTGAAAGTTTTTTTGAAATATCTTTTGCCAAAAGAAACGCATGAGAATATATATACAGAATGGCAAGGGTGTGTACAAGAATTATCACAAATTGAAAAAAGAATTAATAATGTTGATTTTTCTTCGTTGAGTAATGAGGAACTAAAAAGATTATGGCATGAGTTTCACGACGCATATATTAAGTTCTGGGTTGCAGGGTCTGTGCCCGAAGTTGGTAATTATGGGATAGATAAATATTTTGAAAATAAATTAAAACCTTTTATTTTAAATGAAACAGAGTTACCCAGTGCAATGGAAATTTTAACTGCGCCTACTCGATTATCATTTTATCAAGAGGAAGAAATTGCTTTGTCCAAAGCTACTGACATGCACAAGCATCAACAGGAATATTTTTGGTTGAAAAATAGCTATGCGGGGACTGAAATATTGCCGGTTGAATTTTTTCTTGAGAGGAAAAAAGAATTACAATCAAATATTGAAGATGTAATGAACGAAAAAATAAAACAAGTTGCTGAGCGGAAAAAAGATGTACAGAAAAAATATAATCTTTCGCAAGAGGTAATGAATATCGCCTATGCAATCAGCGATGGAATAGGGTGGCAAGACGAACGTAAAAAATATATTTTTATAGTCTTACATTATCAAGATATTTTGCTGAAAGAAGTCATACGTCGTTTTGAATACACGTTGGATGACTTACATAATGCATGGTATTTTGAAATTGAACAAATTATTGATGGGAAAGATCTGAAAAATTTATTGGCAAAAAGAAAAGAAGGATTTGGTGTCAGATTTTTTCATGAATGTGAAGAACTTTCTCCAGAACAGACAGATTATTTTTGGAAATTATATGACACCAAGGTCGAGCAAGACATTTCAGAAGTAAAAGGAATTGTCGCGAGTAAGGGAAAAGGTGGGATTGTACGAGGTAGAATTCATATTTTGCTTGATCCATCAAAAGCTGACACATTTAAAGACGGAGAAATATTAGTTGCACCCATGACAAGTCCTGAATATGTATTTGTCATGAAGAAATCATGTGCGGTAATTACCGACACTGGTGGTTTAACTTCACACGCAGCAATTGTCTCGCGCGAGTTGAATATCCCTTGCATTGTTGGGACCAAAAATGCAAGTAAAGTTTTTAGAGATGGAGATGTGGTGGAGGTAAATGGAAACACAGGAATTGTTAGAAAAATTTAATATATATATGAATTACATTAAAACTTTCCAAAACATTACCAAAGGCGATGTAAACATTGCCGGCGGTAAGGGCGCATCTCTTGGCGAAATGACCCAAGCGGGAATTCCAGTTCCACCTGGTTTTGTGGTTTTAGCATCTGCGTTTGATCGTTTTTTGGAAGAAACAGATTTGAATGTCGAAATTAAAGCGCGGTTGAAAGAGGTGAATATAGAAGATACAAATAGTATTGAAAAAGCGAGTGTGGTGATACGAGATACAATTCATGATTATAAAATGCCTGAAGATTTACAAAAAGAAATATTAAAATCATTTGACAATCTCAACGCAGATTTTGTCGCTGTCCGATCAAGTGCTACTGCAGAAGATTCTTCGGTTGCAAGCTGGGCAGGGGAGCTTGAAACATATTTAAATACAACACGAGAACAAGTCATCGAAAAAGTAAAACAATGTTGGTCTTCATTATTTACTCCGCGCGCCATATTTTATCGTCATGAAAAAAATCTTATTGATCATGATGTTTCTGTTGCGGTAGTAGTGCAGAAAATGGTACAATCATCGGTGTCGGGCATTGCATTTACCGTACATCCAGTGACCGAAGACAGAGACCAGATGATTATTGAAGCAGGGTATGGTTTGGGAGAGGCGATTGTAAGCGGACAGATTACGCCGGATTCATATGTTGTCTCAAAATCAGAAATGTCTATTTTGGATATTAATGTGGGGCATCAGACCCGTAGATTGCAACGAGCAACAAACAACGAACAACAAACAGATGAAGGACAAAATCAGTGGGTTGAAACCGGTTTGGAAGGTGAAAAACAAAAGTTGACGGGTAAACAAATTATGCAAGTAGCAGAAATGTGTAAAAAGATAGAAGCACATTATGGTTTTCCGTGCGATATCGAGTGGGCGATGGATGAAAAAGGGGAATTGTTTATCACACAGAGTAGGCCTATTACGACGTTAAAAATGTAAAATTAAAATATAAAAATGCAAAATGACAATGAAAAATTTAAAGTTGAATTTAAAAAACGATTGTATAATTTTGTTTTAAAATTGATTACTTATATCAATGGATTAGACAGAAACCCGTCTAATGATGTTATATGTAAACAATTATTAAGAAGCGGTACTAGTATTATTGCGAATTATATTGAAGCAGGAGCAGCAAGCTCAAAGAAAGATTTTACAAATTTTTTTAGCTATTCCTTAAAATCTGCCAATGAATCAAAAGTCTGGCTTGCACTTTTACGTGATACAAACGATAAGGAGAAGGCAACTAATAAATGGTTATTGCAAGAACTCATTGAAATTGCCAATATTTTGGCTTCTAGTATACTTACACTCAAAGGCAAAAAGTAATTTTACATTTTAATCTGTAATTTTACATTTTTATATTTATTTTTTAATTTTATTTTATGAACTTCAAACGCGCAATCGGTTACGGTGTCATACTCTGGATTTTTATCTTCGTGGAATTTTCTATCGTCATGTTCCTCCCGTGGTTCAAGGATCATACAACAGCTCAATATGTAGCAAACTGGGTTCTCCTTATTCCTATTGTTCTCTTGTGTGCAAAATGGTATTTCAAGGCAGAGATTCCAACTACAAAAAAAGGACTACTACTCGGTATTATAGGTTTAATTGTGGGAACAATTTTGGATGTAGTTATTACTATTCCATTTTTTGTAAAATCCTATAGTATGTATTATGGAAATTGGTTGATGTATGTTGGATTTGTTGAAGGAATATTACTTGCGACATTCGCTGGATACGAATTTGATGGAACATACTCAAAAAGAGAGAATGTGGAAGCTAAAAATTAAAATATCGTCGTCCGTTTTTGTTACGTGTTAAGTGATATGTGTTACGTGCTCTATGCCATTTGATATAAAAAATTTTGCAAAAGAGAATCCCTTATTAACCCTCGGGTTATTGCTACTTCTCATGGGTATTCTTTCGCGAAGTGCATTTACTATAATTCTTGCGTTTGTCATTATTTTTATTTTTGTACAAAACAAAAGGAAAACAGGCGGTGCATTTTCACTAAAAGATTTTTTTAAAAATATTAATTTTAATTCTACACATGCTAATTCAGAAAAACCTATGGACACGATAAATCCAAAGAGCTTGGGGAAAAAGCTCAAATATTGGATAGGGGGAGCAGTTGTATTAATTCTCATATTAAGTTTTGCCAGTAGTTTTTGGGTAGTCGTCGGAGCTGGTGAAACAGGCGTTAAATCATTATTTGGCAAGGTGCAGGACGATGAATTGCGCTCTGGGTTTCATCTCAAAAATCCATTTGTAAAAGTTACCAAAATGGATATCCGCACGAGAGACTACACCATGAGCGTAGTGAAAGGAGAGGGAAATCGTTTTGAACCGGATGCCATCTCGGCTTTGACCAAAGAGGGGTTAAGTGTTGATTTGGATATTACGGTTTTGTATCATTTGCAAGAAGAAAAAGCCTCTGACGTATATCGAGATATTGGGCTTAATTATGACGAAGTTGTCATCCGTCCTCAAATTAGAGGAGCAATTAGAGAAATTATCGCGCAGTATGAAGCAAAAGATATTTACTCGGAAAAACGCCAACAAGCAGAATTGGGAATTGAAAACTTTTTAAAAGAAAAATTATCTCCTCGAGGCATAGAATTGGAAGACGTTGTCTTGCGACAAGTACAATTACCAACAGATCTTTCGGCAAGTATCCAGGAAAAATTACGTTCCGAACAAGAATCCCAGCGTTATGATTTTGTGTTGGAAACAGAAAAGAAAGAAGCTGAACGAAAGCGCGTGGAGGCTGAAGGACAGCGCGATGCACAGCGCATTATCAATGAAAGTTTATCTCAAAATTATTTAAATTATTTATATATTCAAAGTCTCAAAGATCGAGAAGGGACAGTTTATGTTCCGGTAAATCCGAGCAATGGATTGCCATTGTTTAGGGGGTTATAAGGTGGTATTTGACAAACCATAGTTTTTTTGCTAGTATGTAGACAATTAAATGGGCAACGTCGGTATAATTTCTAGTACGTTCCCAAACAGGTCGATTTAATTCTATTTAGTTTTTCCCAAAGCAATTTTGGGAACGTATATCGTATAGGAAATTATGCCTTATCAATCAGATAGGCAAATGTATGATGTGGATTGCGCTTGCGCAAAATGCGGTGCCCATATCTCACAATTGCCATTCCAACCATCAGGCGACCGTCCAGTTTATTGTTCAGATTGCAACCGTGCATATCGCAATGAACGACGCGATGGAGATCGTTCTTCATCACGCGGACCACGTGCTCCTCGCCAGATGTTCCAGGTAAATCTTACCTGTGGTAGCTGTGGAACTCAAATTACTGAGCTTCCATTTCAACCAAGCGGAGACAAGCCAGTGTATTGCAGAGATTGCATGATGGCTCGTCGCAATGCCTAAATAATCATTGCATTCAACCCCACCCTTCACTAAGGGCGGGGTTTTGTTTTCAGACAAGGGAGAATATAGGATTGTCAAACTCTTTATTTTTTGCTTGTATATGATAAGATGTGATATATGACTACGCAGTATTCACCACAACAAACAAAGCTTCTTGAACATGTAAAACATAGAATCAAGGAGATATTTAGTGAGACATCAGTCCCTGCACACGGATTTGATCATATTAGTCGGGTAGTTGCATGGACGCAAGAAATTTTGAAGAGAGAATATGCAAAAAATCCTTTGCTTTGTGAACTTTCTGCATGGCTTCACGATATCGGGCGTACTATTGAGGATGTGCCAGGAGAAAATAGCCGAAAACATCATGAACTTTCGTATGAATTGCTTAGAAAATGGTACAGAGAAGATACCATGTTCGATATATTATCAAAAAGTGAGAAGAGAGAATTATTGTATGCAGTTAGATATCATTGGAATAACGTGGCAGATACATATGATACGGCTTGGATTTTGCGCGATGCAGACAAACTTGATGGCTTTGGTGCGATAGGTATGAAACGCGCTCGAGAACATCTAAAGAATGATGAGGAAGCGTATAATCAAAATTTTCGCAATCAATATGATTCTTTGCTTCATTTAAAAACTCAGGCTGCGCAGGATATTGTCGTAGAATTTAAATTAATGGAAGCAGTGGAGAGAGAATACAAGAAGTTTTTGAAGAGTAAAATTAAGAAAATAGAGTTATAATTTTGAATTTTAAATTTCGAATTTTGAAACAATTTCAAATTTAATAATTTTGTAATGTATAAAAAGAAAAAAGAAAAATTTTTAGTAGCAATGTCGGGCGGCGTAGATTCATCTGTTGCCGCTGCTTTGCTCGTGGAACAGGGATATGATGTGACAGGGGCGTTTATGGTGAACTACAACGGGCAACCACCAACCAATGACGAGCAAGGAACGAACTGCTGGCATAGCGATTACCAGGATGCTTTGAGGGTGGCGGCGAAATTAGGGATACCACTCATGAAATTGGATTTTACAAAAGAATACAGAGAAATGGTTTTGGATTACATGTATAAAGAATATAACGTGGGACGAACGCCTAATCCGGATGTGATGTGCAACAAATTTATTAAGTTTGGAGTGTGGCTTGATAAGGCGAAGGAAATGGGATTTGATAAATTAGCTACTGGACATTATGCCTCACTACGTGAGGAATTTCGAATTTCGAATTTCAAATTTCAAAACAAATTAAAAAATTTAAATTCCAAAGCTGATCCACAAGTTGCCAGTTACCAGTTACGAGTTGCGAAAGACAGTAACAAAGATCAAACCTATTTTCTCCACCAACTCAATCAAGAACAATTGTCCCATGTTTTGTTTCCGATTGGAGATTATACCAAGCAGCAAGTTCGTGAACTTGCAAAGAAATTTGATCTACCAACTGCAGAAAAAGAGGAGAGTATGGGAATTTGTTTTGTTGGAGAAGTACCCATGAAAGAATTCTTGAAAGATAAGGTTAAAGCAAAGCCGGGGAATATTGTGATGTCTGACGGGACGGTTATTGGCAAACATGAAGGACTGGCGTTTTATACGATTGGGCAGCGTAATATAGGGATCAGTGATCAGGGATCAGTGATCAGGGATCGCATGTCAAAACCATTATTTGTGGTTGATAAACATTTAGACACAAATGAACTTGTTGTTGGCTATGAAGATGATCCGTTGTTATATAAGAAAGAAATAGAAGTGGGCGAAGTGAACTGGACAGGTGGACAAGAGCCTATTTTTCCGCTAAAATGTGAAGTGAGACTAAGACATCGTCAACCAATGCAGAATGCAAAAATCACTCAAGCACGACAGCACGACAGCACGACAATACTGCGGGTTGAGTTTGGCGAGCCGCAGAGGGCAGTGACTCCTGGACAGTTCGCAGTTTTTTATAAAGATGGCAAGTGTTTAGGTGGGGGTGTCATTGAAAAATGAAAATTGTAAATTGATAATTTTTTAAAATATGGACAATATTTTATCTCTTTTATGGTCTCAAGCATGGATTTTTTTATTGGTAGGCCTTTTAATTTTTGTGGGATATAAGTTGTTCAAGTAACTCCCAGTTATAATGTCATAAAGTTGTAAAAAATTTTGTCACATTATAACTTTCAACATTATAACTTTTAACTTTCGCATATGTCTCTATTTTCTGGCAAAGCGGATCAGCGTTTGTATCGTCTGCTTCTTGGGGGTTTAGGATTGGTTCTTGCTGTATTGTATGACGTGCTTGCGTGGAAGCATTGGAATGGCTTTGGCTTTGTATTGTTTGTGTCTCTCTACATTGTAGGATTTTTAGTTGTAGGAGTTTTGTTGCATCGAATTAGACAGTGGTGGGCATTTGTATTACTAGGGCCTGTTGCCATATTGAGTATTGACGTTATATTGTTTAATAATGAATTTATTAGTTCATACGTGCCGGTTATCATTTTTGGGCTTCTTGGATTATTTTCAATCCTTATTACACTCGAGAGGCCACATGGGCATCTTTTTTATTTTTTTCAAATTCCGATAATCCGCAGATTATTGACGCCTATTGTCCAGGGAATGTCGCATATGTTTTCTGATTTGTCAGTGCATGGACGTTCGTTGGATAAACAGCAATATAAAAAAATTCTTATTGGGTTTGTCATTGCTATTCCCTTGGTGCTTATTTTTGGTGGATTGTTTGCTAGTGCGGACCAAATTTTTGCGGATTATATCAAACGCGTGTTAGATTTGGATATTGAAGCAATTACGGTTTGGCGTATATTGCGTTCAATTATCCTGTGGCTTGTACTTGCTGGTTTATTTTATGTCATCATACGCGACGACCATGCACTCTTAAAAAGAGAATATTGGGTAGAAAAATTTGATTCGACAACAGTCTCGACCGTGCTTGTCGTCCTCAATATTTTATTTGCCGTATTTGTCTTTATCCAATTGCGCCATTTGTTTGGTTCATATGAATATGTCCTTGACAATCGGATCATCTTTTCAGAATACGCACGTAAAGGATTTTTTGAACTTATTGTCGCAACCGGCCTGTCATGTCTGATTTTTCTTATTGTATATCGATCATTTGCATTTCATGGGGTCCCCCGCGTATTACAGGTATTTTTGGCGTTATTCCTTATTCAGACAGGCGTTATTGCGGCCTCTGCTCTCAGACGCATGAATTTGTATCAGGAAGCGTATGGGTTTACGACGTTGCGCGTGTATGTGGAAGCAGCAATTTATGGGATTATCATTATGCTCGGAGCCGGAGTAGTAGTTGTTTTCGGCAAGATTAGTTTTAGAAAACTTGTGTATGCTGGCTTTGCTATTGGCATTATTGCACTGTGTATTGTTTCATCAATAAATGTGGATTTGAAAATTGCACAAAAGAATATAGATAGATTTTTGCATCAGGACAAGAAATTGGACATGAATTATCTCTCTCATTTATCTATAGATATATTGCCCGCGTTCAAAGTATTTAATGACCAAAACAATGCGTCAAAATTATCGCTTGGACAGCTCGAACAATTTTCAAAAATTATTGACGCCACGCGTAATAATATAAATGAACGAATGAACATGCGTGATGCCAACATGTCTGTGTACAATAATCGTTGGATTCTTGATGATTTGGAAAAAAATAATGGTGAGCTGTTGAAGCAAGTAAAAAGCAGGGTTGAAGATTATCAAAAAAAGAAAGATTGGGCCTATGCAAATTCAGCGCGAGGGTGTAGCGAGAAGAATCAGAATGGGTATTATATAGCAGATCAATATTGTCTAAAGATGAGAATTAATGATGTTGATGTAATTATTGGTCTCAATGCTGATAATTATCCTGGTGCAATCAACACAGCACGTGTTTACATTTTGGATTTTTCTTCAAATGTTCCAACTTATCACATGCAAGAACAACTCTCTCTACTGCAAATTCCAGAACCTGACTATACCGTGAGTTCACGTGAAGGCGGTACGTATGTAGATGATTGGAATTATAGCGATGGTCAGCGTTCATTTTTGTTGAATGACGAACGGATTATGACATTTGATCCAATGGAAAAAACATATGAATATAAAAGAGTTATCTTTCAGGATGGTAAATATCAATTAGTTAAGAGCCAAGAATAATTATGATAACCTCTCACGAACTTCGTACAAAATATTTAGAATTTTTCAAATCAAAAGGACATGTTGTGATTCCTTCTGCTTCGTTATTGCCAGAAAATGATCCAACCACACTATTTACTGGTTCTGGCATGCAGCCAATGGTACCTTACCTTTTGGGACAAACACATCCATTGGGAACGCGCATCGCAGACTCACAAAAAGCATTCCGCACCCAAGATGTGGATGAGGTGGGAGATAATCGTCATACAACTTTTTTTGAAATGCTCGGTAACTGGTCTTTAGGAGATTATTTCAAGAATGAACAAATTCCATGGATGTTTGAATTTCTCATTAAAGAATTAAAATTAGATCCACAAAGAATCTATGCTTCCTGTTTCCGTGGTAAAGAAGATATTGGAATTCCACAAGATGAAGAATCTGCAAAGCTTTGGCAAAAACAGTTTGCTTCTGTCGGGATTGACGCACCTATTGTTAATTTTCCTGAAAAAGATGGCATGCAAAATGGACGGATTTTTTATTATGATGCAAAGAAAAACTGGTGGAGTAGAGCGGGTGTACCAGACAATATGCCCGTAGGCGAGCCAGGAGGACCAGACTCAGAAATGTTTTGGGACTTCGGATCAGAATTGCAGTTGCATGAAAAATCAGAATGGAAAGATAAACCATGCCATATCAACTGTGATTGTGGCAGGTTTACAGAAATTGGCAATAATGTATTCATGGCATACAAAAAAACAGAAAAAGGATTTGAATTATTGGAACATAAAAATGTTGACTTTGGTGGAGGACTAGAGCGTTTGGCTACTGCAATTAATGACAACCCTGACATATTTTTGATTGATTTATTTAAGCCAATACGAGAGAAACTTGAAGCAGTGAGCGGCAAAACATATGGAGAGAATCCAGATGAGACAAAAGCGTTTCGTATCATCATGGATCACATGCGGGCAACGACATTTTTGATTTGTGATGGAGCTGTACCTTCAAACAAAGATCAAGGCTATTTCACCCGAAGATGGATGAGGCGTATGGTGCGCTTTGCTGATGGCTTGGGAATTAAAAATAATTTTTGTTCACAACTAGCCGAAGCAGTGATCGAGGAATACAAAACAGCCTATCCGGATTTGTTGGAAAAGAAACAGATTATATTAGCGGAGATGGAGAAGGAGGAAAATAAGTTTAGGAATACGCTTGCACAAGGTTTGAAGGAATTTGAACAACGATCAGGGAGCAATGATCAGGGAACAATGATCAATGGAAGAGAAGCTTTTGATTTATACCAAAGTTATGGTTTTCCATTGGAAATGACTATTGAACTTGCGCAAGAAAAAGGGAAGAAAGTTGATGTGAATACGTTTAACGAAGAAATGAAAAAACACCAAGAACTCTCTCGACTTGGCTCAGAGCACAAATTCAAAGGTGGCTTGGCAGATACCGGAGAGATGTCTGTGAAATACCACACAGCGACTCATTTGTTACATGCCGCTTTACGCAAGGTTCTTGGTGAACATGTCGCGCAAAAGGGGAGTAATATTACTGCAGAGCGTTTGCGTTTTGATTTTTCACATCCAGATAAAATGACTGAGGAACAGAAAAAGCAAGTTGAGGATTTGGTTAATTCTGCAATTCAAAAAGATTACTCTGTCACCTTTGTGGAAATGTCAGTTCATGAAGCAAAAGAATTAGGCGCGATTGGATTGTTTGGTGATAAGTATGGAGATAAAGTAAAAGTGTATTCAGTCGGCGATCCAACTCAAAAATCTTTTGCCGATGTATCATCACCTACATTTAGCAAAGAAATTTGTGGCGGTCCCCATGTAGAACATACAGGAGTACTTGGTCATTTCAAAATCCAAAAAGAAGAAGCAAGCAGCGCAGGGGTGAGGAGAATAAAGGCACTACTAACTGGTTAATTTGTTAATATTTAATATATGAGAGAAACATCAGAGCCAAGAATACTAAATAGTACTTTACGTTTTCCAGAAGTTGTAGGATTATCGGATTCCGATATAGCTGATCCTCAATTTCAATACCCTACTTCTGACGAGGGGGTGCGTTTAGCACACGCAAATAATATTTTGGGAGAATGGGGTGTCGGCAGGATATTAGAAGCAATTCGCGGCGGAAAATCCTTAAATGAAAGTGAAACACAATTCGTTAGAGATCATTTCGCTACCTGGGAGTTGGGCGATTTTGAAAAGCTTCAAAGATTGTATAGATCTGAAAGCACAGTATAATAAACAGATCCAGTATTTTAACTGTTAGATTAAAATTGAAAATTTACTTTAACATGGCAACAATTTTTTTTTCATATATTTGGTCTCTTCGCACTCAATTTGCGAAATATTTTGTCGTGGGCATTTCCGGTTTATTTATAGACATGGGGACGTTGGTATTGTTTAAAGAAGTTTTTGGATGGAAGCCGGTAATCGCTGTTGCAATAAACCAGGCTTTCTTGCTTACGTATAATTTTTTATTAAATAAGTATTGGTCCTTCAAAAATAAAGAAATGCCGCATAAACAGTTGGTGAAATTTTTGTCCTTAGCAGGATTTAACTATATATTTTCCGTTGGCGCCATGTATATATTTCACGATAGATTTTTTGATTTTGATTATAGGCTGGTTCGGCTCGGAAGTATCGCAGTTATGGTGAGCTGGAACTTCTTCCTGTATAAGTATTGGGTGTACGCCGAAGAGGGCGCGAGGAATAAGGAATGAAAGATGTTGATAAAATTTGGCTAAAATAAAGCATATTTTATTAAATTTACCATATCTATTACTAACTCTTGACATTATTTTTGATTTAGGCTAAAATAGTGTCGCTAATTACATAAAATCATGGGAAAGCAAAGTGACGTCCTTGAAGTACGTGGTACTATCTCTGAACTTTTGCCTGGAGCAAAGTTTCGTGTAACTCTCGAAAATGAGCACGAAATTATTGCTCACTTGTCTGGCAAGATGCGGGTAAACAATATCCGCCTTAATGTCGGCGACGAGGTAAAAGTAGAGATCACGCCATATGACTTGTCAAAGGGACGGATTACCTATCGTTTCTAACCAAAATCTCAACCAGTGCGGTGTACCTTGCTAGAGGGCGGGGGATGATATCGCGGCAGTGGTTGGTGATTTTTATTTAATATCTGACATTGATTTTACAGATTGAAATGGATTGCACTGATATATCTGTGAAATCCGTGCAAAATCAGTGGAATCAAATGGAAATCAGTGTAATTAATGTTTTATGAAAGTCCATTCTTCTGTCAAAGTAAGATGTAAAGACTGTAAAATAGTTGTCCGTCGAGGGGTACGCTATGTTATTTGCAAAAATCCTCGTCATAAACAGCGCCAAGGTTCAAAACAGCGCGTTAATGCCGCTTAATATTATTTTTTTCTTATACTAATCTAACTTTATTCTATGCGTGTCGCAGGTGTTACTATCCCACGAGAAAAAAAGGTAGTTATCTCATTAACTTACATTTTTGGCATTGGTCCAACAAAATCAAAAAAGATATTGGAACAAGCGCGAATATCTCCGGATACAAAAGTAAAAGAACTTACTCAGGAACAAGAAGATAAAATCCGAACATTGGTAGAAAAAGGAGAAAAAACCGAAGGTGATTTGCGTCGCGAGGTCAGTTCAAATATCAAACGTTTGAAAGATATCAAGTGTTATCGCGGTGTACGCCATATGCGTCATTTGCCTGTTCGCGGACAACGCACAAAGACAAATAATCGCACCGTACGCGGAAATAAGAGAAATCTTGCTCCAAGCGGAAGAAAAGCATCAGCACAAAAGACGTAGTTGAGTCAATGCGGTTGAAACTAAAAAATCCTTACAATTCAAAAATCAAGTCTCAAATCTCAAAACTGAAACTAAAAACTAAAATTTTTTATCCAGTTTTGACTTTTGAGATATAGGTTTGAATTTTAACCTTTGAATTTTGAGTTTTTATGTTAAAAGTCGATACATTATAAACTATCTATAGTATGGCTAATGAAAAAAAAGTTGTAAAAAAGAAAAAGGCATTGCGCTTAGTTTCACATGGAAGAGCGTATGTCCAGGCAACATTCAATAACACTATCATAAGTATTACTGATCAAAATGGTGATGTTCTTGGTTGGGCATCTGCCGGTGGTGCAGGGTTCAAAGGACCAAAAAAAGCTACGCCATACGCCGCAAGCATGGTGGTAAAAAATCTTATCGAATCAATTAAAGATTACGGTTTGAAAGAGGTAAATGTGTACGTCAAAGGAATTGGTGGCGGTCGTGAAGGAGCAATCCGTGGATTTAATACCAACGGAGTCCAAGTGTTGTCTATAAAGGACTTGACTCCAATTCCACATAATGGATGCCGTCCTCCAAAGAGACGCAGAGTATAATAGATACGAACTACGAAATAGTACGAAATTACGAAAATAAAATAAATTGTTTTTAAAAGAATTAATGAATATATGGGTAGATACATAGGACCAAAAAATAAAATTGCAAGACGTTTTAAAACTAATTTGGGTTTGAAAACAAATGCTGCAAAAGTTGCACGCCGTATCAATCAGATGCCTGGTGTTCATGGACCAAACAAGCGTCCTCATGCTTCTTCATCTTTTGGCAAACAGTTGATGGAAAAGCAAAAAGCAAAATTGGTATATGGCATTCGAGAAGCCCAATTTCGCCGTTACGTTGATAAGGCTACCAATATGGCTGGAGACTCAGGCGTCAGCTTACAGCAGCTGCTTGAGATGCGTATGGATAACGTGGTCTACCGTCTTGGATTTGCTGTTACACGCGCCCAAGCACGCCAAATGGTAACACATAGCATGTTTACGTTGAACGGCAAAAAAATGAATATTCCCTCACATACGGTGAGTGTTGGCGACATCGTCGCGCTTAAAGAAAACAAAGCAAAAAAGAAATTATTTGAAGGAATTGATGAAAAACTTTCAAAAAATCCATTAGTCTCGTGGCTTTCTACTGATTCAGCAAAAAAAACTGGAAAAGTATTGCACAAACCTGCTGAACGAGATTTTGAACGTGTGTTTGACACCCGACTTATCATTGAATATTACTCAACACGATAATTTTTTCTTCTTATCTTTAACCTAAGAGGGGCATATGGATTACATACTTTTACCATCAACCATCGAGTTCAAACCAACAAACAATCCACACCTTGGAGAGTTTGTTATTACTCCATGCCACCAAGGATATGGCACGACACTTGCAAATTCTTTGCGACGCGTCCTCTTGTCATCTATCGAAGGCGCTGCTGTGGAAGCGGTACAGATTGAAGGAGTTCAACATGAGTTTTCCGCTGTTCCAGGTGTTTTGGAAGACGCTATTGAGATTATGCTCAACTTGAAACAATTAGCAGTTATTTCACATAGCGATACGCCCATTACCTTGCGTTTGGTAAAAAAAGGAAAAGGGGATGTTACTGCGGCTGATTTTGAAAAAAATGCAGATATTGAAATAATTAATACTGATTTGAAAATAGCAACAGTTTCCGATGACAAAAAAGCCTTTTCTATGGAAGTAATTATCGGGAAAGGACTTGGATACGTGCCCGCTGCGTCAAAGGAGAGTAAAAATTTGGATTTGGGTACTATTGTCATGGATTCATTCTATTCACCAATCAAAGATGTCGGGTATTCAATTGAAAATACTCGCGTAGGAGATATTACTGACTACGAAAAATTAACTATTCGCATTGAAACAAACGGAACAATTACCCCACGCGTTGCAGTAGAACGAGCAACACGTATTATCATGGATCATTTCCGTTTGATTCTTGATACGATTGAACAGATGCCGAGCGAAGAAACAGTTGTCGTTCCAGAGGAAACAGAAAAAAAGAAAAAGAAGTCAAAAAAAGACGAGGAATAATGTAATTGACTTAGTGTTTGTCTCCGGTACAGACAGGCACGGGTCGAGTGATTAAAATAATCTCATAAATTTTATGATGCATCGTAAACAGAAAGAGACGTTTGGCAGAACCCGAAATCCACGGATTGCTCTTTTGCGTGCTCTTGCGGAAAGTCTGGTTTTGCATGGTTCTATTGTTACCACAAAAACAAAAGCAAAAGCGTTGAAGCGCGTCGTAGAACCACTGGTAACCAAGGCAAAAAAGAATCGTCCTCAAGATCGTGAAATTATCAACAGTGTTTTGTATACAGGAAAAGCGGTCAAAAAGCTTATTGATGAGATTGCTCCAAAGTATATGGAACGTCGGGGAGGATATACTCGTATGATAAAAATAGGTTTTAGGCCAAATGACGCTGCTGAAAAAGTTAAGATAGAGTTTGTCTAAATAAGATAATCCCGAGATCCAGATAATCCAGATTTACAGACTCATATCCGTTAATCTGAATTATCTGGACATATCTGGATAATTTATATATTATGAAAACTGTTATTAAAAGAAATACGGTAGAGATCGATGCTGCAGGACAAGCGGTCGGTCGTGTTGCAACCCAAATTGCCAAAGCGCTGATGGGTAAAAATAGTGCGACATTTGAGCGCCATATTGATCGTGGTGATAAAGTTGTGGTACACAATGCAAGCAAAGTTAAGTTTACTGGAAAAAAGCTTGTACAGAAAGATTATTACCACCATACCATGCATCCAGGCGGAATAAAGAGAACACCCTTGAAAAAAGTATTTGATGCAAAGCCACATGAAGTTATTGAGCGCGCCGTATATGGTATGTTGCCAAAGAATAGACAGCGCGATGAGCTTATGAAACGTCTTATTGTGAATAAATAATTATTTGATGTATGCAAAAAAAATCACTACAATCAGATTCTCAAGCTCGCGCAGTTGGACGACGCAAGACCGCCTCGGCACGTGTCCGCATTACGCCAGGCAAGGGAGTAGTCACCGTGAATGGAAAGGAACTCAGTGTATATTTTCCAACAAAAATTCTTTCTGATAAAGTAATGTCCCCGTTGAAAGCCGTTGGCAAAGAAAAAGATACGGATGTATCTGTAAAAGTATCTGGTGGCGGAAAAGTAGGTCAAGCAGACGCAGTACGCCATGGCATTGCTCGTTCACTCGTTGCATGGAATCCGGATTTTCGTCCAGTACTGAAAGCCGAACATTTTATGACGCGCGATCAGCGTTCAAAAGAACGAAAGAAACCGGGTTTGCGAAAAGCACGTCGTGGACATCAGTGGAGAAAACGATAGTCACTTAGGCACTAGAGCACTCAAGCATATAAGCAGAAATCCGTCGAAAGGCGGATTTTTGATTTTCATCTGGTTTTAAGGTAAAATAGACGCATTATGTCAACATCTGTTGCCAAAAATACAGCTCTCATGACTACCGCCTCTGTACTTCAGAAGGTTATTTCTTTTGTATATTTTACGATTGTCGCTAGGAGTATTGGTGCGGAGGGGACAGGGAAGTATTTTTTTGCTCTGTCATTTACAGCTATATTCACTGTGTTTGTTGATCTAGGACTTACCAATGTCCTGGTCCGTGAGAGCGCGCGTGTAAAAGAAAAAATACAGGAATATTTTTCTTCCATTTTGTTTGTAAAAGTAACGTTAGGCTTTGTCACGTATATTGGGGCAATAGTAGTTGTCTATGCACTTGGGTATCCCACAGTGACACGTCAGCTTGTGTATATCAGCGGGATTACCATGGTGTTGGATTCAATACATTTGTCTATATATGGCGTACTGCGCGCGATAGGAAACTTGAAATATGAGTCAATAGGGATTGTCATGAGCCAATTTTTAACCCTGGTGCTTGGAAGTATTTTTTTATACTTTAAATTGCCATTAATTTATTTAATGATTGCGTTTGTTGTTCCCAGCTTAGTAAATGTGTTGTATGCAGGGATAGTGCTCTACGTGCGTTATCATGTCATCATGAAATTGAAATATAATAGAGAAGTCACTCGTTTTCTTTTTACCCTATCAATTCCATTTGCGTTGGCTGCTATTTTTTCACGCGTGTATGGGTATATTGATTCTGTGTTATTATCAAAACTTGCCACAGATCAGGTTGTGGGATGGTATAGCATTCCGTACAAAATTGCCTATGCATTTCAATTTATACCCGTAGCGCTTATCGCGGCACTCTACCCTCGTTTTAGTGAGTATTTTGTTCATAGTAGAGAAAAACTGCAAACAATTTTTCAGTATGGACTTAAGTATCTACTTCTCATTTCAATGCCTATTGCCGTAGGTATTGCCGTGCTTGCATCAAAAATTGTGCCCGCTGTGTTTACGTCCGAATATCTTCCATCAATTGTCCCTCTGCAAATACTTATGGCAGGAGTTATTTTTGGATTTATTAATTTTGAATTTGGCGCGCTTCTCAATGCGTGTAATCGTCAAAAGCTACAAACCGTGCTTATCGCCATTGTAATGGTAATAAATATTATCATGAATAGCATCCTTATCCCGCGTTATGGAGCATCTGGCGCGGCTATGTCTGCAGCTTTTGGTAATATTGTGTTGTCAATTATAAGCATGTATTTTGTGTGGCGTATTGTACGTTTATCGCGGGCATTTATTATAAAGATGCTTGCACAACTTGTTATTTCAACCGTGGTGATGGGAGCTGCCGTATGGTATACTTCGTTGTATATGAATTTTATTGTAGCAATTATTGTCGGCGGCTCAGTGTATGCTTGTATGCTTTTTATTACGCGAGGAGTTACCATAAAGCAAATGCAAGAGGTAATTGCCATGTTTAGGAAAAATTAATAAGAAATCAATGTGGGTCTTCTATGAGGACAAGCCACTAAATTCATCTAATTCACCTAAATTACAATTCACCTAATGAAATTTCAAATAAGTTAAAATTATTTTAGTTTTAGGTACACACAATAGGTAATTAGATATTTTGATTTTTATTAGATGAGTTAGGTGAATTGTAATTTAGGTGAATTATTAAATTGTTATGAAAAAGACTTTAATTGTCACCCTTGAATATCCCCCGCAAGTTGGCGGTATCGCAACCTATGTTCATGAAATGGCGTTAGCTTTGGATAAAGATAATGTAGTTGTATACGCGCCAAAAATGAAAGGGGACAAAGATTTTGACAGCGGTGTACCTTTTAAAATTATACGAAAAAGTCCTTTTTTCCCTCGATTTTTGTGGCCGAGATGGCTGCGCCTGGTATTTCAAATTTGGCACATAGTAAAAAAAGAGAAAATCGAAGTCATGCTTATCAATCATGTATTGCCCGTAGGATACGTTGGTTGGATATTGAAAAAAATAATTCATGTGCCGTATGTCATTGTCTCTCACGGAACTGACGTGTTACTGGGTACGCGCAATGCATGGAAAATAAAGATGATGCGGAAAGTAGTACGCACAAGTGAACAGGTTGTATTTAATAGTGAGTCTTTACGCGGACGTTTTTTGCGCGTGTTGCCTGAGTTTGAAACAAAGACGTGTGTGGTGTATCCATGTCCTGAACCTGATTTTTTTGTTTCTCCAGACCAAAATGAATTGAATTCCTTGCGCAGTTCTTTGGCATTGCAAGGAAAAAAAGTTATGCTTACGATTGCGCGATTTGACGAAGGAAAGGGTTTTCCTCATCTCGTAAGGCTACTTCCTAAGTTGCTCGAACGTGAACCACACCTTGTGTGGGTTGTCATTGGAGATGGAAAAAAGAAAAAAGAATTTTTAGAAGAAGTACAAAAGCGTTCTTTGCAAAATGTGGTGCGCTATATTGGCGAAGTTCCTCATAGTCAATTAAAGAAGTATTATTATTTGGCAGATATTTTTGTGTTGCTCACTCACCCAGACGAGGGGAGAGAAGAAGGTTTGGGGATGGTATTTTTGGAGGCTGCCGCAGCGGGAATCCCTGTGGTGGCAGGGAAAAGTGGCGGAGTTGATGAGGCAGTCTTGCATACTAAAACCGGGCTTGTCATTGACATCCACCAGCAGGCTATGGCAGTAGATGATGGCATTATTTTGCTGTTGCAAGATAAAGAATATGCAAATACATTAGGTGTGGCAGCAAAGGAACGTATGAAGACAGAGTTTGTGTGGAAAAATCAGCTGAAAAAACTCGAACCCTGGATTTCGTAAATATGTTTATTAATGAAATTGTAAAAAAACATTTCAGGCCATACTGGTTACAGATTATATCCAGCACGATCAGTTCTGGTTTTGCATCAATTTTGTATCTTTCTTTTTCGCGGCAACATGCAACGTTATTTATTTTGTTATCTGCCGAATTGGTGAGCTGTTCGTCAATCCTTACGTATCTTATTATTCGACGTTCTTCATATATACGAAGGGATATTATGATGGGTTTTTTCTTGATAGCAATTGCCATGCTCGTGCTTCTTGTCTTCCCGTTCTCCCTTCCCCTCATGTATATATATTATGCATTGTCTGGTGTAGGTGCCATATGTTTTTTTGTTGCATACAATATTCTTTTTTTCTCCGATGCACAACAACATAGACATCTGCGTGATATGACATTCTATTGGTCAATATTTGTTATCATAGGGGCAGTTGCTCCTATTCTTGCCGCATATTTACTTCATACAACGAATTTGTCTGTATATTTGTTGAGCGCATGTGCAATACTCCTTGGTGGTGCCTGGCTTGCATCATGTGTGTCACGCGATCGCTATATATACACAAAATCAGAATTATTTCATCATTTGAAAGGCCTGCGGACGATCACCGCGATTGATGGGGCCTTGCACAAAGTTGTGTATATTGTAATTTCTCTTTGGGGATTGAAATATATTACTACAGAAATGGATTATGGAAAATTTTTGTCAGTTGTGGGCGTGGTGGCTATATTGGTTGGATTTCGCATGGCAACAGTATCAGACAAGTTGCAGAAACGCGCAATTTTTATCTGGCCGTTGTCTATAGCGGCAGGAATCACAACTATCCTATTCTTTTTTGTGGATTCTTTTGTAGGGTTTTTGGTTTTAGCGCTTATTTTGAAGGCATTTACTGTACTGGTAGAGCCAATCCGTTCAAATATAATTCAAGATAAAAGAGAAAAAGCGCCGATCAATTGGATTTCTCGGGAGATATTTTTGAATCTAGGGAGGACATCCCTCATTGCGGTAATTGTTGGTATATTATATTTTCATGTTGACCGTGGGATATTTATTGTGCTAGGATTATTACATATTTCATTTCCTTTTATGGTGCATTTTAAAAAAATTTATAGAGGAGTTTAATTTTATGTACGATATTAGCCTCAAAGAACAGGAACGTATATTAGATGAAATTAGGCGGTATGGGCTAACGCTCGTGTGGCCGATGTTGTTTGGTTTCATTTTTTTGGTTACTGCGTCATTTTTTATGTTTTGGCTTTTTCAACACGACTGGTGGGGGCAGAGTTTATTTGGGTTGCTTGTTCTTGTGGGTTTTTTTATCATTGTTCAAACATTTTTTTTGTGGAAACGCAATGTATTTCTTATCACGACCCATCGCCTTATTGATGTAGAGCAACGGGGATTTTTTGGGCGTGTCGTGTCAGAAATACCGTATGACCAGATAGAAGATGTTCTGGGGAAAATTTCTGGGTTTTTTGGGACAATATTTCGCTATGGCACTGTAGAAGTCCAAACAGGTACAGGAAAAATTAAAATACTTGTACCTTCAGTGAAGCGTCCTTTGCAAATCCAGCAAAAAATTAATGAAATGCGTGAACGCTATATTTCAAAATATGCACATGATTTTAGTGGAGACGTAGCTCAAGTTATTATTGATAAATTGTATGAACTCGAATTGCCCGAACTACGCCGTGTACAAAAAATATTGGACAAGAGGATTGAAAAATTAAATAATGATGTACATTAAACATACTGAAAAAATATTAAACAAAATTTTTCTCATATTTTTCTGAGTACTATATAGTCCATCCTGTTTATCTTCCGTCATTGTCAGCGGATATTTTTTTTGTTATAATTGTTACTATGAATAAGGAAGAACAACAATCTCCGGTGAGACGATTTTTTGGTTCACGGGCTTTTTTGTTACTCGCTCTTCTTGTGATGACTTCTTTTGCTTTTGGTTTTGCTCGGGCGTATTATCAGGATTACAAATTTAAACAGGAAATACAGCGTTTAGAAGAAGAAGTAAAGGCTCTAGAGAGCAAAAAATTAAAGTCTTTGGACATGCTCGAATATGTCGCGAGCAGTTCATACGTAGAGGACAAAGCTCGTACAGAGTTAAATATGAAAATGCCTGGCGAACAGGTAATATTTGTCAATAACGCACAGACTGCCCAAGACAATGAGAAGTCCCCAGGAGATGATGGACAAATTGTCTCTAATCCAGTAAAATGGTTCTATTATTTCATTTACGACGCAGGTGAGAGAAAAGCAAATGCGAATTTGCTCTTCCAAGCCGAGGAGTAACTATAATATATTTAAAAAATGCCTCTATCAGAAGGCATATAATTTCTCAATTTATGACAGAACAATCACCAGAAACATTGCCTGAAAATAGTACCCATGAAGAAGAACAGGGCGCTACATCGAGCAAAAAAGGACGAAAAGCCCTTGTCACGTTTTTCGTAGGCTTAGGAATAATTATTGTGGTTGCTTTGGGCGTGTGTTACGGAGTTGCTATCAAAGGGATAAAAAAACAATCTCGTTCGCCATTGGTTATGACTATGGCAAACATTTTTCAAATGCCGGTAGCAAAAGTAAATGGCCTTAAAATTTTATATACTGATTACATTGATCAGATGAGATCTATGGAACAATATTATAATTCTATAGATGAAGCAGAACTGCAAGGACAGGCAAAACCAACTTCAGAAGAAATGTCTGAATATATACTGAGCCGTCTTATTGTAAACAGGCTTATTAATTACGTCTCAGATATAAGAAATATATCAGTGACGCAAGAAGAGATAGACGCGGCGGTCAATGAACAAGTGCTGGTAGGAAAGGACCGTGCACAAGTTGAAGAAGACATGAAGAAAATGTATGGCTGGACGCTTGATAGATTTACAAGCCAAATAATTCTTCCATCAGTACTTGAAAAAAAATTAGCTGACAGCTATGTCGAATCTCAACAGCCTACAGCTGAACAATTAGAAGCTATTCGCGTAAAAGCTGAAGAAGTTTTACAAAAAATAAAGAACGGAGAAGATTTTGACGCTCTTGCAAAAGAATTTAGCGATGACACATCAAACAAAGATAATGGTGGAGATTTGGACTGGTTTGGACGCGGTACCATGGTGCCTGAATTTGAGACAGTTGCTTTTTCTCTTGAGAAAGGACAAGTTAGCGACCAACTGGTAAAGACTGATTATGGTTTTCATATTATCCGAGTAGATGACAAACGTACAACTACAGACGAAGAGACAAGCGAAAAAGTGGATGAAGTCAAAGCGCGACATATTTTGTTTAATACCAAGGAAGTTAAAACTGATGTGCAGAAACAGCAGGTATTTGGAGACTTTATGACTGAACAGCTTAAAGAGGCCAATATCAAAGTGGCTGAAGGAATTCCCAATCCATTGGAGGATTTCATTGAGCAAGCAAAGACAGAGGCTGACACACAAGTAATTGAGTAAATAATCAAAGAGCCCTAAAAGGGCTCTTTTGCGGGTATTGTATAGTGGTAATATGCGTCCTTCCCAAGGATGAGCGACGGGTTCGATTCCCGTTACCCGCTCAATTCCAATTATTGTATGCTCAATTTTTTCAAGATAGAAGAACAAACTCCTTTTATCACCCGGAAGATTATAAGTATTGTCACTTTTTTCTTTCTCGTAACATTTGTAGTTTCACGACTGACGGTGTATTTGGTATTAGGGCATTTGATGCCCAATTTTTTTCTGACAATTGATGATGTTCATATCCATCATTTCATTTATGGAGTAGTTTTGCTTGTGGTCGTCGGTATTTACTTGCTTGTGAAACGCCCGCTATCTCACACAAGATCATTTTTTTATTCGTGCGCATTCTATGGCATCGGGCTTGGGTTGACGTTTGATGAATTTGGCATGTGGGTTCATCTAAAAGATAATTACTGGGTTCGCCAGAGTTATGATGCTGTCGTAGTAATATTTTTATTTTTATTAAATATTGCATATTATCATTCAATAAAAAAATGGCTTAAAAAAGAATTGAGCCATGTGTGGAGATTTTTTAGATTTTTGTTACGCCGTGTATTTAAAATCAAACAATAATGGCACAACCTATGAATCTCAAAGAATCAAATTATGTAAAAATTGTTACCTCCATCCCTGTTGAGTCTGCCGATGTGGTAAGGAATGCTCTTGGAGAGGCTGGTGCAGGGGAACAGGGGAATTATGAGTATTGCAGCGGGAGTTACCGTCAAATAGGGCGTTTTAGGCCTCTAAAAGGGGCTCATCCTGCCATAGGCGAGGTAGGGAAGATGGAAGAAGTTGAAGAAGAAGTAGTAGAGGTCATTTGCCATAAAGATAAGCTCGAGAATGTCATACAAGCTCTTCGTAAAGCTCACCCCTATGAAGAGCCCGCGATTGACATTTTTCCTCGTTATGAGATAGAATAGTGGCCATTGCAAGGTATACAAGCCTCCTTGGTTCAGTGGTAGAACAGTGGTATCGTAAACCACATGCGTCAGTTCGATTCTGACAGGAGGCTCTAAGTCAACGCATTTCCTGACATAAAGTCGGAATAAACTCCACGCGTAGATCACGGGTTCGATCTCCGTTCTCGGCTCATATCTATCAAGGCACAACACCAGCTTGCCCCGTAAATTGAACGAAGTGAAATTGTACGGGGTTCGATTCTGATAGGGGGCTCAGATAATTATTAACAAACTTTTCTCGTTTGTTTTTTTATTACGCAAAATATGTTATACTGTATCCAATCGTAACTTAGTTACTTAGATAACTTAGCAGACTTAGGGATTTAGAGCAGTATGATCACCCTCAAAAATGTCTCCAAACAATATACCGCCGACAGCATTGGCCTCAATGAGGTTAATTTGCATATTGAAGCAGGAGAATTTGTTTCTATTGTAGGACAGAGTGGCACGGGCAAGACCACACTCGTGAAATTATTGATTGCCGAAGAAAGACCTACATATGGAAATATTGAAATTGGAGGATGGGACATTAGCAATATCGCGGGAAGTGATATTCCATTGTTGCGCCGTCAAATCGGTGTGATTTTTCAGGATTTTAAATTGCTTAATAAAAAAACAGTTGAAGAAAATATTTCTTTTGCCCTCGAAGTCGCGGGTGAAGCAAATAAACGCATTGAACAAGTTGTCCCGCGCGTCTTGGATATCGTCGGCTTGTCTCACAAACGTGATAAATATCCCCATCAATTATCTGGCGGAGAACAACAGCGCGTGGCTATCGCGCGTTCTTTGGTGCATCGCCCCAAGATTTTGGTTGCCGACGAACCTACCGGCAATCTCGATTCTCTCAATACTCAGGAAATCATGGAAATACTCAAAAAAATAAATGAATTCGGGACTACCATTGTTTTGGTTACGCACAATCGTGATGTAGTGAATCAACTACGCCGTCGTGTGGTCATGCTTCATGATGGGCGCGTTATTTCAGACGAAATGCACGGGAAGTATAGGTTGTAAAAATTATTCTAATTGTACTAATTATTCTAATTATTCTAAACAAACCCTAGATAAAAAATTTGTCATGACAAATTTTTTAGAATAATTAGGTCAATTAGAAAAATTAGAATAATTACTCTCTCTATGTTCTCAGGATTTTTGCGGGTAATAAAATTTTCCCTCCAAGATATTGTGCGCAATATGAGTTTGTCATTTATGACATTACTTATTCTTGTGCTCATGCTTATGTCTATGAATACGCTCCTGGTGGTGCGTGTGTTGACCGACAAATCAATTGAAGAAGTCCAGCAACAAATCGACGTAAGCATTTATTTTGACCCGGATGCGACTGACGAGGAAATTGTTGAAATAAAAGAATATGTCGGATCTTTTCCCGAAGTGACTGAGCAGACATATTTGAACAAAGAGCAAGTGATGGAACAATTCAAAACAACCTACGCAGACAATGAAGAAATTCTCGCGTCTCTCGATGAACTGGGAGAAAATCCTCTCGGCTCCACGCTTATTGTAAAAACGCGTGATCCAAAAGATTATGAAAAGGTAATTAAGGCTCTGAGTGTTCCCGAATATGAAAATATTATTGAAGCGAAGACATTTGGCGATACGCAAACGGCGATTAGCAGGATTCATGCGATTACTACCCAAGTCGAGCGCTTCACCTATGCGTTGACTGCGTTATTTGCACTCATCGCGTTTGTTATTATTTTCAATACCATACGCGTTGCCATTTATACGCACCGGACTGAAATCAGCATCAAACGATTGGTCGGCGCCACGAATTGGTTTATCCGCGGTCCATACTTTTTTGAATCATTTTTGTTTACCATATTAAGTGTTGCTATTACGTATGGCGTTGTTCATGTTTCGCTTGGTTTTATGGATTCCTATGTAGGCGTGATTTTCGGTGAGGAGAAAATCTTGACAAATTACTTCTATTCCCATATACTTTTCCTGCTTGGAGTTCAGCTCCTCGCAGTATTTCTTCTTACGATTGTCTCAAGCATGTTGGCCATGCGACGTTATTTGAGGACGTAGACTAAGTTGGCTAAGTGTCTAAGTTTACTAAGTACCTAAGTTATATTTAGCATATATTGGTTATCTATAACTTAGAAAACTTAGTTAACTTAGTGAATTTAGCAAACCTATAGTCGGGGATCGCCCGCCTGCATCAGATATGCTGAAAGCATTGCGGGCAGGTCTAATGGCCCGCCAAAGGCGGGGAACTAGGACAGTAGCCTTTTCCGCATAAAATAACAATCGGGGATCGTCTAATGGTAGGACAGCAGCCTTTGAAGCTGTATATCCTGGTTCGAGCCCAGGTCCCCGAGCGAAAATCCCTTAATCAGGGTATTTTTTGTTATATGCGAGTGGGACGGGCATATAAAAAAACACCTAACAAAGGTGATGCTAATTTATCAAAAATCTGTGTGGAACCGCCGCTCCCTCCACACAGATACAACACTGCGGCGGTCCTCTATAACTTTCCTTCTTCATGTCACTCCTCCTTGAGGTACATGAGCTCCACGATGGCGACCACGCGCTCAGCTGTTTCGTCGAGCTCACCATCCGACCACTGGTAATTCACATCTGCTGCACTGGTCCGGAGGCCAGCGCGTGCCTCGATAAGCCGTTCCCCCCTTCCTTCTACAGGTTCATCCCCGCAGACGATGAGCGGGCGCTCCACTTGGCGTTCGTCCACTGCGATGTGGATGGTCGCTGCGCCACCATCATGCTTGACCTCAACGATATGAATCATGGGGTAACCTCCCTGTGGCGTGAAATGCCAAAATAAGTATAGCACATAGAATAAAAATGTCATGTATATTGAAGATTTATTTTACTAAAATACGTTCCAACCTCATCCCACAAAGAGAGCCAAATTGTATGTTCAGCGTTCGGAGCACCTAATATGGCTAAATTTAGCCATATTTTTTGTATCTATAAGTATATTTTCTTAAACCTTGACCTACAGATAAATCAGTGTTAATATCTAACCGGCAGTTCATTACAGCTGACTGCGGAGGTGGCTATGAATCCATACACGCTCGCACTGTCCGGGCTCTTCGGCCTCCTGGCGGTCTTCATGTACTTCATGCCTGTGATCTTCGAAAGGCAGTGGGAGTTTCTCCTACCCTGGAGATGGTCAGGAATGCCGTACATGTACCGCCTTCTGGGCAAGCTGGTCCTGGCCAGCCTTGCCATCGGCCTCGTCCTCCACTTTCTGGCGATTTTCATCGACATCCCGCCGGTAATAACCTCCTCGCAGAATCCGCCTGTCTTTTGACCTTCCCGCCCTCATTCCCCACAGTGCTTGAATGTCAAACGCTATGGAGAGGCGGGAAGTAAGTAAAATACTCTGCTTTTTGCGGAGTATTTTTTTATGTCAAAACAGAAATGTTATTAAAATACGTTCCAACCTCATCCCATAAAGAGATCCCAAAGAATAATGGCCCCAAACCATTATTCTTTGTTACCAAAAAAAGTGTAATAATGAAATTGTGAGGACAGGATAGCTGTCCAGGGTATGCAACGAGGTATAAAAATTTTCTTTTTTTCTTCACCCGAATTAGCCAAGGCTAGTGTTTTTTGTTACAATAGTTTAGTAATTATTATTAAACATAAAACTATGGATGAAGGTGAAACAAGATATCGTCCAGAAGAACCAGAGCATGTTCATACTCCAGAAGAAGTGTTGGCTATTTTTGA
Source organism: Candidatus Magasanikiibacteriota bacterium (assembly GCA_041665025.1). GTDB lineage: Bacteria > Patescibacteriota > Patescibacteriia > Magasanikbacterales > UBA922 > JBAYJP01. Next base: position 59,916 of record JBAYJP010000003.1, on the reverse strand, counting down.
ATCCTTCCTTGAAGGTAGAGCCTATACAGAAACGCGAAGACAGGTGGATGAAAAAGGTCTTCTTTTGCTAGAAATTACTGTTCCTGGTGAGAATGGTCATTACAAAGAGTATACATTTTCAAGACAACCGCTAAGACCAAGAGAAGGAGAGGTCGGATATCCCTATATGCATGTTGCTTCTTATGATGAGACAGGATTTCCAGAAACAGGGTACTCAGTTGGCAAATTTATTAATGGTAAATGGGAATTAACACCCTAGAACACTTAGTTTTGAAGTTGAAGCAGTAAATTTATGATCTATCTCATCGGCGCGCCACCACGGTGTGGCAAGACAACTTTGGCAAAACGAATGTCCAAGAAAACAAAAATTCCTTGGTTGTCTTGTGATACATTAGATTCAATAACCCAAGTGCTTACGCCAAAAGAAAAATTTCAGGAAAAATTTCCATATACTTTTTTACGTGCAAAAGGCAATGCGAGAAACAATGACGCATTTTATACTAGGTACTCCACAGAAAAAATAACACGTGTATTAAAAAAACAGGCGACCGCAGTGTACAAAGCCATTGAAACAGTTATTGCGTGCGAGATAGCTGATGGAAATGATTATATTATTGAGGGCTACCACATCGTACCAAGTTTTGTTCAGAAGATGATTAAAAAATATGGTAGAGATAAGGTGCGGGCAGTATTTCTTACTAAATTTGATGCACATAAATTTGCTAAAGATGTTCACAAAAGCACTACGCCAAATGACTGGCTTATCGTACTTACCAAAAAAGAAGAGACATTTGTCAAAGTTGGAAAAATGGTTTCTCTATATAGCAAGTATTTTGAAAAAGAAGCCAAAAAGTATAGTTTGCCAGTGTTTAATACAGACAAAACCTTTACCAGCCAGATTGATAAGGCCATTGGGTATCTAGTGCATTAATGCGTAAGCACATTTTTATTAATTAGTATATAATACAATTACTTACTCTTTATATGGAAATATATGATTTCAGAACCTTCGTCAAAAAATAAAATGGCCTTGTTTATGGTTTTTGGTGTTGTCTTGCTTGTGGGAGTTTCTCTATTGGTATGGACACAGTATTCTCAAAAGCCACAACCAATACCACAGGAAGTATTTTGTACTGCGGATGTAAAACAATGTCCGGATGGTTCATATGTAGGGCGTACGGGTCCAAATTGTGAATTTACAAAATGTCCTGAGTTTGTACCTGAGACAGTCACGCTGCCCGAAGGATATACGCTCGAGTCATACAAAGTAGAAAAAGTCCTAGAGATGAGCTGTGTAAAAAATAGTGAATGTGAGACGCCAGCTGAATATAGGGTACAATCGCGCTGTCCATTCACTTCGCTGTGTCTTCAAAATAAATGTGCAGTTGTGTGTCCGGATTATGTGGATGCAAGTTGGAAAACCGTGGAAGATGAAGCGTCTGGTTTGACTTTTAGATACCCGGAAAAATTGAGTACGCAGTATATTGATATTGTGGACTGGCCGCCAGAGGTTCAGGTTTTGAATGAAGCATTTGAATGTATTGAGGCGGGCAATGAAATTGATAGAGCAGGGGAGACTGAAAAACGAATTGTGGATGACCGTAATTACTGTGTAACGCGTAAAACAGAGGGCGCCGCGGGGAGTATGTACACGCAATACGCGTACGCTTTTCCCAAAGATAATACCACAGTCACTTTTATTTTTACTCTACGGTCTCAGCAATGTGCAAATTATGATGAACTAAAGAAAACTGAATGCGAAAACGAACGTGAAAGTTTTGATGTGGACAACGTGGTAGATAAAATGGCCAAAAGTGTAAAATAATATCAGGGATTTTTACATAGTTAGAACTTACGCAACTGTCATTCCGAGCGGAATTCCAACGCAGTGAAACGAAGTCGGAATGGAGCCGAGGAATCCCTTTTATTTTCTTGTTCATCTTTATAGAAAGGGATCCCTCCACTCTCCCGCCTCTCGCGAGAGGCGGAATCGGTCGGGATGACAAGTGCGTAAGTTATGATAGTATTTCAATCTATGCGTATTGGCATTATTGGCGCTGGCGCTGCAGGTATGATGTGCGCCGCTACCATAGTCGAAGAAACTCCAGATGTGGAAGTTTTTTTGATAGACAAAAATCCAGTGCTCGGCAAAAAAGTCATGATTACGGGAGGGGGACGATGCAATGTAACAACAGGCATTGAAGATATCGCAATAGTATTGAAAAAATATCCGCGCGGAGATAAATTTTTGCAATCCGCGCTTCGAAAGTTTTCGCCTCATGATACATGTGAGTGGTTTGAACATCATGGCGTACCACTTATGTGCGAAGATGACATGCGCGTATTTCCGCAATCGCAAAATGGGCAAGATGTAGTGAACGCGTTTATGCGTATATATGTCAACTCAAAAACGACCTTGCTTCTCAAGCATGATGTGACGTCTATTGGTATACAACATGGAGAATTTTGCATTTCATTTAAAAATTGTGCGTCGCTTGTAGTCGATCGCGTCGTGCTTACATCTGGCGGTCAAGCATATCGACAGACTGGTTCGTCGGGAGATGGATATGCGTTTGCACAAAAGCTTGGGCATCATATTACGCCGCTCGCGCCAAGCCTTAATTCTTTTGTCACTTTGGAAAAGTGGCCGGGTAACGTATCGGGTTTATCGTTTCCACATGCAACGCTTACCGCCAAAACGAAAAAACGTTATATGTATACGGGTCCATTTTTATTTACCCATAATGGTATGAGCGGACCTGTGGTGTTTGCATTATCTTCACTTGTCGCATTTGAATCATATTCTCGGCAAAAACCACTTTTTATACACATCGATGTACTGCCAGATATGCATATCGAAAAACTGATGCAAGAAATTAAGAAATTAATAAAAGAATCGCCAAAGAAATTATTCAAAAATGCCATGCGTGCGTTTATTCCTCTATCTCTTGTCGATGTTGCATGTACACAGTTGCATATTGCGGAAAATAAAAAAAATGGAGAAATAGACTTTCAGACTGTGCATGCTATGTCTCAGTGGATAAAACATATACCATTGTCAGTAGTAGGACGAGGTGTAGGAGACGAGTTTGTGACCGCAGGCGGAATAGAGACACATGAAATCGATCCGCGTACGATGCAATCAAAAGTTTGCCCAGGTCTGTATGTGGCAGGAGAAATTTTGAATATTGATGGATTTACGGGTGGCTTCAATTTACAGGCTGCATGGTCGACAGGGCGTGTTGCTGGGTTTGATGCAGTCTTATAAGTTATTAAAAATACAAAAAACGTTTTTTAGGACGTTTTTTAGTTTGTTAAGATTATGCAAGGTTAAAAAAAGATTATTTATACACTTCTTCGCACTGCTTTTACTATTGCGAGTAGCACCACTGCACCAAGGAGTGCTACGAGAAAGCTGTAAATATTAAATCCAGTTATGCTCGTCTGTCCTATTAAACTCATAATCCAACCGCCGAGCAATGCTCCCACAATGCCTACGACAATATTGAGTATAGCCCCTTGCTCTGCGTCGGTTTTCATAATTTTTGAAGCTACCCACCCAACCAGAGCTCCAAATATAATCCAAAGAATTATTCCCATAGTAGTAAATTAAAAATTAATAACGATGGTGATAATGCCTTCTGAATTTTTGTTTGAGACTAACTAGAAGTATAGTCAGTGCTAGTCCGCCCGCAGCCATTTTTATTTTCTTTTTTTCTTCTGGCTCCAGTGACTTGTATTTTTCTGCCGTATCGTGTGTTTTATCCACAATGGAATCCCATATAGTATACAGAGTTTCCATAAATGAATGTGTTCTATTTCTCATATGGTATAGTATTAAATTTATACATGTAGCATAACACATACTGAAAAGATATGAAATTAACTATTTAGTCAAGCATATATAAATTATTTATCCACATACATTTTTTCTGAATTTATTTTATAGAGAGTGGACTTTATGTCGTAAACTTACTATACTTAACTTATTATAAAAATGATGTAACTATATGGAAAAAAAGACAATATGGTTGTGGTTCATGGTTTGCAGTTTGGTATTCTTTGTATTAGTTGCAATGATTTCGATTTTTGTATTAAAACCTTCGCAAGCAGAGACAGAAAAATTGTTTGATATACGTGAGCAAGACCAGGAGCAGGTTTTACCACTAGGACTAGATGATGGAGTCACATCTTCTGTAAAACAAGTGGAAGCGGTACAGATTGAAGGGCAACCTACGCAGCGTGTCCGCATCAAAGCAGTAGGGGATATGATGCTTGATCGCACCGTGTATTTGCATACGCAGAGAGCAAATAATTTTAATTTTCCGTTTGAAAGAATCAAAGATTTTTTAGTTGATGCCGATATTACGGTTGGAAATCTTGAAGGTGCCATTACTGATTTCAAATCTATTTCAAATGGAACCGGAGGACAACGGTTTTATTTTACTTTTTCTCCAAAATTCGTTGATCCACTAACCACATATTTTGACGTAGTCAGTTATGCCAATAATCATGCAAATAATTTTGGCAAGGAGGGGTTAGCACAGTCTCGCAATTATATGGATGAGTCAGGACTGACATATTTTGGAGACCCCAATAACGACGTGGGCCATCTTTCCACAGTCATAGAAAAAAATGGCATACGGTTTGGATTTGTCGGCTTTCATGAACTTGTCGGATTTGGATTTAGTGATGTAATCGAAGAGGTAAAAAATCTTGATACAACAACGGACATAGTAATTGTGTATCCGCATTGGGGATATGAATATGTGACCGCCAATCCATCAAAAGCTCAAAAACAAGAAGGTCATTCACTCATAGACGCAGGGGCAGATATTGTCATTGGCACGCATCCTCATGTTATCCAGCCAATTGAAATATACAAAGACAAGCTCATTTTTTATAGTCTGGGAAACTTTATATTTGACCAATATTTTTCAGAGGAAACACAACAAGGACTGGCGCTTGATATTTTGGCTGAGAAAAGAGATAATACTATCGCACTGGGCTATACGCTTATTCCCATTCGGATTAGTGATGTAAGTCAGCCGTTTGTAGCAGAAAAAGAAGAAGCAGACGCGATTTTGTCTATTATTGCTCAAAATTCTGTTGTTACATCAACGGTTAAAGAACAAATAAAAATAGGACAGGTAAAGTTATAAAGTTGAAAGTTATAAAGTTTTAGACAATATTAATCTTTCAATCTTATAATTTTTTAATCTTTATCTGGTTAATCTAGGAAAGGTTTCCCCTTGTTTCTTCTGGGAATAACCAAAGTGTAATAAATCAACAACTACCCCGTTATACGATATGGAGGAACAGGCTGAAAAACGTGACATTTTGCCCAATGAAGCAGAATTAGTTCAAAAAGCGAAAACTGATGACGCTGCTTTTGGCGTATTGTATCATCATTATTTCCCTCGCATTTACGCGTTTGTGGTAAAGCGGACCAGCCATAGAGAAACTGCCGAGGACATTGTTTCTGCCGTATTTATGAATGCGTTCACACACTTAGAGAGTTATGAGACAAGAAGTTGTACGTTTGGCGCGTGGTTATATCGAATTGCGGCAAACAAAGTCATTGACCATTACCGTAAGGAAAGTACGCAGAAATTCGTTTCAATAGAAGATGGCATGGAGATTGCCGATACGTCCTTTGATATGGAAGTGCCTATTGATCTGCGCATACAGTCAAAAAAAGTTCAGGATGCGTTGACAAAATTAAAACCTCCTGTGTATCAAAAAATTGTGCATTTGAAGTTTTTTTCAGAGCTTTCAAACCGAGAAATTGCGCAGGCAATGGAAATGTCTGTCAATAATGCGGGGGTACTTTTGTACCGGGCGCTTAAAAAATTCAAAAAAATATACGAGGCATATGTTTAGACGCAAAGCAAAACAATTTGTAGATTTCCTTGAGCACAAGGACGCTTCGTCGTGTAATGACGAAGAGCTTAGTTCGTTATTAAGAGTAGCAGATGATATAGAGAAGTCTGCGAATCTTAATTCACAGATGCAGCCGCGTCCTGGATTTGAGGAACAACTCAAACAAAAAGTCCTGGCTTCGCGTCAGCATAAGCCTGAACATATGAAAAATCCATTTTCCGGAGTTAGGGAATGGTTTGGATCGTTATTTACCATGAAAACATGGATACCGGTTGGCATTACCTCTCTTATTGTTCTCATTTTACTGAGCAGTATGTACTTGTGGCCGGGAATGCAAAATGGACCTTCCCAAGGGAGCCTTTTTTCTGGTTTTTCAAAATTGGTTATTAGTCCAGCTTTTGCCGAGGATAATTTTGAATTGCGCGCAGTGAAAGCAGACAGTTTGGGTGTTGAAACAAATTCCTCATATATTCTTACGAGTAAAGAAGCGTTGGAGACAAGTGTAATAAAAGACCATATCACAATTGAACCAAAAGTTGATTATGAAATAAAGCAATTATCAAGCACAGAGTGGGAGATTATTCCAGACAAGCCAATTGAACCAAATACGATTGTAAAAGTAGCTTTGGCAACTTCATACACCGATGATACAGGTACTCAAAAAGAGCGCGATTATTCGTGGGCGTTTCAGGTAAAAGATACATTCAAAGTTTTGAATACGATTCCGCGTGACAAAGCCGCAAGCGTGCCTATCAATTCAGGCATTGAGGTCACATTTAGCCATGACAATTTTGAAAATTTTGAAAAATTTGTTTCTATTTCTCCTGCGGTGGCAGGCTCATTTGAAAAGCATGGGCGTACGCTTGTGTTTGTGCCACATAGTTCTCTGCCTAGGCAGACTATTTATACCGTTACCATAAAACAAGGTTTGCCTTTGAGCAAGTCGGGTGATGTGTTACCCGATGATTATATATTTAGTTTTGAAACAGAAGGACAAAGTAAGTACGACTATAATAACTATTTTAATGTTGGAGATAAATTTCAGGAGTTTAGTTCAGTGGAAAAAGCTTTGGTCCAGGTATTTTCTTCCGGAGATGAAGCTCAAAACGTAGATACCCGCGTGTATAAATTTAGAAGTGAACAGGATTTTATACAAACCATGAAGGACATGGATGCATTTCCATACTGGTCTTCTTCACGCGATGATTATCGCGTAGATACAAAAAATCTTCAAGAAGTCATGAATTTTTCCGGTGAAGTGAAAAGCGAGAATTATGTGAGATATGTAGAATTCCCTGATACATTACCCAAAGGATTTTATGTTGCTGATTTTTCATCAGGAAAGGAAATAGCCCAGGCATATATACAGGTAAGCGACCTTATTACCTATCTCAACGCTTCGCGAACAGATACGATTGTATGGGTGAATGACCTGAAAACCAAGTTGCCTGCAGGCGGAGCAACTATTAGTTTTCTTGATACGAACCTTTCATATAGCACAAATGGACAGGGAATTGCCACATTCAAGACACCTAATTTCTTTAAACCCGAAGAAGATGAAGGTAGCGTATACGTGAGGATTGGTAGAGAAAGTGACGCGCTTATTTTGAATGCGTATGAGTTTATGTCGCAAGATATTTCTGCAAAGACCGCCTCTGACTACTGGAAATATGTGTATACGGATCGTCCGATGTATCAGACAAATGATACTATTAAGTTTTGGGGCTTAGCAAAAGATCGTATAGAAAACCGTATAAACGAAAAAGTCACAATTAGCTTGTATAAAGAAGGGTATATAGACTATTATTATCGACCGGTTCATATTGCAGAGCAAGAATTGCAGATATCTGATCTGGGGACTTTTTCAGGAAACTTTGAACTCAAAAATGTAAAGCCTGACTACTACACGCTCGAATTGCGTGTTGGCGATATAATTGTTGCTCATCAATACATTACGGTAGAATCATATGTAAAGCCTGCATATAATATCACTCTTGAAAAAAGCACTTCAGCAGCATATGTAGGAGATATTGTGAAATTCAAAGCAAAGGCAGCATTTTTTGAAGGGACTCCAGTTCCTGAGTTGAATATGGTGGCAACCATTCAAAATAGAGAAATTCCTCTTGTTACCAATGACGCGGGCGAAGCAGAATTTACCTATACAGAAAAATACGAAGCGTGTGATAGTTCATATGGCAATTGCTGGCCAAAGTATCGCTATATTTCAGTGCGTCCCCGCGACAGTGAACTTTCAGAAATTACTGCACAGGCAAGCGTGCGATTTTTTGGGCCGCGTGTCTATTTGGATAATACTATTACGTATCCAGAGCCTGGCGTTGCACAGATTGAATTGAATACCAAAAAAATTGACTTGAATTCTGCGACCTCTGATGAATGGTGGCATAGAAGTTTGGGCAATGAGAATGCTCCAGGAACACGCGTTGTCGGTGAGGTGCGCAAAACTACATATGTGAAAGTTGAAACCGGCACTAAATATGATTTTATCAATAAACAAAGATATACCACATATTACTATGAGTCAAAAGTAGAAGTAGTAGACACATTTGATGTGGCAACTGATAACAATGGATCATATATATACCGTCTCAATGTGGTGCCCGAGACTTCGTATGATATTACGTTTAAAACCTATGATGCACAAGGTTTGTATGACGTTGAGAAATCGTATGCATATTATTACAATGGCCAACGGTTTTTCAGAAATTATTATGGAAATGAAAATTACAGCTATTATTTTCTTGAAAGAGTTGAAGAAAAGAAAATGGGGTATGCAGTAGGTGAAGTAGCTCATATGCGATTTATGCGCAATGACGATGTATCTCCAGACGGCGATAATAAATATTTGTTTTTGCAAATGCAAAATGGTTTGCAGGAATATAGCATAGGAAGCAGAGGAGAATATACCGTTCAATTTGAACAACGTGATATACCAAATGTAAATATTGTCGGCGTATATTTTACTGGCACGACATACAAAAGTGTTGAAACAGGAATGTATGGCTCTCCCGTTGCCTACGATTCATCTTCAAAAAATCTCAAAATCAATATATCAACTGATAAACAAATGTATACACCGGGACAAGAAGTAAAACTTGATGTTCTCGTCACTGATAAAAATGACAATCCTATTGAGTCTGAAGTAAATTTAAATCTTGTTGATGAAGCATTTTATGCATTGCAAGATGATGTCGCAAGCCCGCTTGAAAAAATATATGGAGGCATTGATTCAGGTACTCTATTTAGCATGCAAACCCATTATTCTATTGTGGACGTATATGGTGGAGCAGAAATGGGTGGATGCTTTGTAGAGGGAACCATGATACGTATGTTTGATGGCTCGCAAAAGCCAATTGAACAAATCACAAAAGGGGATAGCATCTCGACATTTGAAAGTCCTGCTCGACAGCGATTGGCTTCTGGTACAGTTAGTGAAGTATTTGCGCATGTAGTGCCATTCTATATCCGTATTAATGGTATACTTGGCGTAACGCCTATACATGTGGTATATAGCAACGGACAATTTGTTGAGGCAGGAAAACTCAAAGTAGGCGATTGGTTGCTAAATGCGCAAGGAGAAAAAGTGGTCATTGAATCGCTTGAATCAGTAAATGGGTTTGTTAATGTATATAATTTTAGAGTTGATCCACAACACACATATTTTGCCAATGATTTCTATGTACACAATGAAAAAGGCGGAGGACCTCGTGAATTCTTCACTGATGCGGCCTTATTTCAGGTAGTTCGGACAAATGGCTCAGGCAGGGCAGAAGTTACATTCACTTTGCCGGATAATATCACCTCATGGCGCGTGACTGCACAGGCATTGACACAAGATTTGCATGTTGGTGCAAACACGGCAAAAATTCCGGTTTCTCTTCCGGTGTTTGCAGAAATCGGCGTAGGCAAGGAATATTTGAAAACTGATAAACCTGAAGTAAAATTGCGTGCGTATGGGACATCTCTTTCGTCAAAAGACGACGTAGAATTTTCTGTCGAAGCAAAAAGCCTGGGCGTAGAAAAGTCTGATATTTTGACATCAAAGGCATTTGCTTCTACCTATTATCCGTTGCCTCCGCTCACACTTGGTACGCATGATATTGTATATAATGTAAAAACAACAAAAGGAAAAGATGCAATAAAATTACCGCTTAATGTGATTGATTCACGCCTAGAAGCGCGCGTAGCCAAAGAAGAAAAACTTACCATCAATACGGTAATTATTGCTGAAAATGATAAGCCAGTTACCGTTGTGCTGAGCGACCGCGGGCAGAATGTATTGTATGGACCGCTTCTTGATTTGAGCTGGATGTGGGGAGACCGCGTTGATCAAGTGCTTCCGCGTCAGCAAGCAAAGCTTTTGCTTCGTGATTATTATAATGAAACGATTTTTGAAGAAAACACAAACGCTTCAATGTATCAGCTCCCGAGTGGTGGAATTTCTCTGCTTCCGTATAGTAGTGAAGATTTAGAATTGTCTGCGCGTATTGCAGGACTCAAGACAGACGTGTTTGATAACGAAGCCTTGCGGCAGTTTTTCTTCCAAAAACTTGAAGACAAAAAATCAAATCGCGAAGAAGTCAGTCTTGCGTTGTATGGACTTGCACAGCTTGGTGAGCCGGTACTTGCGCGCATACAAGTGTGGCTTGAGCGCACTGATTTGAGTGCTATGGAAAAATTATATATTGCGCAAGCTTTGTATGATATTGGAGATGCAGAAAAGGCACGTGATATGTATGTTTCATTGCTTGAAGAATTTGGCCAACAAAAAGATCCGTATATTATTCTTCGTATAAATGATAAACCAGAAGATGTATTCAAAGCTACCATTCGTGCCGCTGTACTGGCATCCTCACTCCAAAGATCAGAAGCATTTGGTTTGTGGAATTATGTTATTGATAATCAGATGTTATCAGGTGAAGAAAAAAACAGCGAGCAATTGTATACTATTGAAAAATTGAGCTTTATCGCACACATGTTGCCTCAGCTCAAACCAAGCCCTTCTGAGGTTACCTTTACCTTGTTTGGTGAAGAACAGACCATAAAGCTCACCGGAGGTGCTACATACGACATACAACTTGATCCTGCTCATGTGAATGAATTGAAATTCAAATCAGTCGTAGGAGAAGTCGGAATTTCTACGATTTATACAAAACCGCTTGTACTACAAAATGTTTCCAAAGATCTCTCTGTTGGGATTGCGCGGAGATATTTTGTGAATGGCCAAGAGACTAGAAATTTTAAAGAACAAGATACCATAGAGGTGCGTCTGTATCCTCAATTTAGCAAGAATGCTATGATAGGTACATATCAACTTACCGATATTTTACCACTTGGTTTGGTTCCGATAACCAAAGTATATACGCGTGATTTGGAACAGAAGAACAGCTTGTGTACATATTATCCATATAATATCAATGGACCTGTAGTAAAATTTACTATTGATAAATACTGGAATTCTTACAGTAAGTGTTCCTTTATACGTTATTATGCGCGCGTGAAAACACCCGGGCAGTATACGTCAGAACCTGCAATTATACAGTCAATGATAAATCCAGAGTATCTAAACTATTCTCCACAAGAGAACGTGGTAATAACTCATTAAAAAATGAAAATTCGTATTGCACTATATATACTTTTTGCAACGGTAGCTTCTTTAGCTATCGTTGTTTTCATTCGTAGAGATACAACCGGATTCAATGTTACTCCTGACGTAGAAAGAAATTTGACTACCATAGCTTTACACGATATGTTTTATGATGAATATAATTTCAATCAGGCCATACGTAAAGCAGAGGGTGTTGAGTCGGAAAAGAATATTAGTGCCATTGTCGTACCTCATCATTTGCTTGTGTCAGAATATATTGCCGCACTTATCAAAAAAAGTTTTGGGCGCCCCATTGACTATGTGATTATCATTGGACCCAATCATCAAAATGTGGGGAGTAATGCACTTTCAAGTGCACACGCACAATGGGGAACGCCATTTGGATCAGTACAGACTGATGCCAAAATGGTTGATGCGTTTTTGGATTATGTTCATGGTTATTCACAAACATATGTTTTCGAAGAAGAGCATTCTGTCGGCGCTATTGTTCCTTTTATAAAGCACTATTTGCCTCAGGCGCGTATTGTGCCCATTGTAATTAATTCATATGCAACACATGCGGATGCAGAGAAGTTGAGTGATTGGCTTGCGACGTCAATAGGTGGTAATTATTTGATTATTGTGTCAACTGATTTTTCACATTATCTTGATAAGACGACAGCAGACCGAAATGATTTGTATACGCGTGAGTTGATTGAAAAAGGAGACACCATAAAAATTACCACATTAAATAATGATTATGTTGATTCGCCCGTAAGCCTTGCCACGGTGTTACTTTTTGCACAAAAGAAGGGCCTCACTACAGATATTGTCTATAATTCAAATTCCTTTGATTTTTTGACCAATAAGCCATCTGAGACGACAAGCTACTTTGGGATCGTCTTTAGAGACACTGATTCCACAGATTAGAAACAGATTATACAGGTCACAGATCTTCCTAACCTAAATCATGGGTTGAAATTGTAAAAATATTTAATTTTAGCCAAAAAAGAGTTCATTCCCGCGAGTCATCTTTAGATTGACAAATCAATATTTTTAAGGTATAATCCCGCTGGAAACGCCATTTTGGCTTTTCGTATGCTTTTGTATAAAAGGGAGTGTAGTTTTATACGCAAGTATAGGCACTTTAGCCACACTAAAGGTCGATCTACGCTCATTACAAACCAATTAACCACACTGCCTATGGTACTATTATTTTTTATAGGTATCATTGAAATGATCGTCATTTCAACTTGGACAAAGATGGTCTCTGAGACCAAGGTAGTGGCAAGCGGAATGGTAACCATGGTAAACATCATTATTTGGTACTATGTATTGCAGACCTTTGTAAGCGATATTGCAAATGTTAATTTGCTTCTCGTGTATGCAATCGGTTGTGCACTCGGTACGATGCTTACTGTCTACGCATTTCGCTTGAAAGATGGGAAAAAGAAGGAAAAGATTGAGCCCGAGCCTGTCGTCGACAGTCAGGTCGCAGTCCATGTCCCTTCTTTTGAATAATTCGTATGAACGAATTACAATCCGAGCCTGGCGGTTGTCCAGGTACTTAGCCGCCCTATAGCAGATAGTATCTCTATAGGGCGGTTTTTGTTTTTAAAAATAGGATATTTATTCACCCTTGAATTATATAGGGCATATTGATATAATAGTAATTCGGAATACATTCAATAACATTTTATCAATTTTATGAGAAAATTACGTACATACGGCATAATATTGTCTATTTTTGTTTTATCTATTTTTACGCCTTTTACTACTCAAGCCCAGACGACTGAGACGGGGCAGGTGATTGCTGACGAGGACAAAATTGAATATACACTTTTTCATTTGGAAACATGCCCACACTGTCGCGACGAGATAAAATTTTTGGATAAAAAAGTAATGCCAAAATATGGGCAATATATTGATTTAAATTTGTATGAAGTAAGTTCTCCTGAAAATCAGGAAGTGTTTCAACAATATGGATTTTTTTTCAAAACTGATGTAGGTGGCGTGCCCATGGCATTTATTGATGGACAAATTGTGCAGGGCTATGCAAGTGACAAAACCACAGGAAAGCAAATACTGGCTATTGTTGAGAGAAAGCTCGCCGAAAAAGGATTTATTGAAAAGCCTGAAAATAACGAGACAAACACTACGACAACATCGGAAACAAATCCGAATTGTTCTGTAGAAGATGGGGGAGCGAATTGTATCTCAATACCAATTATTGGCACTATTGATCCCAAATCTTTTTCTCTGCCACTGCTGACAGTAGTATTGGGGTTGCTCGACGGTTTTAATCCGTGTGCCATGTGGGCTTTGCTCTTCCTGATTTCTTTATTGCTTGGCATGGAAGATAAGCGCCGTATGTGGTTGCTGGGTTCTTTGTTCATCTTGGCGTCTGGTATTGTCTATTTTATTTTCATGGCCGCCTGGTTACAGCTGATTTTATTTATAGGCATGATATTTGTTATTCGCGTCATCATTGGGCTCGCAGGTATTCTTATTGGAGGAAAGAATTTATGGGATTTTTGGAAAAATAGGAAGACAGATGGTGTCGTGTGCAAGGTGTCAAAAAATGATGGGACAAAAAAGACATTTGATAAAATAAAAGATATTGTATATCGTAAAAATTTGTGGTGGTCTATTTTGGGCATTTTACTCTTAGGTTTTTCAGTAAACTTGGTCGAATTGGCTTGTTCTGCTGGTTTCCCAGCTATATTTACACAGGTTCTTGCTCTCAATGATTTGCCTTCGTGGGAGCGTTATCTCTACATGGTAGGATATATTATCTTTTATATGCTTGATGACATGGTAGTATTTCTTATTGCCATGTTTACCTTGAAGTCAAAAATGGTGGGAGGCAAATATGCAAAATACGGGAATTTAATTGGTGGTTTGCTTATGTTGATTCTAGGTTTATTACTTATTTTTAAACCAGAGTGGTTGATGTTCTCGTAGTCGAGTGGTTTTACAGAGTTTGGGAGTTTATTACGGATTAGAATTAAACAAAAAACCTCCACAGACGGAGGTTTTGTTTTAGAAGGGGTTGAGCTCAAGGCGCACACATCACCACCCCTGAGAGTTTCCTCCCTCATTGTCCGTCCCCGGGCCAAAGCCCTGCGTTGAGACGAGGAAGAACCGATGGTAGGAGGCGCTGGAGAAGTGCGCCTTGAGCTCGCGCCTATTTAATAGGAATTTTATGATTCTGTCAACAGTTTAAAACGAGGTGTTCTTTTTCCTTCGTACTCAACTTCTTCAATAAATAGTTCAACCGGTCGTAGCCATAGCTTACTTACATTATTTTCATATAGTGCCTCATAGACGACAAACTCTTCAAGTGTTTCACTGTGTTTGGCTACACCAATCACGCGATAGGTATTTCCCTTGTAATGTTTGTAAATACCTGGCTGGATTTGAGTCATAGGAAAATCGTTATCTATTTACAGATTATAACCATATCACATTTTTTATACTTAGAAAAGTTTGACTTTTAAATAATTGTCCACTATGATATACATATAACTTCTAATAACATATATTATGAAAGGATATAAACAAAATATTGAGAATGCGACATTATCAAATAACAATTTTCGCCACGTATTATATACGGGCAAGCACAGCCAACTTGTAGTCATGTCGCTTAAACCACTCGAAGAAATAGGTATGGAAGTACATGCCGAAAACGACCAATTTTTTCGTTTTGAACAGGGTGATGGAAAAGTCATAATTGATGGAAATGAGTATGCAGTGTCAGACGGTGATGCAGTCATTGTGCCTGCGGGAGCAGAGCATAATATTATCAATGTTTCAGAAACAGAATATTTGAAAATGTATACCATATATTCTCCCGCTCACCATAGAGATGGCACGGTTCATGAAACAAAAGAGAAGGCAGTGACAGATGATGAAGAGTTTGATGGGAAGACGACAGAATAGAGAACATTATTTTTTGTTTTATTATATAGATTTTAGTTATTAATACTCCATTTATGAGAATTCCATTTATGAAGATAATGGGTAATCCAGAGACAGGAGGTCAAGGACCAAACCCACGAAATGAGGGAGGGAAGGGAAAAAATAAGAAAGGTAGTTATAATGACGATGAGCTTGCCGCTATGTATACTGCTATAGCAAATAGTCCAGAGCCAAAAGGACAAAGACCAAGCCCACAAGGCGAGGCAAAGATGAGGGAACTGGAAAGGAAAAAAAAATATCCTGAAGTTGAGCTTGCCTCTGTTGAGGGTTTAGAAGAAGGAGGATCGGGTCGATTTAGAATAATAGACAGATGGAAAGGGTCTATTGATGGAGAAAGACCTCAAAAAGTGCTTAATTTTATAGAAAGAATAGTTCCGGAAGGCGAAGAAGAAAAGTTTGCAAGTTTATCGCGTTTCTATCTGTGGGATGATGGTGATTATGAAACAGATGATTACAATGAAGAAGATGCATTGGGTCCAGTAAAATATCATAAAACACAAAAAGTTAGGGCTTTGACACAAAAAATAGGATCTGCGAGTGAACTGGAAGAAATTGAAAGACTTGCTGCATAGAATAGATTACATCTTAACAAAATAAAACTCCAACAGAAAGGTTGGGGTTTTATTTTTTGTGTGACCATTGAGCCTACTTTTTCAAAACGGCTAAGATTAGAAGTTGGAAGATGGAATAGCTATATCAAATTGTATTTGTAATGCTGTCATGAGTGTCATTTTAATATATTATTTTTGTCTTCTGCGTGAAGTATTGACAATTATTTTGTAATAGTGTTTAATGATCTGGGTGCACAAATCTCCGAAGTAACGAGGAGGCATAATGAATAGGCCGTTGTTGCTATCGTCCCCGATGGAGGAGCCTGCTCCGAGGCCTGGAGGAGATCGTAGATCGTCCGCGAGGAAGCCGGGAAAATTGACAGGGCTCACCTGGGATGTGGTGCGGAGTCGGTCGCAGTATCCCCACGATTGGGTGAAGGACGTGTTGCCGTTTTCGCGCCAGCCTCGTTGGTAAGACACCGACGACCCCTCGTAGGGTTTTGCCTACACAACAAAAGGAGTGCAAGGAGGGAAGAAAAAAGCTATCTATAAACTAGATAGCTTTTACTTTACATGTGAACTGGTTGGGATTTAACTGGAACACCTGGGAGGGAATCATCAAAAATTGGCTCTATACCTTTGATATGTATTCCATACCTCAATACTTCGAGCAGAAACTTCAAGAGAAAATCGTATAATATTACCTATTAGAGTATGGAACATAGAAGTAGATGTGTGGCTGGTAGATGTTGAGTGGTTACACTGGGGTATAAGAGAGATGGTTGTTGGTAGACTGCCTATTTTACAATGTTATTTGGTCCAATCAATTTGCCTAAATTCCTTCATCAGCTTGCGGCCAAGGTTGGGGTTGATACTCAATGCGTAGCGGATTTTGCCGATTATTTCTTCTTTTAGTTTTTTTACTGTCCTGATTTGTTCTTTTGATTTTTCTCTTGCAAGGTAATTCTTTGGACCAAATTCTCTGATGCAATAGAGTATTTGTCGAATCTCACGTCTCCGCTGTAGGGGGATATTTATTTTTTTGTTTATTACAATACCAGTAACCAACATCTGCGTACATTTGTTTGCTAATGATGTTTTCTCCTGATTTATCTTAAAACCGCTATCTTCAATTATCTTAAAAATAATTTTTTTAAATGGAGCAATGGGTGTATTTGCGGATATCGTTATATCATCAATCCAAAAAGTGTATACCCAGCCATTCTTTTGGGCCAGATTGTGCAACCGGCTATCGACTGGATAGAGTACCAGAGCCGCAAGTTTTGGGCTAGTACTGAATCCTTGAGGCAGATGTTCATCTGCCGTAGCCAAACTTGTTATACTAGTTGCGCAAGCTTGACTCATACCAAGAGATAAAAGAGCCTTCCTGACCATTGTAGGTGTGATTGATGGATAGAAACTTTTGATATCAATTTTGAAAATATTCTTGTTGCCAAGGTGCTGTTCTGCATTTTGTTTTAGATTTCGTCCAGATATGCCCCCCATGAAATTGTTGTGATAACTGATTCTATTCAAAATACGCCTATCTATCTGTGCCAGTATTTTTTTAAATGGACCCCAAGCCTTATAGAAAGTTCTCTCCTTACCCTTTTTATCTTTTTGAGTAAGGCAGGTAAAGTACTTTGGTCTTTGTTGAATCAAATCAATAAAAAAATCCTCGCTTACTCCTAAATATTCGGCGAGGAATTTCGTACTATAGAACTTGAATTTTCTTTTCTTCTTCATGTTTTTATCCTCAAATACGAGGTTGGTTGGCAGAATAGGGCTTGCGTAATTGACACTATCAATTTCACCATGATGAGTAATTTTGTTAACTCAATTATGTCAGTTGACTTGCTCAGTTTTTTCAATTCGGCGACAGCCCCTAGTGTGGGCAAAGCAGTAAATTGTTTAGCCTTTTTTTGTAAGTACTTCTTCATATAGTTATAATTATTTTTCATAATTTATATTATTGAAGAAATCCTCGCAGGATGATGGTTGTAATTCCACCTTTATAACTGCTTCGCCCAAAGGCTTTGCATCCACCAGTCCCGAAGGACTTCTGAATGTACTAACCCGAGCAATAGAACCAATCCTAAACTTACAAATATTAACACAAATTGCATAATGCAATTTTATCACTTGCCGGGCATATATTCCCAATGATTACGAATCAATGGGGAGAAAGATTTAACTTTCCTTTGTTTTTTGGCAGTACCCTGTAAAAGGCCAATAAATTTTCAATGGGCGTATGGCAGCGAATCGCTACCTATGCATATTTTAACTTATTTAGAAAGCAATTGTCAAGCGCGGTTAGTCCTCTTATTGATTATATACTTTTATCACGACCCTGTATTTTTTGGTTTTTGGCAATCATTATTAATACAAAAGAAATTCCGTATGTAACTATGATTTGCGCTATGGCTTTCACATACCCACGAATCGCATCAAGCCTCGCTAAATCTCCATGTGTAATCCACCACGTCTCACCATCGCCTAGTATCAAACCTTGTAGGTACGAATCCCATCGCAGTGCAACCACGAGAAAATAGACAGAGAGTGCCCCGGCTAACACGAGGATGGTATATGGAAGATAATGTTTGAGTCTGAACATATAAGTGGTTAATATTTATTATCACAGTCGGCTTGCTGTTTTCCCATTGCATCCATCAATTGTTTATATATATTTTCAGGTAATCGACATTCATCCTCTTTGCCTATGAGCCGGCATTGCCTGTCCCATTCAATATCGTTTATAAATTCTTCCACATTTGTCTTACACTCCTGTATCTTTTGTATTCTATTCTTTTCAATTATTTCTTCTTGCCTTACTGCTTCAGCTCGTGCATTGATAACATTGATTTCTTTTCTTTCTTGGATATTCACCGAGTAGGTTTTATAAATGAACGGGAGGAGAATCACAAAAGCAACTCCCGCTATAATCCAAACGCGTTTATTATTCATATAAATAAAAATTTGAATAACAAAAAAGGACGTGAGTTTGGATACACTCGCGTCATCCCGCGAAGGAATTAGCTAAGTGAAACTCACGCCCATCTTCGGCACTTAGCCACGCCAAAAAGATGGGCGCATTCACTTCGCGGGATTAAGATTTTTGAGTGTATCCAAGATAAATTATACTCCAGCCGCTACACACCGTCAATTATGCACTGCAAAGCCTCTCGGTTGCGAGGAGCTGCGTGATTTGTTCTGACGCATCTTCGCGGCTGAGCTCGGGTAGCGAAGCCAGCATAGCCTCGCGCGTTTCTTCTTCTTGGATTCTGTCGCAGATTAAAGATTTTAAAAATAATGCCTGACGTGTTGTTATGCCAAATTTGCTTCTCCAATCTATATCTTGTTCTCTCCATTCAACTTCATTCATTTCATTTTGAATTTCAGTATCGCTTGGATAACGAAATTCATTGTCTAAATGTATGGCAGAGTTGCTTGCATTGGCAGAACCTGACATGACTTCCTTAATAGACATGGGACTATGCGTTTGGCTTAGTGCTCTTTGACATGGAAAACACAACATGCGTTTTCCATCCATATCAAACCACTTTGCGATTGGTCCGCTGATTCTATATTGGCCGCATTTGACACAACGTAAAAGACTTGTGCCTGCCTGCGCCCAATTGCCGGCTTTGACTTGCTCAATCATTTCAGGCGTCAATACAGACACATTGTGCGCCTGCCATTGATTGAGATTCTTTTTGCTATCAAACATAGAAAGCAAAGATTAAAAATAAAAATAGACACAGATGGCTGTTCTATTCAAAGATATAGTTTTTTATGTTGCAGCCGTTAGGCTGGGTGTTGGAAGATGGAAGTCAAGAGACTGACCCCGACCCGGGGAGGTGTTTGGTTGTGGATGTTATCTTTGGCTATCGAGAGTCCTCAAAAAGGAACTTTTTTGTCTTTATTCTCGGTACAAAACTTTACCCTCAACTTACATTTTGTACCCTGGAATTGGCTAATGTAACAGGAGCAAACCATGGTTTAGGCGAAGAGACACGTCGTAAGAGTCCATATTTCTCTTTGTGACGCCAAATTCTTTCCTTTTTCAAAGAGGTTATGTGGACTTATGCTAAAATACAGGTGGAATGGAATAATAATTTGGTATACCACTGCATATGTATCTAATCCAAATACTTAGTCTAATCGGCCTTAATACGGAAGAGATATTTTCGCCGGCAATGCCGCTTATGTATCACGTACGTATGTCCCGATGTTTCGGGGGTCCGAATGCTGCGCTTCTTCTCCTTGCACTGGCTGAGTGTCTCAGAGAAGAATTCCACAGAGCGTTGATTCAACGCGAAATTAGCTTTGACGAAGGCAAAGAATCATTGGTAAAAAAATGGAGCGTACTTAGGGCTCCTGCAACTGATGCGACAATCGAATATTACACCGGGCTTACAAAAAGCAAACAACGAGGCGCTATGAAAAAACTCAAGGCATTAGGTTTGATATGTGAAGAAATGCGTGGCGTTCCCAGCCGCAGATATGTGTGGATTGATTTTGTACGGGTGATGGAGTTGTTGAAGTAAATTTAAAACAAAAAACCATCTTTTTACAGATGATTTTTTATTCCTCAATCACCTCTACCAAGAGTAAAGATGATACTCGGGGACCGTCAGGTGGGTGTGTTTGAACCTACATGACGGGAGACTACTCTCATCGCTCGTTCACCGGGGAGGTGAACATAAGCGAATCAACGAGCCCATCGCGTGTCTCAGGTAAGTGCGATGGTTGTAAAAGAGCTAGCCCTGGAAGCCGTAGTCGAGCAGGAGCCGCTCGTCCTCGTCCAGGGTCGCCTCCAGCTCCGTGAGGTCGGCGTGCATGCGGAGGCTGTGGATGAACTCCTTGAGCCGGGCGCGCTGGAGGTCGGTGATGTACACCTGGCTCGGGTCCGGGGTGCACACCTCCTTCAGGGCGTAGAGGTTGCCCTCCTGGTCCACCTGGACCGTTTTCGGGATGGCGGCCTCGGCGAAGACCCGGCCGTACTGCGACTCACCCCGGTGGCTGTCGATGCCCGTACCCACGAAGGTGAGCACCCACTCACCCTCGGGGTTGAGGCGGGCCTCGATGGTCGCCTCGGAGCTCGCGGACTGCCACCAGAACCTGGTGGAGCCGGCCTCCTCGAAGCCGAGCCAGCACCCGAAGCCATTGTCGACGTGGTCGACTGCCTGGCCGGCCTCCCACTCCCGCCCTCCGATGGAGCTGTCCGCGACCCACACGAACCCCTCGACCAGGGGGTCGTCCACGTGGGCGTTGGTCAGAGCCGCCGACAGATTGTGGAGACGGGCCCAGGTCGTACGCGCGCTGAGGACGTTGTACATTCTTTCTCTCCCTGCAGCTACCTAGCTGCTCTGCGAGCGAGGCATCGTTCGTTCAGCCTCGCTGGTCCAGTATAGTCATATTTACCTCAGCAAATATGATTGAATACGGCTATATTGGACCAGCGAGTTATCTCTTTTGATTGTGGTTTAAAGAACAATTTATCATTATCAGCAAACGGATTAGTATAGCATAAAAAAACCCTTTTGTCAATGTAAATGCACGTTTTTGGACTTGACATGGCTAAAATAAGCAAAAAAATACCTATTAGTCTGTCGTCCTCTGGTTCTATTGATCTAAGGTCTTATCGCTTGGACTTTTGATGTTTACGTCACACAAAGTGAGTAATTAAAATTTTGAAGGACTTATGATATAATATATTCAATGCTGAAAAAAGTACTGGTCTGTTAGTGCTTTGAAGCAGAATATGAAGATAAAACATAAAGCCTTTAGGCGCCATGTTGGCGTTGCAAGGCAAGTTGTTTTATCTTTTTTTATTTTTAACCCCTAGGTATATGCGAAAAGAACACGCACGAATTTCTGATGTGGTTGCATCATCGGAGATTCGGTTTCGGCCAAAGTTGGCTCTTGCCTTGCAAGATATAAATGCCACTTTGTTTTTAGAGGCAGTAAAAACTGTATACCAACTGCAGATAGTTGAACATAGTCATGCTAGTGAATGGATTCCAATGACTGTGCAAACTATTTACGATTTGACTGGTCTATCCAGATTTCAACAACAACGAGCAATTCGCAAGTTGGAGCAGTCTCATATCTTGCAAGTAAAAGTGTTTGGGATGCCAGGCACACGTCACGTAAGAATAGATTATAAAAAATTGGCTCAATATATAGACAATGTATTAATTCATCATAATTCAAATATATGCGGTCAGTAAGACATAATTTCGAGAAGATTCTCAAGCGAAATCCTGGTTGGAGCAGTTGTATTGCTTTTGCAAATGCAGTTGATGGCAAAAGATATAGCAGAAAAATGATTTCGTGTTGGTTCTCAAAACTGGTAGATAAAAATGACTATTGCAGGTCAGAACGTAAACAGCTCATTGAGTTTCTATACTCATTGTCAAACCCCCTTGAGGAGGGACAAAAACAAACAAAAAATTAGTTTTAAGGCCGGCAAAGCTTGTGAAAGGTGATATTGGATATCTGCAGATGCTACATGCTGGCCCACACGAAATTTATCCAATTTTCGTATTGCAAAAATGAATATAAATATGAAGAAAAATAATATGAAGTACTTCCTTAAATCATTGCATCACGCAAGTGACTGTTCATGTACGTATGGACAACAAGTTGGAGAAGTACAAGGAGGCAATACGAAAATTGAATATGGACTTGAGCGAAGAAGAACTAGAATATTTTGCAAGCAAAGGCGAAAAGTTGGCAGACATTTTGTTCAATTGTTTTCGTGAGAATATTCAAAATAAATTGAAGGATAAAAACAAAAATGCTACAATTGATGTGAACCCACAAACCCGACAGGAGTCTTAAGCAAAGACTATAATTTTTGTAGTCAGAAAAGGGAGCGATAGTGTCTTCACTGCCTGTCGGTAGTGGGTTCAAAGATTAATTATCGCCCCCTTTTTTAATCACAAAAATATGGACAACACCAAACCTAAAGCTTTCATCTATTGTCGCGTGAGTACGGCAAAGCAAAGTTACCAGGGAGAAAGTATCGAGACACAAGAGAAGATATGCCGAACTATGTTGAAGCAACGAGGGTATGAACTTTATGGAGACTACAATAATGGTATTTTTAGCGAGGTGTTCACTGCAAGCGTAAATAGTCGACCTGAATATGATAAAATGCTTCGGTTTATAAAAAATAATCCTGGGAAAATACAAGTAGTTGCAATTAGATTTATAGACCGTCTTGTCCGACAAGGTGACCACCAGTACCAGACTATGAAAAGAGAACTGCTGAGTTATGGTGTAAGTTTAATTGACTCAATGCATATTATTCAACCTATGCAAAATACATTGGAGCATTTAGGGGTTGAATACGATTGGAGTAAGATTAGTCCAAGTGAAATTAGTGAAATAGTTTTAGCCTGTCAAAGCGGTAAGGAGAGGTCAGACATTCTGACGCGCTTAATTGGAAGAGAAATTGAACTGGTTAGAGAAGGATATCAGATTGGACCGCCGAATGATGGTTTTATCAATGTAAAAACTGATATTGATGGTAAACCGAGGCCTGTTTGCGTACCAGACCCTGAAAGAGCACAATTTTTTCAAATGATGTTTAACATGCGTGCATCAAACCAATACTCTGATGAAGAAATTGTAAAGGAAATAAATGCACTAGGATTCTTGACTAAAAAGAAACGTGCCTGGTCAAACGATAAAAAAAGAATTATTGGAAAGAGACTGGGGGTGCCTTTGACTATCAAACAACTGCAACGATTCATTCAACGGCCCATATACTGTGGTATCCGGGTGCACAAATGGAACCGTTTCCATCCGGTTGAGGTTAAATTTCCTGGGATTGTCAGCATCGAAACATTCAACAAGGCGAATAGAGGAAAAGTATTTGTACAAGAAAAGAAAGATGGTGGAGTGGAAGTATTGTACAATAACAAAGCGGTCAAAATCAGAAAGAGAAAGGTAAAAAATAATTCTTCGTTTCCATTTAGGCATGTAGTAGTGTGTCCGCATTGCCATAATCCTTTTTTGGGTAGTTCGCCACGTGGTAAGTCTGGCAAACATTTCCCCACATACCACTGTGCACGAAAACACAAATACTTTGGCATTGCCAAACAAATTTTTGATAATCAAACAACTGATTTTTTGAATGGTATATGTATGACTGATAAGTTCGCCAGGGCTCTTGAGATATGCATCAAATTAAAATGGAAAGAACGTGAAAGTGAAATAAAGAAAGATACAAATACGATTGGAATAAACATTGAGTATCTAAAGACCGAGAGAGAACAGATGCTCAACGCTATTGTAAGCAGTACTAGTCTCTTGGTCAAAAAAGAACTGGAGACAAAATTTGAGGGGCTCACTCAAAAGATACAGGAGCATGAGGAAGTCATCAAAGGCAAACGCGTGGGAGAAAGTGATGTTGATGTATTTGTAAGTTATATGAAACAATTTATGGAACACCTGCCGCTTTTTCTCTCAGATAACAGCAATATTGACCGCCAGCGTGCATTATTTGGTCTGATATTTGATGAATTTCCAACCTATGAAGAAATAAAGAATGGAACACCAAAATTTTCGCCAATTTTTCAACAAAAAAGGGATTTCCCTTTTAGGAAATCCCAATCAGTGAGCCAGGTGGTATTTCGGTGGAACACCCTGGAGGATACAATTAACAAATGGCTATTTACCTTTAGGATGTATGGATTGGAAGATAAACTAGCCGTAAACACCCGAATCTAGTCCTAGAATTATTTATATATTAACCAATAGGTATTAGAACTAGGAAAGTAAGACACTGGAAACCATGGGCGGGGCATTTGGAACTATAGGTGTTTATTATTAATCTTCGTAGTTTCTGTGCCAATAGTGGCTGTCATCTCTGCAAGATTGATACTGAGTCTGCCATAATCAAGCATCTTGTGATGATTTGGACAGAGAACCAGCATATTCTTAACATGATCTGGGCCGCCATCACCTAATGCTTGTATGTGAGCCACCTCCGAATATCTTTCTCCATTATCTTTTTCAATAGTAAAACCACAGATCTGGCACTCGTCGTGGTAAACATCCTTTAACTTTCTTACTATCAGGTAATCTCTCTTTAGTTTCTCAACTTTCGCGGTAATTCTTTGGGTAGTAGTCTTCGTGCTCATTGCCTGTAATTGTGTAATGACATCCTGGATGTCTTGATCCTTAACTATCTTGTCTACACTCTCTAGATCGTTAGGTGTAGTTTCTTCAGCACCTTTGCTGGCGATTTCATTTAATTTGGCTAGACCGTCAGCGGTAACCCCAGTAATGTAAAGATTTACGAAGTTATCAACTGATCCGTATTTTTCCAAAACGTTCATTAGTCCCTCTTCGTTTAATGGTTGGAAACCCTGAAGTATATTGTTTTCTTTATAATTAGCGAGACGGTTTATGTCTGACAGTGGAATCAATACTGGACGTAAGTTGTGAACGAAAAATAGACAGCTCCATGGTTGGTTGCCGTACTTTTCTAATCTAGGCCACAGGGCATCAGATATTTCTGGGCTGAATTGTTTGTATAGTAAATTGCCAGCCATTACAAAGTTTCCTTTACTG
Organism: Candidatus Magasanikiibacteriota bacterium; assembly: GCA_041665025.1. Lineage (GTDB taxonomy): Bacteria > Patescibacteriota > Patescibacteriia > Magasanikbacterales > UBA922 > JBAYJP01. The sequence continues at coordinate 34,305 of JBAYJP010000003.1, read as the reverse complement.
TAGAACAACACAACATCTCCAGGCTGCATTCTGTCCCATCTACTCTTTAGGACTTCTCGATTACCCCAAGCATACACTTTGTTTTCCTTGGAGAGTATGTCCTTTCCTTCTTGCTCCAAAAAAGGCTCAATCCGATTGTAATCAATACCATGTTCGATGGTAGACTTAAAATTGTCATAGGAACTTTCATTACTACGGGGTGCTAGAAATATTCTAGTCGAGAAGTCTTCGAGTGGCATATTATAGTTTATTATATTTAGTAGCTAATCCTTTGGACTTGTCTACAGGATACTTCGCATCATTTTTTTCCAACTTATCCATTACAGCCTGCGTCACGTCGATGCCTGTGCTGTTGGCAAAGTTAAGACAATAGCATACAACGTCGGCCAGTTCTTCGGATACTTCAGTTCTAAATTCTTCATCATTATTCAATAAGTTAGCAATTTGTTCTTTATCTTTCCACAAAAAATGTTCCTGCAGCTCAGCAGCTTCAATGGAGATAGCTTCAGCTACATTCTTGGGATCATGAAACTGTGCCCATTCTCGATTGTCACGAAATTCCTTTACTAAATTCTTGAGTGATTGGATTGTTGTTTCGTTGTCTGTTGTCATATGGATATTTAATTAATATTTTTTATATTCATATAGCGTATCTTTGGGTTTCCAGACATGAAGTACCTTAATCATTACAAAACCAACAAGATAATAAGAGAGGGGGTACAAAACTAGGTAAGCTATTCCTCCAAATAATTCTACATCAAGTTTAAGGAGTATAGACCAACCCCAGATTTTGTAAATTACTAAAATTAATAGTGCCCACAGTCCATTGTATATTACGTGGTATAGAATACTTCCAATTTTTTTGTGAGGATAATACATGAGGATAGAATTTCTAATTAATTTTCTTTTTAATTGTTTTAACCACATCGTACAGACCTTTCATTTCGCCCTTAAGCATTGATGATTCAATGTTTAACTTCTCAAATTCCTCAATAATTTTAACAGATAGATCTAGTTTAATGTCATCGGTAAATTCTATACCTTGTGTGTTAAAGTGGCTAATGATTTGTTTCATGGCAGGAGACTTCAAACCAGTAATTTTAGAAAAATCAGATTTATAATGCTTTCCTACCTCATTAACTGATCTCTCAACTAGTTTTAATGGCAACAAATCTTCGATTGTTTCAGCCCCACTTTTAATTGACACACTTACAACATCCTTATTAGCTAAAACCTTTTTCTTTTTATTTGCTAAAATTGCATTCTTTCCTGCGATATCATTATCGAATAAGGCAATTACACTCAACCCATTGCTGGTAAGTAGATTGGCGTAGTAGAGAATTTTTGATGCGCCATGAGCGGGAATAAAAACTGATTGGCTAAGATTAATCGAGAACTTGAATTTTTTTAATTTGTTTATAAATTCGAGTAGAACCCTCTTGTCCAAAAGTCCTTCAACAAGAATATTTTTATCTGCGACGGGTGCGACATCTGATAATATAAAACCGAGCGAATTTCTCAATAATTCATCCTGAAATACTTCTTTACTGCTAAGCTCGTTGATAACTTCTGTGTCATCATCTGGTCGTCTAACTAAACGAACACGTTCTGGGCGTTCCTTGTTGATCATGAACGGTGTATGTGTGGAATAAACAATTTGATTATATTCAGCTAACTCTTCTAAACGTTCAAGTAGATCTTTTTGTCCGCCTGGGTGCAGTTTGTCGCCAGGTTGATCGAAGAGGATTATATTATTTTTGAGGGTTTGTAGTTTTGATCTGAAATTTATTAGAAATGACAGATACCATTGCAACCCTTCACTTCTTTTCTTTGGGTCAATTTGATATCCTTTTTCTTCAACCAAAATTTCTATCCATGATTCTTTATAGTGCATCGTTAGTTTAAAATGTTTACGTTGTTTCCAAGTGTTATTTATTACTTTTGTAACTTTGCGAGAGACAGTTTCTAAAAAATTATGAATATAGACGCTATCTCGGTTTGTAAGATGTGATGCGATCTCGTCTTCCTTAATGTCACCTAATTGGAAAAGATTAATAACGGATTGGAATTGGTCTTTAGTAGTATAAAAATTTATGGGAACATCCTTTGGAATATAATGTTTGTCAGAGTATTTCCACAGGAATACTTTAGGAAGTTCATCGAAGATCAATTCTGATATTCTATCGTAAATTAATTTATCTCCTTTTGTTTTTTCCAGCTTTTGTATTTTTTTATCTCTGAAGAGTTTAATATTTTTTTTATATACTATCGGTCCAGCTATCCAATTATTTGGAGCAATGGTAACAAATTCACCTTCCTTTGTTTGTAATTTTTGTTCCACATCGGAAATATTTTGATAGGCATCAACATAATGGAATTTTTGTCCATTTGGTGCTTCTAGGTATGTATCGTTTTCTTCATTACCTTCACGAACCATTATAACTCTTTTATTTTTTTCAAAGTATTTAGCGTAGCGTCTAAGTTTGGTACAAAGTTCATCTGACACCTCAAATTCATAATAAATACTAGGTAAATTACCTTGACTAGAATATACAGAGTTTATTTTAGTGTCTGAATTTACCAACTCTTTATCGGAATCGAGAAGCTCGATTGCCTCAAGTAAATTTGTTTTTCCGCTTTCATTAGCCCCTACAAGAATTGTAATCTTGTCGTCCACTAGTAATGTTTCATCGTTAATAGTTCGAAAACTATCGCATCTTACTGATTTAAGTGTTAATTGCATATGAATTTATTGGGTGTCACGTTAGTTGAAAACTAAATGGCCACATCGTTTAATTAAATATAAATTTAAATAGTTTTAGTATCCACGAATCGTTAGATTTGGTCTCGATAATTGGTTTACTCTCGATCTGTTTTAACTGAGGTTTAATTTCCGTAGCCGCCTTCGGAGTAGGAACGGCTGGTTGTTTGTACTCTGGCGCTGGTGTGGTGTAGCCCCCAGTCTCACTAAAATGACTCTTAATGGGCTCCTTGGGCTGTGGCAGGGCCTTTGCCCTATGACAATGGTATTCTCCTGTGCTAAGGCCCCATTTGGTACAGTTGGTACGACAGGTGTGACAACCAGAAGAATCAGTCCTACCTGGGTGGGCCAAACTAACTGTTGGAAAGAGTATAAATAACGCCAAAACAATAACTAGTGATAGTCTTTTCATACTGAGTATATTTACTTTAATTTTACTCCACCCAAGCCTAGCGGTCAATTACTATTTTGGTATTTTTAGCAGACGGTAGAAGGATTAAACCAGACCACACTAACGCCAAAAACCAAATGGTTAGAGTACGTTTTAGGAGAATGTCATACTCAAAGGAAATGTACTGGCGGTTTTCTACTGGTGTGGAGTACCAACTGTCTGATTGAACGACGGCGCTGTAAAACCTTTCCGTTGAAAACCAGAGCTTGGCTGTAAAATATGTGGCAATAATAAAGATCATAACCACCGCAAGTTTCCTATAGTTTATTTTGTTTAGGCTCATATAATTAATTTAAATAACCAATTATTGTAAATATGATACAAGCTATGGCAAATCCAGCAATTACCATTTCCCAATCCCTGGCTGCCATTGGTGTGTGTTTAACGAACTGATTCTTGCCGACAAAAACACCGTCTCCACCATTTTCATTGTCTAGGTTGTAATCTTTCAGGAGATACTTATTGTAATATTCACCCCTAGTCATTTTATTTTTGTTTCCACAGGTTGGACAGTCTATTTCAATAGTCTGGTTCATGAATTCTTCGGCCATATTGTTTTAGTTTAAAACAAATAAAAAAGGACACGCGGTGCGAGTCCAATCGGAATACCTACGAGAGGCGTCCTTCATGGCTTTCCGCGTGCCCATTTCTGGTCACGAATGACGCCAGAATATGGGCAGTTGGAAAACTGCTTAATCTCGTAGGTTAAATATGGACTCGCACTAATATAATACCTAAAAAAAGAGAAAAAGACAAGTTGAGGAAATGAACGGGGTGGGGGGTGTCTCGGATTACCTCCCCTGAAAGTACAAGATACTATACTGTCCAGAATCCTCCCGCGGTCTGGATCATTTTTTAGTAGGTTCGTTGAGTGATAGCTTTGTTAGTTCACTGTCCTTGGTATCCGCATCAATTGGTAGGAAATGGGCGGGGCATTTGGCTAATCTACGTGTGTCTTGGCTTAAATTAGGCAAAATAGGTGGTAAATGGCGAAATGTTAGGAAAACCTAAACAAGCTTGATGAAAAAAAGAGGGACTTGTGCTATAATATGTTTGACAATTAAAATTTCAGATTCCAGCAAACCTGTGCGACGGGTCTTTGATATGAAGATAAAATTTTTGTTGGCCAAATAGGGCGTATCCTATTATGGCTAACTGTTTTATCTTTTTTTGTTTTTAATCGTAATTCTATGAAACTGAAAGGTGTTCCATTTGCCAGCCGTTTGGATATACGGGAAGCTCGCTACGATCCATTAATTGCTATGAAGTTAAAAAGTATAAACTCTGCAATCTTTTTATCCAATTTAATATTCCACCATCAGGAAGAAAATCTTGGGGTGGATGATCCTGTGGTTCGCACCATTTATCAAGTATATGCAGAAACGGCGATCTCTCGCTACAAGCAAGAAACAGTCGTAAAAAATCTAAAAGAATTTGAATTGATAAGGGTTGAGTTGCTTGGTATCCCAGCTCGTCGACATTTCTTTATCAATTATCCAGTATTACATAAATTTTAATTTAACCTGCCGAAATTCATACCGATTCATCGGTTGTGAGGCTGAGTATATGAAGAAATTTTCCCAAAGACACCCAGATGTTGTTGTGGAAAAATTATTCATCGTGGCTCACATTACTGCCCACATTGTGTCGCCCGTCTAAGAGTGACAAAATGGACAACCAATTAGCAGAATATAGAAAGAAGCTCGGGGAAACTTCAGAAAAATTTACAGACGAAGAATTGTCGAAAGCTATCACGATCTGTGAAGCGCTGGCTAATATCTTCTTTGATAAATTTTTGGAAAAACATAACAAGACAGTTGATTCAAAACCTGTCTAAACATTGTTCTAACCAAATTTCTGTGTTAAAATATTACTGAACCCAACTTAACTATACAGCAGGCTTTATTCGGTCATAATTTTATATTGTGGCCATAAATGGGAGCGATACTGCTTCAACTGGCCTGCTGGTTAGTTGGGTTCAAAGCAGATAAATATCGCTCCCTTTTATTATTAAAATTATTAAATTCAAATTATATGGCTGACAACAAAAAAATAGCAATTATGGCCTGTAGGGTAAGTACAAACAAACAGGCACAGGAGGGTGAAAGTTTGGACACTCAGGAAGGAATTTGTCACTCTATTGCAGATAAACTAAATGCTGAAGTTGTTAAAATTTGGCGTGAATCTTATTCTGGCAGAAAAGATGATCGTGTGGTTCTGAAAGAAATTTTAGAATATGTGAAAAATAATAAAGGCAAGATTGACTATTTTATTTTCCGTGACATTGATAGACTAACTCGCGCTGGAAGTTCTGTGTACTGGGAGATAAAAAATATAATGACGGCATGCGGTGTCACCATGATTGACAGCTACGGATTGATACAACCCGTTCAAAACACTCTAGAGCATCTGGGTTTTGAGTATAAGTGGAGTAAGTTTAGTCCGAGTGATATGGCTGAAAGTTTAAAGGCAGACATGTCTAAAGACGAAGTAAGAGTTATTTTAACGAGACTAATTGGCAGAGAGATCGAATTAGATAATGATGGGTATCAGGTGAGAGAGTCTAGTGATGGATTTCTTAACAAGCAGATTGAAGAAAGTAATGGCAAGAAAAAAACCATACAAGTTCCAGACCCAGATCGAATGAATTTTTACATTACAATGTTTGAATTGAGAGCCTCAGGTAAATATTCAGATGAAGAGATAGTCGAGAAGATAAACAGTATGGGGTTTCGAAGTAGGATACGTAGAAAATGGAATAAGGGTCACGAATTGATTATTGGCACTAGAGGTGGCGTCAAACTCGTCATTAAACAGTTGCAGAGAATAATTCAAAGACCAATATATTGTGGAATTCGTTGTACAGAATGGACAAAGTATATGCCAGTGAAAACAAAGTATGATGGTTTAGTGTCCATAGATATATTCAACAGAGCAAATCGAGGTAAAGTTTTTGTCAATGAACTGGCTGACGGAAGATATGAAATATTGTACGATCAAAAACCAGTTAAGACTAAGACGAAAAAAAATAAAAACAATCCAGCTTTTCCATTTAAAAATGTCATCCTGTGTCCTCATTGTCTAAGACCGTTTAAGGCTAGCTTTTCTAAAGGTAAATCTGGTAGTAAGTTTCCATTCTATCATTGTGGTAGTAATTCAGGACCACGTTGTCATCAATACATTGGTTTTCCTAAAAGTGAATTTGAAGAGAATGTAAAAAATTTTATTCGTAGCATAGCGCCCTCTGCTAAATTTATGTCTGTATTTGAAGTTGCTGTAATAAATGTGTGGCGAAGCAGACAAAGTGACAAGCTAAAAGAGATAGTAGAAATGAATAACGTAATTGCCAGTCTTTATACGAAGAAGAATCATCTAGTTGAACTCCTAATAGGAACACAGAGTTTAGCTGTTAGATTGGAATATGAAAAACGTCTGGAAGAGATAGATGCTGACATTAGGACAAAGGAAAAATTTAGATCAAAGAACGAACTTACAGAACAACAAATCCAGAAGTTTTTAGAGATGGCACGCTATTTAGTCGAACACCTTGAAGAATTGCTTATAGATAGCGAAAATATTTACAGGCAGCAGGCATTATTCGGGTTGGTGTTTGAAAAATTGCCCACCTATGAAGAGATACTTAATCGAACACCTAAATTATCGCTAGTCTTTGAACAAAAAGAGATTCCTCATAATGAGAAATCTCCATTGGTGATCCGGCTGGGGATCGAACCCAGGACCATCAGCTTAAAAGGCTGTTGCTCTACCAGCTGAGCTACCGGACCGCGTAAACGACCTTCGGTCGTCACGCGGCAAGCCTTGGTTGTTTTAATTACCAACTGCTTGCCACGTAATGAGCGAAGCGAATTTACGTGGAGCTACCGGACCTGCCCAAAAATTTTTAATTTTCAATTTCAAATTTTGAATGATTTTTGATTGAAAATTATGGTGTATATGATATACTAATCGCACCAAATTGTCAAGAGATTTATGGAAAATTACCACGCACAGAGTATAGCACAAGTATTTTCAAAATTACAGAGCAGAGAGGCTGGGCTTTCTTTGACAGAGGTGGAGAAACATGGGCAGAAGTACGGTAAAAACGAACTTCCGGTATCGCAGAGGGCTTCAAATAAGTTCCATATTTTTATAGACCAGTTCAAGAGCCCTCTTATTTTAATTTTGGCTTTTGCTGGCGTGATAAGTGCCTTCCTCGGTGAGTCCGTGGATGCAATTGTTATTTTTATTACCGTGGCAGTTAATACGTTTATCGGTTTTATACAAGAAAATAAGGCAAATCAGGCTTTGCAAAAATTGAGAAATCTCATTGAATATAATGCAGTTGTCATACGTGATGGAAAAAAGAAAATAATCCCAGGCGTAGAAGTCGTCCCTGGAGATATTTTGCTTGTGCAAGCAGGAGACAAAATTCAGGCAGATGGCAGAATTTTTGAGGCAAGCTCTTTAAGTATCAATGAGTCGACACTTACGGGCGAGTCAAAACCAGTTAATAAGCATTCGCGTGTCGTAAAAGAAGATGCGGTATTAGGTGATCGTACAAATATGGCCTATCGAGGTACGGTGGTAGTAAATGGAAAAGCAAGCATGGTAATAACTGCCACAGGAAAAAATACTGAAATAGGGCGTATAGCGACGTTGGTAAATGAAGTACAAGAAGACAAAACTCCTTTACAGATTCAACTTCAGCAATTGGGTGCGTATATTGGCATTATTGTTTTTATTATTTGTGCGGGCATATTTATTTTAGGTCTTCTAAGGCCGTCGTTGCATCACGGCATTGTTGAATTATTCCAAATTTCAGTTGCGGTTGCGGTTGCAGCTATACCCGAGGGACTTGCCATATCGCTTACAGTTATTTTGGCTATTGGCATGCAATATATATTGAAGAGAAATGCATTAGTAAGAAAATTGATTGCTGCTGAAACGCTTGGTTCAGTAAATGTTATTTGTACAGATAAAACCGGCACCTTGACTGAAGGCGTAATGCAGGCAACGCATCTTATTACTGCACGTAATGAATTAAGTTATGATGAACTTAAAGTGTTAGATGTTGAGGACGAGGACACATATGCAGATGAACTCCTTGCTATACGTATTGGTGTGTTGTGTAATGATGCGATTGTTGAAATTAATGAGGAAGGGATTCACTCATATAGCGGCGATACAACAGACATAGCGCTGACTCAACTAGGTGAACAGGTTGGTTTGCATAAGCACGAGCTTGAAGAGGTAATACGCAGAAATGCGGAAATTCCTTTTTCGAGCGAGCAAAAATACATGGCAACGGCTCATCATATAGATCATGAAACAGAGGTGTATGTGAAAGGCGCATGCGAAGTACTTTTATCTCGTTGCTATACGTATGAGAATAATGGAGAGTCAGTTGCTCTGAACCAAAAAATTAGAGAGTTATTTATTCGTGCAGAAGATATACTGACGAAAAAAGGCTTGCGTGTACTTGCCCTTGCATACAAAAAAGAGGATACACGCATAAAGACATTAGGTAATAGGGATATCGAAAAACTCACGCTTGTTGGGCTTATTGCATTTTCTGACCCGCTTCGTAGTGATGTAAAAGAAAATATTGCATTGGCCGACCGGGCTGGCATACGCGTTATTATGATTACGGGTGACCATGCTCAGACGGCTCAGACTATTGGTCGTGAGATTGGTATACCAAGCGAACAAAAACATGTAGTGCTTGGTACTGAGCTTGAACATTTGTCAGATAAAGAATTAATTTCACGCATGGACGACGCATGTATATTTGCGCGTGTTGATCCCAAACATAAAATTCGTATTGTCCAAGCTCTCCAAAGCAGGGGAGATGTGGTCGCTATGACGGGAGATGGAGTAAATGACGCTCCGGCAATTAAAGCCGCAGATATTGGCATTGCTGTTGGTTCAGGAACTGATGTTGCCAAAGAAATTGCAGATCTTGTCATATTGGACAATAGCTTTAGCACAATTATTGCCGCCGTAAGCCAAGGTAGAAGTATTTATCAAAATATCAAAAAAGTGATTGTATACCTGCTTGCAAGCAGTTTTGCCGAGGTCGTCCTCATTGTAGGTAGCATTGTAGCTGGTATGCCTCTGGCATTATTGCCCGCACAAATTTTGTGGATGAATTTAGTGCACGAAGGGTTTGTGGTTATGGCACTTGGTTTTGATAAGGGAGATCCGGAAAATATGAACGAGCCCCCGCGTAAGAAACATGATTCAATTTTTGATCCAGAAATGAAAGCAATTATCGTCGTCATCAGCCTGGTTTCAAACATTGTATTATTTAGTCTTTATGTGTATTATGTGGAAACAACAGGAGACGTCGCTCTTGCTCGGACGCTCATGTTTATTGGTATTGGCATCTACGCATTATCCTATATATTTTCAATTAGGAATACACACAAAATGTTTTGGCAAATGTCTCTATTTGATAATAAGTTGTTGCTGCTTGCTCTTATTATTAGTTGGACACTCATGATATGTTCTGTTTACTTACCCAGCTTGCAGACTTTGCTTCGCACAGTTCCGCTTAGGGGGCAACATTGGATAGTGATGGGGTCTTTCGGCTTACTAAGCGTGATATTGGTTGAGATAATAAAATGGATTTTTATTGTTAGGAAAAAACATGTTTAATATTTAATTATAGACCTATGGCTCAATTGCAAAAAAAATATTTAAGTAAACTCAAAACTGAACTGGTGACGTATGCAAGTAAGCGTCGTGAAATTATAAAATTATCAGATGATGCACTTCATCATGCTAAGCGAGCAATTTTTGCCATGCATCGCGATGATATGAAAGAAGCAAAACTTAAACTTGCGGAGTCAGAAAGACTCTTGAAAGAAGTTGGCAAACAATTTGGCAAAGACAAACGCGCGTTTGATGAGGGTGCATACAAAGCAGGTCTAGAAGAATATGTTGAAGCAACACTCTTGCATCAATTTTTAACAACAGGAGTTATAGCGGAAATAAAAAATATTTCTATTGAAGCAGAAACGTATATTGGCGGACTTTGTGATGTTCCGGGTGAATTGTATCGCTATGCTATTAAGTCTGCAACGCAGCGCGATATTCCGATGTTAAAAAAATGTTCTGTCATGGCGCAGGAAATTATTGGCGAACTGATTGAATTCAATTTGACCAGTTACTTGCGCACGAAGTTTGATCAGGCGAAAAGTGCAGTGCAGAAGTTGGAACAGGTGGTGTATGAGGTGTCGTTGAGAGAGGCTGGAAAATAGTTTTTTGAGAATTTGGGTAATGGGCGAGGAAACCGGACTATTGATATATATACTGGTTTCAAATTTCTTAACCAAAAACCTGATGCCAATAGTATGTTTTTAAAGAATATCCTTAAACAACTAGTGCCAAAGAAGGTTGTAAATATATCTCATCTCTTTTGGGCGTGGTGGGGAGCAGTGAAATATCATCATCCTTCAGAAGAGTTGATGGTTATTGGTATTACGGGAACTTCGGGAAAATCCAGTACCCTACATTTTTTGCGTCAAGTTTTGGAGTATGCCGGGCATAAGGTCGGTTCACTTTCAACAGTAGATTTTTATATTGCAGGAGAAAATAAATTGAATGACCAAAAGATGACGATGCTTGGTAAAATGCAAATACAAAAATATTTACGCAAAATGGTTGATAATGCGTGTGATATCGCGATAGTTGAGACAACTTCAGAAGGGGGATTGCAATATCGCCATAAGTTTATCAATTATGACATGATAGTATTGACTAATTTATATCCAGAACATATTGAGTCACACGGAAGTTTTGAAAAATATAAACAGGCGAAGATAGATATTTTTGAATATGCATCACAGTGCAAGACAAAACAGCGGGGGAAAATTGCAGTAGTAAATGGCGAAAGCGAGTATGCAGACGAATTTTTGCAATTTGATTTTGATCAAAAAATTAAATGCATGTTTGCAGACAAACATATTGAGGTAGATAATGCAGGTATTCATTTTGAAATACACGGCTATCGTTTTAGTGCATCTTTGTATGGTAAACATAATGCAGAAAATCTGATTGAAGTAGTAGAAATTGCTCGTGCTATGGATATAGACTGGCACATACTGCAAGAAGCAATTGGAAAGATTACATCGACACCTGGCCGCATAGAATTTATTTCCGGAGCAAAAGAAAAGGGGTTTGATGTTATTGTTGATTATGCTTTTGAGCCTGGTGCTCTTAACGCATTATACGAAGTTGTTGACTTACTCAAACCTGCTGGAAAGATTATTCATGTCTGTGGTTCGACAGGTGGAGGTAGAGACAAGGCACGGCGAATTCCCATTGGCAAGTTAGTTGGAAAAAAGTCTGATGTATTTATTGTCACGGATGAAGATCCATATGACGAAGATCCTGGCGAGATTATAAAAACAGTTTCGCAAGGTGCGCAACAAGTAGGGAAAAAACTTGGTGAAAGTTTATTTGAAATATTAAATAGGAAAGAGGCAATTGAAAAAGCTATAAAAATGGCTCAGCCCGGGGACCTTATTTTGGTTACCGGAAAGGGGAGTGAACAGAAGATGTGCGTGGCTGGTGGAAAGTTGATTGAATGGGATGACCGCAAGATAGTAAAAGATCTCTTGAAAGTTAAATAGAACACAGATAAAACTAATTTAACGAATTCAGACAAATTTGTTCTTATTAGTTTGATTCGTTTAATTCGTGTTCCATTATAATTTATGCAGAAACTCATTAGCGTCATTATCCCCGTATACAATCGCACAGATAAATTTCGCGGTGCGCTGTCTTCTGTTGTCCAACAAACGTATAAAGACATAGAGATTATTGTCGTAGACGATGGCTCATATACAGATGCAGTGGAATATGCCATGAGAGATATGTTGAAATTTCAGAAATATGATGCACAGAAAGAAAAGGATGCAACGGCGTTATCACACATTGAACATATTCAATATATTCGTCAAGAAAATAAAGGTGCTCCTTCGGCTCGTAATAAAGGTCTTGAATTAGCAAGAGGTGAGTATGTTATTTTTTGGGATGCAGATGTAGTTGCAGAGCCAGACATGCTGCAAAAAATGGTTGAAGTTTTAGAAAAGAATAATGAGGCGAGTTTCGTATATTGCAATTTTACATTACTGCCAATGTCAAAAAAAATGAAAGCGCAACAATTTAATTTAGACGCATTGAAAAAAAATAATTATATACACACGACAAGTTTGATTCGAAGAAAAGATATAATTAAATGGGATGAAGCATTGAAGCGCTTTCAGGATTGGGACTTGTGGCTCACCATGGGAGAACATGGAAAGAAAGGCGTGTGGTTTGATGAGTATCTTTTTTGTATCAGAGGCGGAGGGACTATGAGTAGCTGGCTTCCCTCGTTTACGTATAAAAAACCATGGTGTTATTTACCATGGATTAAATCTCGAGTAAAAAAATATGAGGAAGCGAAGAATATTGTTTTGAAGAAACATAATATCTTCTAATATCTTACGTCTTTAGCTTATTGAATATTCTGTATAACACTGTTACCACCTCATCAAATATATTTATTGGCTTGCTGATAAACGCCATGACAAAGGCTAGATAGAAAATGCCCAGGACGTGGAATAACACGGGCGTTGTGACGTTCATAATCAGGATGGCAATAATGCCGGCAAGCAGGCCAACATAGAGATCATGGAAATCCGAGACTTCACGGATTTTTTTTATTAATTCAAATATGAGAACTGCGATTAAAATAATAAACCATATAGCGCCCAGAATACCGAGCTCTGCCCACATTTCCAAATATCCCCAGTCATAATTTCGTGTAATAAGTGTGGTATTGGTATATGGATTGAGATAACTGAAACTTGACCCTATACCATTTCCTATAAAAGGATGATCTTCTATTATATTAAATATGGGTTCAAGGAGAGCGATTCTGGTGTTGGTGCTTACCTCCATTGTTGGATTTACAAAGCTTCCCAATCGTATGCCTACAATCTCTAGTCCTAAACTTTTTCCAAAGCTGAAAAGAATATTAATACTCATAAAAATAAGGACCATTATAGTTGCATTCCACACACTAACAATAATCCAGCGTTTGAATGTATGTTTATATAATAAAAATAAAAATCCAACCGCAATGCCAAGCAAATATGCTCGTGAAAAGTTGAGCATCAGAACTACAGAACACATGATAAATAAAAATCGCCACATGTTGTGATGTTTTTCATTTTTCATGAGAAGACTGCAGATGATAAGTACAATGAGTGGAATAAGTAGGTGTTCTGGTGTAACAACACGATAAAAAAATGGCGTTACTTCGGTAATTTTTCCCATGGCTACATCGCGAAACCATGTATAATATTGCCCATGTAGTTTTGACAGTCCTGTAGAAAAAAGTGTGAATGTATATAATGAAAAAAGCGCAGAACTGATGATAAATACCCCAATGAGGCGGATAAATAGTTCTTTTGTTTTATCATTATTAAATAAGTAGTACGCGGGGAGAAAAAGTAGAAAAAATACAAAAGGGATTGCATCTTGGATAATATTTCGTACTGCATGTCCGTGAGCCATGCCGACAAAAAAAGAAAATACAATAAATAGAGCCATGGGTACAAGTACAAGATATAGGTTGTGAGTGAAAAAAACTTTTAATTCTGATTCTCGTGTGGTAAGCGAATAAATAATCCACAAAAATAAAAAAACCAATATCATGACCGTACGTAAAGATAATCCAAAAAATTCAAGCATGTGTCCTGAACCGCCTAAAAATAATTCCATCATAATCAAGCCCCAGGCTGTAGAAGGACTTTTGAAAAATGTAAGTCCAAGTAGCATCATGACACAAAATACCAAAAAACCCTGAATATAGGGTTGTTCTGATGTGTAGAAAGATATAATACGGATGCCAAAGAATAATGCAATAAGCAAGACCGTCCGCCAACTATAGAAAATTGAGCGTGTGGTTAATCGTTCCTGCATAGGTTTTAATAGAACACAAATGGAACGAATTTAACGAATATTAACGAATTTGTTCTAATTCGTTTGATTCGTTTAATTCGCGTTCTATTTTAATATTGAACTAACTATATTTTTATAACCATTCAAAAATATCTTTGCATCCATTTTTGGTTTGCCTTCAAGTTGGAGTTCTAGAACTTGAATAGAAGCATTTGATGTACCGATGAGTAGTATATCATTTTTAACTGTAACCTGACCAGCAGAGATACTATCTTTTACTGGTTTTATATTCAAAAGTTTGAGTCGTTTGTCCTGCCACATGGTCCATACGCCCGGCCACGGAGTTAGACCTCGGTACAGATTATAAATTTCTTGGGAAGTTTTATTCCAATCAATACGCCCATCATCGCGTGAAAGCTGTTTGCACGTAGTAGCTTTTGAATCATCTTGTGGTACTGGGTTAAGTTTGCCTTCAATATACTGCGGAATGGCTTCCTCAAGCCCTTGTACGCCTAGTACAGCAAGCTTTTTATCCAAGTCGGTATACGTGTCATCTGGGTCAATAATAAGCGATTTTTGAAGCAAAATAGGACCAGTATCGAGTCCAACATCCATTTTCATAATAGTAACCCCTGTCTCAGTTTCGCCGTTTATCAGAGCTGATTGGATAGGGGAGGCGCCGCGGTATTTGGGGAGGAGCGAAGTGTGGACGTTGATAGTTCCATGTTGAGGTGCATTTAAAATATGAGGTGGTATGAGAAGGCCATATTGCGCTACAATGGATAATTTGAAATTTGAAATTTGAAATTTGAAATTTTTTAGTGAGGCTGGTTGCTCTACGGGAATATTATATTTTTGTGCGAGAAGTTTTGCTGGGGGAACTTGAAGTTCTTGTTTGCGGCCAACTGGACGGTCGGGTTGAGTAATTACTAATTGCACATCAAATAAAGGACTGTTGGCTATTCCCTCAAGAATTGTTTCAGCAAAATTGTGCGTACCAAAAAAAACGGTTTTAATTTTTTTGTAAGTCATAAATTCACCTAATTCATCTAGTATCTAATTCACCTAATAAAATTCAAAATGTCTAAATTTGGTATTTGAAATTTCATTAGACATTTAGGTGAATTAGGTAATTAGGTGAATTAATCTACTGTATATATGTTAGTTGCTTTGTCTATAAAAAGTATTCCATCCAAATGATCTACTTCATGTTGGATAACGCGCGCAAAAAAACCATGTGCATCAAAAGTCATGGGATTGCCATTGCTATCAAGCGCAGTGACATGAATATCACTATATCGTGAAACTGACCCAAAAGTTTTGGGAACTGAAAGACATCCTTCTACATCTGAATTTTTCTTCTTATTTTTTTTCACCCACACCGGATTTACCAAAATTAAATCCTCATTTTTTGAAACAGTTGCTTTTGAATCTTTTTTAATTCCTTCTTTCCCTATCACACACAAACGAATATTTTTGCCGACTTGCGGGGCGGCAAGACCTACGCCGTCAGCCTTATACATCATAGGTATCATATCTTGTGCGAATTTTTGGATTTCTTTTGATAACAAAATATCGCGGTCAATTTCTGTAGACCGTGTGCGTAGATTTTTGTTTGGGATTGTCACTATTTTTAACATATATATACAACTAACAACGACCAACTGTCATTTAATTCTCTACTTTATTGGTGGTTGTTCGTCGTTCGTTGTTTTCTCACTACTTTTCCAGACAAAAAGCTTTCCGGGATTGGACGTGTTTGACTCTTGAATTTCTCCAAAAATTTGGCGTGCACGGGACACGCCAATACGTTTGATAACCCCCAGGTACATGCCAAACTTTTTACGTTCTCCAAATGCAGAGGATATCACGTCAGCCCAATAGTGGATTTCTGAGTGTATATTTTTATTTTGGTCTTTTTTGACCGGCTCTTTTTTGAGTATATTAGAAATACCATCCATATACGGGTATCTTACAAAAAAGCAGTGTATTAAAGCAAAATATGGATGCAATGTCAAGGATTGAAGTTTATTCAAATACAAATTCACCAGTGAGGTATCCAACCCCAAATGGACTTTCGTATGCGTAGTTTTTGAATTTAAAATCCATATTTTGAAGAGCGCCCAGAAGTATAAGAATAGAGCGATATCCACATTCTGCCGCTTCTTCTACAAATTTTGAATCAAGTGTTGCAACGCCAGTGGTGTTGTGCGATTCGAGAAGTTCAATTAACTTTTGGTCAAATTCTTTCCCTCGTTTTTTAAATCCTGCTGGTGCGTCTGTGGTAAGTCCATGAGAAAGATCCCCAGACGCAATAAGTGCGACGCGCTTATCGGTTTCCATACATGCTTCTTTCAATAATTTTCCAAAATCAAGATGGCTTTTTGTATCAAGATTGCTATATCCAATGGGGAGAATTTTTATTTCAGGCAAGTGAGCACTTAAGTAGTGCAAAGGTACTCCCGCACCATGATCAATTTCCTTTCCACTTACCATTTGAAGAGGAATATGTCCTATATTTGCCATATGCATGACGCGCGCAGCTAAATCTGGGGCGCCTTTCCATTCATGTGTGGTAGAAAAATCGCCAAATTCTTTGAAATTGCACTTAAATTCCGTAAATGCATTTACGGTAAACATGTCGCTAAATAATTTCCCGTGAGGAGAAATTATCACAATGATTTGTGGTTTGCTTAAGTAGAGTTCTTCTTCAAGTTTAGCAAAAGCCTCTTGCGTTTTTTTTACTTTTTTTATTTCATCTCCTCCAATATTTGGGATAAGCAATGGGGGGTGAGGTGTAATAGCTGCAAATACGAGAGACATACAACGAAGTTAAAAGTTATAAAGTTTCAAGTTATAATGTAGAGAATAAATTATGGCATTTTATTAATCTTTTAGTCTTACAATCTTTTAATCTTATCAATTCACAACGTCTGTACTGCCCATCGTGCCAGACGATCTGGTTCATCAAAACGCGTGTACGTATTGAAATCAGGATTGCCCATAGTTACTACAACAAATTCTTTTCCATCTGAATTTCTTTTTATAATCATAGCAAGACATGTACCTGCATCATAGGTGTATCCCGTTTTGCTTGCAATGATAGAATAGGGGAGTCCGGTTTTCCCCACAAGCATATTACTATGAGTATCGCTATGGTGAGGTTTGCCATCCACATCAAATAGCTCGTCATATTGGTATGAGGCCATGGCAAGGTATTCGCGTAATGAATTATTTTTTATTGCACGAGAAAAAAGTTTTGAATATTCTTCGATGGTGGTTACATTACCTGTATCAAATCCTGACGTATCTGTAAAAGTAGTTTTTTCTAAACCCCATGATCGTGCGGTGGTATTCATGCGAGCAATGAAAGTATTTTCTTGATTTTCATTGCTATTCACGAGCATTCGGGCAGGAGTATTGATAGAGGATACAAGCATGGCAAGCATCAAATCTTTGTTATAGAATTTTTCTCCTTCAGCCACCCGAAAGTTATGGTACGTCGCTCGGTGAATTGAAGGATTGTATGTTGTTGTATGATTCATTCCAACGCCATCAAGCAGGAGCTGATATCCTGTCATTACTTTTGCCAGCGAAGCCATTGGGCGGACAAAGTTTATATTTTTTCCCGCAACCGTCTCACCTGTGTCATAGTCAGATACGATGTATGCGTCTATCGCTGTATTAAATTGCGGCCCGACATAGCTCAATTGGTCAGCAGGCGTGCGTACCATGTCATCAACCGGGTTTGATGTTGGTTCTTGCTCTTGCTGTGGGGCAGGAGTGGTATTTGTATTGCTTTGTTGACTTTCGGAGCGAAGATACAACGCTTGTCCATTTTCTAGCACATCACTTGCATATTCATTTACCCACACGATATTTTCCCATTTATAGCCAAGGCCGGTAAATACTTGTTCAGATGCGATATGTCTTCGTTCCCCGCCTTCGACAACATATATTTCAGAAAACCCTTTGACGCCATACAGTGTTCCTTCCTTTATTTTTAATGTTTCACCGCGAGTAAGTCCACTCAGCTCGGCAATGGTACCTTGCTCTACAGGTAGATTGGGGAAATTAATTTGTGCGACGAGTGGGTCGGCAATGGGGAAGTAGGTACTGTCTTTTATATAATAAACATCCTTGGTTTCTTTGAGTTTGATAATTCGACCTAAAATATTTTTTGTTTCGGTACTGATCGAAGGACCACTGGAATATCCAGCGATGTCATCGCTTGTCACTTCAATTATTTCATCTGGATTATAGCCAAGTTTTTTCACTACGTCATATGATGTGAAAGGTCGTATATAATCATAATCAAGCAAATAATAATTTGAACCTTGTTTTACAATAGCGTAGTTCGGTAGACTAATAGGCGTGCCTTCTGGATACCTAGCAACTTCGGATGATGGAATTGTCAAAACTAATTTTGGATCATAGCGCGTGATAAGTGCAGTCATATTTTTGAATGGTCTGCGTTTTCCATCTTGTAACACATAAATCGTCGAATCATCAGGAGACTTAATTAACGAAGCATCTGGGTATACCTGGTCAAACCATTTTTGCCACAATTTCCAAAAGTTTTCATTTCCATGCAAGTGTGGTGTGTATGTGTAGAGAAAAGCAGTAGCAAAACTTGCTGGCGTAATATTTGTACTATCTATTGCATAGGTAGTACCCTGGCGCTTAATCCATGATTCTGAATTTACGTGATCATAATACCAGCGCATAATACCTGCGGCTCTATCAACCTGGTTGCCAAATCCTTTATATTTTTGAATAGTTGGATCATCCATAGAACAGCTATCGCATACGCCATAACCCGTTGCCCAATCAAGTTGTTTTTGTGTTGGGTCGGGGTCGGTTATGAGGCTTTGTTCTTTTTGGAGTTTTACCAAAATATATTTAGGATTAATTTTACTGTCTTGAGCCGCACTATAAATAATGTCTGCGACAGATCTATCCTGTCCTTCCCAGTCAAATGTTCTTAAATTTCGTATATATCCGCCATTATCATTCAAGAATGCCTGTATATCCACTCGATTCATACTATTGTATTCTTGCATTTCTTCGTCTGAGATGATGAAGTTCGGGTTGAATTCAGCGTGTAATAGAGAAGGAGTGCATAGTGTTATTAAGAGACCAAATGAAAAAAAAGTAGAAAAAGAAAGGTGTTTGCGGGTGGGGGACATAAATATACAGTATTATAGGTTTGTAATGTCAAAAGTATACCACATCTGACCATCTATTGACAAAGGTTAAAAATTATGCAATATTAAAGCGTTTTTGGGTCTTTTTTCCACGCAGAGACATTTTGGTGTTTTTGGGATGGGGGAAAGACGGAGCGTCTGAGATTCAGCGTTTCCGTGTCCCTTGTGCCTTCACGATGGAGGGTATCCATGAAGGCGGCGAAGCTGGCGGCGCTGGTGGTCCTGGGCATCTTCATCGCCGCGGGTGGTTCCCCGCGGTGCAATCCGGTGCCGATCGAGGTCACGCCCGAGTGCTACTCCGATGCGGACTGCGGCGGCGTGGACAACGAATGCGAAATCAACACCTGCGACGCCGGAAGGTGCGTTCGCAACTACATGGAGGAGGGCGCCGTCTGCGATGACGGCAATTCGAACACGACGGAGGACCAGTGCTACGGCGATAAGTGGGCCGGGCTCTGCCTCGGTCACGCGTCGTTCTGCGAGGGTACTGGGGAGATCTCTCCCGACTCGGTGCCCTGCACAGACTACCTGTACAACAACCAGACCTCCGAGTGCTACTACAAGGGGATGGCCGACGGAACCCAATGCCCGAACGGCATGTGCATCGCGAGCACGTGTGTTGTGAACGGGTGCCTGATGGATGCCGATTGCCCGGGTGACATGGGCTGCAACCTCACTACGAACATCTGCGAGAGTCGGGAGTCGATCTGTTTCAGATACTGGGACGGCACGAACGTTCCCGATGGGTCGCCCTGCTTTGACACAGACGATGAGGGCTTCATCTACGGCCACTGCCAAAGCGGCGAGTGCATCATCGCCCAGTTTGGATATGGGTGTGAGGTGCAGGCAGGCGATACAGTGTACACGATCTGGGACCGTGCCCACCTCAAATCATCAGGAGCTTCGGTATTTGCTGACGAAATATACCGCGACCTATACTGGGGTTCGACCTCAGACGAAGTTTGTTTCCTCGTGATGGAAGGTGAAGTCCTTGAGGGAGAATTTCAGGGAGAATATGCCTTGTACGTGGAGCCCTTTGAACCACCGCAGTATGCGAACACGCAGGTGGACTGCTTCTGCGTGAACCCCATGAACGGGAGCCGTCTGCCCGTCGAGTACATGGGATACGTCAACCCCGTGGATTATGGCATCGATTGGCTGGGTGTGCCGATCGCCCCGGTCGCGTGTTGCACACGCCCCTGACCCCCGTTCCTTCTGTTCTTTCACGAGCCAGTTCGACTTCGGTCGGAACGGTTCGTCCCGCGTGAAGAACGCAATTCCGGCATGCGCCCGTTCAACCGAACGACCAGCGCGTGCCGAGACCCCATTGTGCATATTATATATAATGTGTCTAGTGGAATAGCCCTGAACAGAAATGTTCGGGGTTTGTCTTTTTGTGGTGCTCGAGCAACCCACCTCTTATCCCTGCCTGCCGGTAGGCAGGCTCCCTTAAAAAGGGAGGAGGGATATATTGTTCGATTCTCCCTCCCTTTTTAAGAGAGGGAGTTAGAGGGTGGGTTGCTCTAACAAGGTATAATCACAGTCCAGATTGATATAGTATCCGATTCCACTTCTCTTTTTAAGAGAAGGGGTAAGGGAATGATTTGCGTTGTGAGAGAAGAGAAAGTGGCTTGCTCGAACTATGTAAATAGTTTGTCAAATAATATTTTTTTTGCTAAACTACGTGCATTATGAATACTGGTACTCTCTACATTGTCGCAACTCCCATAGGTAATTTAGATGATATCACACTGCGCGCGCTTGAGACGCTCAAGAGTGTTGATGTTATTTTATGTGAAGATACGCGTGTGACGAGCAAATTACTTGCTCATTTCAAAATTAGTAAAAGTTTGGTGAGTTATCATCATCATAGCGATGAAAAAAAGATACAAGAGATAAGGCAAATGCTTGAAAGTGGAAAGAATATTGCATTAGTCACCGATGCGGGGACGCCAGGGATTAGTGATCCGGGGAACCAGCTCGTTGCTCACGTAACACATACCACATACCACATACCAACTGTACCAGTTCCCGGTGTTAGTGCAGTCATTACTGCTTTGAGTATTTCGGGCTTTCCCACAGACAAATTTTTGTTCATGGGATTTCCTCCGCATAAAAAAGGACGAAAAAGCTTTTTTGAAGATGTTGCAAAAGCCGAGTATACAGTTGCTTTTTATGAATCAAGTCATAGAATAATGAAATGTTTGTCAGAGCTCGTAGCAGTCTTGAAAGAAGACCAGCAGATTTGCATCTGTCGTGAACTTACAAAGAAATTTGAGAGTATTTATAGAGGAACGATTCAGGAAATACAAAAACAGGACATTTCTAATAAGGGCGAATTTGTTTTAGTGATAAGTAATTAGTAACTCGTAATTAGTAACTAGTTGCGAATTACTATTTACGAGTTGCTTATTATGGTCTTATGAAAATACATAACTTTTATGAGTTAGATGCATGGAAAAAAGGTCATGACCTTGTATTAGAAATATATTTAATCACAAAGGATTTTCCTAAAGATGAGCTGTATGGAATTATCAGTCAAATGCGACGTGCAGTATATTCAATCACTGCAAATATCGCTGAAGGATTTGCTCGTTTTCATTTTAAAGATAAGGTAAGATTTTATTATCAAGCGCGTGGTTCTGCGGCAGAAATTCAAAATTTTTTATTTATATCAAAAGATTTGCAATACATTTCGGGTGAACAATCAAAAATATTATGGATTAAATCAGTAGACGTGATTAAATTAATTAATGGATTAATACGATCTACCGAAACACAAATAGCTAATTACTAGTTACGAATTACAAGTTACTACTATGAAAAATTACTATATCACCACTACCTTGCCTTACGTCAATGCCAAACCCCATATTGGCTTTGCTCTTGAAATTGTGCAAGCTGATGCCATAGCGCGGTATCATCGTTTGCTTGGAGAAACGGTAGTTTTTAATACGGGAACAGATGAACATGGCATAAAAATTTATCGCAAAGCTTTAGACGAAGGTAAGGAACCCCAACAATATGTAGATGAATACGCGGCAAAATTTGATGCACTCAAACAATCATTGAATTTGAGCTATACAAATTTTATTCGTACTACAGATGAACACCACGTAAAAGCTGCGCAAGAATTTTGGATGAAGTGTCATGAAAAAGGAGATATTTATAAAAAGAATTACACCATAAAATATTGTGTCGGATGCGAAATGGAGAAGACTGATTCTGAATTGGAAGATGACAAATGCCCAATACACCCAAATATGGAGCTTGAATTGATACATGAAGAAAATTATTTCTTTAAATTTTCCGCATATCAAAAGGCGTTATTAAAATTATATGAAGAACATCCTCATTTAGTTGTCCCTTCGTATCGTTTGCTCGAAATAAAAAATTTTGTTGAAAGCGGATTACAAGATTTTAGCATCTCGCGTCTGAAACAAAAAATGCCATGGGGCGTACAAGTCCCCAATGATCCTGATCACGTGATGTATGTATGGTTTGATGCATTGGTAAATTATATTTCTGCAGTTGGCTGGCCTGATAATATCGAGACATATGAATCCTGTTGGCCGGGTATACAAGTTGCCGGAAAAGATAATTTGCGTCAGCAAAGTGCTATGTGGCAGGCCATGCTTATGTCTGCAAGTCTGCCCACTTCTGAGCAAATATTTATACATGGTTTTATTACTTCTGGAGGACAAAAGATGAGCAAGTCACTTGGCAATGTAATTGATCCTTTTGATTTGGTAGAAAAATATGGCGTAGATGCGGTGCGTTTTTGCCTTCTTGGCGCATTTAATGCACACAATGATAATGACTTTTCATTTGACCAATTTGAAGAGTATTACACCGCTCACTTAGTAAATGGAATTGGCAATTTCACTTCGCGCGTGCTTACCATGATAGAAAAATATAACAATGGTGTTGTGCCAGATATGCCGCCACGACATGACGACGCAAATACTGTTGCTACATTCTGGGACCAATATGAGAATGCTTTTGCCAGTTATAAATTTCATGTGGCTGTTGATGTAATTCTCGACTGTGTTACACGCCAGGATACTATTATCTCTGAACAAAAGCCATGGGAAAGGGCAAAAAAAGGTGAGGATATTTCTGCTATGTTGTACCGGCTTGTAGAAAATCTGCGCCATATAGCATTTGCCTTATTGCCTATCATGCCAAGCGCGGCTGAAAAGATATTATCTCAGCTGGGTGTTCCCTCTGAATCGGTTGATATTTCACAAAATGGAAAAAATTGGGGAGGGATGAAGCCAGGGATGAATATTAAAAAAGGAGAGATTTTATTCCCACGGTTAGAGAAATAATTTCGAATTTTGAATTTAAAATTTCGAAACAATTTAAAATTCTATAATTATTAAATTAAAAATTGTTTAAAAATTCAAAATTTCAAATTTAAATTTTTTTCGTATGTCTCTCTTCGACATCATCCTCCTCGTACTCGTTGGAGGATTTGCAATGGCAGGTTTTTGGTTTGGATTTGTCCATACGTTGGGTTCATTGGTTGGTACGTTGCTTGGAGCTTTTTTGGCAAGCAGATATTATGAACCTATGGCAGAATGGCTTATTCGGGTGACTGGATGGCCAGAAAATACTTCGCGCGTTTTCATGTTTATTGTCGCCTTTTTTATTATCAACCGTTTGGTTGGATTTTTATTTTGGATTGTAGATAAATTTTTGAGTATTATCACCCGCCTCCCCTTTATCAAATCTCTGAACCGTTTACTCGGACTTGCTTTAGGTTTATTTGAAGGGGTTGTTACTGTTGGGTTGATTCTTTTGTTTATTGAACGATTCCCCTTATCTGAAAGGATTATGAGTATGGTGGTAGCTTCTACAGTTGCGCCGTATGTTACAAGTGTCGCTGAAATTTTATGGTTTTTGATGCCAGATGCGGTGAGGATGTTGGAATCAACAATAAATTACATACATTAAAGTTTCCATGTTTGACTCCCATTGCCACATCCAATTCAACGCATACAAAAATGACTTTCTTGAGGTCATTTCTCGTTGTGTGGAGAAGAATGTCGTGATGAATACGGTGGGTACGCAAAAAGATACAAGCAAGAAAGCTGTTGAGTTTGCAGAGAAGTTTGATAATGTATATGCGACGATTGGTTTGCATCCTATTCATCTCTTTCCAACTCATGTCGATGAGGAAGAAAGTTCATTTGTATCTCGCGAAGAAGATTTTGACGAATCATATTATGATGAGCTTGCTCAGTCAGAAAAAGTTATTGCAGTTGGGGAATGTGGAATTGATTTATATCACATGCCCGAGAACAAGACTAAGATTGAGATTTTGGAAAAGCAAAAAGAAATATTTTTGAAGCAAGTGAAGTTTGCACAAAAACATGATTTACCTTTGGTAATTCATGTACGTGATGCTCACGAAGAGATGATTAACTTACTTAGAGAGTTCTCCTCCTTAGTTAAGGAGGAGACAGAGGCGGTTGTTCGCGTAAAAACAACCTCACCTATCCTCTCCTTAACTAAGGAGAGGAATGTTCTGTCTGGTGTGATTCATTGTTATACATCAAACTGGCAAAATGCACAGCAATATCTAGACATGGGTTTTTATTTAGGATTTACTGGAGTTATTACCTTTCCACCAAAAAAAACAGACCCAAAACCACAAGAAGAATTGTTGGAAGTGGTAAAAAATTGTCCACTTGATAGGATGCTTGTTGAAACTGACGCTCCATATTTAGCTCCCCAGGCGTACCGTGGAAAACGATGCGAACCGTGGATGGTTGAGGAGGTTGCAAAAAAAATTGCTGAAATAAGAGAAAAAAGTATTGATGATGTATCATTTATTGTTGAAAAAAACACTAAGGACTTATTCACAAGATTAAAAAAATAAAACTGTTGACGTATTCAATAAAAGAGAGTAAAATACGGGCGTTTTGGAGGATACCGCCCTTTTATTTACGACGCAGGCGAGAGGAAAGCAAAATCGCTTTTGCTTTCCCGAGCCGAGGAGTAACTATAGGATTCCTCTATTATTTGTATGTCCTCATTGCCAGAAGATCCAAAAGATAGAAAGTACATGCTCATGGGTCTTCGGATCGTCGGTGATTTTGGTGCTACTATCGCAGTTCCTATTATTCTTTTTGTGCTTGCAGGCCAGTGGTTGGAAGGTAAATATGGATACGCGCCGTGGTTTACTATTGGAGGATTTGTACTTGCGGCAGTGTTGTCTGGTAAGCTAATTTATAAAAAAGCCAAACAATATGGGAAAGAATACGAACAGTTAGATAAAGATAAAAACTCCAAGAAGGATAATCTTGAATTTTAAGTCTTGAATCTTCTTTACATTTTTAAGACTCAAGATTGAAGATTAAAGATTATTAGTTGAAAAGTACGTATGTCCGCAGAGATACATATTCCCACACTAGCTCCAGAGGCCGTATTTCATATTGGCAGTATTACGATAACCAACACCATGATAAACGCATGGCTGGCAATTCTTATTTTTTTGGTGCTTGGAATTATGATTCGGCGCAATGTGCGCATGCGACCGGGTAAGTTGCAGAATGCGAGCGAATATATTTTGGAATCAGTTTTGGGCTATTTTGATCAAGTGACCGGAGATCGGAAAAAGACCATTCGGTTTTTGCCAGTAGTTGGATCGATCTTCTTTTTTATTTTGCTTTCAAATTGGCTTGGACTTTTGCCTGGTACCGGCAGTATTTTGTATGGACACACCATGCTTCTGCGTCCGGCTAATACTGATTTGAATTTGACCGTATCGATGGCTCTTGTATCTGTGTTATCTTCTCACATCTTTGCTTTTTTCAGTATTGGATTCTTTACCCACATAGGAAAATTTATCCAAATAGGAAATATTGTAAAAAGTATTAGAAAAGGTCCTGTCGCTATTCTTACTGCAGTTATTGAATTTGCTGTTGGGCTAATCGAAATTGTATCAGAAGTTGCAAAAGTTATTTCGCTGTCGCTTCGTTTGTTTGGTAATATTTTTGCTGGAGAAGTGTTAATCTCAGTGATTAGCGCTTTGGTTGCCGCATTGGTGCCTGCGCCATTTATGTTGCTTGAATTGCTTGTTGGATTGATACAAGCCACCGTGTTTGCAATGCTTACCATTGTATATTTGACTGTAGCAAGTAGCGAACCGCATGGGACGGAGGAGCACTGAGTATTTTAAACACAATCTTCTAATCTTTTAGTCTTTCAATCTTGAGCTGTGAAAGATTAAAAGATTGTAAGATTACCCGCCCAAGGCGGGTCCGCCTGGGGTGGAAAAGATTACAATCATAGAGAGGTTTATTCATCTAATTGATACTCATCCCGAAGTAAAACAACCTTTTCTCTTCGTCTCGGATTGGTATCACAAGAGGTAATATATGGAAGGTCTCGCACATGAATCTATCGTGGTGATGGCAAAAGCTTTCACCATGGCAATCGGCGGATTTTTTCCAGCTATGGCAATCGGTAAATTAGTTGCCAAAGCTATGGAATCTATTGGTCGAAATCCAGAATCAGCTGGAAAATTGTTTGTCCCAATGCTACTCGGCGCTGCGTTTGCTGAAGCTATTGCTATTTATGCGCTCGTCGTCGTATTCACATTGAAGTAATTCTTGAAGGCGGGTCATCGTGATCCGTCTGAATAGGAATACTTATAAAATATTTTCAGTGAACAGTGATCAATGATCTTTGATCAGTGATCAAAAAAGGGTTATTGTTCACTGATCATTGATCACTGATTTATGTCACAAATAGAAATAACAACCGAACAAAAAACAGAAACAGCAACCGAAGGTGGTGTCGCTGCATCACTTGGTTTAAATACTCAACTGTTCTTATTTCAGTTACTAAACTTTGCCATTGTCGCTGCAATTGTATGGTTTCTGATTTTAAAACCACTAACCAAAAAGCTTGAAGAACGAAAAAATGTAATTGATGAGAGTCTTGATAAAGCAAAAGAAATTGAAACAAAATTTGTCATGAGTGAACAAAAATATCAAGAACGTCTTGATGACGCAAAAGTCGAGGCAAACAAACTTATTGAACGTGCTCATACAGAAGGAAAACAGCTGGGTGAAGATATGAAATTGAAAGCAAAAGAAGAAATTGAAGGGCTTGTTGTGCGCGCGAAACATCAAATTCAAAATGAAAAAGAAAAAATGGTTGAAGATATAAAGTCAGAAACAGCCGATCTAGTTGTCATGGCGTTAGAAAAAGTGTTGGGTGAAAAGATGGACAGTGAGAAAGATAAAAAGATAATCGAAGATAGTTTGAAAGGATTAAAAAAATAGAGAAGCCAAGAGACTATAATAATAACTATTGATATAGTAATGTGGTTGATAAAATTTTTACAACAATGAGGAAGGCAAGATTTAGTAGAGTTATTGATGAAATACTAAAAAGGAATGGTCAATTTCCGGATAGTATAGATCGGGTAATTGCTAAGCGTGTCAAAAAAGAATTGTTAGAAATTTTTGACGAGTTGAGAATAGGTGAAACTATGAGAGATATTAATCTTAATTTAGCTCGTATTTTTGATGAATTGCGTAGGCGTATGGTTTCACAAGGGTTATCACAGGAAGTCGCGCAAGGTGTCACTGATAACATGATGGAACACGCGGCAGACCTGTTGATGGATGAGATGAGGAAGGAACATGGCGCAGAAGGTAGAACGGGTGATATACTAGATTTTCCTAAACGATCATAAAAATATGAAAAAATCATCAAACAAACAATACGCACAGGCATTGTATGAAATCACCAAAAATTTGAAAGGTGCTGATTTGAAACAGGCGCTTGAGGTGTTTGTAAAGCTATTGGTTCGTGATAGAAAATTGAAACAATCTAGCAACATTATTGTTGAATTTGAAAAATATTCAAAAAAACAAGAAGGTATTATCGAAATGGAGATTACCTCTGCTCGAAAGTTGGAAAATTTATCTATTGAACATATTAAAAAAGCTTTTGGTGGAAAAGTTGAGGCTGTCATGCATATTGATGAGAGCCTGATTGGTGGAGTAAAAGTAAAATTGGAAGATAAAATTTTGGATGGATCGTTGAAGACACAATTATTATCTTTTAGGAAAAGTCTTGTTTTATAAAATATTATATGTCATTTATCATTTTTTTATGATAAATGATAGGTGATAAGTGATAAAATATAACATTGTTAATATATAATACTATGTCGACAAATTCTATTGTGGAAGAACTCAAAAAACACATTGCCTCATTTGAAAAAACTGTCCAGGTTGAGGAGATTGGGACTGTCATTGAAGTTGGGGATGGCATTGCACGCATGAATGGCCTCACAAGCTGTCAAGCACAAGAAATGCTTGAATTTCCTGGCGGAATTTTGGGAGTAGCACTCAATCTCGAAGAAGAGACTGTAGGTGCTATGATTTTGGGTGAATATAAAGGAATCAAAGAAGGAGATACGGTAAAACGGACCGGACGTATTTTGTCAGTTCCTGTCGGAGAGCAACTTGTTGGGCGTGTAGTAAATGCGCTTGGCCAAGAAATAGATGGAAAAGGTGAAATCGTGACAAAAGAATTTTATCCAGTTGAGAAAATTGCCCCAGGCGTTATGAGTCGTGAGCGGGTTCATGAACCGGTACAGACAGGTATCAAAGCAATTGACGCTATGATTCCTATTGGACGCGGACAGCGCGAACTTATTATTGGTGATCGCCAGACTGGCAAAACAGCTATTGCGATTGATGCAATCATCAACCAAAAAGGCCAGAATATGAAGTGTATTTATGTCGCAGTTGGACAAAAAGAATCAAAAATAGCTCGTATTGTTGCAAAATTTCAAGAAGCAGGAGCTATGGAATATACGACCGTTGTTGTGGCTGGCGCGTCTGACCCGGCATCTATGGCATTTATTGCACCTTATGCAGGAGTTGCAATGGCAGAGTACTTTGCAGACAAAGGAGAAGATGTCTTGATAGTGTATGATGATTTGACCAAACAAGCGTGGGCTTATCGTGAAATTTCTCTTCTCTTACGCCGTCCACCAGGGCGTGAGGCATATCCGGGAGATGTATTTTATCTACATTCACGTCTTCTTGAACGCGCGTGCAAACTCAATAAAGAAAATGGTGGAGGATCTATTACCGCGCTTCCCATTATTGAGACACAAGCAAGTGATGTGACTGCCTATATCCCAACAAATGTTATTTCTATTACCGATGGACAAATCTTTTTAGAGACAGATTTATTTTTCCGTGGTATTCGTCCAGCTCTAAATGTTGGTATTTCTGTTTCACGTGTTGGCGGAGACGCTCAAATTAAGCCAATGAAAAAGGTTGCCGGAAAATTGAAACTTGCAATGGCACAGTTTCGTGAACTCGAAGCATTTGCTCAGTTTGCATCAGACCTTGATCCAGAGACAAAAAAACAAATTGACAGAGGCCAGCGCATGACAGAACTTTTGAAACAACCACAATATTCCCCAATGCCGGTCGAGGAACAGATTATTGCTATTTACGCGGTCACCAATGGTTATTTTGATCAGGTCGCAGTAAAAGATGTGCGCGTGACAGAAGATAAATTCCTCGATTTTGTTCGGAAGAGTAAAAAAGTGTTATTAGAAAAACTTGCAAAAGGGGAGTGGGACGAGAAGGTTGAAGGTGAAATGAAAGATGCGTGTGCAGAATTTAAGAAGTAAAATATGTATTATAGTAGACGAGAGACAATGCGGGGCGAAAAATCCTTGCAACTCGAATTTGATCAAGCAATGAAAAGCCACGAGACTGATTTAGAATTTTGGAAAAAAGAATTTTCGAAATTCGATGCGCTTTTACTAAGAGGTAAAGAAAAAATTTTGTTATATCTACAAGTGCATGTAAAAAGTATTCAGAGAGAAGCCAACGGAACTGTTGTAGATCTACCTAAAACAGAAGCACGAGATTTGGTAGTCTGTATTGGTAAAGGAACGATAGCACTTAAGGACGGAACCGAGATATGCAAAATCATGCCGGAAATGAGTTTAAAATTGACAAACCAAGAATTATCTTTAGTGAGAGCTGAAGAATTGTTACTGACTTCGTTAAATCAAGTTCCAGATTCTGATGATAGAGAAGTAAGAATGAATTGGTTAAAAGTCCGGCATGAATTGAGCCAAATATTAAGACAGGCAGGTTAGAATTAAAAAATGTAGTAATTCTTTCTAGTAGTTTTCAAATTATTATGCCCGTAAATACCAAAGCAATCAAACGTCGCATCAAGTCTGTCGGCAGTACCAAAAAAATTACCAAAGCAATGGAAATGGTCGCTGCGGCAAAAATGCGAAAAGCTGTAGAAGCAGCGGTTAATACGCGTACCTATGCCACGCTTGCTTGGGATTTGTTGGTTAAACTTGCAAAAGGAGAACGCGAAAGTTTACCGTTACTCAATGTGCGCCAAGTTAACAAATTGCTTGTTATTCTTGTCACCTCAAATAGAGGCTTGTGCGGAAGCTTTAATAGCAATATTATTCGTAAGACCGCGGAACAATTGAAAGATGCCCGAAACATTAGCCGTCAAAGAATGGAAAATGGCATTATTGAACCAAGTGCTTCAGTTGAGGTCGACGTCATTGGAGTAGGTAAAAAAGGAGCAGATTTTGCAAAAAAAATGAAATATAATTTGATTGCATCATATAGTGATTTTTCAGACACGCCAAAACTTGCAGACGTTTTGCCGATTTCACGCATGATTATTGACGCATATGAAAAGAAACAATATGACAAAGTTGTAGTAGCCTATACTGATTACAAATCAACGATTGCGCAGGTAGCTAAATTAAGACAAGTATTGCCAATTTCAGAGCATGATTTAGAGAAAATGATCAATGAACTAGGGAACAAGGGACAAGGAACAAGGAACGACACTACAATTGAAATTGATGACTACTTGTTTGAACCAAACACCACCGAAGTTTTACAAATTATTCTCCCACGTCTTGTTGAGACACAAATTTATCAAGCAACATTGGAGTCAGCCGCAAGTGAACACTCGGCGCGCATGATGGCTATGAGAAATGCAAGTGATTCTGCAGAAGATATGATTAAAGAATTAAATTTGAATTTTAATAAAGCACGCCAGGCTGGTATCACGCAAGAAATTGCGGAAATTGCTGGTGGAGCGGCGGCTTTAGGGTAATCACGTATCACATAACACGTATTACGTATCAATTGTTATGTGATAAATGTTACGTGATATGTGGAAATATTTAAACAGCTTAATATCAATTACCTAATAAATAAATGTACTATGTCTCAAAATATTGGAACAATTAGTCAAATTATCGGCGTTGTTGCAGACGTCCACTTTTTAGAAAAGTTGCCGGAAATTTACACAGCTCTGGAAACCAAAATGCCAAACGGTAAAACGCTTGTACTTGAAGTACAACAACATCTTGGGGCAAATATGGTGCGTACTGTTGCGATGAGCACAACAGATGGGCTAAGCCGTGGTACAGAAGTAATAGACACGGGTAAACCTATTTCCGTACCTGTTGGTCCAGAAACACTTGGTCGCATGTACAATGTGGTCGGAGCACCAATTGATGGAAAAGGGGAATCAAAAACAAAAAAGCTTTATCCTATTCATCGCTCAGCTCCAGATTTCAAAGAGCAATCTACTAAATCAGAAGTTTTGGAAACCGGTATTAAAGTTATTGACCTGTTTTGCCCATTTTTAAAAGGTGGAAAAGTTGGTTTGTTTGGTGGAGCTGGTGTTGGTAAGACTGTTGTTATCCAAGAACTTATCCGCAATATTGCTCAAGAACATGGTGGTTATTCAATGTTTGCGGGAGTAGGAGAGCGTACTCGTGAAGGAAATGATTTGTATCGTGAAATGGAATCATCTGGCGTTTTGAGTAAGACGGCACTGGTGTTTGGTCAAATGAATGAACCACCAGGAGCGCGTGCTCGTGTTGCATTGACTGCTCTTGCGATGGCAGAATATTTTCGTGATGAAGAAGGAAAAGATTTGCTTTTGTTTATTGATAACATTTTTCGTTTCACCCAAGCTGGTTCAGAAGTATCAGCACTTCTTGGGCGTATGCCATCAGCTGTAGGTTACCAGCCGACATTGGCAACGGAAATGGGTGCTTTGCAAGAACGCATTACCTCTACATCAAAAGGTTCGATTACCTCAGTGCAGGCTGTGTATGTTCCCGCAGACGACTTGACTGATCCAGCTCCGGCAACGACCTTTGCCCATCTTGATTCAACGGTTGTTTTGAATCGTTCACTTTCAGAACTTGGTATTTATCCTGCTGTTGATCCGCTTGATTCCAGTTCAACAATTTTGGATCCAAACATTGTTGGCGAAGAACATTATCGTACTGCGCTTGAAGTTCAGCGTGTGTTACAACGCTACAAAGATTTGCAAGATATCATTGCCATTCTTGGTATGGAAGAATTATCAGATGAAGATAAACTTACCGTACAACGAGCGCGTAAATTACAGAAATTCTTATCGCAGCCTTTCTTTGTTGCAGAAACATTTACTGGTTCAGAAGGTCGTTATGTAAAACTCGCTGACACCGTTCGTGGATTCCGTGAGATTCTCGATGGTAAACATGATGACAAGCCAGAGCAAGCATTTTATATGAAAGGAAGCATCGATGAAGTAAAGGCATAATATAGTATGGATAAAACCTTAAAATTAAAAATCGCTACGCCCGAGAAGGTCGTTTATGAAAATGACATTCTTCAGGTTTCTATTCCTACTACAACAGGTGAAATTACCGTACTTCCACACCATATACCACTTGTATCTGTTCTAGTTGCCGGAGAACTCAAGATTAAAGACAAAAATGGAGAAAATATTATTGCAGTTGCAGGAGGATTCCTAGAAGTTCGTAGTAATAATGAGATAATTATTTTAGCTGATAATGCAGAACGGGCAGAAGATATTGATATTGAACGGGCAGAGCAAGCACGACAGCGAGCTGAAGAACAAATGAAACAATTTAAGAGTATAGAAGATATTGATTTTGCAAAATTACAAGCAGTCATTGATAGAGAAATGAATAGGGTAAGAGTTGGAAAGAAATATAAGAATGTTAAATAAATTTTTTCCGCTAACATGAGTATACGAGGAGGATCGGGAGGGGCATTCGAAGAATTACAATCTTTGTCCAGACAAAGAGATATTTTGTTGTCGGAATTTAAGCCTGTCAGAGATTTAGATGAAAAAAATCGCGATTTTGATTTCAGTAGAGCTGGAGCTAGAGTGCGACGAGAGATAGAACTTGGAAAAGACCTTGAAATGATTGAAAAAAGATTGGATTCCATCATTCTGCACCCCGAGGTATTAGTCACATCAATGAAAAAAAAGTTGGAGGAGGTTCAAAAAATAATTGATTTACAAAAGACACTTAAATTAAGAGATTCAGAAAAAATAGACCGAATTCTGCAACCACTGTCTGATATCACTGTATCATTATCAGATTATTTACAGTCACTGCAAGGTAGCGTTGAACAGTATACTGGCACGCATGCTCTAGATATGAGGCAATTATATCGCATCATTCAGGAACTCTTTAATCAGATAAATACGTCAGACTTTCAAAGGTCTCTGTTTAGGGATAAATTTGGCCATGAGGATGCGGGATCATCTCAGGAGGCAATGTTTGTTGAATATCTTCGCATAATAGGATGTAGACTGTCAGAAATGAAAAATTTTGTAGATAGAGCAAAAGATGAGGAATAATTTTTTTAAATAATAATTAAAATATATGGTTGAACAAAATCGTGGAGATATAGGGAAAGAGACTATGCGAAAAATTCTCGATAAAGAAACTTTGCGAGCGCACCTTGAGTCTCAAGGTGAAGTTGTGTGGGTTGAGATGCAAGATTTATTGAAAGAAAGAAGCGAGGCCTGCGTAGATGGTAGAGGAGAGCAGGGTATTGTAGGTGTTCCTG